>NZ_CP046909.1:635506-1271013 GCF_009789655.1 Paraburkholderia acidiphila
GTCCACTCAACGGGATGCCGGCAAACTAGACTTCCGTTCAATGCGCTGCCGCCTTTGCCCCACGCAAAGGCGCGGCGCCCCTGAACCCACGGAGTTCCGCCATGAAAGCCATCCAGTTCAAGACCTTCGGCAAGCCCGAGGTGCTCGAGTACGTCGATCTGCCCACGCCCGTGCCCGGCGCCGATAGCGCGCTCGTGCAGGTGCGCGCCGCCTCGGTCAACCCGAGCGACGTGAAGAACGTCTCCGGTCATTTCGAGCACACCGTGCCGCCACGCGTGCCGGGCCGCGACTTCAGCGGCGTGGTGGTGGCGGGCCCCGCGCAATGGCTCGGCGCCGAGGTCTGGGGCACGGGCGGCGACATCGGCTTCACGCGCGACGGCACGCACGCCGAGTTCATCGAGGTGCCTGTGGCCGCGCTCGCGCTTAAGCCCGCGGCACTTTCACACGCGCAGGCTGCGTCCATTGGCGTGAACTTCGTCGTGGCTTGGCTTGGCACCGTCGATTACGCGCATCTTGCCGAGGGTGAAACGATCGCTGTGATCGGCGTGTCGGGCGGTGTGGGCGGCGCGGTCACGCAGATCGCCAAGGCGCGCGGCGCGCGCGTGATCGGCGTGGGCCGCGAGGCGCCGCCTGCCGGTTCGCCGGCCGCGCGTCTCATCGACGCCTTCGTGCCCATGGACGAGCACACCGCCGAACGCGTGCGCGAGCTGACGGGCGGCGCAGGCGTGGACGTCGTCTACGACGCCGTCGGGGGCGTGGCGTTCGAACTGGCGCTTTCGCTTGCGAAGCGGCGTGGCCGCGTGGTCGAGATCAGCGCAACGGGCAAGCGGCGCGTGGAGTTCGACCTGATCGACTTCTATCACAACGAAACGCAGCTGCTCGGCGCCGATAGTGCGAAGCTCGGTGTGGTCGAGTCCGCGCCGCTCATGCGCGCGATTGCCGAAGCGTTCGATGCGGGCCAGTTCGAGCCGCCCGTCGTGGCCGCGCACTTCGCGCTTGCGCGCTCGCGCGAAGCCTACGAGGCGGTCGCGGCGGGCACGCCCGGGCGCGTCGTGATCGACATGGCGTGAGCGCGGCACGACGAACGGGAGATGACGATGAAGGGGTATCTGGTGTCGTTCGCGGTCGGCGCGCTCGCGGGGCTGCTCTACAACGTGCTGCAGGTGAAATCGCCCGCGCCGCCGACCATCGCGCTCGTCGGGCTGCTCGGCATGCTGGCGGGCGAGAACGCCATCGGCCTCGTGCGCGCGTGTGTCGCGCATCTCGCGGGGTGAGCCGCGGGCCGCTCGGGGCAAGCGTTGCCCGGCGCGCGGGATGGCAGCCCGCGCGCATGTTGCGGATCAGCCTGGCTTACGCCTCGGCCCGCACGAGCCGCTCAGGCAGTCGCGAGCGTAGCGCACGCGCGTCGAGCGCCGCGAGATCCTTGTCGAGTTCGAGCGTGACGAGGCTGCGCGTTTGCGCGTCGATCGCCTTGCGCAGCACACCGAGGAACGCGGGCGGCGCCGCGAGCACAAGCGTGCCGTAGCGTGCGTCGTTGCGGGCCTTCGCGAGCGTGGTCGCGATCTCCGCCGCGAACACGGTGGCTTCGTGATCGTGCTGGCTGGTGTCGGGATCGGTCGCGCTGCGGCCGAAGCCGACGCGGTCGGTGGTGCGCCCCGGTTTGTCGGTCACGAGATTCTCATCGAGCATGCGGCCCTGCAGATGCAGCAGCGTTTCGACCTCGTCGATGGCGCCCAGCGGGCTTTCTGCGGCGAAAATGCGCGCGGTCACGCGGTTGGCGACGACAATCCAGATCGTTTTCGACATGTTCGACTCCCTGCCATGGCGCCCGGCGCATGAGGCCGTCGGGCGGTTGATTGGACTCGCGCCACGCGGCGTGAACATCAAGGGTAGCGCGCTTCGGGCCGCACGGCGCGGGAATTGCCGCCGCGCCCGAATATGTGCCTTGTGTGCGGCTGGCGTGCGCGGGGCGCGAAGCGTCGGAGCAGCGAACCGCATGCCCGCAGGCCGCTTGCCCTTCCACAATTCGGGAGGATGATTCTCATTGCTGGGGGATTATCTTTTCTGACGGAAGAAACTAGTCTTTAGACTCCGCAGCGCGCTGCAAAGGAGTCCGACATGACCTCGAACGCCTCGAACGCCTCGAACGCCGATCGCGTCCACCGTTATCCGAGCGACGTGGCGTTTTCGCCGACGGTCAAGGCGATGCAGGAGCGCCTCGGTTCCCGCGAGCTGTATGCGCGCGTGGAGCGCGACCATGCCTGGGGCGTGGCGCTCACGCCCGAGATTCAGGCGTTCATCGGCGCGCAAACGAGCGTGTTCCTCGGCACCGCGAATACCGAAGGGCAGCCGTACATCCAGCATCGCGGCGGCCCGGCGGGCTTTCTGCACGTGGTGGACGAGCACACCATCGCGTTCGCCGATTTCATCGGCAATCAGCAGTACATCACGCTCGGCAATCTCGCCGACAACCCGAAGGCGCATTTATTCGTGATCGACTATGCGCGGCGGCGTCGCGTGAAGATCTGGGGCCGCGCGCGGGTCGTCGATGCGGCGCAGGATGCGGCGCTGCTAGCGCAGTTGATGCCTCCGGGCTACAAGGCGCGCGCGGAGCGGGTGATCGTCTTCACCGTGAACGCGTGGGACATGAACTGCCCGCAGCATATTCCGCAGCGCTTCGAGGCGGCGGACGTGAAGTCGGCGTTAGAGCAGCGCGAGGCGCGCATTCGCGAACTGGAAGAGGCCGCGGCGCAACGCGAGGCGCGCGTGCGCGAGCTGGAGGCCGAAAATGCGCGCCTGCGCGAAGGCGCCGCGGCGTGAGCGCCGGCTCGCGCCGCGACTCATCCACAAGCGGGTTACTTGGCCTTTTCAGCCGAATTGGTGATGGCTTGGCCGCCCTTCGAAATGTCCTCGCCCGCACCAGCGATGGTGTTGCAGGCAGCGAGCGTCACGGCGAACAGTGCAAGCGCAAACGCGAGATAACGGCTCATATCGGCTTTCCCTGAATCGAAATGGACGTCGAAAAGAAGCGGCGGCGGGCATGAGGCATGCGCGCCGCCGTTCCTTTCGATTCTACGCGCGAAGCGGGGCCACATGCGCCGTGGCTGCGCGGTAGAGCCGGAAAGCCGTTTTCAGCGCCTGCGCGTCTTGCGCACGACGAGCCACTTCGGCGAGCGAAAGCGCACGATGCTCACGTAGAGCCACACGTAGGTAAGCGCGAACAGCACGACGAAGCAGAACAGATGCACCGTGTGGCGCCAGAACAGCGTGGCCGGAATCACGGCGATCAGGCAGAGCAGCCACAGGTACGGCGAAGTGAGCGAATTGCGCCGCGTGAGTTCGCGGGCGTTGCGCGCGCCCACGACCCAGCGCATGAGGCGCTTGTAGACGAGCATGTGCAGGTGCACGCCGTCTGGAATGCCGGGCGACATGCCGCGCACGAACTTCTTCCGGTAGATCGAGAAGCAGGTCTCGAAGATCGGATACATGAAGAGCAGCACCGGATACCAGGCCGACACGTCGCGGTTGCGCATGACGAGCAGGATCGACAGCTCGGCGAGCATGAAGCCGATGAAATACGCGCCGCCGTCGCCGAGGAAGATCAGGCCCGCCGGGAAATTCCACATGAAGAAGCCGAGCACCGCGCCCATCATGATGAACGACGCGGAGAGCACGACGGGGTCGTGCACCTGGAACGCCACGTAGGCGAGCGAGGCGAACATCATGAACGCGACCATCGAGGCGAGGCCGTTGAAGCCGTCGATGATGTTGATCGCGTTGGCGAGCGCCGCGACTGCGAGCACGGTGATGACGAACGAAATTGCCGCGTAGGACAGCAGGAAGTCGAGCGGCGGCACGCTGATGCGCGTGACCGCGATGCCGAGGAACCAGAACGCGAGCGCGGCGGCGGCCATCGTGCAGAGGAGGCGAGCAAGTGGCGAGACGCGCTTGGTGAGGTCTTCGATCAGTCCCGAGGCGAACGCGGGCAACCCGCACGCGACGATGCCGAGTATGCCGCCGGAGACGGCCGGATACGCGCCGTGCAACTGCGCGGCGGCCACGATGAGCCCGGCGAGGATGCCCGTTCCGCCGATGCGAGGCACAGGCCGCACGTGAAATTTCTGCACGCCCGCGAGGTCGGAGTCGACGGAGAACCTTTCATGCAGATGCGCGTAACGCACGATCAGCAGCGTGACCAGCAGTGAAACGAGAAAGCCGAGGGCAAAACTGAGCATGAAAGGAAACCGCGACCGGAAGGAGGAATGCGCGATTATACAAAGGCGGCGGGGCGCCTTTGCGGCGCGGGGTGTGTATGCCCGCGCACAGAGGGGCGGGCGTCGCTTTGCTTAAATCACAGGTACCTTCGGCGGGGGCGCCGGGCGCATCCGCGAGCACGTGCCGTGAAACTTAAGCCAAGAGCCATCAGATGAAGAGCGGGGACGCCGACAGCGCGCGCAATGTCGAGGCCATGCGCGGCATCGCGGCGATGATCGTCGCGTACTTTCATTGCCGCGTCATCGCATGGGTGGGCATCCGCGAATACATTGCGGGCCACCATTCGCTGTTTTCGCTCGATACGGTGTTCGCATACCTGACGATTCCGTTCGTCTGGGGCTCGATCGGCGTGCCGATTTTCTTCGTGATCAGCGGCTATTGCATTCATCGCGGCCATGCGGCGCGGCTCGCGCGCAATCCGCTTTACCGGCTCGACGCCGGCGACTTCCTGCTGCGGCGATTCATCCGCATCTATCCCGTGCTGTTTTGCGCGCTGCTGCTGACCTTTGCGCTCGACAGCTTCAGCGCGACCTTCTGGCCGCATAACGACCGAATCGGCGATATCGGTCTGGGCGCGTTTGCCGGCAATTTGCTTGCGCTGCAAGGCATCGCCGCGCCGACTTATGGCTCGAACGGCGCGCTCTGGACGCTTTCGCTCGAAATCCAGTTCTATGCGATCTATCCGCTGCTGTTCGCCATGCGGCGGCGCATCGGTTCGAACTGGACGCTCGCGGGCCTCGTCGCGCTGGGTGCGGTCTCGTACTTTCTGCTGGAGCGGCGCGGGGTTGTCGTGTTCACGTCGTACTGGGCGTCGTGGTATCTCGGCGCCTGGATCGCCGAGCGGGAAGTGCAGGGCGAGCGAGTGCGCAAAAGTACGGTCGCCGTCGTTGCGCCGCTCATGCTCGTGCTGGGCTGCGCCGCGCCGATACAGTACGTGCAGTTCCAGCTCTGGGCGATTGCATTCGCGCCGTTTCTCGCGTGGACGCTGCACGCGCGCGCGAGTCGGGCCCTTGTCATGCGGGCGCTCGAAAAAGTCGGCGAATTCAGCTATTCGCTCTATATCGTGCATATCCCGATCTTCGTTGCCCTGGTCTCCTGGCGCTCCCATTCGATCAAGCCGGTCAGCATCTTCTGGTCGATGGGCTTCTTCCTCATCGCGCTCGCGCTTGCGTACGTGTTCCACCTGCTCGTGGAGCGCCCGGCAATGGCCGTGCTGAGCAAAATGTCCGCACGGCGCAGCGCTGCGCGTGCGAGCCTGCCTTCGCAGGCGCCGTTGCCCGCGGATGGGGGCGGTTAATCCGGTGCTTGTTCGCGCTGTGCGTTTTTGCGTTGCGTTTTTGTGTTGAGTTCGTGCATTGAGTCCATCGCGCCCGAGCAAGCGCACCGTGCCCGGCGAGAACGCGAACGATCTGCCGCGCCACGCCTTCGCGACGAAGTTCACACAGGTAAGCCATTGGACGCGAAACCGCCCTCGATGCGTGCGGCGGCCACGCCCTGGTGCCGCGGCGCGGGCGTGCCGCGAGCCGCACCGGCATCGCGCCCGCGCTTCAGGCCGTTTGCCGTGTCAGCGCGCGGTTGAACAGCGCGCGCAGCAGGTTCTTCAAACGTGCCCCGATGGGTGCGGCCACAAAGGCGGCCAGCACGAGCGCGGCAAGCAACAGGATCTTTTGCAGGCTCGAATGCGGGTTGTACAGGTGCGCCGCGGTCGCGGCGACGAGCATGGGGAAGTGCATGAGGTACAGCGGGAACGTCGCCTCGCCCGCCCGCCTTGCCGCGCGCACGACCCGGCGGCTTACGTGCAGACGCGGCTCGTAGAGCCTCAGGACGGCGAGCAGGGCGACCATGAAGAAGCAGAACATCACGGCGCCGAACACGAGGCTCGCGCCAATGCGCTGACGATTGCCGCCCACCAGATCGAAGAGCCACTCGATCGACGACTGCAGCACAGGCTTGAACGGCAGATAGCATGTCGCAAGCAGCAGCGCCGCGCACACGGAGCCCACGGCGAGCAACAGCAGCGTGCGGCGCGAGAGCGTGCGGGCGAACAGATCGTAGATGGCGACCCCTACCAGCCACAACATCATCATCGCGATGATGTTCGGGCCGAACAGAAGGGCGACGGCAAGCGGCAAGGCGAAGGAATGGCGGCGCGTGCGTGCATACGCGAGCGCGGCCCAGATCGCGTAGAAGCCCGCTTCGTAGCTAAGGCTCCAGAACGGCGAATTCGAGAACGGCACGATGTCGGCGCCCCATGACTGGGAAAACAGCGTGGCGTTCGCCAGCAGCCTGAGCACCGGCTGAGTTGCGTCGCTGCCCCAGCACAGCGCATACCACTGTGGCGAGGCGCTCGAGGCGTACGCGTCGAGCAGCACCGTCAGCGCGAGTGCGGGCAAGCTGATCGACAGCAGGCGGCTCGCGCGATCGACGAAAAAACGCTGCAGGTCGAACGAAGGCGAGGGCGGAGAAAACGAGCGGATCGTGTAGCCGCTCAGCACAAAGAAGCCCCCGACCGCCACCACGGCCGCCCCGGTCAGGTCAGGCCACTCGTACTGGAAGTAGCGCTGCGTGCAATGGCCGATCACGACCGTGAGCGCGAGCAGAAAGCGGATCAGGTCGAGCGCGACCGAAACGGACGGCGCGAGCACGGGGCCCGGCGCGCGAGCCTGCCGCGCATCGGCCCCATGCGCGCCGCTGCGGGCGAGGGGAAGTGCGACCATGGCCTGAGGCGTCGTGGCGGGCGGGCGCGAGATCACGTCGCCAGCAGCATGCTGAGCCCGCAAAGCGCCATCACGGCGAGGCTCGCACGGTCCTTGAACGCAAAGACGATCGGATCGTCGTGCATGTTGCCACGAAACGCGCACATCCAGATACGGCTCACCCAGTAAAGCGTGAGAGCGAAGGTCGCCCACAGCGCCTGCGGGTGCTGGTACAACTGCCGCATTTCGGGCGTATTCATATAAAGCGCGAGTACGAGCACGGCCAGGTAGGCGGAAGCCGTGCCGAACGAGCGCAGGATCGAGATGTCCTGTGTGATGTAGCCGCGGCCGGCCGCTTCGGTCTTGCCTTCGCGCAGGATGGTGTCGAGTTCGACATAGCGTTTGACCATCGCGAGCGAGAGGAAGATCGGCACGCAGAACAGGATCAGCCAGTACGAAAGCGGAATGCCGGTCGCCGTGCCGCCGGCGATCACGCGCACGGTATAGAGACACGCGAGCGTGAAAACGTCGACGAGCGTCATGCGTTTGAGTGCGAACGAGTAGGCGACCGTGGCCACGAAGTAGGCGGCCAGCACCGCGCCGAATTTCCATGGCAGCAGTACGGCGAGCCCCGCCCCGGCGCCGAGCAGCGCGATGGTCAGCACGATGCCGAACTTGAGCGTGAGCCGCCCCGAGGCGAACGGCCGGCTGCGCTTGCGCGCGTGGCGGCGATCGGCGTCGAGATCGAGCATGTCGTTGAGCAGATACACCGACGACGCGAGCAGGCTGAACGATGCGAACGCGATGCAGGCGGCAGTGAGCGCATGCAGGTCGGTGTAGCGGTGGGCGGTCAGGAGCGGCACGAAGATCAGGACGTTCTTCACCCACTGATGCACGCGCATTTCCTTGAGCACGAGCGGAATGAGCCGGCGTTTCTCTTCGAAAAAGATGGTGGTGGCGTTCGCCTTGCGCGCCACGGCGGCAATGTGCTTGTCGCCCACCACGATCGCTTGCCGCGCCTTTTGCCAGACGGGCACGTCGGCCCGCGCGTCGCCGCAATAGTCGAAGCCATGGTCGCCGAACTGCTCGACGAGCGCCTGTGCCTTGTTCTTGCCGAGCAGGTTGTTGCTGGCCGTGCTCGCGAGCACGCCCGTGAAGAGGCCTACGTGCGCGGCGATCTGCGAAGCGAGGCGCTGGTTGGTGGCCGTGCACAGATACAGGTCGCGTCCGCCCGAGCGCTCGCTGCGCAGCCACGCGAGCAGTTCGGTGTTGTAGGGCAGCACGCCCACGTCGATGTTCACGCGCTGAGCGATCTGCTCTTTCAGATAAGCGCGCCCGCGCAGCGCCCACGCGATGCACAGGAAGATGGAAAGCGGGTTTTGCTTGAACAGGACGAAGAAGGCTTCGAACAGCAAGTCGGTGCGCGTGAGCGTACCGTCCAGATCCACGCAAAGCGGAACGGAGTTAGCTGCGGGTGTGGCCATGTGGTTTCTCCGTGCCGGCGCGAAATCGGTCGGGGCGCCGGCAGCTGCTGCATTGGGCGGAGGGCGGCGCAAACGCCTCGCGCCCGCGCTCCGGAGGGTGAATCCATCGTAGCGAGCGCGCCGCCGCGGCTCTGTGCGGCAACGCACCACCGCCGGGCGCTACCCGGCGCGCGCTGAAAAGCCCAGCCGCGCAGTCAGGCACGCGGTCAGGCACGCGTTCAGGCAAACACGAAGCGCTTGTCGAGGTGATATTTCGTGACATAGCCGATCACCAGCCCGAGCGCGCCGCCTGTGAGACGCGCGGCTTCGCCGTGAAAGAGCGCGTCTGCGCCGAACTCCACGATCCAGAAAACGAGTGTCGTGCCGAGCCCCATCGCGACGTAAAGCGCGAACGTGCGCACGCCGTGCGCGACGCTGCGGTGCTCGTAGCGAAAGATCCATGCCTTGTCGAGCAGATACTTCACGACGAGGCCGACCGCGGTGCCGACGCACACCGAAATGGGCACCGCATACGTGCCCTGATACAGATGAAACGCCAGGCTCTGGCTGCCGAGATTCGCGCCGATCGAGATGGCTGCGAACACCGAGTACCAGAACACCAGCCTCGTGCGCGTGAGCGTCATGCCGGCGGCCGGGCTGCTCATAGCGAGATCCTCTTGAACACGAAGCCGGGCAGCGAGCGGATCACGAGCATGATTTCGGCCCAGAACCACGGTGTGTAGATCGAATCCTTGCCGCGCTCCACGGCGCGCACGATATCGGCCGCCACGCGCTCGGGGGAGGCAACGAGCGGTCCAGGCAGGGCGAGGCCTGCCGTCATCGGCGTATTCACGAAGCCCGGCTTGATCGTCAGCACCTTGACGTTCGACTTGAACAGGCGCGCGCGCAGCCCCTCGCAGAAGGTCGTCACGGCCGCCTTGGCGGTGCCGTAGACATAGTTCGAGGGCCGTCCGCGGTCGCCCGCCACCGACGAGATCACGGCGATCGAGCCGCTTTTCTGCGCTTCGAACACGCCGGCGAGCAGCGTGAGGAGCGCGATCGTGGAAAGCGCGTTGACGGTGATTTCGCGCACCGCCGCCTGCGGGTCGCGCTCGCATTCGGACTGGTCGGAGAGCGTGCCGTGCGCGAGCAGGACGATGTCGATGCGGCCAAGTTCGGTCACGGCCGCGTCGAGCATCGCGCGATGCTGCTCGAAGTCGTTGACGTCGAGCACGAACGTGCCGACCCGGCCCGCGCCGCGCACGCGCAAGTCCTGCGCGACGGCGTCGAGCCGCGTCGGATGCCGGCCGGCCAGCATGAAGTTCGCACCGCGCTTGACCCATTCGCGTGCGCAGGCCACTGCGATGGCGGACGAGCCGCCGACGATCAGGATGTTTTTGTCCATTACCGGGTTGTCCGTTGCCAGAAGCGCGACATCAAGGCGGGGTCGCGCAGTTGTTCGAGTGTTTGCCATGCTGGGTAGGCGGCGCGAAAATCCGCGCCGCTCATATGGGCGTCCTTGGCCGGATACTGACGGCCGCCCGCTTCGCGCACGATCGCGTCGAGCCGCGCGAACAGGGCGGCGTTGCGGCTGTCGTGCTGGGGGAAATCGAGTGCGAGGGAAATGCCCTGCATCGGGAACGACAACAGGCCCGGCGAGACGAGCGGGCCGCAGCGCTTGAGCACCGCGAGAAACGAGCCGGCGTTCGAGGAGGCGATGGTGTCGAGGAACGCATGCAGCGCGTCGCGCGCGCTCGCGTCCGGCACGACGAGCTGATACTGCTGGAAGCCGCGCCGCCCATAGAGGCGATTCCAGTTCTGGATGCTGTCGAGCGGGTAGAAGTAGCTCGCGTAGTCGACGACGGCGCCCCCGGCCTTCGCGGCCTCGCGCCGGTAGTAGAGCGTATTGAAGAGCTTGAGCGTGTAGCGGTTCACGGGCGACCACGGCGGCGCGAACGGCACGCGCCGCTCGCGCGGCTTCGGCATCTCGAAGCACTGGTCCGTGGCGTGATCGGCGCAGACATAAATGCCCCGGCCAAGCGACGCGCCGCGCCCGAGGCAATCGATCCATGCCACGCCGTACTCGTGCTGGGTGTCGAGTTCGTGCGACAACGCGAGGAATTCGTCGAGATTGCCGAAAGGCACCGTCTCGGTCGCGAGACGGCTGGAGGTGACCGGCATCAACTGCAGCTCGACCCACTCGACAATGCCCGTGAGCCCGAGGCCCCCGATCGTTGCGCAGTACAGATCGGTGTTCTCGTCGGGCGCGCACGCGAGCGGCTCGCGGTCCGAGCGCAGCAGCGAAAAGCGGCGCACGTGCCGGCCGAACGTGCCGCGCACGTGGTGGTTCTTGCCGTGCACGTCGTTGGCCACCGCACCGCCCAGCGTCACGAATTGCGTGCCGGGCGTGACCGGCAGCATCCAGCCGCGCGGCACCGAAAGCGCCAGCACTTCGCCAAGCGTCACCCCGGCTTCGGCGCGCAGGACGCCGCTTTGCCAGTCCGCCGCAATGAAGCGGTCGAGGCCGCGCAGCGCGACCACGTGATCGGTCGCCGCGAGGCAGCTGTCGCCGTAGCTGCGGCCGTTGCCGAACGGCAGCGTCGTGCCGAAACGGGTGCCCGTGTCGCGCAGCGCGCCCTGCACGCCTTCGCGCCAGCCAGGCGCGGGGCCTGTCTGCGGCGCATACGGGTAGTGGCCCCAGGAACTGAGCTTGGCGACGCTCATGATGTGCGCACGGTGGGAGAGAGTGAAAATGATCCCATCTTAGGCACGTCGTTATCCGCCAACCGTTAGAAGAGGCACACAACGCGTGTTCGCGCGTGTGCGCATCGCGAGCTTCGTACCCTTTCTTCGGTGGCTTGCGCGTTCAATCACCGAGGTTTGCGATCATCCGCTTCATCTGGTCGAGATAGGCTTCCACGGAAAAGCGCTGTGCAACGTCGTCCAACGCCTGGCTGGCCAGCCGCTGCGCCAGTTCGGGGGCGGCGCGCAGGATGGCGATCGCATCCGTGAGCGCGGTGACGTCGCGTGGCGGCACCAGCCAGCCATTGGTCCGGTGCCGGACGATTTCGGTCACGCCGCCGGCCGCCGCCGCGATCACGGGCCGGCCCGCCGCCATGCCCTCGATGATCACGCGGCCAAACGGCTCCGGCTCCGTCGACGTGTGCAGGATCACGTCCACGGCTTTCATCCACGCGGGCATGTCGTCGCGGAATCCGGCGAAGATCAGCCGGTCCTGCACGCCCAGGCGCGCGGCCTGGCTATGCAGCGATTTCACGTATTCCTGTTCGCCGAAGAGGGCGGAGCCGACCAGCACGAGAGACAGGTCCGGTATGCGCGCGAGCGCTTCGAGTGCAATGTGCTGGCCTTTCCACGGCGCGAGGCGGCCGAACAGCCCGGCGAGATACACATTCTCAGGCAGTCCGAACTGACGGCGCAGGGCGGCCATGTCTGGTGCGTCCTTGCAGCGGAACTCTTCCAGGTCCACGCCGTTATGCACGACCGGCACGTTTTCGGTCGCGCAGTGCGCGAGCGCGATCAGCGAATCGGCCGATGCGCGCGAGTTCGCGATCACGTGATCGACCGCGTAGCGCGTGAGCCAGCGCACGATGAGGCGCTGCAGCGGGCCGAAGTGCTCGCTCGACATGATGTCGTGCAAGTGCCAGACAATGCGCTTGCGATGCAGCGGCTTGCCGAGCGCGCCGAGCACGAGCGCCTTCTGCGTGTTGAGAAAGAGAATGTCATAGCCTTGCGCGTGGCGCGCGATGGCTCGCACCTGGCGCAGGATGCCCGGCAGCGCGCCAAGCCATGACAGGCGCAGCGTGTCCTTGCGGATGTCCGACACGCTGGCCTCGCACGCGAGGCTCACCGGCACGCCGAGCGATTCGAGCCGCGTGCGAAAGGGGCCGTCGGAGAGCAGCAGCACTTCGCGGCGCGCGCCCCACGTGGCCGCGAGCGGCATGAGCGAGAACTCCGCGCCGCCCAGTTGGCCGCTCTGATCGACGAACAGAACGCTCGCTGTTTCCTGTCGCACGTGCGTTTGCCCGAGAGTTTCGCCGTACGCGTCCGCATTCGCGAGCATGCCCGGCGCCAGGATGGGCGGGGTTGCCTGTGTCGTATCTTTGAACATGAAAGTTTTACCAGCGAGAAGTAGGTTTTTCTGCTGGCTATTATTCGTGGCGAATCAATTGGCATGCGTGCCCCTCCGCACTTACCCCAACTGACGTTGGCATTACAATTGCCTGCGATTTTCCGGCGATCCGTTAGCTAACTGAATGGTATGCACTCGAATGGGGCCGGAAGATGCTTAGTGATGCGAAGCAAGAAGGAATGGCAAGGCACGGCGCGACGTCGGTGCCGTGCAGAAAGGCGGGAGGGCGTTGGCGAAGGCTGGCGCGCACCGCGCGGGCGCGCCAGACAGATCGGGCTGCGTGCGCTACCGCACGCTCAGACGCAGGTCGTCTTCGGTGTGCAGCGTGTCGCGCATCGCGCTTTGTGCGGCGATGGTTCGCATCACCTCCACCATGAACGAGCGGCGGAACACCGCGGGCGAAAAACGCTCCGCGTTCTTGCGGCAGGCTTGCGGCGTAAAGCTGTCGATACTGCGGTCGAACGCCATGACCGCCGTGCTCAGCGACTGCGCGGTCTGCTCGGGAAAATAGATGCCGGTCGGCTCCGGCTCGCCAAGCGGGATGACGGTTTCGAGCACGCCGCCCTTGCCGTAGCAGATCACGGGCGTACCGCACGCCTGGGCTTCGAGAATGGCGATGCCGAAATCTTCCTCGGCGGCGAACACGAACGCCTTCGCGCGCTGCATGTGGTCCCTGAGGACTTCGAACGGTTGATAGCCGAGAATGCTCACGTTGGGCGAGGCCTTCGCGCGCACTTCCGCCATCTGCGGGCCGTCGCCGATCACGACGAGCTTGCGCTCCGGCATGGCCGCAAAGGCCTCGACGATCATATCGATGCGCTTGTACGGCACCATGCGCGAAGCGCACAGATAGAAGTCTTCCTTTTCGGCGCGCAGTTCGAACCCTTGCACGTCGACAGGCGGCGCCACGACGCACGCATCGCGCCGATAGGTCTTCATGATGCGACGCGCGACGAAGTGCGAGTTGCACAGCAACTGGTCCACGCTGTTGGCCGAGCGCGAGTCCCAGTTGCGCAAATAGTGCAGCAGCGCGCGCGCGGCCCAGGAGCGCATGCCGCGCGTGAGGTGCGATTCGCGCAAATACTGATGCTGGAGGTCCCACGCGTAGCGAATGGGCGAGTGCACGTAGCTCACGTGCGTCTGGTCGGGGCCGACCAGCACGCCCTTGGCGACGGCATATGAACTCGTGATGACCAGATCGTAGCTGGCGAGATCGAATTGCTCGACGGCGAGCGGCATGAGCGGCAGGTAGCCTCGATAGCGGCGCCGCGCGAACGGCAGATGCTGGATGAACGACGTCTGCACGGTCTTGCCGCGCACGACCGAACGGTCTTCGAGAAAGTCCACGAGGCTGAACAGGTCCGCGTCGGGGAAGCACTCGATGATCTGTTGCAGCACTTTTTCGGCTCCGCCAGAAACGACGAGCCAGTCATGCACGATGGCCACTTTCATGACAGCGACTCTCCTCCGGAGCTTCCCGTTGATTCGTGGTGGTTTCTGGTGATGCCTGGTCGTTCCTGGTATTGCCTCGTGCTTTCTGGCCGTGCGCAAGTCCATAAACCAGCATTCATGCGTAGCGTAGAGCCGCCTTCGTCGTTCGTAAGTGCGGGCGCCCACACTGCTTCGCGCGAGCCGCGTGAATAATGTGGCCGGACATACCCGGTAACGCAGCCTCGCTTCGAGGCATCGATCAACCGAGTGGATCTGCCGCCATGCATACTCTCGCACCCGTTGTGGTTTCCTCAGATGAGCTGCCGCCGTCCGTGCGCACCAACGCGCCCAGCGTGTTGTTCGTCGATCAGAGCGGGCAACTGGGCGGCGCGGAGTTCTCGCTCATGCCGCTCGCGGCCACATGGGGCGCGCGCCGCGAAGTGCTGCTGCTTTCGGATGGACCTTTTCGCGCACGGCTCGAATCGCTCGGCGTGCCGGTAAGCCTCGCGTGCGAGGCGAGCGTGTCTGGCATTCGCAAGGACTCGCTGCGTTTGTCGTGGCTCGCCGCGCTGCCAGGCATCGTGCGCCAGGTGCGCACCATCGCGCAGCACGCGAAATCGTTCGACGTCCTCTTCCTCAATACCCAGAAGGCGCTCGTGTTCGGCGCGCTCGGCAAGCCGCTGCATCGCAAGCGGATCGTCTGGTATTTGCACGATGTCATGTCGAGCGAGCACTTCGGCCCGCTGCAACGGCTCGTCGTGCGCTGGCTCACGCGCTACGCGGTCGATCATGTGGTCGCGAACTCGCGCGCGTCGGCCGAGTCGCTGATCACGCTCGCGCACTGCGCGCCGGAAGACGTGCCCGTGGTCCACAACGGGATCGATCTCGAAGCGTTCAGCCGCGCCGATACGTCTGACATGGCCACGCTGCGCCGCCAGTTCGGGCTGCCGGAGAACGTGTACCTCGCCGGGCTGTTCGGACGCCTCGCTTCGTGGAAGGGGCAACACATCGCGCTCGAAGCACTCGCGCGCATGCCGGACCTCCATCTCGTGCTCGTCGGCTCGGCGATGTTCGGCGAAGAGGCCTACGAAAAGGCGCTGCACGAACAGGCCGCGCGGCTGGGCGTAAGCGATCGTCTGATCTTTGCGGGGTTTCGCGACGACATGCCCGCATGGATGAAAGCCGTGGACGTGGTCCTGCATACGTCGACGGAGCCGGAGCCGTTTGGCCGCGTGATCGTCGAAGGCATGGCGGCGGGCCGCCCGGTGATCGCATCGGCGGCGGGCGGCGTGCCCGAGATCGTCAACCACGGGTGCAACGGCTGGCTCGTCGAGCCGGGCAATCCGGCGGCGCTGGCCGAGGCGATCGAAACCGTGCGCCGCGCCCCCGACCTTGCGCGCGACGTTGCATGCCGCGCGCGCGACGACGCCGCACAGCGCTTTTCCGTCGATACCTACCTCAACCGCATGACGAGCGCGATTGCCGGTTGTGCCGCGCGCGCCCGCGCCCGCAAAGCATAGCGGCGCGTGTTGCTGTGCTTGCCGCGTTCGCGCCTCATGGCGCGAGCGCGGCGGATGAAGCACACAGCGAAACTACGCTGGAAACTACGCGGCGGCGATACCAGGATTGTGCTGGAACTTCGCGGCATAGAGCGCCTCGAAGCGGCGCGCCAGTTCGTTCCACGAATAATTCGGCGCGGTTTCGAGCGCACCGCGTCGCAGCGTGCGCCAGCGCGCCGGATCGTCGATCAGTGATTCCAGCGCGTCGCTCAGCGCCTGAGGGTTGCCCGGCTGCACGAGCACGCCGTTCACGCCATCGCGGATATACGTGCGCAGCGCGCCGATATCGGTCGCAACCGGCACGAGCCCGCAGGCCATCGCTTCGAGCGGCGAAAGCGGAAAGCCGTCGAAGCGCGAAGGGTAGGCGAGCAACTGGCAGTCGGCGAGCACTTCCTTCAGGCGCGCGTTGTCGTAGCGCGGCACGACGATCACCTGGGCTTGCACGGCGGCGTCGAAGCGCGCGCGCGTGACCGCTTCCGGCTCGCCGGCGCCGAGCACCTTGATCGTCGCTTCGGGATGGCGCGCGAGCAGCGTCGAGGCCGCCGCGACCAGCGTGTCCATGCCTTTCCAGTAGTTCGCGCGCCCCATGAAGGCGATGCGGTGCGGACGCACGACGGCGTCTTCGTCGCGTTGCAGCGACGTATTGGCGGCCTCGGCGAAATGCTCGTCGATGCCATTGTCGATCACCGCCACGCGCTGCGCCGGCATGCCCAGTTCCCGCATGGCGTAGCTGCGCTCGGCGTCGTTGAGCACGAGTGCGAGATCGGCCCACACGAACGATTTCGTGCATTCCCAGATACGCAGGCCGCCCCAGTAAATCGGGTATTTCCAGTTGGTCGTGAGATGGCCGTGACGGCGCGCATCGATCAGCGCTTCGTGCACCATCGGCTCCATGCCGTGGCTGCGCGTGGCCGAGAGCTGCCGTGCCCGCCAGCCGAAAGCGCGGCGCAGCAGGTTGATGACCCAGCCGTCGCCGGCGGAAAGGTCGAGCACGTCGTAGTCGGGACGGCGCGCGACGCGCGCAAGGACGAACCACGGAAAGAGCAGATTGATGCCGATCGACGGCAGCGCGGGCATGTCGTCGTAGGACATCAGCTCGACGTTGTGGCCGCGCGCGCGCAGCGCACTCGCGAGTTTGACCGTGACCCCCGGTGCACCGGCGTTGGTGTCGAGTCGGTGGTGGATCGTCATCAATATGTTCATCGCGTCCTCATTGCTGTGGGCCGTTGCGCGCCGCGCGGCATGCGCGCGCGATGGCCCCACTTTTTTGGTTTTGACGGTGGGTGGTCTGAAGCGTCGAAGCGCCGTTGTGAAACCCCGTTGCGAAGCCTCGCCATGAGGCCTCGTTGTGAAACCCGAGGGTGAGGCCGGGCGCGCGGTGCGTCTGTGCGGCATCGCGCAATAGCCGCGAAGGTGCCTTGGAGGTGCCACGCAGACACGTTCGCGCCGGGCTGCAATGTTGCCCGTCGAACGGTGGCGGAGGGCTTCGCGCGAGTATCGTCGGACGATGTGGGAAACCGTGGAGTGCGCCCGTCCGCGCGGCGCCAGGGAGTCGACAATGACGAATACAACGCAGTCAGAAAAATCGGGTGCGCAAGCCGGCGCGTTCACGCGTGGCGTCGTGATGCTGTGCGTGTACGTGCTGGTTGCCGCGGCGTCGTACTGCGGATTCTTCGCGAAGTACGCGTTGCGCGACGATTCCGTACACGATTCGATGGTGCGTATGCTCGACGCCACCGCCGACCGCCCCTATGTGTATCGTCAGCTGATTCCTTACGCCGCGAACCTCGCCGAAAAGGCGATTCCGGCCGACGTCGCCGATCGCGTGGTCGGGCATCTGCAGCAGGAGTATCCGAAGCACAACTGGCTTGCCAATACGTTCGCGCGTGCCACCGACGCGAGCAAGCCCGCCTATGTGCTGCGCTACTACCTCGTCTATTTCATGAACTTCGCGGCGCTGCTGGCGGGCATGCTGATGCTGCGCGCCGTGTGCGTCGAACTGACCGGCCACGTGGCGGCGGCCACGCTCGCGCCGCTCGCCTTCGCGCTCGCCATGCCCGCAGGCAACTTCTGGGACTTTCCCGAACTCTTTTTCATGGCGCTCGCGGTCTGGCTCGCCGCGCGCGGCAAGGGTCTCTGGCTCATCCTGCTCACGCCGCTCGCCACGCTCAACAAGGAATCGTTCCTGTTTTTCGCGGTGTGCCTCTACCCGTTTCTGCGCGAGCGCTTCACGATCCGGCACGCGCTCGCCGTGGTGGGCGCCTGCGTGCTCGCGGCCGGCGCCGTCAACGCGATCATGAAACTGCGCTATGCGGGCAACCCCGGCGACCTCGCGCAGTTCAACCTGATGACCAACCTGCGCTTTTTCGCCGATCCGCGTAACTACCTGCTGACCGACTGGACCTACGGCATCCCGTTGCCGAAGGGCTTTAACGTCGTCATTCTGTTCGTACTCTTTACGATCGTGCGTACCGGCTGGAAGCGGCTGCCGCACGCGGTGCGCCAGCACGCGTTGATCGCTTGCGCGATCAACGTGCCGCTCTATCTGCTCTTTGGCTGGGGCGACGAAGTGCGCGCGCTCAGCATGGTCAATGTGAGCGCAGCGCTCCTGCTGTGCGAGGGGATTGCGGCGTATATGGAGAACGCGCGCCGCACGGCGCCCGCGGTCGTGCGCGCAGTTGCGCCCGAAGCGGACGCGCGCCGCGCAGCCAGCGCGGCGCCTTCGATTGCGAGCCAGCCGTAGTTGCTGGCCGCAGTTGCTGGCCACAGTTGTTGGCTTTGGTTGCCAGCCGTAGTTTCCAGGCTTAGTTTCCAGCCATAGTTGCCGGCCGTAGTTGAGAGCGGCAATTGCCAGCGGTACTTGCCCGCGGTAGTTACCAGCGGTAGTTACCAGCGGGACTCCCCAGCCGTCGCCGCCAGTCCCGCAACTAGCGCCTGATCAGCGCGGCGCGCCGCCGTCGCGCTCCATCGCCAGAACGCGCGTGCGGTAGTTCGGTATCCAGCCGCCCACTTCCGCGCTGCCGACTTCGTGATAACCCGGCAGCGGCGCGAACGTCACGACATAGCGGTCGTCATTCACCCAGTACCAGCTCTTGCCGGGCTTTTCCACGTACGCCGGATCGTAGGCGTACAGCCCGTTCACTTCGAGGCCGCCGTCGATTTCACCGATCGGAACGCCGTGCGCCATCAGTTCGTCGACCAGTTGCCAGCGCGCGCGGTTCCACGCGAGATAGTCGTGCGTGGCGCTCACGGCGAATACGCCAGTGACGAGCAGGAGCGCCCACGCGATGACGTCCACGCGTCGCCGCGCCGCGCCGCCGCCGGCGCGCGCGCGAAGCCGCTCGCCCGCGTCGAGCGGTTGGGCGGCTTGGGCTTCCTGCTGGTCTTCGATGGCGATCAGTGCGGCGAGCAGCGCGAGCGGGGTGAGCAGATAGCGGTCGAAAAAGCCGCCGATGATGAGGGGCGCGCAATAGGCCGCGACCGCCGCCAGAAGGAACACCTGCACGGACAGCAAGGCGCTGCCTTCGCGGCGCATCACACGGCGCACGATATTGCGCGTGATCCACACGAGCTCGTACGCGAGCATGACCGCGCCGAACAACGTGATCGCGGTGACGACCTGCCAGAACACGAGCGGCGCGCGCGGGAACGCCGAAGGCGGCAGCACGAGCGTTTCGCGCATCGTATGCGGGCCGACTCCGGTGGGCTGGATGATGTTCCAGCCAAGCGGCATGGGGTGATGGGTCGCGAGCAGGACGGCCGTGCCGCCAACGGCTGCAAGCACGAGCGCCGCGAGCAGCGTGCGGCCTGCGCGGCTGCCGGCGTGCCGCCGGTACACCGCGGGCGCGCGCCAGACCAGCAGGGGAGCGAGGAACCAGCCCAGATAAGTGAGCGCATTGAAGACGCCGCGCGCGATGCTCGTGAACAAGCCGTGCGGCGCAAGCAGGTTTTGCAGCGCAGCCATCTCTTTCGCGTGGTAGGTGGCGGGCAGCGCGCCGCGCGCTTCCAGCCAGAGCGCGAAGAGGCGCAGTATCGCCGCGCACGCGACGATCGACCCGGCGGCGATCCACAACGGCGCGGCGGAACGCTTGCGCTGCACGCAGCGGCGCTCGGCGGCGAGCGTAATCGTCATCGCAACCGGCAGGCACAGGGCCAACTGGCGGATCAGCAGACTTGCCACGACCGCTGCGAGCGTCGCGGCCAGCCAGACCCCCCGGCGTGTGTTCAGATAGCGGCAAAAGAGCCATACGGAGGCCAGCACGGCTGCCGTGAACGGCACGTCGGCCATGAACGTGTTGGCGAGATTGAAGTAGAGCGGGTTGAACGCGAGCACCGCCGCCGTGAGCGCGGAGCTGCGCGCGTCACATCCGTGCGAGCGAACGAGGCGCTCTAGCAGCACGATGCCGATGAAGCCGGCCACCAGCGTCGAGATCCGCAGTGTCGTGTAAGAAAAGCCGAAGGGCACGCAAAAGAGCGAGCCCCACAACACCTGCGTGATGAGCGGCATCGAGGTCCAGCCGGTCGGATGAAACTGCCCCGTCTGCAACAGCCGCTGGACCGCGATGCCGTAAGACCAGTCGTCGTTGAGCGGGAAGTTGCCGACGGGATTGACAACGATCGCGAAGGCCACCCAGGCGAGCGCAACGTACCACGTCGAGTCGATGCGCAGGCGCAGGTTTTGCCGGACAGCAAGTGTGTTCGCCATGACTTCCCCCGTAGTTCGAGTATGTGCTGGCTGGTGTGGCGCGCTCAGTGGTCGTTGCGCTGCAGCGTTAGCAGTTTCGTGCGGAAGTTGGGCAGCCAGCCGTCCACGTCGATGCTCGCGATGGTGTGGTAACCCGGCTCGTCGCCGAACTGCACGATGTATTCGTCGTCGATCACCCACCAGAAGCTCTTCGCGGGCGTGTCGACGTACTTGGGATCGTACGTATACGTCCCGTTGAATTCCTCGCCGCCGTCGATCTGCGCGGGCTTCACGCCCTGGCTGCGCAACGTGTCGAGCAGCGCCCAGCGGGCGCGGTTCCAGCTCATATAGTCATGCGTGCCGGCCACCGCGTAGGCGCTCGTCAGCACCAGCACGAACGCGGCCGCAGCGGCGAACCCGCGCGCGGGTTTGCGTGCCTCGCTCGGGTCCGATTGCCATTCGATGGTGAGGAGCGCGAGCAGCGCGAAGGTCGGCCCGAGCAGATAGCGGTCGAAATAGCCGGCGAGGACAAGCGGCGCGAGATAGATCGCCGCGTTGAACAGCAGGAACGCGCGCACGGTCATCGGCGTGTCGAACTGGCGCTTGCGCCACGCGCCGACGAGCTTTCCGGCGATCAGTCCAAGCTCGAGCAGCAAGAGCGTGGCGCCGCCAACGGCGATCAGCGTGATGAGGAGCCAGAACGCCTTGGGCAGCGGCTCGGGGCCGGGCAGGGTGCCGGGCGCATTGTGCAGACGCACGGGGCCAAGGCCGTTCTCGTTGATCGTGACCCAATCGAGCGGCATCGGGCGAACGGCGGCCATCAGCACGAACCAGACCAGGCCGGTCACGGCGGCGGCGATGAGTATCGCGCGGCCGTGGCGCAGGCCGCGGTAGCGCGCGATCATCGTGGGCGCGCGCCACAGCAGCACCGGGCAGAGGAACCAGCCCAGATGCACGAGCATGCCGCGCGTGAATTGCTCGACCTTGATCCCGAGTATGCGAGCCGAAGCGAAATTGCGGGCGAACGAATCGGTCGGGTCGCTCGCCTCGACCGGCAGCACGTGGCGCGCCTTCAGCCAGAGCACGAGACCGACGAGCAGCGCGACGCTCGCGACGATCCCAAGCGCGCTCGCCACGATGGCCCGCTTGTCCTTGCGCGACTCGAACACCAGCGCGGCGAACATCGCCATCGCCAGATTGAGCCCTAGCTGGCGCACCGATACGGCGGCGAGCGCGAACGCAAGGGCCGCGAGCAGCGTGAGCCCGTTGCGCGAGCGCAGGTAGCGGCAGAAGAACGCCGTCGCCACGATCGAGTACGCGGCGAACTCGATATCGGTCATGAACGACACGGAAAGCACGAGCCAGATCGGGTTCAGGCCCAGCACCAGGGTCGCGACGATGGTCTTGCGGCGGTCGCACCTAGCGTCCTGCAGGAGCAGCGCCAGCGCGACGAGCGCGATGGCCGCCGCCGCGAGTGACGAGACGCGCAGCGCCGTATGCGAAAAGCCGAACGGCAGGCAAAAGAGCGCGCCCCAGTAGGTCTGCCCGATGAGCGTCATCGACGTGTAGCCGCCCGGCGTGAACTGGCCGGTTTCGAGCAGCGTACGTACCGGGATCGAGTACGACCAGTCGTCGTTGAGCGGGATATCGCCGGTGGGATTGACGAGGAGGACGGCGACCAGCCAGATGGCAAGCGGTATCAGGATGGCGGCGTAGTCGCGCCGGCCACTGGCAAGCGGTTTGGTCGTGAATAGCGTATCCATGTCTGCATAGGCCGAGTGAGGTTCCGGATGCCGGGGAGGATCGGCGGCGAAAGGGACGACAAAAGGACGACGAGCGCATGCATTACGCACGCGCGAGAGGCGGCCAGTACCGACTGGCCGCCGGGCATGGGCTGCCTCTCGCGCGGCGGTGGCGTCTTGCCGGAGCAACCCGGCGTCGTCAGCGGTGATGCTACGAGCGCGCGCCCCGTGGCTCTGTACGGCAGCGCACCATGCGGCGCGGCGGCGGGCGCAAGGCGCACGAAATGGGCATGGAAGGCGCTATTCGGCGTCGCCGAGCGTGGCCTTCGCGGCGCCCGCGCGGGCCGGGCGCAGGGCGTGCCTCACGTGCTCGAGGAAGCGGCGATAGTGAACCGAAAGACGCGGCTCGAGCAGCGCGGCAATCGCAATCGAGAGCACGACCATGCAGGCCATCACATACATGCGCACGTCGAAACCGATATGCAGCCGCTTGTCGGCGAACTTGATCATCATGTAGCCGAGATTCTGATGGATCAGATAAAGCGGATAGCTTGTCCTGCCAAGGAGCGCATAGCACTGCTTGACGCGCGGATGCACGGCCTTGCGCGTAAAGATCACGAAGATCGCGAGCGCGGCCAGCGCCATGAAGGGGCCGCTCAGGGGGCCGGGGCTCGTGTGCGTGAGCAGCTCCGAAATGCGCGCGGACTCCATCCATAGCCGCATGGCGACGATCGCGAATGTCAAGGCGAGCGCGACGAAAATGCCGGGCGAGCGGCGCTTTTTGAGGATCAGCAGGTAGAGCAGGATGCCGAGCGCGAAGAAGGGCGCGTACTGTTCGAACGGATAGGGTGTGCCGGGTCTCGCCTTGAACGGAAAGCCCGGCACGAGCGTCGCGGCGCTGTAGAGCGTGAGCAGCAGCGCGAGCGTCGCCGTATGTTTGCCGATGTCCGCGAAGCGCATGACCGCGAACACGATCACGTAAAAGGTCACGAGCGTGCCGAGCGACCAGTACGACCAGTCGATGCCGCTCACAAGGGGCAGCGGCAGCACGAGAACGGAGCTGAGCAGGCTGAGCGTGGACGGCGCGTAACCGGCGGCGAACTCGGCCATGAAGGTGATCGTGGCGCACACGAGCAGGCACGGCCCGAGCCGCACGAGCCGGTTCGTCATGAAATCGCCGGGACTGCGGGTGAGCGCCGACGCGATGATGTTGAACCCGCTGATGACGAAGAAGATATCCACGCCGAACGAACAGTAGCGCAGCGCCGGGAAATTGACGGGCGCGGCGCCGATCACGCCGAGCAGCGGCCCGAAATAATAGTAGTGCCAGGCCATCGTGAGGCAGGCGAGCAGGAAGCGCAGCGCTTCGAGGTAGTCGAGCTTCGCGTGGGCGCCCGGTCGCTTTTCGTTGTTCATTGCATGCTCCTCGCTGTGTGATTGATATGTGCGGGGCGATCAGTGAAGGAATTGCTCGATCAGCGGCCGGAATCGGTAGAAGGGGCTAAAGCCCATCAACATGCAGCATTCAGGAAGCCGAAAGGTCAGGCAGTAAAACAGCGAGAGCAGGAAGAAGGCCTTCCCATGGCGGCTGCTGCGCCAGGCGAAGGCTGTGATGAGATCGCGCGATACGTACTGCATGGCCGGGTCGAGCCGCTCGCGCAGGCGCGCGGGAATGAGGCGCCGCGTGTCGGGCGGGGTGATCGAAGCCTGGCCATCGGCGAGGAGCAGCATCAGGTACGACATCGCGACCGCCGAGAGCCAGCGACCCCAGTCCATCGCGATCACGAAGATCGGCGTGGACCAGAGCGCCAGAAACCAGAGAATCGCGAGATGGCGGCGCAGCAGGTCGGGGCAGCACACGCCGCCTGGCGCGTCGCGCCGCGACGTGATGAAGGCGAGCACCGCGCCAATGCCGACGGCGCCAACCGCCCACTCCCAGAACTGGCCCGACACGACGACGTGCAGCGACATGGCGAGATTGGCGAGCGTGCTCCAGGTCAGCACCATCATCGCCCCGTACGGGACGTTTGGCGTATCCGGCGAGAGGGACGCACGCACTGCCGGGTCGACCGCCATCCACAATTCGTTCGCGAGCTGCGGGTTGCCGCGCCACATCAGGCACACGCCGAGCATGACGACCTGGAGGACGAGCGCGAGCCGTGTGAGCCGCGTAAAGATGCGCCGGTCGTCGAGCTGCTTCGCGATACGCCGCGCGAGCAGATAGAACGCCGGAAACGAGATGAATACGAACGCTTCGTGAATCAGCGGCAGCATCACGCACTGCGCGAGGAACACGGCGAAGAAAACGCCCGCGGCGCGTAAGCGGATCTGATCTTTGGCGGCACGGCAGATGAAGAGATAAAGGAGGCAGTCGCTCGCGAGCGAGATATGGAACAGCATCTCCTTGCGGAAGAAGTATTCGTCGCCGAAGGCCATGTGCACGAGCCCGCCGGGCAGCAGGAGCGCGAGCACGATGGCGGGCGTGCTCTGCCAGCGCGAGGCGCGCCACAGCGCGAACAGCAGCACGCACAGCAGCGTGTAATTGACGAAGACGAGATGGTTGATCGCGCTGATCCAGTCGGCGTTCTCGCGCACGAGGGCGAGGAGCGAGCCGCCCAGACCGCGCCGCACGAACCCGGCGTCGTAGGTGATCAACCAGTCGGAGTAGCCGTAGCCGCTCCAGTTCAGTGTCTCCGGCATGGACGCGGTCACGCCCCAAACGAGCGCGACGCCCGTGCCCATGAGCGCGAGAACGATCCACAGATTGGCTCGTTTCATTACGTGCATCCTTTCTTGTTGTCTCCCCGGAGCGCGACCTGCACCCGCCGTCTCGCACCTCGCACCGCTATTGCATTGCTACCTCATCGCTCAGACGCCGTTTGCCGCCGCCTGGCCGCTGGCCAGCGCGCCGCCCGTCACGCCAGGCGCTTCGTGCGCGAAGGCCGCGCGCGCCGGCGCGGCGCGTTGCGGCGCGCTCGCGCGCACGAGATAACGCGAAGCGGCTGCGCACACCAGCAGCGTCGCGCTCACGTCGAGCATGCTGAGCGCGCGCACTTCGTCGAGGAAGCCGAACACGACAAAGAGCGGCACGTTGAACGCGGCGGCCAGCAGCGCATGGCGGCGCACGCAATCCGGCAGCGCGTCCCAGCCCGCGCGCACGATCAGCGCGAGCACCGCGAGCACGATTACATTGGTCGCGCGCGGCAGCGGCAGCCCATAGGTCCACTCGGAGAGGAAGTAGCTGCGCGGGTTGGCGAAGAACTGCAGGTTGAACCACAGATTGAAGATCGCCGGGCTACCGTCGTTGCCCGCATAGCGCAGCTTGACCAGCACGTTGACGAGCGCACCCGCGACGACGCACGCGCTTACGCACGCCGCGGCGGCGCGGCGCGAGGCGCGCAGGCGCAAAAACGGGTAGAGCGTGAGCGCGAAGACGGGGAACGATTCCTTGTTGAACGTCGCCACGATCGCGAGCGGCACGAGCCAGCGCCACTTCGCGCGGCACGCGAGCCAGACGGCGAGCGTCATGAACAGCAGCTCGGGAAAGTCGTAGAAGTACGAGGCCGGCACCGCAATGGCGAAGATGGGGGGCGCGAGCGTGGCGGCCACCTCGTCGCCGTGGAGATCGAGGCAGACGAGCCGCAGCATCAGCATCGCGGCCACCAGCGCGCAGAACGAGAGGCCGTACACGATGTAGTAGCGCAGCGCGAGCGCGGGGTCGTCGGCTTTCGTCGCGCGCACGAAGGTGGCGCGCAGCGGATCATGCGACGGGGCGTCCTTCGCGAGATGCGCGAGGAAGTGCGCTTTCACCGCGCCGGGCAACAGCGCGTCGCTCGCGTTCGCGATGGCGGGCAACAACTGGCGATACACGTATGGCCGGCTGGCGGTGCCGTCGAGCGTGGCCGTGAGCGACGTGCTCAGCGGGCCGTCGTCGAAACCGTGCTTGCTGAACATGCCGCAAAACGCCGCGGCCGCCACGAGCAGATAGGTGCACAGGAGCATCACGCTGCGCGTCGCGCGCGTGAAGGGAGTCTGCCGGTACATGGGACGCTCCGTCGGGTAACGCGAAGGCCATGCGCGCTGCTGCCAGTTTGCGCACGGTCTTCGCGGGCTTGCGTCAAGGCTGGCCGTAATGGGTATCGGACGGATCGGTGGTGTACGTGTAGGCGTACGAGTAGTCGTAGTGGCCGTAGCGCGCCCCGCGCTTGAGTTCCACGGCGTTGAGCACGCCGCCCACCACGCGTGCGCGGGCGCGTTGCAGCTTCTTGAGCGAGGCGCCGATCTCGCGCTCGGTGTGGGCGCCCGCGCGGATCACGAGCACCGTCGCGCCGGCGATGTTCGCGACGATCGAGGAGTCGGCCACGGCGAGCAGCGGCGGCGTGTCGACGATCACGAGATCGAACTCGTCGGAGAAGCGGTGCAGCACGTCCGTGAAGCGGCTCGACGTCAGGATTTCGGAGGGGTTCGGCGGATAGGCGCCTGCCGCGATGAAGTGCAGCCCCGAAACGCCCGTGGCGCGCGCGGCGATATCGAAGTCCACCTGGCCCGTGAGCAGCTCGGTCAGGCCGCCCTTGGGCGAGCGGCCGAAATACTGCGCGAGGCGGCCGCGCCGCAGGTCGGCGTCGATCAGCAGCACGCGCTTGCCGGACTCGGCAAAGAGGGCGGCGAGATTCGCGCACAGGAAGCTCTTGCCGTCGGCGGGCGTCGGGCTCGTGAACGCGATGATGCGGTTCGGCGTATCGACAAGGCCGAATTGCAGCGTCGCGCGCAGGCCGCGCAAGCCTTCGACCGAGGTGTCGAACGGGTGCGTCTTGGCGAGCAGTGCGCGGGTGGGCGCATACGGCGCCGGAACCGGCAGCATGTCGGCCGCCGCCTGGTGGCCGCGCTCGCCAACGCGGGCGCCGTTGCGCGCCGACCCCGGGCGGATGATGCGCGCCACGCTTCTCGGAAGCGCGCGCATCATGCCGCTGCGCTCGGGCGTGGGCAGCGCGGCGAGCTTGCTGTTGGCGAGCTGCAGGTCGCTGCGCGTTTGTTCGGCCGAGAGCGGGATCGAGCCGAAGATCGGCAGCGAGAAGCGCCGCTCGATCGTTTCGGGGTCCGAGATGCCGGTGATGAACATGTGACGGCAGAACGCGAAGCCGATACCCGCGAGCACGCCGAGGAGCGCCCCGGCCGAGATGATGAGGCCGGCCTTCGGCGCGACCGGCACGGTCGGCGTGAGGGCTTCGTCGATGATGTGCACGTTGCCGACCGTCCCCGCCTTCTGGATCGACAGCTCCTGGGTGCGGTTGAGCAGGGCGACGTAGATGTCGTTGGCGACCTTCGCATCGCGCTGCAGCGAGACGGCTTCGCGCTCCGTGCCCGGCATCCCCTTGAAGTGCTCGTCAAAGCGTGCGCGCTCGGCGGCAAGGGCGGCAAGCTGCGCGTCGATCTGCTGGATCTCGGGGCTGTCGTTCGTGAAGCGCGTGAGCAGTTGCGCGCGCTCGATACGCAGCGCCGCGATCTGCCTTTCATATTCGAGCCCGCCCGACAGATAGACCGAAGCTTCCGCCGTGGGCTGGAACGTCCCGGCCTTCGCCTGGTATTCGGAGAGCGCGTGTTCGGCGCGTTGCAGGTCGGCGCGCAGCCGCGGCAGCTCGCTGTTCAGGAAGTCGAGCATCTTGCTCGCTTCTTCCTGCGCGCGCGCCGTGCGTTGCGCGAGGTACGACTGCGCGACGGCGTTGGTGATCGCGGTGATCGCTTTCGGGTCCGTGCCCATGAACGAAAGCTGCACGATGCCGGTGTCGTGGCCACGCTCGGTCACATTCAGGCCGCCCGCGAGACCCATCACCGCGTCGAGCTGGTTGGCGCGCGAGACGAAGAACTCGGTGTCGGGCCGCGCGACGAGCTGGGTTACCTTGATGCTCACGCCGTGGCCTTCGGCCGGCGTGCCGGCCTCGCCGCCCAGCAGCTTGCGCCCGGCCGGATCGAAGAGTTCGAAGCGGCCATTGCCGAGCGCGCGCAGCGTGAGCTGCTCCCCTTCGAGCGCCTTGGGCACGTTGACCGAATCGACGGTGAACAGCTCGCCGCCCCATGCATACGAGCGCATGCCGAACCAGGCCGGCATCGGGCGGCCCGCACGCGCGAACAGGTGCGAGATGCGCGAGAGGTAGGGCATCGTCTTCGGGCCGGCGCTGAAGTTGAGCTTGAACTGCTCGACCACGGGCTCGACCACGCTGCGGCTCTTGATGATCTCGATTTCGGCGTCGGTGCGAACCATTCCGCTGCCGGCGGACGAAAGCGAGCCGAGCGCCGCCGCCGTGGCCGAGCCTTGCTGCGAGGGATCGATCTGCAGCATGGCGTCGGCGGAGTAGATGCGCGTGGCGGACTGTGCGTAGAACACGGCCGCCGCGAGCACGACCGCCGCGATGCCGATCACCCACCAGATCTGGTCGACCACCATGCGCACCAGGTCGCGCATCACCTCGTCCTCGTCGCCCCCGCGGGCCGGCGAGATGTCTTCAATGTCATAGGTACTCATTGTTATCTCTCTCGATCGCGGTACTCAGGGGTTCACGAGTTCTTTCGTGAAGAAGATCGTCTGCAGCGACGGCGTGATCAGATCGAGCAGGCGGTTAAAGCGCGCCGACTGGGCGATCTGCACGTACACCACATCGCGCGGCTCCAGCTCGAACCGGGTCATCAGCATGATGGAATCGACCTGGGTCATGTCGAGGCGATACACCTCGGGCGTGGCGAGCTTCGTCTTCACGGTGTGGTTCGGGCCCGGCTGCGGATCGATGCCGCGAATCACGTAAATGGCATGCGGGTTCGACGTGCGGTTGTCGATGCTGTTGGCGTTCGCGATGGCGTCGGCGAGCGTGAGCTTGCCGCGGTTCATCGGCACGATCGACGGGTGCGAGATTTCGCCGAGCACGAACACGCGGCTGTTGGAGCGGTCGGGCACGTCGACGATGTCGCCGTCCTTGAGCAGCACGTTCTGGTTGATATTGCCGGTCGAGACCAGCGAATCGACGTCGACCTGATGGCGCACGCCGGCGCGCGTGACGCCGATGTTCTGCAGGTCGGCGTCCTGGTTGGCGCCGCCCGCGCGGTTGAGCGCGTCGACGATCGACAGCGGCATGTCGGTGATCGCCTGGCCCGCGGGCTGGCGCACGTCGCCGAGCACCTGGATCTGCTTGCTGTTAAAGCCCGTCACGCGCACGTCGAGCTGCGGGTTGCGGATCGTTTTGCTCAAGCCTTTCGTGAGCGTTTGCTGGACCTGTTCGGCAGTCATGCCGAGCACCCTCACGCGGCCAACACGCGGAAAGAAGATCGTGCCGTCGCTCGCCACGCGCAGTTCGAGCCCGCCGATCTGGCCGCCGCCTGCACCGCCCCCGGCGCTCGCGCCACCGCCGCCGAGTGTGCCTCCGCCGCCCGCACCGCCGCCAGCCGAACCGCCGGCGCCGCCGCCGCCCGCCGAGAGGCCCGGCAGCGGCGGCGTGCCCCCGCTCGACCCGCCTTGCGAGGTCAGCTCGGGGTGATCCCACACGATCACCTGCAGCGAATCGTTGATGCCGATGTGATAGACGTACGCGGCGCGGGTGTCCGGTGTGAGACATGTGAGCGGGCAGGTCTGCAACGCCGTGTCGTCGTCCGGATGCTGGGCGAAAAATTGCGCGTTGATCTGCTGCACGTCGTAGACGGGCGGCGCCGTCTGCTGTGCCGGCGGTGGGGGTTCGCGCAGGTTGCTTTCGTCGAAGAAGCCGCCGGGCGTGAAACTGCACGCGCACAGCGACGACATTGCCAACCCCGCGATGATGGTTTTTGTCTGCATGGTCTCTTTCCCCGCGTTACATGTGCGCGCCGATCCCTTTCAGCGTCTTTCCTGCTGCCAGGCGCCAAAAAGAGCGCGTACGCCAATCCACCACTGCTGCATGGCCACCATCGGCCCGGTCCGGCCGAATGCCAGCGTAAGCGCGCGGCCAAGCCCCGGGTCCGCGCGCGTGCCAATCAGCGTGGCGTAAAAGATAAAAGCCCAGCGACCTGCCGGTGAGAGGTGGTCGCGCATGATGAATCGCAGATTAAACGAAGCGTTGTAGAACGCTGTGCGGTTGAACACATACCGCTGATCATCGTCGCTGCGTGCCGCCGGGAAGTGGTCGACGAGGATCGTCGGGTCGTACATCAGCTTCCAGTCGCGCCGCACGACGTCGAGGCTGAACAGCATTTCGCAGTGCACCTGCGCGCCGCTGCCGCGCAGCCGCTCGTCGAAACGCACGCCTTCCACGGCCGCGCGCCGGAACGCCATGTTGACCGCTTTGAGCACCTGCACGCGGCGCGCCGAACCCGCGCCGATATGGTGATTGCCCACCGGCCGGCCGTACCAGCTCACGATCCCGACGTTGGGCGCCGCGCCCGTGAGAATCGTGCCGAGTTGATGCACGATGTCGCGCCCGCCGATGCCGCCGAGCGTGCTGTCGCGCGCGAACGCTTCGGCCATGCGCTGGGTCCAGTCGCGGTGCGGCGCGGCGTCGTCGTCGGTGAAGCAGAGGATGTCGCCGCGCGCCGTTTCCATGCCGAGGTTGTAGGCGGCCACGACGCCCGGTTGCGCGATGTGCGCGACGCGCAGGTTGCGTGTGCCGGGGCCCGCTGGCCGCGCGTCGAGCATCGCGTGCGTGGCGTGGTCGTCCTCGCGCACGACGACGACCACTTCGTCGGCGGGGCGCCACTGCGTGTCGAGCGCCGCGAGACAGCGTTCGAGATCGGCCGGCCGGCGGTACGTTGGCACAATCACAGTTAGTTTTACTGACTGGCTCGATACCTCATTCACGTGTTTCCCCGTATGCGTTTCAATACGCGTTATGGCCGACGAAGCCCTTCACGAGGGTGATCAGCACGATTTTGATGTCGAACCAGAACGACCAGTTGTGGATGTAGAACAGGTCGAATTTCACGCGCGTTTCCATTTTTTCCACTTTGCGCGTGGCGCCGCGATAGCCGTTCACCTGGGCCCAGCCGGTGATGCCGGGTTTGATGCGGTAGCGGTGCATGTAGCCGTACACGAGATCCTTGTAGAGGTCGTCGTGTTCGAGCGCGTGCGGGCGCGGTCCCACCACCGACATTTGCCCGAGCAGCACGTTGACGAACTGCGGCAACTCGTCGAGGCTCGTGCGGCGCAGGAATGCGCCGACCTTCGTCACGCGCGCGTCGTGCTGGCTCGCCTGGGTGACCACGCCTTCGGCTTCGCGGTGCACCGTCATCGAACGGAACTTGTAGATCTCGAACGTGCGGCCGTCGATGCCCTTGCGTTTTTGCCGGAAGAACACGGGCCCCGGCGAATTCAGCTTGATCGCCATGGCGATGAGCGCGAAGAGCGGCAACATCAGCACGAGCGCGGTGAGCGCGAACACGCGGTCGAACACGAGCTTCGGCCACATCTGGGGCGTCGGGATCGGCATGCCGGTCAGGCTGATGGTGGGCAGGCCGAGCACGTCCACGAGCGTGTGATTGAAGAGCGCGAGGCTGCGCGTATCGGGAATGAAGCGCAGGTTGACGAAGTCGTTCTGGAACGCGCGCGTGAAGCGGTAGATCGTGTGCTCTTCGGAGAGCGGCAACGCGAGCCAGACTTCGTTGATGTGCTCGTCGCGCACTTTCTGCACGAACGCGTTCATCTCCGTGAACGTGGGCAGGCCGCTGATGCTCGTGTTCGCCGCATTCGTCGGGTTTGCCGCGAGCGCCAGATCGCGATCGGCCTGGGTCGTGTCGAGCATGAACACCGGCTTGAAGCCGGCGTGCGCGCGCTGCTCCAGGTGCGCGAGCAACGTGCGCGTGAAGCCCGGTGCGCCCACGAGCGCGACAGTGCGGTAGTTCAGGCCACGGCGGCGGGCCACGCGCAGCAGCAGATGGGCGGCAAGCTTGGTGGCGAGGATCAGCGCGCCGGAAATGAGCGTCGCGTAGACGAACCACAGGCGCGAGATCGAGTCGGCGCGGTGCAGCGTGAAGACGAGCATGAGGCCCATCACCACGACCACGAGCCAGGCGGCGGCGGTGCGCGCGAGCATCGTCGGCAGCGACTTGCCGCGCCATGTCTCGTAGATGCCGAACACGGGGAACAGCAGCAGCACCAGCGCGCAGTTGAAGGCGACGAGGAGCCGCTGCGTGTCCTCGAGTCCGATGGCGGCCGAGTAGCGCGCGCCGTGAGCGAGGAGGCCTCCGGCGATCACGAAGAGCGCGTCGAAGGCCCGAGCCGTATTGCGAAACATGTCGAATCCCCTGCTTGCGCTGCGTTCAGGCGACGGTTTCGGCTTGACGCAGGCGCGGCAGCAGACGGTCGAACTCGCTGCGCACGAGGCGGTAGCATTCGCAGGCGCGCGCTTCGAGCCCCTCGCGGTCCAGCACCTGGATGCGGCCGCGATTGTGGTGGATGAGGCCCTGGGCGTGCAGCTTGCCCGCCGCTTCGGTGATGCCCTCGCGGCGCACGCCGAGCATGTCGGCAATGCGCTGCTGCGTGACGGCGAGTTCGTTCGACGCGACGCGGTCCGTTTCGCTCAGGAGCCAGCGGCACAGCTGGCTGGAAAGCGAATGGTGACGGTTGCACGCAGCCGTTTGCGCGATCTGCGTGAGGAGCGCGTGCATGTAGAGCATCATGAGCCGGCGCAGCATGTCGGAGCGCGCGAAGTGCTGGCGCAGCGCCTGGGCGCTCATGCGATAGGCGAAGCCCCCGTGCTGAACCTGCACGCGGCTCGGCATGGTTTCGCCGCCTGTGAGGATCGGCACGCCGGTCATGCCTTCGCGGCCAACTGCCGTCAATTCGACCGAGCCGCCGTCTTCCATCGTCGAGAGCAGCGAGATGACTGCCGTGGTCGGGAAGTAGACGTGGTGGATGCGCTGGCCGGAGTCGCAGAGCAGTTGCTCGGCACGCAGATTGACGAGTTCGAGATCGGGCGCGAGCGCCTGCCACTCGTGCGACGGGAGAGCACCGAGCAAATGATTGCCGTGCAAATCGGATTGAAGGGTAAGCATGATTGGTCCTCGCACGAAGCCGTGTCGAACACGGCATTCTGTTTTTCCCCCGCCACGTCGTCCCATGTGCCTTGTGCCTTGATGTCTGGCGTGCGGCCATGAGTACGTTGTGTGGGCCCCGTATACCCCCGGACGCGTCGGTGCTTGTTTGTGGTCACCGGTTACGCGCTGGTATGGCAGGTCTGTTAGCGAGGAGCGTGCCAGCGGACCCGAAAACGAGCAGTGGCGCGACGCAACAGCGCAGGCCGCGGATCGCGATCTGGAAAAGTCCACCTTTTTGTTTCAAATCTGTACAGTGCGCGCGGACTGGCCAAGCGCGCCGGGCAGCGTGGCTCGCTCGCAACGCCTTGATTCGACGGGCCTGGCCGACGTGCACTTAAAGTTTTGCGTGAGCTGCAAAAGCTGAAACATGCGTTTCGCGCGCGTCGCGAAGCGTCTGCGGCCGCGAATCGAAATTGATTCAGATGTGTTCCATGACTAGCGTGCGCTGGCGCACGGAATGTTGGTTGCACGCAAACAGCGGCAGCGCGCCGCGCAGCGCGAATCCGACACGTCATGAGCGCGAGAGCAAGCGTACATGCGGGTTTGCACGGCTCGGGCGTTCGGCGGCACGGCCCGTGCGCGCGGCGGCGCTTCACGGGGCCGAGGCGACGCAGGTGCCAGGCTTCGCCAGGGCGGCTCGCGCCGAACCTGTTTCGTTGTTGTTGCATTGCGTTTTGCGGGTCGCGGGCATGCCGCAGCGTGCTGGCTCAAAGCGTTCGGCCGGCGTCGCGCGACCGTGCGCAGGCGCACAGATCGCGTGTTTTTGGGCGTCTAGATTCGACGTTTGCGCTCGTGGCGAGCGTGTGAAAAGCGCGGTGTGTAGTGGTTCACCGCCACGCAAAAGTGCGGCAAACGTGCGGCCAAAGCGCGTGGCCAAAGCGCGTGGCCAAAGCGCGTGGCCGATGCCAGGCGGAAATATCAGATGGGCGTCGTCGCGCCGGGCGGGAGCGTTGCGGCCCGTGGGCGGCGCGAGCGGAAGAATGCGCGGCGCAGTCGTTCGGACGGTTCGTCGACCCAGCGATAGATCAGCCAGGACAGCACTGCAACGACCGCGAGCATGAGCGCGATCCACGGCAGCCGGGCGACCCGCGAAAGCGGCTCGAAGTGCTGCAGAAATACGGTGAGCGCCGCGCCGTGCACGATATACACCTCGTACGAAATGTTGCCGAGCATGCGGTCGCGCCGCGAGCCTGGCTCGCGCACCGTGGCGAGCGCATACGGAATCAGCAGCAGCGAAAGCACGCAGTTCGCGAGCAGCGTGTAGCGCGTGAGCGGCCCGGTGAAGCTGCCCCAGAGGAACAGCTCGCGCGCGTGAGGCAGCGCCACGCAGCCAAAGAAGAACAGCGCCGCGACTGCGAGGCTCGCGTAGGCTGTCTGCTTCGAGGGGCGCCAGTCGTGGCAGGCGGCCAGCATGCCGGCGAGAAAGAAGCCGAAGTAGAGCGGCAGTGTGGAGTGCGCAGGCCACGGCCCGAACTCGCCGAACAGCACGACGAAGCCAGCCAGCGCCACGGCGATGATGGCGGCGTGAATGGCGTTGCGGCGCGTGTTGCGCGCGAGCAGCCAGATCACGATCGGCGCGACGATATAGAACTGCAGTTCGATGTCGAGCGACCACACGGTCGGGATCACGTTCTCGGGGGCGTCGAGCTGCGCGTAGCCGAAGATGAGCAGATGCGAGGCGTAGAAGTTGAGCGCCGACGACGTCCACCGCCCCGGCAGGTGAAACGCGAAAATGCCGAGCGGCCAGACGCACAGGGCAAGCACGGCGAGCGTGGCGAAAAACACGGGCAAGAGGCGCCACGCGCGCGAGATCACGAACGCTGAGTAAGGCCGCGGGAGCTGTGCATATTCCGCGTACCACATCTGGTAGATCCAGTAGCCGCTCAACGCGAAGAACAGATGCACGGCGGCGGCGCCAATCGAGACGGGCAGCACATGGCCGAGGCAGACGGCACTCGCCAGCATGAGGCGGAATGCGCCGGGCGGTGCGATCAGGTTGCGTGGGGTCATGGCCTGTCCTGTCTTGGTCCGATCCTGCGACCGGTGGGCATTGGCGTCACGGATAAAAGACCGTTGCCGACGCATTGATCGCACGAATCTCGCCCTCGGGCGGCGCACGGCGGGCCGTCTCGCCGTGCGGCGCGAGCGCAACCGTGCGCGGCCTGCCAGGCACGAGATGGAACCAGTTCGGCGACGCGACGTAGTGCGCATCGGCCACGTACACGTAGCGCGCGAAGCGCTGCGTTTGCAGCACGAGTTGCCATCCTTCGGGGGTGGCTTCGAGCTTCGCCGTGATGCCCAGGTCGTGGCGCTCCAGCGCGCGCTTCTCGGGCAGATGGAACGCCTCGGCGAGCATCGCGCCGCTCGTGCGATCGCGCAGCGTGGCGATCGTCACGTCGTGCGGACGCGGGCCGAAGCGGTACGCGTGCGTGAAGTCGAAGAAGCGCCCAAGGCAATCGGCGGCGCTCACGGTGCGCGCGCTGCGCGGCGCAAGCTCGATCGCGCGGCTCGCCTCGGCAACCTTGACCGCGCCGTCGCGCAGGCACAGCAGCTCGATCGTGGCGTCGAGCGGCTGCGCCGTCTCGTTGACCATGTGCAGGTCGAGACCGTTCAGGCCTTCATCGGTGATGCCGAGGTGCACGGGCTTGAACGCCTGCGCGAGCGCATGCCATGCGCTCTTCGGGCGCTGCAGCGAATCGACCACGCCCCAGCCCGCGCCGGGGCGCAGGTCCTGAAACTGCCAGGCGAGCGCGCCGCCGCAGCGCGAGCCCGCGCGGCGCCATTCGGCATAGACCTCGGTCATCAGTTCGGCCACCACCGCGCGCGCGAGGTCCAGAAAGCGCTGCGGGTGTTCGTAGCGCAGCCGTGCGGCCTCGTGCCCGTATACGGCCTGCACGTAGTGGTCGCGCACGTCGTCGAAGTCCCAGCCGGCGCCGGGGTCGCGCGGCACGGCGGCCTTCCAGCGCGGGTCGTGACAGTGGATCGTGCCGAGGCCGTCGTGCAGCGTGGCGTCGTCGGGAATGTTGGCGAACGCGAGGCATTCGGCCGCGAAACGCACATCGGAGCGGCGCACGTCGGTCATGGGCCGCTGATACGCGCTCACGCCGTAGTAATGCGTGATGCCCGAGCGCGTGCCGAACGGCCAGGTGCCCCCCGAGGGCGAATTCGTCACGTACTGGATGTCGGGCCGCTCGCGCGCGACGAGTGCGGGCAAGTGTTGCGTGAAGAGCGGCTGCTCGCGCTGCTCGGGCGTCAAGCCGAACATCGCGGCCTGCTGGTCGATCTCGCTGCCGCCGCACGTGACGGCAAGCGACACATGGCGGCGCGTGCGCGCGAGAAACTGCGTGGCTTCGCGCGTGACCGAGGCGAGGAAGGCGTCGTCGCCCGGGTAGTCGAAGTTGGCGAACGCGAAGTCCTGCCAGATGAGGATGCCGTGCTCGTCGGCAAGGCGGTAGAAAACGTCCGATTCGTAGACCATCGTGCCGCCCACGCGCAGCATGTTCATGCCCGCGTCGCGCGCGAGCGCGAACCAGCGCGCGAGTTCGTCGGGCTGGCCGGCGAGCGTGACGAGGTCGGCGCTCGTCCAGCAGGCGCCGCGGCAGAACACCGGCGTGCCGTTGATACGCAGTGCGAAGCCATTGCCGTCGTCGCCGTGGTCTGCTTCGATCGTACGAAAGCCCACGCGGCCCAGATCGAAGGTTTCGTCGCCCAGTTGCAGTGAGAGGGCGTGCAGCGTGGGTGCGCCGTGCGTGTGCGGCCACCAGCGCTCGACGCCCGGCACGCGCAGCTCGCCGCATAGCGTGCGCGCGTCGCGCCAGGCGAGCGCGGCGTGCGCGCCGGAGCACGAGAGTTGCGCCGCTTCCGTAGCCGCCTGCTCGCGCACGAACGTGAGCGTGAACGATACGATGCCGTCGTCGCCGTCGAGCGAAGTGTGCACATCGATCGTGTCGAATGCGTGCGGCGCGTCGCCTAGCCATTCGATGGGCCGCCACGGGCCCACGGCCTCCACGCTCGGGCACCAGCCCGGCATGTGGCCGAGCAGCGTGGTGCGCACGTTGCGTAGCGTCGGCGGATTCACGAGGCGCGGGCGCCAGCGCGCGCGGCCGCGCCGCGCGGCCAGCAGCGGCGCGAGCGAGCGGAAGCACAGCGCGAGCGTGGCGTGGCCTTCCAACGCGATGTCGAGGTCGTGCGCGACGAACATCGAGTCGGAGTCGAGCAGCTTTTCACCGTCGAGCCAGACTTCGGCGAGTGTCGCGAGGCCGTGCAGACGCAGGCGCTGCGTGCCATGCCCTGTGATCTGAACGCGGTACCAGTGATCGTCCTGCTGGAACGCCGGTGGATGGCCGATATCGAGCCGCCCGGCCGCGCGCCACGCCGCAGCGACGGTGCCCGGCACCGAGGCGGCGAGCCAGCCCTCGGCGGGCCAGTCGGCAGGCGTTGCGCACTCGCCCGCGCGCGTGGTCAGGCATTGCCAGCCGGCATCGAGCGGGCGCGGCCAGACGGTGGCCGCACCTTCCTGCGCGGCCACCTGAGTGGCTTGCTGCGCCGCTTCAGCCGGGGCGCCCGGCGGATCGAGGGTATCGGTTGGCAACGCCCGCACGGCGGCTCCTGTCTCTGTACTTATGGTTGCTGCCCGGCCGGCACAGCCAATCCAACAAACGATCGCACGACCGGACGATCAACCCATCAACCTGGCAAGCGGCGGCAGGGTGTTCTCGTAGGCCGCTTCGAGCGTCTCGAAGCAGTCGGCGCAGAGGTCCGGACGCTTGCGCGCCATGGCCCGCACGAGCCGGAACTGCATCACCATCGACTCCGACGCGATGGTCTGCGCGCCCGCAACGATTTCCTCGGGCACGTCGAAGCCCTGCTCGTTCAGCCACTGCAGGTACTTGGAGAGGAACTCGAAGTTCGCGCCCAACTGCCGCATCAGGTTGAACGAGTACAGGTGGAAGTACCGTTCGCCGCGCGTGAGCAGGGCGTCGAGCTGCTCGGGAAACGCCGCGTGCCACTGCGTGACCGGGTTATGGCGCGGCCGGCGCCCGAGATGCGTGCGCAGCAGCTCCGCGGAGGCTTCCGCGAGGTCCAGTCCGGTAAGCGGCGCGCGCGCCTGCTTGCAGAACTCCACGTACGGAAACAGCAGGTCGGGCTGGTCGAAAAACTGCGGCAGCTTGCGGAACACGCCGTCGTAATCGCCGCCTTCCAGCCGGTGGTAGCCCGTGTTGTGGAAGTAGCCGAGGCGTCTTTCGACCGGATCGATGAAATCGATGCCGATCGTGGTCTTCGGATGCTCGCGTTTGTACGACGTGGCGCGCGTGTTGGGCAGGTAGTAGCCGTCCACTTCCACGAGCACCGTATGGCCGCGCTGCGTTTGCGCGTGCACGCGGTCTTCGAGCGAGTCGTAGATGGCCAGCTCCTGCACCTGGGTGCCGTAGAGCGTTTCGAGGTCTTCGAGCGGAAACTTGAAGAACGTGAACTGGTCGCCCTCGAAGTCCTGCGTCACCGTGAACGCGAAACCGGCGCGCGGGTCGAGCCCGAAGCCGTGCAGCACTTCGATCCACAGGTCGACGTAGCAGTTGGTCTCCACCCACACGCGCTCGCCCTGGTGCAGCGCGTGCGAGGCGTGCTCGCCGCGCGGCGCGCGCAGCGGCACGACCACGGCGGGCGCAGCGGGCGTTTCAGGCGCCGCTGGCGCAAGCGACTCGGCAGTCGAGAGCGGCGCGCTCATACGGTGCCCTCCAGCGCGTGCGCAATGCGCGCGCGCGTGTCGCCCCAGAGCAAGGCGCGCACGTCGTCGGGCCACGCGTTCACGTCGAGGCCGTGGTGGCGGAAGAGGGCGAGCGTGATGCGCTCCATGCCGAAGCCCACGCAGCCCGTATGCGCGACGGAGCCGTCGGCGCAGGCGATCTTCCAGATCGCGCCGAAGTGGTCCATGTGGTAGTTGAACGACAGGCACGCGGTCTTGCTTTCCGGGTTCGCCACCGGAATCAGCAGCTCGAACTTGAGCGCGAGCGTGCGCTGGCTGTCCGCGACGATCTTGCCGCCGCGCCCGAAGAACGGGTCGTTGGCGAGATCGACGTCGAGCGGCAGGTTCAGTGCGCGCACGAGCGCCGAGCCGCGCTCGATCCACATCTGGCGGAACGCCATGACCTCGTCCGCGCTGCCGAGGCGCACGTATTCGCGCTGGCGGAACATCTGCATGCGGGCCGGGTCGAGCGAAGGCTCGTGACGGAAGCAGTACGACAGCACGTCGATCGTCGCGCCGCCTTCGGGCAGCGGGCCGCGCCGGGCGATCACCGGATAGATCGGGTAGCAGGCAGCCGGCGTGAGCACCACGCGCGTGGCCTTTTGCTGGCCGAGCCAGGCGTCGTCGCGGTCGTCGTCGCGCTCGGCCATGGCGTCGTCGAGCGCGCGCAACAGGCGCCGGTGGCCGCCGTCGTCGCCGCAGAACGAGTGGATCGTCCCGGCCAGTTGCGGGAAGTTCTTGAGGTACTCGCTGTCCTCGAAGTCCGTGCGGCGCATGGCGGGCGGAAAGCGCAGCAGCTCGGGCTGCTGGTCCGCGCCGAGGTGCGAGATCGCCACGTTCAGGCGGTCCACGATGTCCTCGAAGACCGCGCTGCGCCCGTACAGGCCATTTTCGCCCGTGTCGATCAGGATCCCCTTCGCGAGCAGGCGCTCGCGCAGGGTCGGATCGGCTTCGAGTTCGGCGGCGGCTTCACGGGCGGCAGCTTCTTGCGCCGCGGCGGCGGACGTATCGGTGATCGTGCTCATTTCAGACTCCCCCAGGAGCGGCCGGACGCTGGGCCAGCAGCAGGCTCGCGGTGTTCTGCGCGATGCGGTCGTTGTTGATCATCAGCGGCGCGGAATAGAGGTCGCGCAGGTGGCGGCCCACGCTGTACTCCGTGCCGTTCTTGTAGCCCGCCATGCCCACGATCATCAGGACTTCCTGGACCACCTGCAGCGCCGTGGTCGAGATGCTCGTCTTGAGCGTGTTCATGTCGGAGGCGAAGCCGAGCAGCGCCGACAGCGGCAAGTCGGCCTGGTTCGCGCCGTGCTTGGCGTTGTGCGCGGTGCGCGCGGCGTCGAGCGCGACGGCAAGGCGCGCCTGCATCATCTGCAAGAGGCCCGTGGCCTGCGCGAGGCGCATGCCGGCAGGCGGCACCGAGCCTGGCTTGGCGCGCGCCTGGGCGCGGAAGAACGCCTTCGCGCGGTTCACGGCGTCGCCCGCCACCCCCGTCCATACGGCCGCCCACAGCGTGTGCGAGACCGGCAGCATGGTCTGGTCGGCGATTTCGCTGAACGGCGTGGGCAGGATTTGCGTGGCGTCGCCGCTCGCAATGAAGCGAAAGCCTTCGCTGCAGGTGCCGCGCATGCCCATCGAGTCCCACACGCCGCGTTTTTCCAGCGTGGTTTGCTCGCGCAGCGTGACGATCATCACCTGGTCGGAGGCCGCGGCTTCCGCGTTGCGGCGGGCCGTGACGAGAATGCCGTCGGCCTGCGCGCCATACGAGATCGTCGGCGCGAGCTTTTCGATGCGAAAACGCTCGCCTTCCACCTCGACCGCGCAGGCGCTCGTGCGCATCGCGCCGCCGATGGTTTCCTCAGACGTAGCCGAGGCCAGCAGCAACTGCTCCGAGACGATGCGCTCGAGCAGCGCTTCGTGCCACGGCGTGCCGCTGCCGTGCTCCTCGACGCAGGCCACCTGGATCTGGTGCATCGCATAGACCATGGCGGTCGAGGCGCAGCCCTGGGCGAGCGTTTCGCAGATTGTCGCGACGTCGGCGAGTGAGAGGCCCGCGCCGCCAAAGCGCGCCGGCACCATGGCGGAGAGCAGGCGCTCGCGGCGCAGGGCGTCGAAGGCCTCGGTCGGGAAGCGCGCTTCGCGGTCCACGGAATCGGCGTGCTGCGCTGCAACCTGCATCGCGCGCTGCGCCGCGGCGCGCCAGCTCGCGGCCGGCTCGATGGCGGTGAGCGGGGCGGCCGGCGCCTCGCCGGTGGCGCCGGTCGCGCCTGTGGCGGGCGCGGCGTCTTGCATCAACGGCGCGTTCATACGGCCGCCTTTGCCTGCTGAAGCTCGGTCACGGCTGCAGCAAGCGAATCGATGCTGGAAAAAAGCCGGCGGGTGAGCATCCGGTCGGGAATCTCGATGCCGAATTCGTCTTCGATCGCGAGCATCAGGTGCACGGTCGCGAGCGACGAGAGGCCGGCTGCGTAGAGATCGGCGTCGTCCGCCAGGGTGTCGGGCGGCACGTCGAGACGGGCGGACTCGGACAGGATGCGGCGCAGTGCTGTTTTCATGAAATTGCCCCCTTCGGAGAAAAGGTCGCTTGGACGCTTGGGGTTGGATCTTCACGGCTAAAAGTCGATGTCCCGGACTGCCTTGTGCGCGGTGCTCCGGCGATTCAAGCGTTGCGCGGGCAGCCAGGCGTGCCGGTTGTTCGTATTAAACGAATCGCGATGCAGCATCGTCGGTTCGCTTCCGCACGGAGATCGACGGGTCGCGAGGCGTAACGTGTGGCCATGGCGACACCGCGTGTCGCAACAGGAACGAAAGCTTGAGGAGGATCAATGAACTGGAAAACGCTCGAATTCGAACAGTTCACGGCACGCGAGCTGTATCTGGTCATGCGGGCGCGTAGCGCTGTGTTCGTTGTCGAACAATCCCACGTATGTCTCGACGCCGACGGGCATGACGAGCGCGCTCTGCATGTGTTCGCCGTGGAGGACATGGGCCGTCCCATGCCGGTGGTCGCCTATGCGCGCATCCAGCCCGGCGACGCCGAGGACCCCGAAATCACCATCGACAAGGTGCTCACGAGCCCCGCGCGGCGCGGCGACGGCACGGCGGAAATGCTGATCGAGCGCTCGCTCGCGGCGATCGTGCAGCGCTGGCCCGGGCGCGCCGTGCGCGTGAGCGCCCCGGCGAGCCTCAGAGGGTTTTACGAGCAGTTCGGCTTTCGCAAGACGGAAGGGCCGTTTCTGGAGCACGGCATGCCGTTCATCGGGCTCGTGCGGCAGATGCGCGGCGAGCATGGCACGTTCGCCGCGCGCCGGCGCGAGCGCGGCGCGCTTTCCGCGGCAAGCACCTTCGAGTTGCTCTGAGGGCGAGAGATGAGCGAGGCTACTGCTATTCCCGGGTCGATGCCTGGCGCCTTGCCAGGCACGGGTTCCGCGCGCGCTCCGGTGCGCGCGAGCGCTCGCGCGCCGGCCCGTGCGCGCTCGAGGTCGAGCTATCTGACCGGTCCGTTCGCGATGCCGTTCGGCGTGTTCATGATCACGTTCGTCCTGATCCTCGCGCATCAGGGGCGCCTGCTCGAACTGACCTTCATGCCGATGGGGGTCGCGGTCTCGTTCTGGCTGTACCGGCGCTACCCTGCCCACTATCTCTCGTTCGTGTGCTGGCTGTTCTTCCTCACGCCGGAAGTGCGACGCTTCGCCGACTACTACAACGGGGTGTTCAACTCGACCAGCATCATCATGACGACGCCGATTTTCGCGGCATGCGTGAGCGGTCTTTCGATGGTGCTGAATTATCGTCAGCTCGGCCAACGCCGCGCCGCGCCGTTGCTCATGATGCTGATCGCCGTGATGTACGGCTACGTGATGGGCGTGGCCCAGTTCGGCATCATGCCCGCGACCTTCACCGTGATCGGCTGGCTGCAGCCGATCTTCATCGGCTGGTACATCCAGCTGAACTGGCGGCTTTATCCGCTATTTCGGCGGGTGCTGTTCAAGACTTTCATCTACGGCACGATCCTGATGGGCTTCTACGGCATCTACCAGTACGTATCGCCGCCGCCGTGGACCGTGTTCTGGCTCGTGAAGTCGGGCATGGACTCGTCGTCGGGCACGCCCGTGCCGTTCGGCATGCGTATTTGCAGCACGATGAACTCGACTGGGCCGTTTGCGATCACGATGATGGTTGGCCTGCTCATGTCGCTCGCCTCGCGCAGCAAGATGAAAATTGCCGCCGGTGTGGCGGGTGTCCCGGCGCTCCTGTTCACGGCGGTGCGCACGTCATGGGGCGCGCTCGTCATCGGCCTCATCTATCCGCTTGCGATGCTCGATGTGCGCAGCCGACTGCGCCTCGTCATGGCCGTTTTCCTGTTCGCGGGCCTGTGCACCCCGATGCTGATGATCGATCAGATCAGCGCGCCGATCGTCAGGCGCATGTCCACGATCGGCAACCTGAGCGACGACAACAGTTTCCAGGCGCGCCAGGGCTTCTATACGAACTTCTCCGCGATCGCCGAAGAGAGCTTCGCCGGCCATGGCATGGGGTCGACAGGCCTCGCTTCCAAGCTCGCCGACCCTCACGCGCAGATCATCGCGTCACTCGACAGCGGCGTCGTGGACGTGATGTGGGTGCTCGGCTGGCCCGGTGGACTGCTTTACGTGGCGGGGCTCTTCGCGCTGCTCTGGCGAGCCTTTCTCGCGAGCCTTTCGCGCCCGGGGGACCGCTTCGCGATCAGCGGCGTGGGCGCGGCGATCTCCATTCTCGCCATCATGGTGATGATCGATACGATGCAAGGGGCCAGCGGGATGTACTTCATGTTCGGCGTGGTGATGCCGGTGATCGGCGTGCGCTATGCGCAGGAACAGCAGCGGCGCAATCTGGCCATCGGCCGCGCGCGCAAACGGGAGGCCGCATGATGGGCGCTAACGCGTTGCGCGTGCTGATCGTCACGCATGTCGTGAGAGATAACGACGGGCAGGGCCGCGTGAACTACGAGATCGCGCGCGCGCTGCTGGCCGCGGGTCATCATGTGACGATCGTGTCGTCGATGGTCGCGCCGGAACTGCTCGCGCATCCTTCGGTGCGTCACGTGCCGGTCCCCGAAAGCCGCCTGCCGAGCCGCCTCCTGCAATACCAGATGTTCGCGATCAAGAGCGGCGCGTGGATCCGCGCTCACCGCCGCGACTTCGACATCGTGCACGTCAACGGTTTCATCACCTGGACGCGCGCGGATGTGAACGCCGTGCATTTCGTGCACGACGGCTGGTATCGCTGCGGCTTTTATCCGTTCAGGCTCGCGGGCGGCTGGTATGGCGCGTATCAGGTCATCTATACGCGGCTGAACGCATGGTGCGAGCGCTGGGCGTTTCGCCGCGCGCGCGTCGTCGTGCCGGTGTCGCACAAGGTGGGCGACGAGGTGCGCGCGCTCGGCATCGAGCCGACCAGCCTGCGGGTGATCCACAACGGCGTCGACGCCCGGCAGTTCGCGCCGGGCGCAAGCGAGCGCGAACGTTTCGGACTTCCAGGCGAGCCGTTCATGCTGCTCTTCGCGGGCGACCTGCGCGTGTCGCGCAAGAATCTCGACGCCGTGCTGCGCGCACTGGTGAAAGCGCCCGCGCACGTGCATCTCGCCGTGGCGGGAATTTTGCGCAACAGTCCTTATCCCGCGCTCGCGCGCGAGCTTGGCGTGGCCGATCGCGTGCATTTCCTCGATCTCGTGAAGGACATGCCCGCGCTGATGCGCTCGGTCGACGCCTTCGTATTTCCTTCGCGCTACGAAGCGATGAGCCTCGTGATGCTCGAAGCGCTGGCGGCGGGGCTGCCCGTCATCACGGTGGCGACAGCCGGCGGCTCCGAAGTGATCGACAGCCGTTGCGGCGTGGTGCTCGACAGTCCCGAAGACGTGGAAGGGCTTGCGCGCGCCATCGAACGTGTCGCGCGCGACCGTGAGTACGCGCGCGAAATGGGGCGCGCGGCGCGCGAACTCGCCAAAACGCTCACGTGGCAGGCCATGGCCGAACGCTATCTCGCGCTGTACGAGGAGATCGTGCGCAGCGATCAGGCGAGGCGCGCGCAGGTCCCGTCGCCGGCCATTTCGGCGCGATCATGACCGGGCGCATCGACTCGCTGCAGATCGGCATGCACTGGTTTCGGGAGCGCCCAGGCGGACTCGACCGGATGTTCATGGCCCTGATCGAGTCCCTGCCGGCGCAGGGCGTGGACGTGCGCGGCCTCGTGGCCGGCACGGGGAACGTGCAGACGCAAACCAACGGCGTGGTGCAGGTGTTCGCCGGCGAGGGCGACGGCCTGGGCGCCCGGCTGCGCGGCGCGCGCCGTCACTCGATTCGCCTCAAGCGCGCCCGTGCGCCCGACATCGTGGCCAGCCATTTCGCGCTCTACGCGGCGCCCACGATCGGCGTGTTCGCACGCGTGCCGCGCGTCGTGCATTTCCACGGACCGTGGGCCGCCGAATCGTCGGCGTCCGGCCGCGGCAAGCTCTCGCATGCCGTGCGGCACGCGATCGAGCAAACCGTCTATCGCGGCGCACGCCGGCATATCGTGCTCTCGAACGCGTTCGGGCGCGTGCTGCAAACCGGGTACCGCATACCGGAGGAGTCGATCCGGGTGGTGCCCGGCTGTGTCGACGTGGCGCGCTTCGACTCGCCGCTCACGAAAGTACAAGCGCGTGAGCGTCTTGGGCTGCATCAGGACCGGCCGCAGCTTTTCTGCATTCGCCGCCTCGTGCCGCGCATGGGTCTGGAGGATCTGATCGACGCGATGTTCGTGGTCAAGCAGTCCGTGCCGGACGTGCATCTCACGATCGCCGGCAAAGGCATGCTGGACGCCCCGCTGCGGGCTCGCATCGCCGCGCGCGGTCTGGAATCTCACGTCACGCTCGCGGGCTACGTGGCCGACGAGGATTTGCCCCTGTGGTATCGCGCCGCCGATCTGAGCGTTGTGCCCACTGTCACGCTGGAAGGCTTTGGGCTGACCACGGTCGAGTCGCTGGCGGCGGGCACGCCGGTGCTGGTGACGCCGGTGGGCGGCTTGCCCGAGGCGGTCGCCCCGCTCTCCGAAGGGCTGGTGCTGCCCTCCATCGGCTTTAACGCAATCGGCCGCGGCATTGTCGATTGCCTGCTCGGCACGCACCCGCTACCGGATGCCGAAAGCTGCCGCCAGTACGCGCGCAGCCGTTTCGACTACGCGGCGGTGGCCTCGCAAGTGGCTGCGGTGTATCGCGAGGTGCTCGACGAAAGCTGAATGAGCGCCGGCGAGGCCGCTCGCGCGCGAGCGAGCGCAGCCGCACAGACGCACAAGCGCGCCCCTTTCATGATCGGCATGTTGCCGGCGCGCCGTGGTCGTGCGCCGGTCAGGCGAAACGGCGGCACGAAGCCGCTTTTCTCACCGCGGGACGCACCTGGGCGCAGCATGAAAATCATCCATCTGGCCAATCACGCTCAGCTGATCGGCAACGGCATCGTCAACATGATGACGGACCTCGCTTGCCTGCAGGCGCAGGCGGGCCACGACGTGGTCGTCGCGTCCTCGGGCGGCGAATTCGAATCGCTCTACGCGCGCTATGGCGTGCGTCATGTGCACGTGCCGCAATCGCGCAAGCTGCGGCGCGCGCCGGCCATGCTCGCGGGCTATCGGCGCCTCGTGCGGGACTTCCAGCCGGACATCGTGCACGCGCACATGGTGACGGGCACGATGCTCGCGCGCTTCGCCTGCGTGCGCCGGCCTTACGCGCTGTTCGCGACCGTGCACAACGAGTTCCAGAAGAGCGCCGTGCTGATGCGGCTCGCGGACCGTGTCGTGGCCGTGACGGGCGTCGTCGCGAAGTCCATGGAAGCGCGCGGCGTGCCGGCAGCCAAGCTCGCGGTCGTGCGCAACGGCACCGTGGGCTCGCCGCGCCGCAGCGGCTTGCCGCTGGGGCCCGCGCCCGAGCTGCACCGGCCCGCCATCACGACGGTGGCCGGCATGTACGAGCGCAAGGGCATTCATGACCTGCTGCGCGCGTTCGCCGCGCTGCCGGAGCGCTTTGCGCATGCGCATCTCTATCTCGTTGGCGACGGGCCCGATCGCGAGATGATGCAAGCGCTCGCGCGCGAGCTCGGCGTGGCCGAGCGTGCGCACTTTACCGGTTTCGTCGCCAATCCGACGGGATATCTCGCGCAAACGGACGTGTTCGTGAACGCCGCGCACCGCGAGCCCGGCGGGCTCGTGCTGTGCGAGGCGCGCGAGTCCGGCTGCGCCGTGGTGGCGACGCGCGTGGACGGCAATCCCGAGATGGTCGGCGGCGAAGAGGCCGCGCTGCTCGTGCCGGCGGGAGCGCCGCAGGCGCTCACCCAGGCCATCGTGCGCCTGCTCGACGATCCCGCGTTTCGCGCGCTGCTGGCCGAGCGCGGTCAGAGCAATCTCGGCCAATTCTCCGCGCAGACCGTGTGCGACGGCTATGTGGCGCTCTACGAGCAGGCGCTCGCGACGGCGCGTTCGCCGCGCGGCCGCGCGGCCGTGGCCGGGGGGCAGTCGCATACTCAGTCGCATACGCAGTCGCACAAGGTGTTGCCATGAGCCGGTGGGGACAGGCGGGCTCGCTGATCGAGCCGCGCTTTGCCGTGTGCGTGACGACGATGAACCGCGCCGAGGTGCTCGCCGCGTGTCTCGCGCGCCTCGCCGAATGCGATCCGCCACCGGCGTGCATCGTCGTGAGCGACGACTCGGCGGACCCGGCCATGCGCGCCGCGAACGAAGCCGTGGTGCGTGCGGCCGGCAACGGCGTGTATCTGGCCGGGCCGCGGCGCGGCGTGTGTGCGAACCGCAACAACGCCGTGCGCCATTGCCTCAAGCACAGCGCCGGTTGCACGCACGTTTCGTTCATCGACGACGACATCCTCGTGGAGCGCGACTTCTTCGCCGCAGCCGGCAACCGTCTCGCGCAAATCGCGCCGGCCCGGCGCGACAAGGCGATTCTCACCGGCGGCGCGTCGAGCGGGCCGCATCTGCACGAATGCCGCTCGCTGCGCCTGTCGTTCGCCTGCTATTTCGAAGAGGGCGAGGAGCCGCAGTGCGTGAACCTGCACGCCTCGGTGTTTCCGCTGGCGCTATTCGCGGGCAGCGGCTGGGACGAGAACATTTTCTTCGGCACCGAAGACGCGGAACTCGCCCTGCGCGCGCTGCGCCAGGGCTACACGATCGAACTCGAGCCGGCGCTGCGCTCGCGCGACACGATGCCAGGCAGCGGCGTGCTGAACGGCGACTCGGGGCGTACTGGCCTCTCGCGATATCAATTGAGCTGCGAGGCGGCGAGGCTTTATATCGGCGTGAAGCGTTACTGGATCATCGAGCCGAGCCTCATGCGCTGCGCGGCGTTCCTCACCGTTTATTTCTGCCACCTGACCGTTTTCCTCGCGAAGCGCCGCGCGCTTTCGCAGCTTGGGCCCATCGTGCGGCTCTCGAAGGTCTGGCGCGTGGGCACCGCTGGCTAAAGCGTACGCTGTGAGCGGCACCTGCCGCTCACGCGTGCCGACCCGTCGGCGGGGTTCCTCATCCCCCAACCATCACGTCAGCCGATCCTGGCCTTGCGCCACGCGCGTGCGCATCACGAAGTGCCGCACGAGCTTGCGCAGTTCCGCCGATTGATGCAGTGACAGCGCGAGATTGGCCGCCATCGTGGCGAACGCGATAGCCGCTGCCGCCGCGATGCCGAGCGGCAGACAGGCGAGGGCAAAGGCGACGACGAGGAACGCGAGGTGCGTGAGCATGTTGCCGACGATGTCGCGCGTTTGCACGCGGGCGAAGTACGTGTAGACGACGTAATCGCACAGCGCTTTGGCGACGACGACCGTGCCCGTGCCGACGAGGCCGAACGCGTGTGTCGCGCCCCAGAGCGCGGCGGCGAAGAAGGGCAGCTGCAGCCAGCTGACGCGCGCGACGCTGCGTGGGTTCGCCTGCGCCTGGATCAGGATGCCGAGGATGCCTGATTGCCCCGCGAGCCATACGCCGATGACGAGCACGCGCCCGACCGGCGCCGCGGCCTCGGCGATGGCCGCGCCGAGCCAGATCTCGAGGAACGGCTTGAGCGCGAAGAGTGCCACGATCATGCACGGCGTGAATACGCCGTTCAGGAACGCGAGCGCGTCGCGCGCGAGCTTGTGCGCGTCTTCGTGCGTCGAGGCGGAAAGGCGCGGGAACAGCGTGCGCAGCATGGCGGAAGGCAGCATGTTCAGGCGCGTGACGAGGTTCTGCGGCGCGGAATAATAGGTCACATAGCGCGCGCCCAGAATCGCGCCGACCAGCACGCGGTCGAGCGTGCCGGCAATCGCGCCCGCGCCCGAGAAGAGCAGCGTCCATTTGCCGTAGGCGAACAGATCGGCCATGACCTTGCGCTCGGGCATGCGCAGGCGCGTGATGCCGAGCGCGCGGAAGGTGGCGAAGCCGAGCAGCACGCCCGCGATCAGGCGCGCAATGACTGCGGCCGGAATCGCCACCGAAAGCGTGGGCGAGAGCCACCAGGCGGCGGCCAGCGGCAGCACCTGGAACAGGAACGTGCCGAGCGTCTGATTCGTGTTGTAGCTGCCGAAGCGCTCGACGGCCGTGATCGCGCCTGCGAACACCCATGTGACGTTCGCGAGCGGCACGGCCACGGCGATCCACGGCAGGATGCTCATCAGCTCGTGGCGGAACACGGGCTCGATGTGCATGGCGTACGTGATGTAGAACGACGCGCACGTCCACACGACGAGTCCGCCGATGATGCCGGTGCACAGGTTCAGAAAGCATGCGCCGAAGAAGATCCGCTCGACGGCGTCGCCTTCGGCGTCGCGCACCTTGGCGATCTGGTTTTCGGTGGCGAGGCTCGTGCCCAGATCGAGCAGGCTGAAGTAGCCGATTAGCGCCCACACGAGATTGATCACGCCGTAGCGCTCGACGCCCAGCAGCTTGATGTAGGCCGGTACGGTCATCAACGAAACGAGCGTCGGCGCGATGAGCCCGGCGAAGTTGATGACGATGTTGCGGAGGACGGCTTTTTCCATGAGCGCGCTTTTTATTTGATCGTTTGCTTGATCGATCGGTTGAGCAGGGGCATCACATCGCGTCGAGAATGGCTTGCCTGAACAGCAGCGAACCTTGCGCGCTCACGTGGTTGTCGTCGCCGTACACCGGCACGCCGTCGAGCACCGCCTTGCAGGTCGCGCCGGCGCACAGACGCGGCACCGGATCGAAGATGCGCACGTTCGGAATCGCGGCGACCGACTCGACGAGCTTGCGCTCGAATGCCTCGGTCCGCAGATTCGCGGCGGCAGAGGGCTCGATGCGCTCGGGATCCGCATAGAAGCGCGGCAGCAGTTTGCCTTCCAGCACCGGCGGGTTCTGGAAGACCACGAGCCGTGGCGTGCTCGCGGCGAGCGCCTTCACGGTGAGCGGAAATTGACTCGAGAGCGCCGCGCGCGAGGTTGCGAGCGTGGCCGTCCCGTTCGGATCGGTGGTCACAAAGTGCGTGGCTTTCTGCAACTCGCCGAAGAGCGTCCAGCCGTTGCCGTAAAGGCTCCAGCGGCCGATGTAGAACACCACGGCGGGTTTGAGCCGCTCGATGGACGAGACGATCGGTTCGGCGAGGCCAAGGCGGCTGCAGTCGCGCCCGCTCTGCGCGCCGTCGCTGCGGCGCGTGTCGAGCAGCGGCGGGCAGCCGGTGTGCGTGAACGCCATGAGACGCATGTTGCGCGCCACGGCGATGCTGTGCAGCACGGGCAGCCACGCGCCGCCGTGCGAGTCGCCCCACACGACCATCAGCTTGCCGGTGGCGGCCATGTTGTATGCGGTGCAGAACGTGTCGGCTTTCGCGTCCGGCAGCTGGCAAGGCTCGGGCTGCAGCGCGAGGCGCATCTGCTCGTTCTGCGTGTACAGCGCGAAGCCGCGATTGTCGGCCGCCGCGCGCATGGGCAGTCCCGCGCGCGCGAACAGCACCGCGCCGGCCACGCCGAGCACGGCCAACGCGACGCAGAGCGCGCCGAGCTGCCGGCGGTTCGCTTTCTTCGTGCGGATGGGCAGCTCGACGAAGCGGTAGGTCAGCGCGGCAAGCACGATGCTCGCGAGCACGAGTGTGAGGCGCGTGGAGACCGGCACGAAGAGACCGCCCGCGAGAATGTTCGCGAACGAGAGCAGGGGCCAGTGCCAGAGATACAGCGGGTAGCTGATCAGTCCGATCGCAACGGCCACGCGATTGCCGAGCACGTTCTTGTTGAGCCACGCGCGCGGCCCCGCGCAGATCACGAGAAACGCGCCGACCGTGGGCAGCAGCGCGCGCCAGCCGGGGAACACGTCGTTCTCGTTGATCAGCACGACCGCCGCGCCGATCAGCACGAGGCCTGCCGCCGAAAGCACGTTCGAGGCGCGCGGCCCGTACTGCACGAGGGTCGGGCGGTGCAGCAGCAGCCAGGCGAGCGAGCCGCCGATCATCAGTTCCCAGAAACGCGAGAGCGGCGAGTAGAACGCCGCGGTCGGATCCGAGACAGACGTGACGAGGCTCACGGCGAAGGACCCGGCGGCGATGCCGCCGAGCAGCAGAGGGAAGCCGAGCCGGCGGCGGTACGCGAAGCTCACGAGCAGCGGCCAGAATATATAGAACTGCTCTTCCACGCCGAGCGACCACAAGTGCAGCAGCGGCTTGGTCGCGGCGGTATCGTCGAAATAGCCGGCTTCGCGCCAGAGCGCGATATTCGATAGAAACGCTGCACCCGCAACGAGATGCTTGCCGAGCTGCTGATACTCCTCGGGCATGAGCAGGAACCAGCCGGCCACGAGGCAGGCGGCGAGCACGACGACCAGCGCGGGAAAAATGCGGCGGATGCGCCGCATGTAGAACTCGATGTAGCTGAAACGGCCGTCCTCGACGCTCTCGAAGATGATCGTGCTGATCAGGAAGCCCGAAATCACGAAGAAAAGATCGACGCCGACGAAACCGCCGCGCAATTGCGACGGAAACGCGTGAAAGGCCAGCACGGAGAGCACGGCGATGGCGCGCAGTCCGTCGATATCCGGCCGGTACTTCGGCGCGCGCAGGTGTTCGGGCGCCGCATAGGAGGGCACGGGCGCGGCGGTTTTGCCGGGCGCATCGGACGTGACGGCTGCGTCGCCCGCGTCGCGATAAAGCGCGCCTGTGCGCGCCGCGACGCCGGACGCATCGATGCTCGCTGGCGCGCCGCCGTCGCTTACCGAGAGCGGGGCAGCCTGGTTTGTCATTCGCATGGCGGACTTGTGCTGGGCGGATCCGGTGGTTGGGCGGCGCGTGCCGGGCCAGGCCGCAGCGCCGCATTCATCGGAGCAAACGGCGCTTATCGTTGGCCCAATTGTGCCGCTGCAGCGCGGCATACAGTGTGGCCGGCCGTACAGATACACCGCGAGGCGTCTGGTTAAATCCTCCCCAGTTAGTAAGGGTTTGTCCCACACCGTTGCGTCGCGCCGGGCCCGTACCGCGACGCGCCCGAGCGGCTGTCACACGCATCCTTCATTCTTGCCGCGTCATCGCATAGGGATATCCGATGGAACCTGTCGTCTTCGACGGCTGCTTCGGCTGGCTTCATCCGGCTAACGGCCGGCATGGGGTGGTCTTGTGCAGTCCGTTCGGCTATGACGCGCTGTGCACCCATCGCGGCTGGCGGCGTCTTGCCGAGCGCCTCGCGGCGAGCGGCATGCCCGTGCTGCGCTTCGACTATCCGGGCGCGGGCGACTCGCTCGGCGACGAGGAGGATCCGGGCCGCGTCGAGGCATGGATCGAGAGCATCGGGGCTGCGGTGCGCCATCTGCGCGAGCGCACGGGCGTCGCACAGGTGTCGCTGTGCGGCCTGCGCCTGGGCGCGACGCTGGCGGCGCTCGCCGGCGAGCGCATCGGCGGCATCGATGGCCTCGTGCTGCTTTCGCCCGCGTTGTCGGGTCGCAACTATCTGCGCGAATTGCGCGCGCATCGGCAGAGCTGGCTGAGCACGCCGGCAGGCATGACGGCCGATCCGATTCCCGAAACGGCGGCCTACGTCGAAGCGTTTGGCTTCGGCCTGCATGGCGACGATATCGCGCGGCTCGGCGCGGTCGATCTGCGCGCCGACACGAAAGCGCCTGCGCGCCGCGTTTTGCTGCTCGATGCGAGCGACCGCACGCGCGCCGGCGCGCTCGTCGATCACTACACGGCGCATGGCGTGGATGTGGCGCGCCAGTCGTTCGACGAGGCAGACCGTTTCCTGGTCGAAGCGCTATACAGCGAAGAGCCGGTCGTTGCATTCGATGCCGTGACGCAGTGGCTCGCCGATGCGCCGTCGCGCGAGGGCGCAAGCGCGGCGAGCGCGTTCGAACGGCGTGACTGGCCGCAACCGCAGCTCGCCGCTACGGAATTCATCGAGCAGCCGGTGGTTTTCGGCGACTACTTCGGCATGCACTGCCAGAGCGCCGCGCCGCGCGCGGACGCGCCCGCCGTGCTGTTCCTCAATACGGGCGCGAGCCACCACATCGGCGACGGTCGGATTTTCGTGCTGTTCGCGCGGCGGCTGGCGGCGCTCGGTATTGCGTCGCTGAGAATGGATCTGGGCGGTCTCGGCGACAGCTCGCCGGCCGCGCGATCTGTCACGCTCGACACGATCTATTCTCAGGAATCCTCAGCGGATGCAGCGCGCGGCGCCGACTGGCTCGTGGCGCGCGGCCATGCTCGCGTGGTCGTGTTCGGCGTGTGCGGCGGCGCCTTTGTCGGCCTGCACGCCTGCGCGCAGCATCCGAATGTTGTCGGCAGCTTCGGCGTGAACCTGCAGAAGTTCATCTGGGACGGCGCGGACCGCACGCCGGGCACGACGGGTCTTGCGTCGAACCGCGTGCTGCGGCAATCCGCGTTGAGCGCCGAGAAGTGGAAAAAGGTGCTGCGCGGCGAGACTTCGCTTGCGCGCGTGGTCAATGGCCTCGCGCAGCGCTTCACCCGCACGATGACCCGCCGTGTGGTGGACTTCATCGACGCGACGACAGGCTGGTCGCCGGCGCCGGGCGAGGCGCGCCGCCTGATGCAGCGGATTCATGCAAAGGGCGCGGACGTGCGGCTCGTGTACGGCGACTACGACCTCGGTCTCGACGAACTCAAGGTCCAGTTCGGCGCGAAGATGGGCGGTTTGCGCGGCTTCACACACGTGCGCGCGACGACGTTGCCGAAACTCGATCACGCGCTTTTCACGCAGGCCGCGCGCGAGGCGGCGATGGCCGACGCGCGGCAGTGGTTTTTCGAGCGTTTCTGCCAGCGGCAGACGCAGGACGAAACAGCATGGCACGGCCCCGTGCCGGTTGCGCGGCCGCGTGTGGCGGTCGAGCGAGCAAGCCAGGTTACTTGCAGTTCTCATCTTGATGGAGCGCATCAATGAACATTGAGCTTCCGCTGGACCAGATCAACCAGCGCGCGTGGAACTCGCACGATGCCATGCGCGAATTCACGATGGGCAAGACCTTCACGGATCTCGGCGAAGAAGCCGCGTTCGACTGGGTGTATGCCGAGTGCGCGGGCGAGCCGATTCTCGACATCGGCATTGGCGCGGGCCGCACGATTCCGCTGATGTTGCGGATTTCGCAGAAGTACACGGGCATCGACTACACGGCAAAGCTGCTCGAGCAGGCGAGCGCGCGCTTTCCGGGTCTCGACTTGCGCCACATGGACGCGCGCGACATGGCAGAGCTGCCGTCGGACCACTTCGCGCTCACGGCGTTCAGCTGGAACGGCATCGACTGTGTGGGCTATGACGACCGCGTGCGTATTCTCAAGGAGATGTATCGCGTCACGCGTCCCGGCGGGCTCGTGCTGTTTTCCACGCACAACCGCGAAGGTCCGGGCTTTCAGGAAAGCGTCTGGAAGCTGCTGCCGCGCTTTTCGTTCAACCCGTTGCGCTTTGGCTGGCGCACGCTGCGCTCGATGCGCGTGCTTCCGCTCGCGTCGTACAACTATCTGCGTCACGTGCGGTTTCATCGCAACTATCCGGGCTATTCGATCAAGACCGCGGCCGCGCATTACTTCGGCATTGTGATCGTGTATACGACGCTGCCCGAGCAACGGCGGCAGTTGAACTCACTCGGCTTCGAAATCGACGCGGTGTTTGGCAGCTGCGATGGTCAGCGCATTCCCGCTGAAAAGACCACGAGCGACGCGTTCTGGTTTCATTTCATCGCGCGCAAGCCCAGGGCGCAGTAATACGCAGTGCGGTTTTCGGCGACGGTGGCGGATCTGTGTGTGTACGTACAGATGCGCAACGGCCATGAGGATTCAATGAGCCGTGCGCCACTACACGGCGCGAGGAGACCACATCGTGCGCTTTGACAACGAACACGGCCGCTTGCGGGAGAGCGACAATGCACGCGATCGCACAACGCAGCGCTGAAAGCCCCACCTCCTGTGGCGGCCTCGACGAACGCCGCCTGCGCAACGCGCTCGGCCGCTTCGCCACCGGCGTCGTGGTGATTTCCACGGGCACGGGCGAAGCGCTGCACGCGATGACGGCGAACGCGTTCATGTCCGGGTCGCTCAAACCGCCGCTCATCGTCGTTTCGGTGGGACATCACGCGCGCATGCATGCGCGCATGATGCAGGCCGATCTGTTCGGCGTGAGCGTGCTTTCCGAAGAGCAGGAGTCGCATAGCCGGCACTTTGCCGGCGAGCCACAAGACTGGCTCGCGCCGTGCTTCACCGAAGTGGAAGGGCTCGGAGGCGTCGCGCTGCTGCATCGCGCGCTTGCCCGCTTTGCCGCGCGTATGGTCGACCGGCATCCATGCGGGGATCACACGCTGTTTGTCGGCGAGGTGTTGTCGTTTTCGCTCGAGGAGGACGCGCCGCTCGTGTTCTATAGCGGCCGCTATGCCTCGGTGGCGCAGGGGCGCTGAATGTGCGGCTTGCACTTCGGGTACCTCGGGCACATGGGCGTACCTGTGCGCTGGCCTGCGCGCGCGACTCTGTGGCTAGACGTACGGACACTACGCCAGGTGAGCGGCAGGCTGTTCGTTCACCGACCGGGGAAACGCAAGGATGAGTTCGAAACTGAGGCTCGAGCACGATGACGGACGATGGGCCGAACGGGCCGGCTGGGCTCGCAACAAGTGGTGGTGGCTGTTCGGTCTGATTGCGCTCGCCTGTTTTGCGCTGAAGGTGTGGATGACGGTGCAGAACTTCGCGCGGCTCGGCCTCGCGCACGACCAGGCGGACTTCAACTTTTTCTACTTTGCGTTCGACACCGTCCACAATCATCTAAGCGAAATCGGGCGGCTTTACGACCGGGGCTATCTGTTCGACCGTCTCGACGCGCTCGGTGCCGGCATCGACCGGGGCCGTCACGATGTCTACGGGTATCCGCCGCAGTTCGCGGTGCTGCTCTCGCCGCTCGGCGCGCTGGGCCTGGGGCCCGCGAAAATCGTCTGGCTCGTGTCGGGGGGCGTGCTGTTCGTCGCGTCGCTCTGGATGCTCGCGACGGTATTGGTGCCTGACGACAAGGCCGGTGCACGTCAGCGCTTTTTTCTGTTCTCGCTCGCGATTGGCGCGCTCAGTCATCCGCTTTATCTCGAAGTGCAGTTCGGGCAATCGAACTTGCCGATCCTTTTTCTCGCGGTATCGACGTTCTATCTGCGCTACGAACGCCGCAACAGCTGGCTGGCCGGTGTGCCGATCGGCATTGCGATCATCCTGAAGATGAGCCCCGCCGCGATTGCGCTGTTCTTTCTGCTGCGCAAGGACTGGCGGCTCAATGTGTCGGCGCTGCTGACCGCCGTGGCGGGCACGTTGCTCACGGCGGCGGTTACCGGTTGGGACGTGGTGCTGCGCTATCCGTTCCAGTCGCTACCGGCGGCGATGAAAGTCACGGCGGAATTCGGCCCGGCGCCATGGAACAGCGCGTTTCGCGGTGTGCTCGAACGCGTGCTCGCCGATCTCGGGCTTGCCGTGCCGCACACGCTGGTGTCGGCGGTGGCCGCCCTGTACGTACTGCTGGTGCTGGCGGCTTTCGCGTCGATCACCTGGAACGCAAGACCCGACCGGTATCGCGAGATTGCGTGCGCCGCGCTGCTGCCGTTGATGATCTCGCCGGTCGTCGAGCGCACGCATGCGTTGCTGCTGATCGTGCCCGTTCTTGCGATGGCGGCGCTCGTCTGGAATCGCCCGTGGCCGGGACCGGCCGATCCCAACCGCGTCTGGTTCATCCGGCATGTGATCGGGACCGGCGTAGTGGTGGCGATCGTTGCGCTCAACCCGATCTGGATTACCTATTACGTCGGCATCGTTGCGATGTTCTTCGTCATCGTCCGCGCGCGCGCACTGGAGCCCGATGCCTGGAACCGGGCACGCTGACTGAAGCGTAGTCAAAGCGCGGGCAACGACGCATAAAACCCGGCCCAAGCATTAAAATGGGGTTCTATCAATGGACTGGGTCGCCAGGCGTCGCATGGCCGCAGTGCTTCTGACCCTTGAATCGATTTGCTCGGTATTGCAGAGATTGGGGATTTCCCCAAGAGGCATTCCGGAAGCCTCCGCGCGTGCGTGGGAGCGTCATTGAGCATGGCGGGCGAAGCCCATTTTTGTGCGCCAACTTATTGTTTTTATTGAAAAATAATGCGCGCTGGAAGCGCATTCCGGCCTGCCGATCGTTCCTCTCGAGGCCGCATTTCCGCGTTCCGCCCCACTTCTTGAATTTGTCATCCCCCGTCCATATAATTAGCACTCACCGCACGAGAGTGCTAACAACATCTCTGGCTGGCGGTTGCCGGCAGCCAGGTTTTCTTGACTCGCTTCAAGTCCTAATCAAGAGAGGATCTATCCATGAACCTTCGTCCTTTGCATGATCGCGTGATCGTCAAGCGCCTGGATCAAGAAACCAAGACCGCTTCGGGCATCGTGATCCCGGACGCAGCGGCAGAAAAGCCGGATCAAGGTGAAGTCCTGGCCACGGGCCCGGGCAAGCGTGACGACAAGGGCTCCCTGATCGCACTCGACGTCAAGGTCGGCGATCGCGTCCTGTTCGGCAAGTACGCTGGCCAGACCGTCAAGGTCGATGGCAACGAACTGCTCGTGATGCGTGAAGAAGACATCATGGCCGTGGTGCAGAAGTAAGCTCAGCCCACAGCATATTCATCAAGAATTCAAGGAGTTAGAAGATGGCAGCTAAAGACGTCGTGTTCGGCGATTCCGCCCGTTCCAAGATGGTTGAAGGCGTGAACATTCTCGCCAATGCAGTGAAGGTCACGCTGGGTCCCAAGGGCCGCAACGTGGTGCTCGAGCGCTCGTTCGGCGGCCCGACGGTCACCAAGGACGGTGTCTCGGTCGCAAAGGAAATCGAGCTCAAGGACAAGCTCCAGAACATGGGCGCGCAAATGGTCAAGGAAGTCGCTTCCAAGACCAGCGACAACGCCGGTGACGGCACGACGACGGCTACGGTTCTGGCCCAGTCGATCGTCCGTGAAGGCATGAAGTACGTCGCATCGGGCATGAACCCGATGGACCTGAAGCGCGGCATCGACAAGGCCGTCGCAGCAGCAATCGAAGAGCTGCGCAAGGTCAGCAAGCCCTGCACGACCAACAAGGAAATCGCGCAAGTCGGCTCGATCTCGGCCAACAGCGACACGTCGATCGGCGACCGTATCGCTGAAGCGATGGACAAGGTCGGCAAGGAAGGCGTCATCACCGTCGAAGACGGCAAGTCGCTGCAAGACGAGCTGGAAGTCGTCGAAGGTATGCAGTTCGACCGCGGCTACCTCTCGCCGTACTTCATCAACAACCCGGACAAGCAAGTCGCCGTGCTGGAAAGCCCGTTCGTCCTGCTGTTCGACAAGAAGATCTCGAACATCCGCGATCTGCTGCCGGTTCTGGAACAAGTCGCGAAGGCTGGCCGTCCGCTGCTGATCATCGCCGAAGACGTCGAAGGCGAAGCTCTGGCAACGCTGGTCGTCAACAACATCCGTGGCATCCTGAAGACTGTCGCCGTCAAGGCTCCGGGCTTCGGCGACCGCCGCAAGGCCATGCTGGAAGACATCGCGATCCTGACCGGCGGTCAAGTCATCGCGGAAGAAACCGGTCTCACGCTCGAAAAGGCAACGCTGGCCGAACTCGGTCAAGCCAAGCGCATCGAAGTGGGCAAGGAAAACACGACGATCATCGACGGCGCTGGCGAAGCTTCGACCATCGAAGCCCGCGTGAAGCAAATCCGTACCCAGATCGAAGAAGCGACGTCGGACTACGACCGTGAAAAGCTGCAAGAGCGCGTTGCCAAGCTGGCAGGCGGTGTTGCCGTGATCAAGGTTGGCGCTGCGACCGAAGTCGAAATGAAGGAAAAGAAGGCACGCGTGGAAGACGCGCTGCACGCAACCCGCGCTGCCGTTGAAGAAGGCATCGTCCCGGGCGGCGGCGTTGCGCTGATCCGTGCACGTACGGCAATCGCCAGCGTGAAGGGCGCCAACGCAGACCAGGACGCCGGTATCAAGATCGTCCTGCGCGCGATGGAAGAGCCGCTGCGCCAGATCGTCACGAACGGCGGCGAAGAAGCGTCGGTGGTCGTGGCAGCGGTTGCCGCTGGTTCGGGCAACTACGGCTACAACGCAGCGACGGGTGAGTACGTCGACATGGTCGAAGCCGGCGTGGTCGACCCGACGAAGGTCACGCGCACCGCGCTGCAAAACGCAGCTTCGGTTGCTGGCCTGCTCCTGACGACGGACGCAGCGGTTGCTGAAGTGCCGAAGGAAGATGCTCCGATGGCTGGCGGCATGCCCGGCGGCATGGGCGGCATGGGCATGGACATGTAATTTAGGCTCAGGCCAAAATTACATCGAAGTGCAGGGGACACGTCGTGAGGCGTGTTCCTTGAGCCGACCACCGGCTCAAATGAAAATACGCAGTGGTACTAAAGCCGTTCAGGTACGACCTGAGCGGCTTTTTTTTTGTGGCGAGTCGCAGGCAGATGCGGCAAGCCACAATGAGATGGTCAGCTCCGCGTCCCAGCGATCAGGCTCGAGGTATCACGCGCTCAAGCGATCGACACCAGGCGCTCTCAAATCACTGGGTGAATACCCTTGGAGCAGCCCCCTGAATCTCCGGACACAGTCTCCCGCTTAAACTAACGGGTAGGCATAAGACTGTGTTTTTGACTAACACCAGGCAGGAAGTGATGGAAGTGTTGACGGGCCCGGAGCGTCGGCGGCGCTGGACGGCGGAACAAAAGCTGGCGATGGTGCGAGAGAGCTTCGAGCCGGGGAAGTCGGTTTCGATGGTTGCGCGCCAACATGGCGTGAACCCGAACCAGCTGTTCCACTGGCGCAAGCTGTACCAGGACGGGAGCCTGTCAGCGGTCAAGGCCGGCGAAGAAGTTGTTGCGGCGTCGGAATTGGCCGATGCGCTCAAGCAGATTCGCGAACTGCAACGGATGCTCGGCAAGAAGACCATGGAGAACGAGATTCTTCGCGAAGCAGTCGAGTATGGTCGGGCAAAAAAATGGATAGCGCACTCGCCCTTGCTGCCGGAGGACGACCAGTGAAGCTGGTTTGTGAAGTTCTCGGCGTGTCGCGCTCGAACGTATCGGCACGACTGTCGCGTCCGGCTACATGGCGGGATAGACGTCAATCGAGACAGACCGACGATGCGAGCGTGGTCGAGGAAATTCGGCGCGTCGTCGGCGATTTGCCCAGCTATGGGTATCGCCGGGTCTGGGGCACGTTGCGCAACGAACGCGTTGCGCTTGGGCTGCTGCCGTTCAATGCAAAGCGCGTCTATCGCGTCATGCGCACGCACGGGCTACTGATGCAGCGCCGACCGATACCACCTAGGCCGCAACGCCGGCACGACGGCAAGGTGGCCGTAGCGCGCAGCAATCAGCGATGGTGCTCCGACGGCTTCGAGTTTCGCTGCGACAACGGCGAACCATTGCGCGTGACGTTTGCGCTGGACTGCTGCGACCGTGAAGCGATGAGTTGGGCGGCCACGACAGCAGGCCACAGCGGCGACATCGTGCGCGACGTAATGCTGGCTGCAGTGGAAAACCGGTTTGGCAACGAGCTGCATACGCCGTCCGAAATCGAGTGGCTGAGCGACAATGGTTCGGGCTACACGGCCGACGACACACGTCGGTTCGCAGTGGCCATCGGTCTGAAGCCATTGACCACGCCGGTGTGTAGCCCGCAAAGTAACGGCATGGCTGAGAGCTTCGTGAAAACGATGAAGCGCGACTACGTCGCCTTCATGCCGAAGCCGGATGCAGCGACCGCTGCACGCAACCTGGCCATTGCGTTCGAGCATTACAACGAGAAGCATCCCCATAGCGCGCTGAAATACCGCTCGCCTCGCGAGTTCCGGCGCTCGATGGACTCAGCAACCTTAGTGTGAAGCTGTGTCCGGGATTGCAGGGTCAACTCCAACCCTCAGCCACCCTAAGCCTCTCGTCATTCTAAATAGCGCGGTCGTCAAGGCGACCGGGCAGACACGTCCTGCCGTCGTTCGATATCATCGGAACAATCCCCGCTAAAGCGGCCTGTACACTGTTCTGCGCTCAACGGCGCGTGATCGCGAGTAATTGGGGCACTAGCGACGTGTCAGCCGCAGACGGCCTCACTCTTGATCGAGATCGATGCGCGCTGGGTCCATCGAGGCCTGTATACCTCGATTCGTAATTTGGATGGTGTACGCTAAGCCAACCCAAAAACTACCCTTTCACCCCTGAATAAGAGGTTTGATATGCGGTATTTTTCCGAGAAGGACCTTTTTAAATTCGATGACCTGCTCAAGGACATTGAGAGCCACGCTCAAGATAACGTCGACTTATTGAGGCGTCTTGACCGTTATTCAGTCGCGCTGACCGGTGATATCGCGGGGATGAAAGCGATCGATCCGCGATCCGATGCTTACATAGAGCATGTCAAGGCTGTCCATGAAGAAATCATTGGACGCACTCACTCGAGTGAACTGGAAGGACTTCCGGAACTCAACGCCGATTACGAGCGCGAATGGCCCTATCCATGGGGAACCCGGTCAGGACCGACCGTCGCCAATTTCCTCATCGCATACGGACTGCTTCTCAAAGTTGCAAACCTCCCTCCGAACGCGCGCGTGCTTGAAGTCGGTTGCGGCATGGGCTCGCTCACGTGGAATTTGGCCCGCATGGGCTATCGCGTCGATGCACTCGATCCTAACGAACTGCAATGTCAGATCGTTCGCAATGCGACGAAGGATTTTCCTGTGCCGCCCAATGTCATAGCAATGACGCTGGATCAATGGCTGAGCGCTAAAGCCGAAAGTTACAAATACGATGCTGTTATATTCTTTGAATCATTCCACCATGTCATTGACCATCGAGCATGCTTGCGGGAGTTGCAGCGAAATCATGTGGAATTCGATTCAAAACTAATACTCGCTGCTGAGCCCGTTTTCGAGAAGGAATGCGCCCATCTTCCCTATCCTTGGGGGCCGCGCCTTGATGGCCAATCACTTCGGGCAATGCGTCGATGGGGTTGGCTTGAACTGGGGTTTACCAGGTCGTATATCAAACAGCTCTTCAAGGAATTGGACCTATCCTTTACCTGGACCAAGTGTCCCGATGGAGGCCCGCTTTCGCAGATCATCGTTGGCTACAAGGAAGACAATCCGGTCAACAAGACACACGACTCTGGCTTGCGGTATCCAGCGTCACTATCTGACGGTATCGATCTGTCTGTCGATGGAATGCCAAACTACGTGGCCAAATTTGACGGATTGGCCGGCGTCGAGCCTTGGGGGCGCTGGACGATCGGAGACAGAGTCAAGATCAAGACCTCGCATCGGCTTCCGTCGAATGTCACTGTGACGCTGGATTTAACCTCCGTTTTCGGGCCTAACGTTCATAAGAACCTGAAGGTGCGAATTGGGAATCACACGGTGAAGCGAAAGCTAGAACCCATCGAGCAGAAGACGACCTATGAGTTTCATTTCGAGAATGTGCATGGCAACGAGATCGAAATACTTGTGCCGCACCCGTGCCGCCCCAAGGATATTCCGCAACTCGGCATTGAGGATCCCCGTCGTGTTGGCCTTGGAATCAAGCGATTGAAGATCGCGACGTTTTCCTGACATCTCGTTGGTGCCAGCAAGCATGCCGGCACCTTGGTCGCGGAGTCGCTGATCACGTGGGCCCGCACTCCGCTGTCGTGCCCGCGCAGAATCGAGGCCCAATGTACCGGCTCCCTCTCCACGGCGCCGTAATTCACTGTCCGGCACCGCCACCCGTTTCTACGGGCCCGAGGCGAAAGACAAGTTTGATCGCGGGCTTCGCGCGTGATGTGACCAGGATCCTCGTCGATATCAACGCGACGCATATCCATGGACCGGTGAACCGAACTCCCGGTAGCCCCAGATGCGATGCAATTGGCGAGCATCCGTACGCGAGGAGCGCTACAGACCCGAGCGGGTCGTGATACCGGGTCCGGACACGGCCGAGTTATACTCTGTCACTTTCAAACGCCCACCCCTGTCATGCGCCACGACCCTGACCAGCCGAATGCTCTTAATGAAAGCTCGTCTCGTAGCGCAGGCGGCAGCGTACCAAAGCTATTCCTGGCTGTCGCATTGGTTTCTATCATCTTCCTGTTGATGAGGAATGCGGGCCTTTATCCGACAGTGTTCGCGGACGAACTGCATTACAACTTGTTGAGCCGCATTCAACCGCTCGCATCTGCCTCTGAACCCGCCTATTTGTATCTCGGCCTTTTCCGCGCGACAAATTTTTGCGGAGAAGGATTCCTGCAGTGCGTTCGAATCTTGAACGTCGTGGTGTATGCCATCGGGGTGGCGTTCGTATTCTTGACCGCGAGGAGATTTACCTCGACTAACGTGGCGGCATTCATCGGCATCGTCGTGTTGCTGATGCCGACCGACGTTTACACGGCTTATTTTATGCCGGAAGCCATGTACTTTTGCGGCTTCTGGATTGTGTCCTGGTTTGTGCTGACAGGCGATGACCAGGTTCCGATGCGCTATGCCGTCGGAGTAGGCGTTCTGCTAGCGTTGCTGGCGCTCATCAAGCCGCACGCGCTGTTTCTTGTCCCTGCGCTTTTCGTATTCGTCGCATATCGCGCCAGCTGTTCAGACGCAGACGGCCGACTCGCGCGTTCCCTCATGGCTGCGTTCGCTTTCCTCGCGGTCGCGATATGCGTCAGGTCGATATTGGGGTATCTTGTTGCCGGCCACGATGGGTTGAGTCCACTCGGAAGCCGATACAACGACCAGGCGTCCGAATCCGGCGCGTGGTCACACCTCAGCACATTTGGTGTTGATTTCCTTGGCGTCCTGGGCCGACACCTGATTGCCTTGTGCGTCATGTTCGGTGTCCCGATTGCAATATCGCTCGACCGGCTCAGACGGTTGAGATTAAACAGCAGGCCGTCTGGTTCCGACCGGATCTCTCTCGCAATCTACTTGAGTCTGGTTCTTGCCACGCTTACGGTAGTCACGTCACTTTTCACCGTGATTGCGGCTGGCGGCGCGCCCTATGAAGTATTGGGCCGCCTGCACATGCGCTACTACAATTTCACGTTTCCGCTTTTCCTGATTCTCGCCGGCGCGTCATTGCGGACCGCAGAACTTCGCGATACTCAGAGCGCGCGCCGATGGCGAGTAGGGCGGTGGGCAATCGCGGCACTCGTCGTTATCTGCGCGATTGCCGGAATCCGCCACGGAGCGGCACTGTCGAGCGCTCTCGTTGACAATCCGGAATTTCGCGCTTTCACTCGCTACACGGCTGTTTTCATCGTAGTCAGCCTTTGCGGCCTGCTTTCATTGGCCGTATGGGCTTACGATGACAGTCGCGGCGCGAAATTGTTCATGTTCCTCTTTGTGCCCCTGTATCTGGTTGTAGCGCTATATGGTGGCACGCACGAAATGCGGGAGCGTTTGACACCCGATGCCTACGATGAGGCGGGCATGTTCGCTCGTCGCTTTTTATCGGACAGCGATCGCGGAAAGCTTCTGGTCGTCGGTTCGGATCTGGGCAACCTGTACAAAACGCTCTTCTACGTGGACAACACGTCGGCCAGGCTTATTACGCTCGGCGAAAATGCTCCGCTGCAAAAGCAAGCGATTCCGAACGACAGTGAATGGGTGTTGATCATCGGCAATCACGCTCCCGTGGCGTCCGATAACGCGATGCAAGGACCCAATGGAATGTACACACTTCTCCACATGGCCGGGAACAAGGCTAAATAAGGCCAATTGTGCCGGGCGCGGCCGACGCTGAGGCAATCGTTGATTGCAGGAACGGGCTGAATTCTGGAGGGCTTGACGTATTCGATACGGCCCACCGGGATACTCCGATGCAGCGTTCGATCCAGCTTCGCCCTTCACCTATCGGCTAGCCGTGTCAGCCCCATACCAGGGGAAGGGGGGAGAGTTGCGGCTGACGCTGGCCTATGTGGGCGCAGGTCGGACTGTTGCGCGTGCGCCTCGGAAGGTCTTCGGCACCAAGATGGAGCCCTGGAGTCATCGACCTTTGTCCTTGTTCAGCGTGATCAGCGATTTGCTTGTTTCGCCTCTTCCCGGAGGCACCTGATCTGCTCTTCAAGCGCCCAGATTTTATATTCCTTTTCGTGAACGACCTTTTCGAGTTGGGCCGCTCGAAATTCAGCGACACGCAAATGGTAGTGCTGGTCGTAACGTTCGAATTCGCTGTTGTCGACGAGATCGAGATTCACCCAAAGTTGCGATCCATCGACCTCGACCATGGTTTCGAGCGCAACGCGCAGGTTGTGTTGCGGCTTGCACGGTTTTTCGTTGATGAGTCGCCAGCCGTTGCCATGCAGCAGTTCGATCAGCTTGCCTTCGATTACGCGGCTGTGCGTTTCAATTAGCATGAAACGTACTTTTGAGCGCAAGTCGACGAGCGACGATTCTACCGCTTTGTATTCGTAGCCCTGAATGTCGATGTGCAGGAAATCGACCTTAGGTTCGCTTCGTATGATATGTGAGATCGTGTAACAGTCGACCTCGCGGGTACTGACAGCCTTCCCTGCCTGGTCGCAATTCTCTTCAGTCCCATCGAACACGGAACCGCCCCAGTCAAGCGGACCGGCGGAGGCAAACGTCAGCTTGCCATTGATGTCGCCCACCGCAGCGAGGTAGGACTCGACACTTACACAGTCCGCTTCGACCGAAGAAGTCGTCGTATTGGGATTGATAACAGGAAGGCCATTATCTTCGAAATGGCCTTTCATCAACGCACGCCGATCCGGATCTGCTTCAACGGCAATCAGTTTGATCCGCGTTATTCCCTTTCGCTGTGCAGCTTTGCCGCTGAACGCCAGCCACGGACCGTAGCCGGCTCCCAACTCGACTGCAGTAAAGGTTTCGCCGGCTGCGTTGACTGCTTTAATGGCGGAAAGGTACTCGATTGCTTCAGCATGAACGCCATCGTTGGGGAATGGTATGTCGCCAACTAGTTGATCGAGTTTTCCCGGCAAAGGAGGAAAGTATGACAAGCGCGTTCTGACACCGGAAAAATCCGTGTAGAACCCCGGCGTGGGTTGCACGGTCCGATTGCGATAGGGTTCGAACGCGTGCAACTCTGAAGCCTGAATGCCGACGAAAACGTGAATCTCGTTGAGTCTCTCGATTAGCGATCGGTCCATCCCATCTTCCTCGTTGAGTAAAATGTGAAGTGCGGACGATTCTACGCAGACTCGCGTTCCTTTAAAAGCGTCGCGGAAATTTTGAGTACGCAATCGGCATCAAACATTTCAAATCCAGCACTTTGACTCTAGCTGGCTGTGAAATAGCGCTCGCGGTCGTCGTGGAGCGGGAGCGCTGGGCAGCCGCGTGAGTATCGCTCCGCAGAAGCTGATTCGCGTGTGGCTGTTGCAGGGGCTGTATTCGATTCGAGGCGAGCGCATGTTGCTGGAGCACATCGCCTGCAGCATGCTTTTATTGCTTCGCTTCGCCGGGCGAGGCTTCGTCCGCGTCCGTGTCGTTGCTGCGCGCCCAGAAGAACCGGTCGGGCAGCCACGCCCCCATGCCCGGCCTGAACGCGCCCTGCACGGCCTGATACACATACTCTTGCGCCTCGCGCACGGCCTCGGGCGGCTCCTGGCCGTTTGCGAGCAGGGCGGCGATGGCGGCGCCGAGCGTGTCGGTCACGCCCATCATCGGGTTCGTGGAGCGGTCCCACAGGTCCTGGCGCAACTGGCCGTCTTCGCAATACAGCGTGTTGACCACGCGATGCGTGCCCGTTTCCATCGCCAGGATGTACTCGCAGCCCGTGGCGAGCAGGTGTGCAATGGCCGCGTCGACGCTGGGCGCCTCCGCGTCCCCGTCCGGCTGCGCGAGCGCGATCAGTGTCGCGGAGTCGGCAACGAGCAGCGTGGTTTGCGGCACGAGCAGGTCGGCCATGGCTTCGCGCAGCTCCTCGGCGGCGAGCACGTGTTCGTCGTCGAGCGTGAAGTCGGGGGCGAGGATAAGGGGCACGTCGTCGTAGTCGGCGACGACTTCGGCGATCGCGCTCACGACTTCGGCGCGCGCGCCCGCGCCCACCTTGAACGCCGCGATGGGCATGTCTTCGAGCAACATGCGCGCCTGGGTGGCGACGGTTTCCGGATCGAGCCCGGTCACTTCGTCGCAGCCCGCGGAGTCGCGCACCGTGTAGCCGGTCAACGCGGTGACACCGTGACAGCCCATGCTGGCGAGCGTGAGCAGGTCGGCTTGGAGTCCGCCGCCGCCCGTCGGGTCGGAAAGGCCGAAGGTGAGGACGATGGGAGGGGTGTCGCTGGGCATGAACGTGGCGAGATGGATTGGACTTCGGGCGCGGCGTACCGCGCCGTCATAAGAAAATGCTTCAATTATGCGGCTTATCGTTGAATCCGGGGGACGGATGACCCCGGCACTCGCGAGGATTTTTTCGCGCGGCACGAGCCGCACGCGGCGACGCATTCTGTTTGATCCCGTACAGGCCAGATTTCCTCTTGCTAGGCATGGAAACGGCAACAAGGTACCATCATGGCTCTCGTTTCCCCGATTTTTTTTCCGACTGGTTTCGGACTTTTCGACGCGGCATAAGAATGGAATATAGAAGCTGGATGTGCCTGATCTGCGGCTGGATTTACGACGAAGAAGCCGGTTTGCCAGACGAAGGCATTGCCCCTGGCACGCGCTGGGAGGATGTCCCGATCAACTGGACCTGCCCTGAGTGCGGCGCGCGCAAGGAAGACTTCGAGATGGTCCAGATCTGAGACCACGCTGGCGGCTGCGCGCGGTTGTTGTGCGCTTCCGACCTGTTTCTCACGCGTTTCGCAGGTAACGGGCCGTGTCCGGCGCGCAGTCTGGCCGCTGATTCCAGACCGATGGCGGGTGCCGAGTGCGGTGCGGCTTGCGGTGTCGCGACGGCCGGCATCGTATTTGCGCTTGCCGTCGGGGTTGTCGACGCCTGTGTCGACGCGTTTGTCGAGAACGCCCGCCTGGTCGGCCCGCTAATGTTTCCGGCGCTGCCCTATGAGTCATCCTTCTAGCTCTGATGTGCGGTTCGAAGCGTTGCCGAATCCGCGCGGCGGCACGGTGCCGTTCGCGCACGGAGCGCTCGCCCTGGCGCTTGCCGCGCTCGAAGAGCAGCGTGACGTCGCCCGGCCGCTGCGCCAGGCCGCCCGCACGCTGCACGACGCCGGCTGGCTTGCCGCCGCGCGCTTTGCCGATACGCTGCTCCTCGCTTCCCCGCTCGCGCTGGCGGCCCCGGTGCCCGTAGCGCCGCCGCCGGGCTTGCCCGCGCGGCCGCTGCATGCGCCGGACGAGGCGCAGGGCGCGGAAATCCGTGCCTTGTTCACTGAGGCGCTCGAAGATCTCGTCGCCGCGCTCGAGCGCCGCAATTTGCGCGAGCTGGCGTGCTCGCCCGCGCTTTTTGCGCGGCAGCACGCGCTCGTGGCCGCGCTCGCGGAGCACATGCCGGGCGTCGCGCTCGCCTACGAGGACATCGCGCTGCTCGGCCGGCCGCTCGCGCCCGCTTCGCTGCATCCGCAGCCGGCGCAGCGCTTTGGCCAGGTGCGCGCGCGCTTCGAGCTGGCGCTCCTGCATGCGCTCAAGTCCCAGGTCGGCGACGGCAGCCGCGCGGCCAATGCGCTCGCACTCGCGGCGTTCGACGAGATGGACGCGTGCATGGCCGAGCTATCGAGCGCCGATCCCTACGACTTCTGGCGTCTCGCCGCCGCGTGTGGACGCGCGCTGCGGCGCGGCGTGGCGTCGTGGGGCGACGAGGGCGTGCGGCGTCTTTACGCGCGCTGCAATCTGCTCATCGGCGAGCATGCGCGCGGCCTGCGCTTCGCGCCGCAAACGCTCGTGCGCTCGACGCTGGCGTTGCTATGGCGCGACTACGCGCTCTTCGGGGCCGCCGCGGAAGACACCGCCGACGTCGATTTGCTGCATGACTACGGCCTGACCGTGGAATGGCACATTGCCGGCACACAAGCCTCGGAGGCGCTGTGGGAAGCCGGCAGCGTGCAGGCTGGGGCGCTCGCGGCGCGTGTGGCGCCCACGCGCGAGCTGGGCGCGCTGGTGGTGAACGGCAATGCGTATGAAGATTTTCTGCAGACCGCCGATGCGGCGATGATCGCGCTCGGCACGCACTCGCGCACGCTGACGCTGCGCGGCGCAGGCGCGAGCGCGAGCGCGGAACCCGCCGATGCGCTGGTGGCCGCCGAAGCGGCGTACCGCATCGGCGCCGCTGCCTGGGCGCTGGGACTCGGGCATGTCGGCCAGCTCGCGGACGCGCTGGGCCTCGCCTGGCGGCGCACCGCGCATGCGGCAACGCTTGCGGCGCTCGAGGCTCGCGGTGCGCCATCGGTTCAGCCGCCCGGCGCCGAGGCGATCGAGCACGCCAGCGAGGCGCTGCGCGCCATGCTGCACAAGGTTGCGGCGGGCATCGCACAGCCCGATGCGGCGCCTGCTGTGCGTGCCCTCGGCGCCGCGATCATCAGCGGCGCAGCGCAAAATGCGGTGCACAATATTGGGCGCTGAATCCATCGGGCCTGCGGGTTCGCGGCGCGGGCCGCGCCTCGCAGAGGTCGGGCATCGGCCTTGCGCCATAGGCCGATCGCCCTGCAAGGGCACAGCGCGCGCGTGTTAGAGTGAGCCATTCCCTGCAATGCGCAACGCGCAGTGGCCGGCAAGGTGCGAGGCAGCCATCGGGCGCCCGACCTCCGGCCTGGCAGCGCGCCGCCATTGCGCATCGTCTTTGCTAGAATTCAAACCATGTCCAAGAGTAACGATCGCATCAATCTGACCAACCAGTTCCTGATCGCCATGCCGAACATGGCGGACCCCACGTTTTCAGGAACGGTGGTCTACCTTTGCGATCATTCGGAGCGCGGCGCGCTCGGTCTCGTCATCAATCGGCCCACCGACATCGATCTCGAGGCGCTCTTTTCCCGCATCGACCTGAAGCTCGAAATCGAGCCGCTCCTGCACGTGCCTGTCTATTTCGGGGGCCCGGTGCAGACCGAGCGCGGCTTCGTGCTGCACGCGAGAGCCGAGGGCACGAGCTATACGTCTTCGATGTCGGTGCCGGGCGGCCTTGAAATGACCACCTCGAAGGACGTGCTCGAAGCCGTCGCCAACGGCAGCGGCCCCGAGCGCTTCCTGCTCACGCTCGGCCACGCCGGCTGGGGCGCCGGTCAGCTCGAGGACGAAATCTCGAAGAACGGCTGGCTCACGGTCGAAGCCGATCCGAAGATCGTATTCGACGTGCCTGCCGAAGAGCGCTTCGAAGCGGCGCTCGCGCTGCTCGGCATTTCCTCGTCGATGCTCTCGGGCGAGGCGGGTCACGCATGAGCGTGGCCGCTGGGCGAGGGGCCTGCGAGGCCACCTTGCTTGCGTTCGACTATGGCGAAAAGCGCATCGGCGTCGCGCTCGGCAACGCGCTCACGCGCAGCGCCCGGGCGCTCACTGTCATCCCCAACAAAAGTCGCGACTACCGCTTCGAAGCGATAGGCGCGTTGCTGCGCGAATGGCAGCCCGATCTGCTCGTGGTCGGCCTGCCGTGCCATCCGGACGGCACGCCGCACGTCATGACCCAGCATGCGAAGCGCTTTGGCAACCAGCTCAACGGTCGCTTCGGTTTGCGGGTGGTCTGGGTGGACGAGCGCTATTCGTCCGTCGACGCCGAAGCGCGGCTGCGCGAGCGCGGCGAACGCGTCGAACATGTCGACGCCGAGGCGGCCTCGGTGATTCTCCAGCAGTATCTCGACGAACTCCCGCACTAACAAAGCCCGCGAGTTGCCCGATGATCATCCCCGATGCTGAAGCGCTGTATTGCGCCCTTCTCGACGAGATCCGCGCGGCGTATCCCGCCGATGCGTTCGGCGCGCCCGGCGGCGTGGCGATCGTCGGCATTCATAGCGGCGGCGCGTGGATCGCCGAGCGAATTGCCCATGACGTCGGGGCGCTCGAATGGGGCGTGCTCAACGTTGCGCTGCACCGCGACGACTATGCGAAAAAAGGCTTGCACAGCAAGGCGAGCCCGACGGCGCTGCCCTTCGCGGTGGAAGGCCGTCACATCCTGCTCGTCGACGATGTGCTGTTCACGGGCCGCACCGTGCGCGCCGCGCTCAACGAACTGTACGACTACGGCCGGCCGGCCTCCGTCGAACTCGCGGTGCTTGCCGAACGCGGCGGGCGTGAGCTGCCGGTGTCCGCGCGATTCACCGGCGGCGCGGTCAGCGTCCCTGCACGCGAAACGCTTGTGCTCGCACACAGCGTCGACGGTCGTTTCGCGTTTCACGTCGAGCCGGGCAGCGGCGCCTGACGCGCACATCGAACCGCTTCGGCGGCAGCGACGGCAAGCGCACACGCTGGCCACGCGCCGCCCATCACCTCCAGGATTCACGCGATGAATACACAGCCCACGCCCGCGGCGTCTCCAGCGGACGACAAGCGTTTTCGATACGGTTTTCTCAAGGGCAATCCGCAGCTCACGAAGAACGGCGAGCTCAAGCATCTGCTGTCGATCGAAGGCCTGTCGCGCGCGATCCTCACGCATGTTCTCGACACCGCCACGCAGTTCGTGAGCGTAACCGACCGCGACGTGAAGAAGGTGCCGCTGTTGCGCGGCAAGTCGGTGTTCAACCTGTTCTTCGAGAACTCCACGCGCACGCGCACCACGTTCGAGATCGCGGCCAAGCGGCTTTCGGCGGATGTGCTCAACCTGAACATCAACGCTTCGTCGACGAGCAAGGGCGAGTCGCTGCTCGACACCATCGGCAACCTTTCGGCGATGCATGCCGACATGTTCGTCGTGCGCCACGCGTCGAGCGGCGCGCCGTATTTGATCGCCGAGCACTGCGCGCCGCACGTGCACGTGATCAACGCCGGCGACGGCCGCCACGCGCACCCGACGCAAGGCCTGCTCGACATGTACACGATCCGCCACTACAAGCGCGATTTCACGAATCTGCGCGTGGCGATCGTGGGCGACATCCTGCATTCGCGTGTGGCGCGCTCGGACATTCACGCGCTGACCACGCTCGGCGTGCCCGAGGTGCGCGCCATCGGCCCGCGTACGCTGCTGCCGGGCGGGCTCGAACAGATGGGCGTGCGCGTGTTTCATAACCTCGACGAAGGCCTGAAAGACGTCGACGTCATCATCATGCTGCGCCTGCAGAACGAGCGCATGAGCGGCGCGCTGCTGCCCTCCGCGCAGGAGTACTTCAAAAGCTGGGGCTTGACGCCCGAGCGCCTCGCGCTCGCCGCGCCCGACGCGATCGTCATGCATCCGGGGCCGATGAATCGCGGCGTGGAAATCGACTCGCAGGTCGCAGACGGCCCGCAGTCGGTGATCCTCGACCAGGTGAGCTTTGGCATTGCCGTGCGCATGGCGGTGATGGGCATCGTGGCCGGAAATAACGACTAAAGCGGCGAGAACGCCAAGGGCAGCACATGAACATTCTTATTCAAGGCGCCACGCTGATCGATCCGGCGGCCGGGACGCAACAGCAGCAGGACGTGTACGTCGAAGCGGGCAAGATCGCCGCGCTTGGCGCGGCGCCCGCGGGCTTCCACGCGGACAGAACGATCGATGCGCGCGGCCTCATCGTCGCGCCCGGTCTCGTCGACCTGAGCGCGCGCCTGCGCGAGCCGGGCTACGAGCACAAGGCCACGCTCGACTCGGAGATGAACGCCGCGCTCGCGGGCGGGGTGACGAGCCTCGTGTGCCCGCCCGATACCGACCCCGTGCTCGACGAGGCGGGCCTCGTCGAGATGCTCAAGCACCGTGCCGGCAAGCTCGCGCGTGCGCATGTGCATCCGCTCGGCGCGCTTACCGTGGGCCTGAAAGGGCAGGTGATCACCGAGATGGTGTCGCTGACCGAGGCGGGCTGCATCGGCTTCACGCAGGCCGACGCGCCGATCGCCGATACCCAGGTCCTGTTGCGCGCGCTGCAATACGCGAGCACCTACGGCTATGCCGTGTGGCTGCGGCCGCAGGACGCGTATCTCTCGAAGGGCGGCGTGGCCGCGAGCGGCGCGGTGGCATCGCGCCTGGGCCTCTCCGGTGTGCCGGTGAGCGCGGAGACGATCGCGCTGCATACGCTCTTCGAACTGATGCGCGTGACGGGCGCGCGCGTGCATGTGCAGCATCTTTCGTCGGCGGCGGGCGTCGCGCTCGTGCGCGCCGCGAAGGCCGAGGGGCTGCCCGTGACTTGCGATGTGACAGCCAACCATCTGCATTTGATCGACATGGATATCGGCTATTTCGACGCGCAGTTCCGGCTCGACCCGCCGCTGCGCCAGCAGCGCGATCGCGAGGCGCTTCGCGCGGGTCTCGCCGATGGCACGATCGACGCGATCTGCTCGCAGCACACGCCCGTCGATGACGACGAAAAGCTGCTGCCCTTCGCCGAAGCGACGCCGGGTGCAACGGGCCTCGAACTCTTCCTCTCGCTCACCGTGAAATGGGCGAAGGAAGCGCGCGTGCCGCTCGCGAAGGCGCTCGCCCACGTGACAGCGGCGCCGGCGGCCGTGATGCAACGCGAAGCGGGGAGGCTTGCCGTGGGTGCCAGTGCGGACCTTTGCGTGTTCGATCCCCACGCGCACTGGCGTGTCGAGCCGCGTGCGCTCAGGAGCCAGGGGCACAACACGCCGTTCCTTGGCTACGAATTGCCCGCGGTGGTGCGCGCGACGCTCGTGGCCGGCCGCCTGGGCTTCGAGCGCGGGTTCGACTGAGCTTGCGAACACGCATGACAGATTTGTGTCATGTGTGTCTGCTAGGATCACGCGATTCAGTCATTCGTAGACCATGAGCCTTTTCATCCGCAAGACCCGTCTGCTCGCGCATCTGCTGCGCGGCGCCTTGACCGTCGCGATGCGTTTTCCGCGCGCCAGCGCCGATCAGCGGCACGCCATGAACCGCGCGTGGTCCCTCAAGATGCTCGAGCTGTGCGGGCTGAAGCTCGTCGTGCATAACGACGCGGCGCGGCTCGATGCAGGCGCGCTCGTCGTGAGCAACCACATTTCGTGGATCGATATCTACGTGATCAACGCGTGGCGTCCCACGCCGTTCGTCTCGAAAGCTGAAATCCGCCATTGGCCGCTCATTGGCTGGTTTGCTCAGAACCTCGATACGGTGTTCATCGAGCGCGAGAAGCGCAGCGACGCGAAGCGCATCATGCACGAGCTGGCGGAGCGTCTTACGCGCGGCGAGCTGATGTGTGTGTTTCCCGAAGGCACGACAACGGACGGTCTCGCGCTCAAGCCGTTTCACTCGAACATGTTCCAGGCGGCGGTGTCAGCTGGAAGGCCGGTGCAGCCGCTTTGCATTCTGTATGAGGATGCGCAGGGGCGGCAGTCGGTGGCACCGGCGTATATCGACGACCTCTCGCTCAAGGACTCGCTCGACGCGATGCTCAAGGCCGGGCCGCTGACCGCTCATGTTTATGTGGGCGAAGCGATCGAGGCCGGTGACGACCGGCGCAAGCTGGCGGCGCACGCGCAGGAGGCGGTGGGGCAGGCGCTGGAGGCGATGCGGGGCGAGGCGGCGGCGCATCGGCATGGCGTATTGCAGGCGACTTGACGCCTGCACACATTCGAAGGCTTCAGCCGTTCGTCGCGCGGCAACTCTCGCAGGGTACCTGCGTGAGGATGCGTTCGCGCGGATCGTCGACGAGATGGATTGCCGAAAGCTGCTCGCCCCACACGCAGCCCGAATCGAGTCCGATCAGGTTTTTGCGCAGGGTGAGGCCAAGCGCCGCCCAGTGGCCGAACACCACGGTCGTGTCGGCCGTCTTGCGCCCGGGCACGTCGAACCACGGCATGAAGCCCGGCGGTGCGGAGTCGAGGCCGCCGCTCGTCGAGAAGTCCATCACGCCGTCGGCATTGCAGAAGCGCACGCGCGTGAGCGCGCTGCAGGTCACGCGCAGCCGCTCGATACCCTTCAGGTCCTTGGACCAGCGGCTCGGCTGGTTGCCGTAGAGGCCGGCGAGCGTTTCGCGCCAGTTGTCGCGGCGCAACGCTTTTTCAAGTTCGTGCGCGAGTTCCATCGTGAGGTCGGCATCCCACTGCGGCAACACGCCGGCATGCACCATCAGCATGCCGTTCTCGTAGTGCGCGATCGGGCGATGACGCACCCAGTGCAGCAAATCCTCGGCGTCGGGCGCGTTCAGGATGTCGTCGATCGTGTCGTCTCTTTTCGACTTGCGGATGCCCGCCGAAACCGACAGCAGATGCAGGTCGTGATTGCCCAGCACCGCCACGCCGCGCTCGCCGAGATCGATCACCTCGCGTAATGTTTCGAGCGACGCGGGACCACGATTGATCAGATCGCCTGCGAACCAGAGCGGCGTGTCCGGGGAGGGAGCGGCTTTGGCGAGCAGTTCGCGGAACGGGGTGAGGCAACCCTGGAGGTCACCGAAAGCGAGAGGGGCGGGATGCGGCGCTTGCGTCATCGTTGCGTTGGGATTGATTGCAGTGCAGCGTGGAACATTAGCCTGTGACGCTATCACAGGAATACTCCGGCCGCGCGATGACGAGAGAATGATGGAAATCCATCAACACATGAACGTTCAGACCCTAGCTTGGCATGAAAAGTGCGGTCTAAGGAATTTGTCAAGCTGTTTCAAGATGTTAGAGGGGGTGGCGTTCGCGCTGGCGAACCTTATAATCTCTACGGATAAAATCAGAGCCAGAATATGCGGCGTGGATATGCTCCATCGCTTGTCGCATGACTGCCCACGCTGACCCACGTGTGCAACATTCCTTGATGCGTCTGGCGCGGGGTCTTGCACGTCAGTGTCGTACCCACCTCGCGCAACAAAAGGAGTTCCATGATTCTGGTTACGGGCGGTGCCGGCTTTATCGGCGCCAACTTTGTGCTTGACTGGCTGACTCAGTCGGACGAAGCGGTCCTGAATGTCGACAAGCTGACCTACGCGGGCAATCTCGGGACGCTGAAATCGCTGCAGAACGATTCGAAGCACGTGTTCGCGCGCGTGGATATTTGCGAGCGCGCAGCGCTCGACGCGCTGTTCGCACAGCACAAGCCGCGCGCGGTGCTGCATTTCGCGGCTGAAAGCCACGTCGACCGCTCGATTCATGGTCCCGCAGACTTTGTTCAGACCAATGTCGTCGGCACCTTCACGTTACTCGAAGCGGCCCGCCAGTACTGGAACGACCTGCCCGCCGCCGGGAAGGCCGCATTTCGCTTCCTGCACGTCTCCACCGACGAAGTGTTCGGCTCGCTAACGGCCACCGATCCGCAGTTCTCCGAAACCACGCCTTACGCACCCAATAGCCCGTACTCGGCGACAAAGGCAGGTTCGGACCACCTCGTGCGTGCGTACCATCACACGTATGGCTTGCCCACGCTGACTACGAATTGTTCTAACAATTACGGCCCTTATCAGTTTCCGGAGAAACTGATTCCGCTGATGATTGCCAATGCGCTCGCCGGCAAGCCGCTGCCGGTCTACGGCGATGGCCAGAACGTGCGCGACTGGCTCTACGTGAGCGACCATTGCAGCGCGATCCGCGAAGTGCTGGCCAACGGCAAGGTAGGCGAGACCTATAACATTGGCGGCTGGAACGAGAAGAAGAATCTCGAAGTCGTCCACACCTTGTGCGACCTGCTCGACGAACTGCGGCCGAAAGCGGCCGGCTCGTATCGCGATCAGATTGCGTATGTGACGGATCGCCCCGGACACGACCGCCGCTACGCGATCGACGCGCGCAAGCTCGAGCGCGAACTCGGCTGGAAGCCAGCCGAGACGTTCGAAACCGGGCTGGCGAAGACAGTTGGCTGGTATCTCGACAACCAGGCGTGGGTCGACGACGTGGTGTCGGGCGACTACCGCAAGTGGGTCGAGACGAATTACGCGAAACGTGGGTGAGGAAGAAGGCGATGGCACGTAAAGGCATCATTCTCGCGGGCGGCTCCGGAACACGGTTGTATCCGATCACGCACGTCGTGTCGAAACAGCTGCTGCCGGTGTACGACAAACCGATGATCTACTACCCGCTGTCGACGATGATGATGGCGGGCATTCGTGACGTGCTGATCATCTCGACGCCGCAGGACACGCCGCGTTTCGAGGCGATGCTCGGCGACGGCAGCCAGTGGGGCATGAATATCCAGTACGCCGTGCAGCCGTCGCCTGACGGACTTGCGCAGGCGTTCATCATTGGCAAGGATTTCATTGGCAGCGATCCGTCGGCGCTGATCCTTGGCGACAACATTTTCTACGGACACGATCTCGCAAAGCAGCTCGAACATGCGAATGCGCAAGAGACCGGCGCCACCGTGTTCGCCTATCACGTGCACGATCCCGAGCGTTATGGCGTCGTCGAGTTCGATCAGTCGTTTCGTGCGGTCTCGATCGAAGAGAAGCCCGCCAAACCGCGTTCGAACTATGCGGTCACGGGACTGTACTTCTACGACAACCGCGTGTGCGACATCGCGGCCGACATCAAGCCTTCGGCGCGCGGCGAGCTCGAAATCACCGATGTGAACTCGCGCTATCTCGCGGACGGTGCGCTCAGCGTCGAGATCATGGGGCGCGGGTATGCGTGGCTCGATACCGGTACGCACGATTCGCTGATCGAGGCGGCAACCTTCATTGCGACGCTGCAAAAGCGCCAGGGCCTCGTGGTTGCGTGCCCCGAGGAGATCGCGTATCGCAAGCAGTGGATCGATGCGGAGCAGGTGTTGAAGCTCGCAAAACCGCTGGCGAAGAACAGCTACGGGCAGTACCTCCAGAACATTCTCATCAATCAGGTCGCATGGCTATCCAGGTAACGGCTACGGCATTGCCCGAAGTCAAGATCATTGAGCCCAAGGTGTTCGGTGACGCGCGCGGGTTCTTTTATGAGAGCTTCAATGCGCGCGAGTTCGCTGAGCACGTTGAGCAGGGCGTCGAATTCGTGCAGGACAACCACTCGCGTTCGTCGCGGGGGGTGCTGCGCGGGCTGCACTATCAGATCGAGCATGCGCAGGGGAAACTCGTACGCGTGGTCGAAGGTGAGGTTTTCGACGTCGTAGTCGATATCCGTAAAAGCTCGCCGCGTTTTGGCAAGTGGGTTGGCGTGCATCTGTCGGTCGACAATCATCGGCAATTGTGGGTGCCGCCTGGGTTTGCGCACGGGTTTGTCGTGTTGTCGGAGTCCGCGCAGTTTCTGTACAAGACGACCGATTACTGGTACCCCGAGCACGAGCGCAGCATCATCTGGAACGACGCGGAGATCGGTATCGAATGGCCGCTCGAGGGCGAGCCGCTGCTGGCGGCGAAGGATGCGGCAGGCGTGCGTCTGAGCCAAGCTGAACTCTACGATTGAGGCCGATATGAGTCGGGAATTGACGATCCTCGTGACGGGCGTGAACGGCCAGGTTGGATTCGAATTGCTGCGGTCGCTGCAGGGGCTTGGCCGCGTGGTGTCGTGCGACAGGTCGGTACTCGATCTCTCCGATCTCGATCGCGTGCGTGGGTTTGTGCGGGACCTGAAGCCGTCGCTCATTGTGAATCCGGCTGCGTATACGGCGGTGGACAAGGCCGAGACCGATGTCGAAGCCGCACGACGCTTGAATGTGGACGTGCCGCGAGTGTTGGCGCAAGAGGCGAGCGAACTTGGCTCTCTGCTGATTCACTATTCGACCGACTATGTTTTCGATGGGACGAAGCCCGGACCGTATGTCGAGACTGACGAGCCGAATCCGCTCAATATCTATGGGCGCACAAAACTCGAAGGTGAGCGTGCCATCGAGGAAGTGGGTGGCAAGTACCTTATCTTCCGCACAAGTTGGGTATATGGCCTTCGCGGCAAAAACTTCTTGCAGACGATGTTGAGATTTGCCCGCGAAGGGCGCAAAGAGATCACGGTGGTCGACGATCAGTTCGGCGCGCCGACGTGGAGCCGCACGATTGCCGCATGCACGGCGCATATTGCGGCTCGGTATTGCGCCGGCGATGTCGATGCTGACTGGTGGGCGAATCGCGCCGGTGTGTATCACCTCACTGCGGGAGGCTCGACCTCGTGGTTCGGCTTCGCGCGTGCGATTTTCGAGGCGGCGAATGCCGAGGCGTTGTGCGTCGAGCCTACTACCGGGGAACGGTTTGGGGCTGCGGCACGTCGTCCCGCAAATTCCAGATTGAGTTGCGAGAAGCTGGAGGCGGAATTTGGCATACGCGTGCCGGCTTGGGATAAGGCGTTGGTGGTGTGCCTGGAAGGATTTGAAGGTCCGTGAGCCGAACCTTTGTAGATTGCATAGGCACTCGAACGACGGTTGCCCCCTCGTGTACGCGGGACGCCCGCTCAGGCGTTGAGCGCGCTTCCTTTCATAGGGCTTTCTCCCGCTTGACGCGTTCACCGCGGTTTTCGGCAGTATGGCCGTGATGTATGATTCGCTCCTCGGCGTGAGGCGCGTCAAGGGATGCAGATTTTTTTGACATCTCGCCAAGAGCTAGTGACGACGCGTGTCGTGCGGCTTGCACGTTCGAGGCGGCCGTCGACTGACGCACCCCGCACATGATGTACCCCGCTATTCCGCTCGATACCCGATCGGGCCCGGTACGACTTCACACCATGCATAAACCAAAGATTGCTGTTCTGCTGCCTTGCTACAACGAAGAAGGGGCTATTGCGAAAGTTGTGCGCGATTTTCGGGCTGCGTTGCCCGACGCCGTAATTTACGTGTATGACAATAATTCGCGTGACCGCACGGCTGAAATCGCGCGCGCCGCGGGGGCTGTCGTTCGGACGGAGACGCAGCAGGGTAAAGGCCACGTGGTGCGCCGGATGTTCCGTGATATTGAGGCGGATTTTTACGTCATGGCTGACGGCGACGATACGTACGAGGTCAGTCTCGCACCGATGATGATCGAGCTTGCCATGGAAGGTGCGCACGATCTCGTCAATTGCGTGCGGCGGGAGACTGAAGAGGCTGCCTACCGTGGCGGCCATCGTTTTGGCAATATGATGCTCACCGGTGTCGTTCGTCGAATTTTTGGCAACCGGGTGCGCGACATGCTGTCCGGCTACAAGGTATTTTCACGCCGTTTCGTCAAATCCTTCCCGGCGCTCTCGCAAGGTTTCGATATCGAAACCGAATTAACCGTGCATGCGCTCGAACTCTCGATGCCTGTAGCCCACGTGGAAGGCCCGTATCGCGGACGGCCGCCGGGCTCGGAAAGCAAGCTCAGGACCTACCGCGATGGCTGGCGTATTCTCATGCTTATTTTCAAGCTGGTTCGCCACGAGCGGCCGATGTTCTTTTTCAGCCTGCTCGCCGCTCTGTTTGGGCTGACGTCGCTGATTCTGTTTGCACCTTTGGTCGAAACCTATCTCCAGACCGGTCTTGTGCCGCGGTTGCCGACGGCAGTATTGACGATGGGGCTGATGACGATCGCGATTCTCAGCCTGATGGTCGGCGCGATACTCGATACGGTGACTCGTGGACGCCGCGAATTGCGGATGCTCGCGTACCTTCAATACCCGTTCTTCTGGGGAAGCGCGACGCGGACCGCGATCGAAGCAGTCGATGAGCACGAGTCGCGCTCACACGCCAACTAATGGACAAGAAGAGAGCATTGCGGAGCCAGTTGCTGGGACAGATGTTCCGGTTTGCTTTGGTGGGCGGATTCGCGCTCGTCATCAATGCGATTATTGTCGAACTTCTCGCGCGTGTATGGGGCCCGTACTACGCGCAGTTTCTGGCATTCCCGCTAATCGCCACAATGACGTGGTATCTGAACCGCCGTTACACCTTTGGGGCGAGTGCTCGTCCGGTCGTGCACGAGTGGTTCCGTTATATTTTCGCGAATCTGCTGGGTTGGGTGGCGAACAATGGCGTCTACGTACTGTTCGTGTTGCACGTTGCAATTGCGTATCAACATCCGTCCATTGCCGTGGCGGCTGGGTCGCTCACCGGATTGGCCTTCAACTTCGTGATGTCGCGAGTGGCGGTATTTCGTAACGCCTAGGCTGGCCGGCCGCGCGCGCGGGCGGGGCAGTCGAGTCATGTTCCCGCCGGGCGGCGCGAGGAAAACGCCTGCTGAATCCGTGGTAAACGATGTCAAGGAGACGTACTGAAAATGGTATTCAGCTCAGCAGTCTTCCTGTTCGCGTTCATGCCATTGTTCTTTGGCATTTATTACCTGACACCGGCGTTCGCAAAAAACTTTTTTATCTTCGCAGCGAGCACGCTTTTCTATGCGGTGGCAGGTGGGTATCTCACGCTCATCCTGCTCATTTCAATTGCATTGAACTACGGCATAGCACATTGGATTGTCGCCGAGACTATACCGGATCGGCGCTTGCTCGTCGCGGGTATCGTTGTCAACCTTGCCCCCCTGGTGGTCTACAAGTATTTGCCGTTCATGGTGAGCGCCGCCGGCGACGGCGCTCGACTTTTCGGCTTGCATCTTCCTGTCGCGCTCAAAGCATTTGTCATCCCCGCCGGTATTTCGTTCTACACATTCCATAGCATTTCGTACCTTGTGGATGTCTATAAACGCAAGGTCGAGCCGAGCCGGTCGTTGATCGATTTCGGCATGTACATGATCTGTTTTCCGCAATTGATTGCCGGCCCGATCGTGCGATATGCCGAAGTCGTTGCGCGTATTCCGTACCGCCCGGTTGTGGTCGAAGAGGTCTACAGCGGAATCGGCAGATTCGTTTTGGGATTGTCGAAGAAGATCATCATTGCCGATACAGTTGGACGAATTTCCGATCAAATCTTCGCGCTGCCATCGACAGAATTGACAACCGGTCTCGCATGGCTCGGTATTGTGTCGTACACGCTCCAGATCTATTTCGATTTTTCGGGTTATTCGGATATGGCGATCGGAATGGGGCGAATGATGGGATTCGCATTTCCGGAAAACTTTGATCAACCATACCGATCGAAGAGCATTACCGAATTCTGGCGGCGCTGGCATATGACGCTGTCGCGCTGGTTTCGCGACTATGTCTACATTCCGATGGGCGGCAATCAGAAAGGTGCGTTTCGCACATATGTGAATTTGTGCGTCGTGTTCTTCCTGTGCGGGGCGTGGCATGGAGCAAACTACACTTTCATCCTGTGGGGCCTTTACCACGGACTGCTGCTGGTCATCGAACGCGTGTTGAAGAATCGTTTCAACTTTGCCCCGGCAGGACTTGCAGGCCAGGGCGTGACCTTGTTGCTCGTTGCGATCGGCTGGGTGTTCTTCCGTTCGGATTCGCTGGCTCACGCCGCCTATTATCTGGCAGCGATGTTCCATCTTGGACCGAGTGCGAAGTCGATGTTCGGACCGGCTTTCTATCTCACTCCCGACAAATGCGTATTCTTGCTCGTTGGCGTAGTGTGTGCTGTCGCGCCATTCGAAAAGCTTCGCCGTTTTGCTCCGGCGGGTCATGTGACGACCGGTGTCGAGATTGCCGTGCTGTTGATGCTTCTGGTGCAAAGCGCCTCGATGATTGCGGCTAACGGCTTCAATCCGTTTATTTATTTTCGATTCTGAGGCAACGCATGAAGCTGGCTGGAATCGTAATATTTTTTCTCGCACTCTGCCTTCCGGCAATCCAGAAGATCACCGGAGTCCTACCGCCCTATACGATCGACGAGAATCGCAGACTGACTGCGCCGCCGCGCCTTGCTGATTTCAAGGATCCAGCAACAGGATTCCATCAGTTCGAACAGTACTTCGATGACCACTATGGGCTGAGAGACATCCTGATTCGCCTGAAAACGCAAATCGACTTCTCCGTGTTCCATACGTCGGATCGTGTTCACCTCGGCAAGAACGGATGGCTGTTCTATCGAAGCGTGCTCGATGTCGAAAAGCCGGCTACCGAGCGCTTCTTTGCATCGCGCGACGAACAGCTGACTGCCGGGATCGAGGATCTTGCCGCAGCGCTCAAGAAACGCAGTCAGACTCTGGTCCTGATGCCGATTTTTCTTGGCGATGTTTTTTACCATGACGAACTACCGCGTGACACACCGAAGCTTCCGCAGCCCAGCGGCTTTTACAGGGCGACGGAGCGGTGGAAAACTCTGCCGAACCTGATTTATGTGGATTCGGCCGCAGTGCTCTCGCGGGTGAAGGAGCGCCGACAGGTTTTCCACAAGACGGATTTCCACTGGAACAGTCCAGCAGCGTTTGCAGTTGGGCGCACGTTCGTCAATCAACTCGGCCAGGATGCCGGGATCAAAAGTCCGGTTTGGGATCATGAACTCAAGATCGAAACGCGGCCTTATATTGGTCGCGAATCCGACTTCCTGCCGTTGTTCAAGCAGCCTTCTGAACTGGGGCTGTTCGTCGTGCCGACGTGGAATACGAACGACGTGCAAGTGAAGGAGAATCAGGGCATTTTCGAGTACATCACAACGAAGCGGGTCGACGATAGCAAGACACTGCCACCGCTATGCATCGTAGGCGACAGTTTTTTTGATGCGCTGCGTGACGCGGGTTTCACGAGTTACTTCAGCAAAGTCTATCGGGTGCGCTGGCAGGGTGCGGACACGTTGCCAAGAGCGCTTGCGCAATTTCCGGCGGAGTGCAAGTACGTGATGGTCGAGTTTATCGAGGTTCAGGCGCCCGCATTCGATAGTCTGGCGGACGGGGCGGCCAATCTTCGAGGCCCGCATTGAGGCGACGCACGGCGAACCGTTCGCGCGTTGTGTAAGCGAAGCCTCTGGCGTGCCCGGTGCGTTGCGGGTATCAAGATCACCGTGGTGATTTCAAAAGAAAGAACACTTGTTGGAGTAAAAGATGGAAGTGGTTCCCGGGGTCAATCGACCTTCGATGCGATGGCTTTTCACGATCCTCACGTTCGGGGCTTGCCTCGCCATCGGTGGTTTCGTTTCGTTCCGGTTGGGCCCGGATTTCAACTGGGATCTGCAGAACTACCACTTGTACAATCCATTCGCCCTGCTGAGCGGACGGATCGATCAAGATTTCATGGCGGCAGGAATCCAGTCCTACCTGAATCCGCTCCTCGATGTGCCCTTCTATCTTTCGTGGACGTCGTGGTTTCGTGACCAGCCGTGGGTCACGACGGTTCTGGCGGGTTTGCCGTACGGCGTCGCCATGTTTCTCTGTCTGCGTATCGCCGCATTGCTCATCCCCGGCACGGGACTGGGTCGCCATGTCGAGGTGCTGGCAGCGGTGGCTATCGGCGTGACAGGAACGGTCACAATCTCGGAAGTCGGTACGACGTTCAACGACATACCGATCGCAGTCCTGATTCTCGCCGCTCTGCTGGCCGAACTGCGCGGTGTAGGGCGAGATCGTATGTCGGGACTGTTTGCCGGCATACTGCTCGGCGTTGCTGCTGGCCTCAAGATGACGGCGGTCATTTTCGCGCCGGGCTTCGTGCTTGCGGTGATGATGACGAAGCGCGACTGGCGCGCGGCGCTTGTCGCGGCCGGCCTGATTACCGCTGGCTGGCTGCTCGGCTTCGTCGCGGCAGGAGGGTGGTGGTCGTGGAAGATTTATCAGTTGTACGGGAATCCCATCTTCCCGATGTTCAATCGCGCGTTTCATTCTGTCTGGTTCGGCAATGTCGGTCGCGATCTGCGTTTCATGCCGCACGGCGTGCTGCAGATTCTGTTCTATCCGTTCTACTGGATCGGCGGGAAGTCGCACGTCGCCGAGTTGCCGATGCGCGATCCCCGTTTTGCGATCGCCTACGTCGCGTCGGTGTGCATCGCCATTGCCTTGTGGCTCGGGTCGCGTGCAGGCGTACAAGCTGAAGCTGGTCTTGGCGCCGGCAGGAAACGCAAACACGTGGTGCTCCTGCTGGTGTTCTTCTGGTCAAGCTTCGTCATTTGGGAGGCGTTGTTTTCGATCGTCCGCTATGCGCTGGTATTGGAATTGTTGACAGGCATTCTTGCCGTGTTGGCGCTTCAATGGATCTGCGCGCGACTGCTCAAGCCGTCAGTTTCGCGCAAGGTGCCAGCCACACTAGCCGTGCTGATTGCTTTGATTTCGATCAAAATCGACCTTCCGATGGATTGGGGGAGAATGCAATACGCCAGCGTTCCAGCGCTGGTTGATTCGCATATTCCTTTGCCACACGGAGCGACGGTCCTCGTTGTCGAGGTGCCGGTCGCGTTTGTGCTCCCGTTTGTTCAGTCCGCGGATAGTTCCTTCATTGGCGTGGACGCAAACACAGTGACGCTACCGGAGACGTCGCCCGCCGCGCGCTTCATCCGGGCGAAACTGGCCCGCTCGAACGGGGCGAACAATTGGGTTCTTACAAATGGCGAGGCGCAAGGCGTCAACGAACTGATCCGGACCTATGACTTGCGTATGGTGGACGACGCGTGCAGGTCAATCACGCAGAGTCCGCAGCAACACGTCAGAATCTGTCCGTTGGAGAAGTACGGTACATAACGTCAAATCCGCTCGAATTTTCAGCGTATTCACTGACGTAATTCAAAGCGATTGGTCGCTCATTCGCGTGCCGGGCCGATTTTCGACGTGAGAACCGCAGCGCGGCCGGCCTTCTGTCGACGACATGGGCGAGTTTCTATCTCCTTTTGCAGGGCTGCGTCGGCAAAATGCCCGATGGGTAGAATCGCGATATTCGCGCGCTATAAGGTCGGCGCAGTAAGGCAGGATTTGACCGGAGAATAGGGGGGCAGAGGGGATTGCAATTTGTAGCAATTCGGAACAGTTCTGTTGCCGAAGTGCGAATAAAATGCCACCATACCGCTCTTACCCAGACGCTACCGACAGGTAGGCGGCCTTGGTCTGGCAGGGCGTAGCTCGACTACTGCCGCGGTGACCGAATGTCTAGTTGCGCCGTCTATAAATAGTACAGCGTCGAGAGAGGAATACGTGAGTTTGATACCCATTATCCTGTGTGGCGGCGCGGGGTCCCGGCTGTGGCCGGTGTCGCGAGAATCGCACCCGAAACCGTTCATTCGTCTGGCCGATGGCCAGAGCCTTCTGCAGAAGGCGTTCCTGCGTGCGGCTGCGCTCGACGGTGTCAAGCAGATCCTGACTGTGACCAATCGCGAACTGTTCTTCAAGACCGAGGACGAGTTCCGTGAAGTAAACGAGTGCGGTGTTGCGACATCATTCATCTGCGAGCCGTTCGGGCGCAACACTGCCGCTGCTGTCGCCGCCGCCGCCCTCCATATCGCGAAGACGAGCGGTCCGGAGACGGTGATGCTCGTGCTCGCTGCCGACCACCTGATCGCTGACCATGATGCGTTTGCCGAAGCTGTCGGCAAGGCTCAGGAGCTGGCACATCAAGGCAAGATCGTCACGTTCGGCATTCGTCCGGACTCGCCACAAACGGGCTACGGCTATATCGAGGCAGAGGGCAACACGGTCCTGCGCTTTGTCGAAAAGCCGTCGCTCGAAAGGGCGCGCGAATATCTCGCATCGAAGCGCTTCCTCTGGAACTCCGGCATCTTCTGCTTTACCGCGGCTTCGATCCTGCGTGAACTCGAGCAGCACTGCCCTGAGATTCTGGGCAGCACGGATGCATGTCTGCGGGAGTCGCGCACTTCCGAAGGCAACGGCTGGTCGCAGGTGCAGCTCGCACCGAACAGCTTCGGAATGGTCCCGGAGAATTCGATCGACTACGCCGTCATGGAGAAGTGTACGCAAGCTGCGGTCGTGCCGTGTGCCATTGGCTGGAGCGACATCGGTTCCTGGACTGCGCTGAGCGAGTTGTGCCGCCCTGACAGCCACGGTAATCGCGTGGAAGGTGAAGCGCTGCTGCACGATGTCGATAATTGCTATTTCGTAAGTCGCGATCGCCTGATAGGCGCAGTTGGCGTCGAGAACCTGATTGTCATCGACACGCCCGATGCACTGCTCGTCGCCAATCGCGACCGTGCGCAGGACGTCAAGCATATCTATTCCGAGCTGAAGGCTCGTGGCCACGACGCGCACAAGATGCATCGCACGGTGCATCGGCCGTGGGGTACTTATACCGTGCTCGAGGAAGGGCCGCGCTTCAAGATCAAGCGTATCGAAGTGAAGCCGGGTGCGAGCCTGAGCCTGCAGATGCATCATCATCGCAGCGAACACTGGATCGTGGTAAGCGGCATGGCAAAGGTCGTCAACGGCGAGCGCGAGCTGTTCGTTTCGACCAACGAATCGACCTACATTCCGGCGGGTCACAAGCATAGGCTTGAGAATCCCGGTGTGGTCGGCCTTGTGATGATTGAAGTGCAGAGCGGTGAGTACCTCGGCGAGGACGACATCGTGCGGTTCGAGGACGTGTACGGGCGAGCGTGATGGGTGATGCAGTTATTGATCGAGGTAAAACGGACCTCGCGAGCCATGATGGCCGTGACGATCTGATCGCCGGCCTGAGCGCCGTGCGAGTGTGGGGCACGCTGGGCTGGCACGACATTCGTCAGCGTTATCGGCGGTCCGTGCTCGGGCCGTTCTGGTTCACGCTCAGCACCGCGATCATGGTGGTCGTGTTGGGTGCGCTCTATTCCGAGCTGCTTCATCAAGACATTCACGAATATCTTCCGTATCTCGCGATCGGTCTCGTGGTGTGGGGTTTCATCTCCTCAGTCGCGAACGAAGCGTGCAGCGCGTTTATCGGTGCGGGCTATCTGATCAAGCAGATACGCATACCGTTGACAGTGCACATCTGCCGTATCGTCTGGCGCAATTTCGTGATCTTGCTGCACAGCCTGCCGGTCGTGGTCGCGCTGATCGTGTTCCTTGGACGCAGTCCGAGTATCGAGTTTTTGCTCGTGCCGCTCGCGCTCTTCCTGCTGTTCATGCAGGGCGTCTGGCTCAGCGTGGTGCTGGGCGTGCTCTGCACACGCTTTCGCGATATTCAGCCCATCGTCGCCAATCTTATCCAGGTTGCATTCTTCTTCACGCCCGTGATGTGGTCGCCCGAAGTGTTGAAGTCGCGCGCGTGGGTGGCGCAGTACAATCCGCTGTATCACTTAATCGAACTCGTGCGTGCGCCCTTGATGGGGCGTCCGCTGCAGTGGGAGTCGTGGGCGTGGTCTATCGGTATGCTCGTGGTCGGGTTCGCCTTTGCGCACCTCCTCATGCGCCGCACCCGTAATCGCGTTCCGTATTGGCTCTGACATCATGACGACTTCTTCTATTGTTGCAGAGGGAATCGTCGTCGAATTCCCGATCTACGAGAATTCCCATCGATCGCTCAAGAAGGCGGTTCTCAACCTGACAACCGGCGGCCGGATCGGCCAAGATGCCGGCCGGCACACGGTCGTGCGCGCGATCGACGAACTGAGCTTCAATTTTTCGCACGGCGAGCGCATCGGTCTCGTTGGTCATAACGGCTCGGGCAAGACGACGTTGCTGCGCACGCTTACCGGCGTGTACGAGCCCGTGCGGGGCAAATTGAAGGTCCATGGGCGCATCGCGTCGCTGCTCGACGTGTCGATGGGTCTCGATCCGGACGCGACAGGTTTCGAAAACATCTATTTGCGCGGCATTCTGGACGGTCTCAAGCCGGCTCGGATTCGCAGCAAGATCGACGAGATCGCCGATTTCAGCGAACTGGGCGACTATCTCAATCTGCCGGTGCGGACGTACTCCAGCGGCATGATGCTGCGGCTCGCATTTTCGATGTCCACGAGCATCGAGGCGGATATTCTGATCATGGATGAATGGCTAAGCGTCGGCGATGCCGATTTCAAGGCCAAGGCGGCGCAGCGCCTCGAAGCGCTGGTTGGTCACGCGTCGATTGTGGTCATTGCGAGCCACGAGCCCGCACTCGTGCAGCGGGTGTGCACACGCAAGATCAGTCTCGAGCACGGCAGGATCGTCGCAGACGAGCCTGTCGGCGCTGAGGCGCCGGCCGCCGAAGGTGGCGCGGGTAGCGCCGCGTCCGGCAGTGCCAGTCTTTCCACGGACGCAACCGCGTCCCGCTCGGCCGCCTGATCGTCGAGGCGCCTTGCGCCTTGGCGATCCGTGAAGAGCCGCCTGTCCCCAAGCTTGTGTTAAAGGGTTAGATAAAGCCATGTATTCCGTGCGCGCCGATCATCCTCTGGTCCGTTACGGCCGGACGCTGTTCCTGCACCAACCCTTCCGCCTGCTAAAGGGCATGGCCGGCGCCTATGTCGCCTATCCGATCGCGGAGAGTCGCGAGCAACGCAGCGTGCGGCCGAAAGTGGACGAGCTGCGGCGTTACTATCAGCAGCCCTTCACGCAACGCCGCAAGATTGCGCTCGAGCGGTTGGTGTCGATTCTGCAGTTTGCCGGCGAACACGTGCCTTACTATCGGGACCTCTTTCGCGAGCGCGGGTTCGATCCGCTCAAGGCCGGGCAGGATCCGCGCTACCTCGAGGAACTACCGTATCTAACAAAGGACGTCATCCGGGAACAGGGTGCGCGGCTCTTCTCGCGCCCGCTCGAAGAAGTGCGTCATCACGCGTGCAAGACCGGCGGTTCGACCGGGCTGTCGTGCACGATCTTTTACGACCAGGTAGCCGCCGACTATTCGTCGGCAGTCACGTTCTATGCGCGCCGACGCATCGGAAAGCACGGCTATCGTTCGGAGCTGCACTTCGCTTGCCGCTTCCCGGACGAGGCGGTTCCCCCGTGGCCATCACGCGAAGACTTCAAGTGCTTCGCGATGAACCGCAGCAACATCTTCTTCGATCGCATTGACGATACCGGTCTCGAAGAGATGTGGCAGACGCTCAAGCGCCGCAAACCGTACCTCGCGCACGGTCACCCTTCGACGATGTTCGCGCTCGCGTGCTACATCGAGCGCAAGTACGGCAGCGACAAAGCGTTCTCCGTGTTCGAATCGAGCGGTGAGCTGCTCGAGCCGCATCAGCGCGAGATGATCGAGCGCGCGCTGCGCTGCCGCGTGATCGACCGTTACGGCCTCGCCGAACTCGGCGTGATGGCCTACGAGCTCGACGGTCACGAACATGGTTTCCAGATCCTGGACTCGGAAGGCTGGCCGGAAAGCCGCGTCGATCATGACGGTGTGGACGGCACACATGAGCTCGTGCTCACGGGCTACCGCAACCGGCTGATGCCGCTCATCCGCTATGCCACGGGTGACATGGCGCGTGTTGAGGAGCGCGAGAACGGATTCTTCCTCACCGATGTGGTGGGCCGCATTCACGACGTCGTGCCGATCAATGGCGTTGCGCATCCTACGCACCACATCCAGGACATGCTCGACCATCGTGTCGGTGGCATTCAGGAGTTCCAGATCGACTTGCGGACCTCGCCGCCGACGCTGCGCATCGTGCTCGAGCCGTGGGCGAACGAAGAAGACACGACGAGGAAGCTGCGCGACTATTGGCAGGACGCGTTCACGATCGCCTATGTCGACCATGATGCGTTCGTGCGCGTCGGCCGGCGCGCGAAGTTCCGTCACGTGGTGACTGCATGATCGGCGTACTCTTTCCCGAAACGTCCAGCGCTGCCGGCCGGCTCGTGCTGGCGGCACTGCAGCGCTCAGTCAGCGCCGCGCAGGCGCGCCCGCTCGCTTGTGCTGGGCTCTTCGCGGCCGGCACGCCCGCGCTCATCGTTGCGGTCGATGTGCCGGACGCGTGGGGCGACGCGCTCGTCGAATGGATTGACGGAAGTGCCGGCAAACTCCTCGTATTTGGCCGATTGCCTGAGGCGCTCGCGAGCCGCCTCGGCTGCACGCATGCGGCGTGGCCCCAGGGGCTCGCCGAGGCTGCGCGAAGCGTGCCCGCGCTCGCCGGCCATGATGCGCAGAGCGCAGCGCGCGTGCGTTATGACGACACGGCTACGATGCTGGGAGGGCGAGCCTGGGAGCGGCCCTTCGAGCGATTTGATTTCACCGACGAGTGGAACAACCTGGGCTATGGCGCGATTCGCGCCGATCATTCGATATGGGCATTGCGTCATCCCTTGGATGTGCCGCCGGCTGCGCGGCTTGCTTCGGTTGAGATCGACGGCGCGGCTCGCCTGGCTTACGCCGCACTGTGGCAGCAGGCACAGTCGAGCGTGCTCTGGTTTAACCGCTCGGTGGGGCCATGCGACTCATTCGAATGGCGTCTCGTCGAGAATTTTCTTTCTGCCCACCGGGCGGATGTCCTGCCGTGTCAGCCGGTGTTGAGCGAGATCCCTTGGGGATATGACGCCGCGATCACATCGCGCCTCGACTGCGACGAAGACATCGAGTCGGCGCGTGCGCTATGGCAGGCCTACCAGCGCCTCGGCGTGCCGTTTTCTCTCGCGATCCATACGTCCAATCTGCGCGACGACACGCACTACGCAATCCTGCGCGAGTTCGCCGCCTCTGCCGGTACTGCACTGATGTCGCATACCGCAACGCATGCGCCGAATTGGGGCGGCAGCTACGAAGCAGCGCTGGCGGAAGGTACCGAATCGATGCGCCTGATCGAAGAGGTGACTGGGCAGCGCGTGCGCTATGCGGTGTCGCCATTCCACCAGAGCCCGGACTACGCGCTGCATGCGCTGTGCGACGCAGGCTATGCGGGCTGCGTGGGCGGCATCATCCGCAACGATCCCGAGTTCCTGATCGCGCGCGGCGGCACGCTGGCGGGCTTGCCGGACGGCTTCATCGGTCATAGTCAGCAGACGATGCTGCACGGCGACTGTATGCTTGCGTCGGGTGACGCACTGGCCGTGTTCAAAGAGGCATTCGATCTCGCGCGCGAAACACGCACGCTGTTCGGTTACCTCGATCATCCATTCTCGCCGCGTTACGAGTACGGCTGGACGGATGAGGCCGTTCGTATCGCCGCTCACGAACAATTGATCGCGCATATTCGCTCGCGCGCCGTCAAACCCATTTTTCTCGACGAAAACGCTGCACTCGATTTTCTCGGAGCAAAGGCCTCCATTCAGGTCGTCGAAGACGGTGACGCCTTCCGCTTCATTGCACCCCGCGCCAGCTCGAACGCGCTGGTGTTCGCCGTGGAATACCGCGGTGAATGCGTGCCGGTGACAAACAAGGGGCTGCCGCGATGAAGGTGCTGGTCGTACTCGGCACGAGGCCGGAAGTCATCAAGCTAGCGCCAGTGATCGACGCGCTGCGGCCGGTCGCCGAAACCCTGGTTTGCGCAACTGGGCAGCATCGCGAAATGCTCGCGCAGGCGCTGGACTCGTTCGGCATCCTTCCCGATGTCACGCTCGACACGATGAGCCCAGGACGTTCACTGAACGTCCTGGCTTCGCGCTTGCTCGCGGAGATGGACGGCGTGCTCGAACGCGAACGGCCGGACTGGGTCGTCGTGCAAGGTGATACGACGACGGCGTATTGCGCCGGATTGGCCGCGTTCCACCGCGGCGTCGCGGTGGCGCATGTCGAAGCGGGCCTGCGCACGAAAGATCTTGCCAATCCGTTTCCTGAGGAAGCGAATCGCCGGCTGCTAGGGCAGATCGTCTCGCGGCATTTCGCGCCGACAGAGCGCGCTCGCGAAAATCTGCTGCGTGAGGGCATCGACGAGGCACAAATCGTCGTCACGGGCAATACGGTTGTCGACGCCATCCTGCTTGCGCGCCGCGCCTGGGAGCAGGTGCCGGCGTCGCTAGCCCGTGCCGGATGGCACGGCAAAGAGCCGCCTCATATTCTGGTGACCTGCCACCGCCGCGAGAATTTTGGTGAAACACTCAGCGGCATCTGCAAGGTGCTGCGCGATCTGTGCAAGCGGTATGCGGACCATCGCTGGGTGTTCCCGGTGCACCTGAATCCCGCCGTACGTGAGCCCGTTCTGCGCGAGCTGGGCGCCGTGCCGAATCTCGTTCTCATGGATCCGGTGGATTACGAGGCCAGCCTCTACCTCATCAGCCGCAGCTTGCTCGTGCTGAGCGATTCGGGCGGCATTCAGGAGGAGGCTCCGACCTTCGGCGTGCCCGTCGTCGTGATGCGTAGTCATACCGAACGGCGCGAAGGCGTCGATGCCGGCTTCGCCACGCTGGCGGGGCAGACGCCCGAGCGTATCGAGGCGGCGGCAAGCGCGTGGCTCGACGATCCCGAGCGTCGCGAGGCGCTGCGCAACCGCGCCAACCCGTATGGCGACGGCCGGGCGGCCGAGCGCATCGTGGCTAGCCTGGTGGGCCAGCGCGTCGAGGTGCTCAGTGACTGACGCCACACGGGCGGACCGCATCGAGCGCGACTGCGTCCTCTTCTCTACGGCGGACTGGGACGAGCCGTATTGGACCAACAAGCAGCACACGGCTCGCGCGCTCGCGCGGCGTGGCTGGCGCGTGCTTTACGTAGAAAGCCCGGGGCTGCGCGCGCCCAGGCTTGCAAGCGGCAAGGACTGGAAGCGCATTGCGCGGCGACTGTGGAGCGGCCTGCGCTCGAATTTTCTGACGCCCCCGCGGCGCGATGCGAACGTGTGGGTGCTGTCGCCGCTGATGATTCCGGCCGGACACCATTGGCCTGCTGTGCGGCGCCTCAACCAGTGGCTGCTCAGACACGGAATCGTTCGATTCGCGCGCCGACATCGCTTCAGCGATCCGGTGATCTGGACATATCATCCGTTCATGCTGGACGCTATCCAGGCGCTGCCGCACGGACCGGTGGTCTATCACTGCGTGGACGATCTGGCGGCCATTCCCGGTGTGGACGTCGATGGGTTCAACGCGGCACAACAGCAGTTGTTGACCACGTGCGATGCTGTCTTCACGACCGCGCAGTCGCTGCGTGAAAAGTGCGAGCCACACAACGCGAATACGCATTTTTTCGCGAACGTCGTCGACACGGCGCATTTCGGGCGCTCGCTCGATGCCGCGGCGCCGGTGCCGGGGGAAATCGCTGCGATTGCAGGGCCGCGCCTCGTGTATCACGGCGTCTTGTCCGACTTCAAGGTGGATTTCGCGCTCATTTTCGAGGCGGCCCGGCAGCGTCCCGGCTGGAACTGGTTCTTCATCGGCGAGGAGCGCGAAGGCCAGCGCAGCGAGTGGGTCGCGCGGCTAAAGGCCCTGCCGAATGTGCATTTTCTCGGATATCGGCGCTATGAGGAATTGCCGGATTACCTGCGCGGGATGCACGTTGGCCTGTTGCCAACCCTGTTGAACGATTACACGCGCTCGATGTTTCCGATGAAGTTCTTCGAGTATCTGGCGGCGGGATTGCCGGTCGTATCGACGCCACTCGACTTCACGAGCGGCCGGTTCGAAGGGCTCGAAGTTGGCGCGACGCCGGAAGCATTCGTCGCGTCTATCGAGCGGCAACTGCGCCGCGGGCGCCTTAGCCAAAGCGAGGCACTCGCTTGCGTAGGCGATAATACGTGGGACGCTCGGGTCGAGCGGATGTTGGCCGCGGTCTGACCGGGTGGCGGGCGCGAAGGGGTCGCGCCTCAAACTAAAGAAGCTCGAAGAGGGTTTTTGAATGAATGTGCTTTTCTACAGCTATCCTTGGGCGATGGATATCCCGGGCGGTGGCGAGCGGCAGCTTTCTGCCTATGCGCGGCATCTGCGCAGCTGCGGCGTGCAGGTTGATCTGTTTGATATGTGGAATCCGCAGTTCGACAAATATCAGATCCTGCACGTTTTCTCGGTAATGCCGAACGTGATCGAGATGTGCGATTACGCGAAGCGCCGCGGCATGAAGGTTGTGGTGAATCCCAATTTGTGGATCACGCCGGAAACCAGGGACAACTATCCCTATTCGGATATCTGGAACATTCTCGAGGTTGCCGATCGCGTGATCGTCAATTCGAATATGGAAGGTAACGCGCTCAGTAGCGTGTTCGCCATGGACCGCCAGAAGTTCCATACCGTATACAACGGCGCGGAAACGGAATTTCTCGTGCCGGCTGATATGCGTGTGTTCCGGGAGCGCTTCAATATCGAAGGGCCGTTTGTCCTGAATGTCGCCAATGTCGAGCCGCGCAAGAACCAGCTCGAATTTTTGCGGCTCCTGCGCCAGGAGCGTCCGGACCTGACACTTGTCATTGCCGGCGGAATTCGCGATCAATATTATGCCGACGCTTGTCTGCAGGAAGGCGGAGACAAGATTCGCATCATTGGTTTTCTGCCTTATGCATCGGAACTGGTTCGCTCGGCCATGGCCGGCTGCGAGTTCTTCGCGATGCCGAGCCTGCTCGAAACGCCCAGCATCGCGGCAATCGAAGCGGCGGCGATTGGCGCCAAGGTGCTGCTGACCCAGGTCGGCTCGACGACGGAATACTTCGGCGACTCCGTGACATACGTCGACCCGTGGTCCCACGAGTCGATGCGTGCGGGGATCGCTGCGGTCGCCAACGCGTCGACCGACAAGTCGATCTGGGCCGCGCGGCACCGATTGCTTTGGCCGCAAATCGCTCCTGAAATTGTCAATTGTTACAATCGATTGCTGTAGCGTCTAACGAATCGCGAGCCAACGTGGAAATATTAATCGATTTGCAAGGTTGTCAGTCGGCCAGTCGCTTTCGAGGCATCGGGCGGTATTCGCTCGCGCTCGCTCAGGCGATTGTGCGCAATCGCGGTTCGCATTCGATCAAGTTGTTGTTGAATGGTCTCTATCCGGAAGGGCTGGACGAAATCAGAGGCATTTTTGCAGATGATGTCCCGGCTGAAAACATCCTGGTTTTCACGACTGACGGGCCTGTTGCAGAATTTGACACGGCGAATACGGGCCGCGCCCGGTTGGCTGAACTGGCGCGTGAGCGGCTGATCCAATCCGTTGCGCCGGACGCCGTGCTGCTGACCAGCCTGTTCGAGGGTTTCGTTGACGACGCCGTCACGTCAGTGGGCCTGCTCGGCAACGGGCCGCTCACGGCTGTCACGCTCTACGATCTGATTCCGTATCTGAATCCGGATCCGAACTGGCCGGGGCATTACAAGAACTACTACGACCTCAAGATTGCGTCGCTCAAGCGAACCGATCTCCTGCTGTCCATTTCGGGCTACGCACGCGAAGAATGTATCGGAGCGATTCCGGAACTGGCCGATCGGGTCGTCAACATGTCGTCCGCCTGCAATGACATGTTCCGCCCGCGCTCCGGCGAGGCGGACCCGGTGATTTCGAGCAAGTTCGAACTCGACAAGCCGTTCGTGCTGTCCACGGGCAGTCTGGAATCGCGCAAGAATTTCGAACTGCTGGTCGAGGCGTTCGGCGCGCTGCCTGAGTTGCTCAGGCGTGGCCGTCTGCTGGTATTCGCGGGCGGCGCCGACACCGACCGCATCGAAGCGATTCAGCGCAAGGCGCTAGAGGCTGGGCTCGCGCCCGGTCAGCTTCGTGTGCTTGGTCACATTACAGACGCGGAGCTGCTCGCGCTTTATCAGGCGTGCGAACTATTCGTCTTTCCTTCGCTGCATGAGGGATTCGGGCTGCCGCCGCTCGAGGCGATGGCATGCGGCGCGGTCGTGCTCGGATCGAATGCGACGAGCGTGCCGGAAGTCATCGGCCGTGAAGACGCGCTGTTCGATCCCAGATCGCTCGAAGAGCTCACTGCGCTGATGACTCGCGCGCTCACCGACGCAAGCTATCGCGCCTCGTTGCGCGAACATGGCATCCGGCAGTCGGCGGCGTTTTCGTGGGACAAGACGGCGCAACGCGCGCTGCAAGCAATCGAGGCGCGGCTCGCGCAACGGAGCGCACCCGCGCCGACCGCGCTGCCGGTCAGTACCGCAAAGCCGCGTGTCGCCATGGTGTCGCCGTTGCCGCCCGAACAAACTGGCATTGCCGACTATGTCGCCGAACTTCTGCCGACGCTCGCGGAAACGTACGACATCACGGTGATCTCGGATCAGGCAGAGGTCTGGCCGGGCCCCGGGGGCGAGCAATTCGAAGTGAAGTCGATTGCGTGGTTCGAGCAGAACGCAGGGGACTTCGAGCGGGTTGTCTACCAGATGGGTAACTCGCCGTTTCATGCTCACATGCCGGCCATGATGCAGCGTTATCCAGGCGTCGTCGTGCTGCATGACTTCTTCATCAGCAGCCTGATGCTGTGGGCAGAGGACACGGGCTTCGGCCATGATGCGTTCAAGCGCGCGCTGGTGCGCTCGCACGGCTATCGTGCGCTCGAACAACTCGCACGCGAAGGCGCGTTGGCCAGCAAATGGCGCTGGCCTTGCAGCTATGAGGTTGTGCGCGACGCGTTGAGCGTCATCGTGCACTCGAACTACAGCCGCGACCTCGTCGCACAGTACTACGGCGAGCCGTTCAGGGAAAAGGTTCATCTCGTCAGGCAACACCGGGCTGCGGAGGATCTGCGTTGCCGGATCGATGCGCGGCGCCGGCTCGGCATCGCAGAGGATGAGATCCTGGTCTGCGCATACGGGTTCATGGATGCGACGAAGCTCAACCACGTGCTCGTCGACGCCTGGGCGCGTTCGGGCCTGTCTGACGACGTCAAGTGCAGGCTCGTATTCGTCGGCGGCGAAGATAACTCGGAGTATGGCCGTCAGTTGCGGGAGGTGATGGCACGCCTTGCCGGGAGCGCCCGGATCAAGATCACCGGATTCGCCGACCACGAAAGTTTCGTGACCTGGTTGTCGGCGGCCGACATCGCCGTGCAGTTGCGGACCATGTCGCGTGGGGAGACGTCGCGCACCGTGCTCGACTGTCTCGCGCACGGCGTGCCGCTCATTGTCAACGCAAACGGGCCGATGGCCGAGTACCCGGACGACATCCTGACCAAACTCGCCGATGAGTTCGAGGTCGACGACCTCGTCGTCGCGCTCAGGCGCCTACGCGCCGACACAAGCTTGCGCGAGGAACTGGGTGTGCGCGGCCCCGCCTATATCGCAGCTGTTCACGAGCCGCACAAGACAGCCGCGGGGTATGCGCATGCGATTGAAGGTGCCTTCAACGCAGCCGATACGAGGCGGATGAAGCGCTCGCTCGCAGAATTCTGGGCGCGGTATCCGCAGAGCACGGCCGACGTGCGAGACGCGGCTGCGCAGAGCGTCGCCGAGCTTGTGATTGCACCGCGCAAGCCGCGCCTCTATCTCGACTTGTCGGCGACAGTCCGCAACGATCTCAAGACGGGGATCGAGCGAGTAGCGCGTTCGCTCGTGCGCGAACTGCTGCTCGAACCGCCGGCGGGTTTCGACGTCGTGCCGGCGTACTTGAGCGAAGATAACGGCGTGTGGCGCGTGCGCCGGGCGCAACGGTACCTGGCCGCTCAGCCGGGATTCGAGCTCGTCGATTCGCAAGACGACATTGTCGTTCCTGCGAGTGGAGACGTGCTGATCGGACTGGATCTGTTCCCCGACGGCGTGATTGCCGCCGCGAACTACGGGCTATACGCGTTCTGGCGCGCGTGCGGCGCGAGAGTCGGCTTCATGATCCACGATCTGCTGCCGATCACTCGCCCCGAATTCTTCCCGCCGTGGGCAAACGCGTCGCATGCGGCCTGGTTTTCCACGGTATGTGCGAATTCGGATCTGCTCGTCTGCATTTCGCAGCATGTGCGCGATGACGTCGAGGCATTGATCAATGCGAATCACCCGGGCTGCAGCGCGCCGGCGCTGCTGGTGTCGCACCACGGTGCCGACGTTAGCGCGTCGTTTCCGAGCGCGGGTATGCCGGAGGGTTCAACGGAGGTGCTCGACGCCATCCGCGCGCGTCCGTCATTCTTGATGGTCGGCACGATCGAGCCACGCAAAGGGCATTTGCAGGCGGTTCAGGCGTTTGAGCGCCTGTGGGCCGCGGGCAAGGACGTCAATCTGGTCATCGTCGGTCACGAAGGCTGGAAGCCGCTGCCCGCCGAAGAGCGCAGAACGATTCCCGCCATCGTGGATGCCATCCGGTCTTCGGGGCAGCTCGGCAAGCGTCTTTTCTGGCTGGAGGGCATCAGCGACGAGTACCTGGAAAAGATTTACGCAGCGGCATCGTGCCTGTTGTCGCCTTCCGAGGGAGAAGGCTACGGATTGCCGCTGATCGAGGCAGCGAAGCACGGCGTGCCGATCGTGGCGCGGGATATCACCGTGTTCCGCGAGGTGGCGGGTGCTGCCGCCTTCTATTTTTCCGGCACCGATGGCGCAGATCTGGTGCGTGCCATCGATGCGTGGTTGTCGCTTCGGGAACGAGGCGCCATTCCGGACTCCAGTGCGTTGACGTGGGATACCTGGGCGCAGAGCGCCCGCAGATTCGGCCAACTGGTCACCGCGCGGCTTCGCGCCGGCGACGGCGAGGCCTCGTGTGCCGCAACGAGTTAACCACTGCTTGGCAGACTTATTTTTATAGTAGACATTTTGATGAACACTCGAAGCAAAACCGCAGTTATTACGGGCATCACTGGCCAGGACGGCGCCTATCTCGCAGAGCTTTTGCTCGACAAGGGCTACACCGTGTATGGCACTTATCGGCGCACCAGTTCAGTGAACTTCTGGCGTATCGAGGAACTCGGCATCCAGAACCACGAGAACCTGCATCTCGTCGAGTACGACCTGACCGATCTGTCATCGAGCATCCGCCTGCTGCAGACGACGGGTGCCTCGGAGGTTTATAACCTTGCGGCGCAGAGCTTCGTGGGCGTTTCGTTCGACCAGCCGGCCACCACCGCAGAGATCACCGGCATTGGCCCGCTGAACCTGCTCGAAGCGATTCGTATCGTCAATCCGGCGATCCGCTTCTACCAGGCTTCGACGTCGGAAATGTTCGGCAAGGTCCAGGCTGTGCCGCAGATCGAAAGCACGCCGTTCTATCCGCGCAGCCCGTACGGTGTCGCCAAGCTCTACGCGCACTGGATCACGGTGAACTACCGCGAGTCATACGGCATCTTCGGCTGCAGCGGCATTCTGTTCAATCACGAGTCGCCGCTGCGCGGCCGTGAATTCGTCACGCGCAAGATCACCGACTCGGTAGCGAAGATCAAGCTCGGCAAGCTCGAAACACTCGAGCTCGGCAACCTCGACGCGAAGCGCGACTGGGGTTTTGCGAAGGAATACGTCGAAGGCATGTGGCGTATGCTGCAAGCCGACACGCCGGACACGTTTGTGCTGGCAACCAACCGTACCGTCACGGTGCGTGACTTCGTGACGATGGCATTTAAAGTCGCCGGCATTCTTGTTACGTGGAAGGGCGAAGGCGAAAACGAGCAAGGGGTTTGCGAGCGGACCGGCAAGACCATCGTACGCATCAATCCGAAGTTCTATCGCCCGGCAGAAGTGGACCTCCTGATTGGCAATCCTGAGAAAGCGACTCGCGAGCTGGGCTGGAAGCCGGAAACGACCCTCGAGCAGCTTTGCGCCATGATGGTCGAAGCAGACCTGCGCCGTAACGAGAAGGGCGCGTCGTTCTGAGCATGCGTTACGCCCTGACTACTGGCGCAGAGCGGCTCGCTGGCCGTGACTACCGGCATGCGTTCGAAGACGTGTCGAGGTGGACGTGCGAAGCATGAATGTGCTTCACGTGTATCGCACGTACTTTCCGGATCCGCCGGGCGGCCTTCAGGAGGCGATCCGCCAGATCTGTCTCGCGACGCGCGCGCGCGGTGCGAATCCGCGCATTTTCACGCTGTCCCCCGAGCCGCAGCCGCGCGAGGTGGTCTACCCGGAAGGTCCAGTGCTGCGCTCGAGGTCGTGGGCCGCGCCGGCTTCGTGCGACCTGGGCGGGCTCGACGCGCTGCGTCAGTATCGTGAGCTTGCGGCGTGGGCGGATGTCCTGCACTTTCATTTTCCGTGGCCGTTCGGAGATGTGTTGCGGCTGCTGGGCGATCGCAGGAAGCCCGCTGTTATGACCTACCATTCGGACGTCGTGCGGCAGCGCGCGCTTGGCTATGTCTATGGCCCGGTGATGCGCCGGATGCTCGCGTCGATGTCGGCGGTAGTTGCCACGTCGCCTGCCTATGCGAAGTCGAGCCCGATTTTGACGGGACTTGTGGCGCCAGAACGCGTGCGTGTGATTCCACTGGGTATCGCGGACTACGCATCGGGCAAGGACGCGGGCGCGGATCGGGATGTGCTGGCGCGACTGCCGCTCGACGGGCGGCCGTATTTCCTGTCGTTGGGCGTATTGCGGTATTACAAGGGACTGCACACGCTGATTGAGGCGGCGTCTTCGATCCCCGCGCAGTTGGTGATCGCCGGATCCGGGCCCGAGATGTCGCGCCTGCGAGCGCTGGCCGAGCAGCGTGGTGCGACGAACGTGATCTTCGCGGGGCAGGTGTCTGACGCGGAGAAAATTGCTTTGCTCGAGGGATGCCGCGGGCTGGTGCTGTCCTCGCAGTTGCGCTCGGAGGCATTCGGCATGGTGCTCGTCGAGGCGGCGATGTTCGGCAAGCCGCTGGTCTGCTGCGAGATCGGTTCGGGTACGTCGTACGTCAACGAGCACGGCGTCACCGGGTATGTCGTGCGGCCGGAAGCGCCGGACGAATTGGCGGGCGCTGTCAATGCGCTATTGAATGACGAACCCCGCGCGCGGGAGATGGGCGCAGCCGCGCGGGAGCGATATGAGCGGCTCTTCTCGGACGAGGCGTTGGGGAGCAGTTATGTTTCCCTATATGAGGATGTCCTGGCCGGGAAGCCCCGGCGCGTCTGAGCCGGACGTGGCTCTGTGCAGCTGCGAAGCGTCGGGGCCGGCGCGCCGAGCTATACAATTGTCGACGCCAGCGCCCCGGGCGGCGGCAAGCACGCGCGACTGAACGCGATCAAGGTTTCGCCGTCTCCGCGCGGCTTGCCGAATTTTCCTGTGATGTCTTTGACGGCGACTGATGACCCAACGGATAGTCTTAACCGGTGCGAACGGCTTTGTCGGCCAGGCGGTGTCGCGTCTCCTGCTTGCAAGAGGCGACGCGGTAACGGGCATTGTCCGGCGGCCGGGTACGGTAGTCGACGGCGTCCAGGCGTGGCTGCTCGATAGCGACGATTTCGGCGAAATCGAAACCCGCTGGCCGGACGCGTTGCGCTGCGACACGGTCATTCACCTGGCTGCCCGCGTTCACGTCATGCGCGACCGCGCCATTGATCCGCTCGCGGCTTACCGGGAAACGAACGTCGCCGGCACGTTGCGGGTGGCGCGTGCCGCGCGTCGCGCAGGCGCCCGCCGTTTCGTCTTTGTCAGCAGCATCAAGGCTGTGGGCGAATCGAGCGCCGGGCGGGAGCCGATTAGTGAACTGGTGCCGCCCGCTCCAATCGATCCCTATGGCATCTCGAAGCTCGAAGCCGAGCGTGCGCTAACCGAATTCGGCAGTCGATCCGGCCTAGAGGTGACAATCGTGCGTCCACCCCTTGTCTATGGGCCGGGCGTGCGCGCCAACTTCCTGCAACTCATGAACGCGATCGCGAAAGGCGTTCCGTTGCCGCTGGGCGCTGTCCAGGCGCGCCGTAGCATGGTGTACGTCGATAACCTCGCTGATGCGCTGGTGCATTGCGCAACCGACCGGCGCGCCGCAGGCACCTTGTTTCACGTGACCGACGGCCACGACCTCTCGGTGGTGGAACTTGCCCGCATGCTTGGATGGCAACTGCACGTGCCGGCCCGATTTATCTCGATTCCGCCTCAACTGCTGCGCCTGGCCGGCCGCGTGACGGGGCGATCAGCGCAAATCGCCCGTCTGCTCGACGAGCTGCGCGTGGACAGCAGCCACATTACCGAGGTACTGGGCTGGCGTGCGCCCTATACGGTCGAGCAGGGGCTGCTGGAAACGGCCGCGTGGTACCGCGCCACGCACTGATTCGGGCACCGACAAACATGATTTCCGGTTCGATCCTGCATGTCACGGGCAGCGCGGTTCTCGCTTTTTGCCTTTGCGCGCTCGTGCTCTGGGCGCTGCTCAAGACGGGCATTGCCTGGCGCCTTGCCACCGATATTCCAAACGAACGCTCGCTTCACACGCGCCCGACGCCGCGCGTGGGCGGCTGGGGCATCGTCCCGGTCATCGCGGTGTTCATGGCGGTCATGGCGCCGTCTCTCTGGCTGACCGCGGCGGCCTTTGCGATGCTCGCGGCGCTTTCCCAAATCGACGATCGGCGCGGCCTGCCAGTCGGCGTGCGGTTCGGCGCGCACATTGCGGCCGTCGCGGCGCTCGTCGCGTTCTATCCGGCGCCGGTGCCCTCGTGGGCGCTCGTCGTTATCGGCTTGCTGATGGTGTGGCTCGTCAATCTCTACAACTTCATGGACGGATCCGACGGTCTCGCCGGTGGTATGGCCCTCTTTGGATTCGGTGGATACGCGATCGCGGCACTGACGTCGGCGCGCCCGGAGTTGCAACTCGCGGTGGCCAGCGCGCTGGCTGCGGGCGCCGCTGGCGGCTTTCTGTTGTTCAATTTTCATCCAGCCCGAATTTTTCTCGGGGACGCCGGCTCGATTCCGCTGGGTTTTCTTGCCGGGGCGCTCGGCTATTGGGGCTGGCGTGACGGCGTTTGGCCGGTCTGGTTTCCGGCACTCATTTTTTCTCCGTTCATTGTGGACGCGTCGGTCACGCTGGCGCGTCGCTTGCTGCGGGGCGAAAAGGTCTGGCAGGCGCACCGCGAGCACTACTACCAGAGGATGGTACAGATGGGGTGCGGCCACGCCCTGACGGCGCGCATTTGGTATTCGTTTATGGCAGCGGGCATAATACTGGCTATCGCAGCAAGGAATCTTGCACCCGTCCAGCAATGGCTGACGGTGGTCGTGTGGGCGGCAGTACTCGGGGCAGCCGGAATGTATATCGACAGGCGCTGGCGCAGGTACCGGTCCCGCCTTGTGCAAACCTGACAGTTATCTTGCGTCGATGAAAAAATTTAAAGCCCGCTGGCTTTCGATTGGCGCATTTGCGTTCGATCTGTGTGCTGTCATTGCCGCATGGCTAATGGCATACGTAATCCGGTTCAATGGTCCGGTTCCGTTCCCGTATATGCACAGCGGGCTTCGTGCACTGGTCTTCGTCCTGATCGCGTACGCGGTGACGTTTCGCAGTTACGGCCTCTATCGCGGCATGTGGGTTTTCGCCAGCCTGCCGGACCTCGTGCGCATCGCCAAGGCTGTTGGCATGGGAGCACTTGCTGTCGTGATCGGCACTGCGCTGCTTCAGCCTCAGCCTATCGTGCCTCGCTCCGTGTGGGTCGTGTCACCCATGTTGCTGTTCCTGATCATGGGCGGTTCACGTGCGCTTTATCGCAGCGCCAAGGAGTTCTACCGCTACGGTGGCCTTGTCGGGCAGGGCAAGCCGGTTTTCGTGATCGGCGCGGGCACCGCCGGAGCGAATCTCGTGCGCGAACTGAAGCGCTCCGGCGAGTGGCGTCTCGTCGGTCTTCTCGATGACGACCCCGTCAAACTGGGGCGCGAGCTCTACGGTTATCGTGTGCTGGGCACGATCAACGATCTGCATCGTTTGAGCGCCCAAATGAAGGTCGAGCACGTGATCATCGCCGTGCCTTCGGCTTCGCCCGAAGTGCATCGCCGGATCGCGACGCTGTGCGTGCGCGCCTGCGTCAAGGCGCTGACGCTGCCCGCGCTGACGGCACTTGGCGAAGAGCAGGCTACGCTTGCGCGCGTGCGCCGGATCGATCTCGAAGACCTGCTGGGCCGCGAGCCCGTGCACATCGAGACGGCTCACGTCGACTCGCTGTTGAAGTCCCGCGTGGTCATGGTGACGGGAGCAGGCGGTTCGATCGGCTCTGAACTGTGCCGTCAGATCATGGGCTTTGGTCCTGCGCAGCTCGTGGCGCTGGACAGTTCCGAATTCGCGCTCTACCGGCTGAACGAGGAACTGCGCGAGAGCTATCCCGAAGTCGAAGTGCTTCCCGCGATTGGCGACGTCAAGGATTCGCTCGTGCTCGACCGGATCATGGAGACGTACAGGCCGCACATTGTTTTCCACGCTGCCGCGTACAAGCACGTGCCGCTGATGGAAGAGCTCAATGCGTGGCAGGCCGTGCGCAACAATGTGCTGGGCACATATCGTGTGGCGCGCGCGGCGATTCGGCATGACGTAGCGCGATTCGTGTTGATTTCGACCGACAAGGCCGTCAATCCGACCAACGTGATGGGCGCAAGCAAGCGGCTCGCAGAGATGGTCTGCTCGGCGCTCCAGCAAAGCGCGGGGAATCGCACGCGCTTCGAGATCGTACGGTTCGGCAACGTGCTCGGCAGTGCGGGCAGCGTGATTCCGAAGTTTCAGGAGCAGATCGCGCGCGGCGGCCCGGTGACGGTGACGCACCCGGAGATCACCCGCTTTTTCATGACGATCCCCGAGGCATCGCAACTGGTCCTCCAGGCATCCAGCATGGGCGAAGGTGGCGAGATTTTCATCCTCGACATGGGGCAGCCCGTACGGATCGCGGATCTGGCCCACGACCTGATCCGTTTGTACGGCTTCACGCAGGAGCAGATTCACGTAGTATTCACGGGCTTGCGACCAGGCGAGAAGCTCTATGAAGAGCTCCTCGCCGACGACGAGACGACGACGCGCACACCGCACCCGAAGCTTCGCATCGCGCGTGCTCGCGACGTGCCGGCAGACTTGCTGGAGCAGCTTCTGCCGTGGCTGATGCAGTTGCGCGTGGTTAGCGACGATCAGGTGCGTCGGGACCTGCACCGCTGGGTGCCGGAGTATCAGATGCCGGCGTCAGTGCCGCTGCGCAGCGTTGCGTCCAAGACCGGCATTTCATAACGCGGCGTGGCCAGCGCGGCCGCGAGGCGACGCCGGCGTATTCATTCAAGGGTGCGGGGCCACTCCCCGAGCACTTCACAAGCAGCAGGAACAGTTGATGACCGTCGATATAGCAGTCATAGGCGCCCTCTATGAGCGGTACCTGGGCCGTACGCCCGACCCGCAAGGATTGCAGCACTTCCAGGCATTCAACTCGGCCGATGACGTCGAGCGCGCGATCGTCGGCTCGGACGAATTCAGAAGCAACGGCGGTTTGCTCAGCATTCCCGACATGCCGGTGGCGTGGAAAATCTGCATTCTGGAAAAGGCGAAGCTGATCTTCGTGCCGATAGCCAAGAATGCCCATACGTCCATCCTCACAGCGCTGCTGAAAGCCCGGGGCATCGATTGGCGGACCCTGCCGATTCAGGATGATCTCGACGCGAAGCACGGCACCGATGACGACAAGATTCATGCCGCTCTCGCGGGCAACAATACGGGGCTACTGCTGAAGGACCTGTCGCCGGGCCGCGCGGACGAAATCATGAAGGACCCCGAATATCTTCGCGTCGCCGTGTTCCGCGATCCGCTTGACCGGATCGTCAGCGCCTGCAACCACTTCTTCGTGCAGGAACTGGACAATCCGATGGCGCAACGCCATTCGCAACAGATCGTCGAGATCTTCGGGAGCGCCCCGGATGGTGAAAGCAATCTGTGTGAGTACTGGTTGCGCCGGCTGATGAAGTTCCTCATGACAAACAAGCACGTCGCGCCGGATGCACACTGGATGCCGCAATACGAATACATCCGGGCGTTGAAGATCGATCACATCGTGCCGATCGAGCGTCTCGATGTGCTGGAAAAGATGGTCGCCGCACGCAGCGGCGAGCGCCTCGACATCGGGCTGCTCAACGTGCGTGGGAGCGGCCACGGCAAACACGACGCGATTGCGAAGGAAGTGCGGGAAGCGGTCGAGCAGTACTACTGGCTCGACCGGCACTTCTACGAACTGGGTAAGGCCAATATCGACGCGCTCGAGCGTCAGTTCGACGAGCGAAAGTGACGCTTCACCGGCCTCGAACGGGCTGGGCGAGCGTGTCATGGCGCGAAGCACAAACCGCTGGGCGATTGCGAACGGGCTAGCAGTCATCCGGCACGACGAATTGGATTCCAGAACGGATTTATGAAAAAGGGCGTCAACTTCTTTGGGCCGTATGAAGCGAAGGACAGCATTGGGCGTGTCGCCTCGCTCAATATCGACTGTCTGAACGCGTCCGCGCTGCCTTTCGACGTCTATCTGCTGTCCCGGCCGTCGCCGTCGCAAGTCGTCGAGTACGCCACCATCGACGACCGTCTGCTCGCATCGCTGAAACACAAGGTCAATCTCTTTCATTTCAACGCGCGCCGGGTTCCGCTCTATTTTTCCCGGCTCGGCGAAGGCTCGCTGAATGGTTTTTACAACATCGGCTACTGGGTCCACGAAATGCAGACCATTCCCGCGCAATGGGCGCGGCAACTCGAATTCTTCGACGAGATCTGGACGCCATCGGCACTGTGCCAGGCGGCAATCGCCCGCTCCGCCAATATTCCGGTCGTCAAGATCCCTTATCCGATCGAAACTCGCGGCATTACGCCGAGAATTCAGGCGAGGCGCGCCGGCAAGCACTTCGACACGTTCAATTTTCTGACGATCTTCGATGTGTACAGCGATGCAGAGAGAAAGAATCCGTTATTCACTATTCGAGCCTTCCTTGAACAATTCGCTCAAGACCATTCGGTGCGTCTGACGGTCAAGGTCAAGAACCTCAAATACGATCCGCTGCTTTCGAAGAAGCTGGGCGAGATCGTCGAATGCCATTCGAATATCGAATTGATGGACCGCCATCTCGAGGACTCCGAAATGGCGGCTTTGTACGACGACGTCGATGTCTACGTCTCGCTGCATCGGGCGGAAGGCTTCGGATTGACGATCTCCGATGCAATGAGCCGTGGTATTCCTGTCATGGTGACCGGCTACTCTGGAAACATGGAGTTCTGCGACGCCTCCGATACGCGCCTCGTGGCCTACGATCTGTGCCCGGTTGGTCACAACCGGCCGCGCTATCGCAGCGACGACCTGTGGGCCGAACCCAGTATGGGGGACGCCACGCGCGCGTTCGCCGACATGGTGGTGAACTACGGGCAGTGGTTGACGAAAGCGGAGCATGCGCGCAGCCGCGTCGATCGCGATTTTTCCGTCGATGCAATCGGCAAGCAGATGCACGAACGCATCGAGCTGATCAATCAAAACTTTGAGTTTGCAGATGACATGACCGATCGGTCGATTGACGTAGACGTCGGTATTGTCAACACGTACGGATTCTAGAGTGGAACTGTATCTACTACGGCATGGGGCAAGCACCGCCAACGAGCAGCGTCTCGTCTGTGGCGCCGAGGATTTCCCGCTGTCGCAAACGGGCGTTGCTCAGGCCAGCAAGGTTTGCCGCTATTTGGAGCGCATTGCGTTTACGCGTATCTACACGTCGTCGCTTACGAGAGCTCGAAGCACGATTGCGCCGCTCGTGAACCCGCGCTGCACCGTTCGCGTCGAGCAGGAGATTGTCGAGCTGAATACCGGGGCGTATAGCCATTGGACGCTTGATAAGCTGTGGGCAATGGACGCCCGTTATCAACGACCCTGGCTCACGCCCGATTTGAGTTATCCGCAAGGGGAGTGCTTTCGCGAGATGGTCTCGCGCATCACGGGCTGGTTCGACCGCGAATCGCGGGTATGGGAGCAGGACGAGACAGTCCTGGTAGTGGGTCATGAGGGCACGCTGCGCTCGATCCTCCTGCGGCTTCTAGGGCTGGATTTGAGCGACTACCCGGATTTTCCCATTGGCAACTGCGACCTGCTGAATGCGACCATTGCGCCGGGGCATGCGACGACTTACCGGCACATCCCATTGACGAGTCTGGCCGACCCATCATGAAACGTATCTTGCTGACGACCTGGCCGAGCGCCTTTCTGCATCGCGGTGGCGGCGAGCAGGAAATCCTGTTGCTCAATGAATTCCTGAATGCGTCGGGCGTGATGTCGGACATCTACGGCCCGACCTCCCGGTCGCTTGGCGCTTACGATTCGGTGATCCACTTCTCCATGCAAGGCGGATCCGAGCTGATCGTCGATGAACTGGCCGGCGCCGGGCGTCATCTGATCCTCTGGCCTAATCTCTGGTTCGTCGAAGAACCGGGTGAGCAGCAGATCGAGCGTCTGTCACGGCTGCTCGCGCGCTTTGATGCCGTCGTATTCAAGTCGCACGCCGAGCAAGCACACTTCTCGCGCTATTTGAGTCTCGAAGGCAAAGAGGTGATTCGTATTGCGCCGTTGATCTCGCAGAAATTCCGCCGGAAGGGCAAAATCTCGAGAGTCTTTCAGGAATCCTATGGGCTAGACCGCTATGCGATCTGGCCTGGCATTATCGAACCGCAGAAAAATCAGCTGGCGGCAGTGGAGGCCTTCAAGGGGCTCGACCTGGATCTCGTGATTTCTGGCGCGATTCGCGACGAGGCGTATGCCGCCGAGTGCCGCCGCGCCGCTGGACCCAATGTGACGTTCATCCCCGTGATGCCCTTCGGCTCCGAGCTCCATTTGTCTGCGCTGGCACACAGCCACCTGTTCATCGAGCTGTCGCGGGATTTCCCGGGCACGTCAGCACTGGAGGCGGCGACGATGGGGTGCGAACTCGTGCTCTCGCAATCCGCCTGGACGGTCGAGTTTCTGGCCGATGTTTGCAAGCAGGTGGACGCTAACGATATCGGGCAGATTCGCAGCGCGGTCGTTGCGGCCATGGAGACCCGCGTGGGCTCGGCGGCAGGGTTCAACTCGTTGTCGATGAGCGATTCAGTCGCGCCGCTATTGCACTACCTCGAACGCATCGAATAGGACCGCCGGCGCAAGCCGGCTTGTGATTTCGGCGTTAGGCGTCGAAATCACGCCAGTCAGCGCTGTTTTGCGCCGCTAGTGAAGGGCGAGGCAATCCCCGGTGCAGGAAAGGAGTGTGTGTTGCCGCTTCGCTGCGCCGTGAGCTGGCCGTTGCGGAGCAGATGAGCGATGAGTTGCGCGACACAGTCGTCCACGTCGGACTCCTGAGTGCGTAGCACCACGTCGGGGTTGACCGGCGGGTGGTACGGCGAGCCAAGCCCCGTGAACTGTTTGATTTCGCCGCGGCGGGCGCGTTGATAGAGCCCTTTGGGATCGCGCCTCTCGCAGATCTCCAACGGCGTGTCGATAAAGACTTCGATAAACGAAGCCTCGCCGACAATGCGCCGCGCATATTCTCGATGTTCGGGCTCGGGTGAAATGGTCGCCGTGACGGCGATAAATCCTTCGTTGCAAAAGAGTGCGGCCACATGGGCGACGCGCCGAAGATTCTCGGTGCGTTCGCCTTCGCTAAAACCAAGATCCGAGTTGAGGCCTGTGCGAAGCACATCCCCGTCGAGCACCGTGGCGCGAAGCGCGAATGTGTGCAGTCGATCGACCAAGGCACGCGCAATGGTCGATTTGCCCGCGCCGGACATGCCCGTGAGCCATATCACAACGCCTGTCGATGATCTCGTTTCCACCTTTCGCTATTCCAAATGCCTTCGATTCATATAGCAGTTCATTCTAACTTCTTAAGCACCCGTTGTAATATTGCAGTAATAAACTGCAACAAATTTGCAGGCTTGTAACTTTCTGTGATGAGGGGCAGTGCCCTTGATTCCGCCGCTCGTATTGCATGACCTTACGATAGCCTTTTGTGAATTCTTCTCATTCCAGTGGCGATGGTCCGGACGCAAGCTTTCGATCGTGAACCTCATCCAGCGCCCACAGCACGAGGCCGCTCGAAGGGCACGGACATGCGGGAATCGCCCGGCAATTGGGTTCAAGAACGTGGGGCGTCCCTTTTGGGGAATGTGTTATAACGGCCGGCGGCGACTAAAGCTCGCGCAGAATGCTCTGGCGGCATTCATGCCAATGAGGAATCGAGTTTCGTGAAATCAGCAATCATTACGGGCATTACTGGTCAGGACGGCGCGTACCTGACGGAGCAGCTTCTCGAAAAGGGCTACATCGTCCACGGGACCTACCGCCGGACGAGTTCTGTCAACTTTTGGCGCCTCGAAGAGCTGGGCGTCGCGCATCACCAAAATCTGCGCCTCGTCGAGCACGATCTGCTGGACGCGGGCAGTTGTATTCGTCTGATCGAACGGGCTCAGCCCGACGAGGTCTACAACCTCGCCGCGCAAAGCTTCGTCGGCGTGTCGTTCGAGCAGCCGGCGCTCACCGCTCAGGTGACCGGGGTCGGCGCCCTGAATCTGCTCGAGGCGCTTCGTATCGTCAATCCGAAGGCGCGTTTCTATCAAGCCAGCACGTCGGAGATGTTCGGCAAGGTACAGGCTATTCCTCAGACGGAATCGACGTCGTTCTACCCGCGCAGCCCGTACGGCGTCGCCAAGCTCTACGCGCACTGGATCACGGTGAACTATCGCGAAAGCTACGACATGTTCGCGTCGAGCGGCATTCTGTTCAATCACGAGTCGCCGCTGCGCGGCCGCGAGTTCGTGACGCGCAAGATCACCGATTCGCTCGCGAAAATCAGCCTCGGCCAGCTCGATGTTCTCGAACTCGGAAATCTCGACGCACAGCGCGACTGGGGCTATGCGAAGGAATACGTGGAAGGCATGTGGCGCATGCTGCAGGCTGATCAGCCCGATACCTATGTGCTCGCAACCAACCGCACGGTTACCGTGCGCGATTTCGTCAACGCAGCGGCAAAGTGCCTCGGCATCGATATCGAATGGCAAGGCAGCGCGGAGGATGAAATCGGACGCGATTGCAAGAGCGGCAAGACCATCGTGCGCGTGAATCCGGCGTTCTACCGGCCGGCCGAAGTCGATCTCCTGATCGGCGATGCGAAAAAGGCGCACGACGAGCTTGGCTGGGCGCCAAAGACTTCACTCGAAACGCTGTGCCAGATGATGGTGGCAGCGGATCTCGCGCGTAACAAGAAAGGGACGTCGTTCTGATGGGCTCAGTGCTGATTACAGGAGCCGAGGGCTTCACGGGTCGTTATGTTGCTCAGGCATTGCGCGCGCGCGGCCATCAGGTTTCGAGTCTCGTGCGCCGTTGTGACGAGCCCGCCGCGAACGTGTACGCGTGCGATCTTCAGGACCGCGCGGGGCTTGCGGAGGTGGTGGCGCGTGTGCAGCCCGACTGGGTTGTGCATCTGGCTGCCATCTCGTTCGTCGGGCACGCCAATCCGGGCGAGATATACGCGACCAACGTCGTGGGCTCGCGCAATCTTCTCGAGGCGCTCGCCGCGGGTGAGAAGAAACCTTCGGCGGTGCTGCTTGCAAGCAGTGCGAACATTTATGGCGCGGGCCCGCTTGGCCTGCCGATTCCGGAAACGGCGCCGTATCATCCCGCGAACGATTACGCTGTGAGCAAGGTCGCGCTCGAGTACATGGCGCAGCTCTGGACGGACCGCTTGCCGATCATCACCGTGCGCCCGTTCAACTGTATTGGGGTTGGCCAATCGCTGAGCTTTCTTGTTGCGAAAATGGCGGATCACTTCCGTCGGCGTGCGCCGGTCATCGAGCTGGGTAATCGCGATGTGGCTCGCGACTTCTCAGATGTGCGCTGGGTGGCCGACGTGTATTGCCGGCTGCTTGAAAAGGCGCCAGTCGGTGAAGTGTTCAACGTTTGTTCGGGACACGCCGTCACGCTCACGCACGTCCTGCAGACGATGTCCACGATCACGGGTCACGATATCGAAGCGCGGACCAATCCTGACTTTGTGCGTGAGCACGAGGTGAAATCGCAGTGCGGCGATAACCGCAAGCTGTTGAGCGTCATCGGCCAGCTCGACGCGCCGACGCTCTACGACACCTTGCAATGGATGTTGTCAGGCAGCGGCGCCGCCTGACGGTCGAGGGCAGGGTCATCGGGAAGGCGGATGGCTGCCCGCGCAAGCCGGCATCTTGCCATCCACTCCATCGAGCCGATGCACTCAGTTCACTATGGTTCGCGTCAGCGCGCGGGCAGCGGCCATCGAAGTGAGAGTGTGGGGACGCAGCCCGATATGCCGAAGAACCGAGGCATCGATGCATTTGATGCTGTCGCCACATCGATTCTCGAGAAACTCGGCGACATTGTCACGCTTGCCTCCACCTGCCTTGATCTGGAGGTTGTGGTAATGAAATCCGTAGCCGGGAGAAGTTGGAGAAGCCTTCAGGCACTTCGCGCCAAGTGTAGTCAACACGGATACGGTCTGTGCGAGCACATCATCCTTGCCCGCCTCTCGCGGAGTACTGGACACCGAGCGTGACTCTCGCTTCTTGAGATCGACGACGATGGTGTCGAACGACGTGGGTGTCCAGATCTGAACCGGCTTCAAAAGTTGCGATCCGATCGGCGCCCGCATACCCCGAAGCAAGCTCACCGTGCGCCCAAGGGTGGAGGCGAGCAGCAAGTTCAGGTCTGCTTGCCGCATGTCGTACAGAGACGCGAACATCTGGGTCGCGGCATTTGAGGTTTTTTCCAGCGTCAGGGCGTTGAAATGATTCCGCAATGTCGCCGGTCGCTGTCTATAGAGCTTCCCCAATCCGATCGTATAAAGCATCCAGGGCGAGTGATCGGAAAATTCGATTTCGGCAACGTCCGGAAACGAATTTGCAATCAGTTCGCTGGTTCCAATGACGCCCGCGGCGAGAATAACTTTCTTTCCGGTTATTGACTGGCCGGATTCAAGCAAGATTTCCCAGACACCCTGTTTTCTGGTCACCGATCGCGCGCGGTCGTCGAACAGTCGCGCGCCGGTGCGGTTGATTTCGTCGCGCAGTGAATGGCGCATGGCCATCAATCCCGAACGGGGGTGCGAAGTACAGCCCGTCAGGAGTTGCGGCGCGCGAATCGAATACTGGTCGCCGGCTTCTTCGAATCGCCTGATTTCGTCACCGCCCGAGCGAACAAATGCACGTTCGATCGATGCACATTCCTTCTCGTAAGCCTCGAAATTCTCGAAGACGTAGCGTGGCCATTCGTCGTGCTCTTCGTAGCGAACGAACTGTTGCCCCCAGTAGTTTGCCAATCCGCCTGCAATTGCCGAGGAAAACAGCGGCTTTCCAGGGCTTTCCGATCGCGTGTATGCCACGCACACTCCAGGCTCTTCGCGGCTTTCCACCGAAACGGCCTGTACCTTGGGATGCACGCTCTCCCGGGGGACAGCGATCCGGTTCACGCCGGAAATTACCGCTACCGCTCGATCCCGATTAATGATCTGCAATCCTGAAACAGCTGCGGGCCCGCTGCCGATCAGCACGTAGTCGAATACATTTGCCGACATGACGTGTCCGGCCTCCTTGCAAAGAATGATTCCCGGTCGATGGTCACGGGCCGTTGGCTGCGGGGGTAATACCTTCGACCGAAACGCCGAGTTTCTGTAGCGACGATGCAGTTTCCATGGGGCGCAGGGCGACAAGGCCGTCGATACGTTCGCCGATCGACGGTGATAGATGCAAGAGCTTGTCGACCGTCCAGGCCACGGCTTTCACGGGCATTAGCGGAACCCTTAACGGGAGGGGAGGTCTCCGCCCGCTTCGGCGCGCGGTCGCGGAAATGGCCTCCGCGAAGGTCAGCGGTTTCGGGTATCCGAGGCAGTAGGTTTTCTCTGGCGTTTGCGCCTGGACGATGCGCAGAAGACACTCGGCGAGTTCGTCCACGTTGATCGGTTGAATATTTGCCGCGCTGGATATCACGGGCAAAACCGGAAGTCTCGATAGTTTTTCGAAGAGGCCGAACACACTCCCGCCCGTATCGTCGAAGACGAGGCCCGGTTTAACGATGATCTCGTTGTCGTTGGTGAGCGATTGCTCGATCGAGTACTTGCTTTGTCCGTACCGATTCTTCGCGTATGGCGTGGCCGACTGGCTGGACAGGAAGATGAAACGGGCAGGCGATCCATCGTATCCCTTTGCGCGCGTGCTTTGCGCGAGCTTCGCCGTTCCTGAGATATCGAGTTGAACACTGGCGTCGACATCCGCGCACGCGACCAACGTCGAACTGGCGAGATGGATGACGGCGTCAACGGGTTTGCATGCGTCCGGCAGCGGATCACCAAGGGTCCACTGAATCCAATGGCCTGCGTCCACGGGGCGGCGTGCCAGCGTTATGACCTCGTAGCCGCTTTGAAGGCACGCTTTGACCACCGAGCGCCCGATAAATCCATTGGCACCAGTTACTGCGATGCGCCGCATCTACAAACCCCATTGCTGCTGAAGAAGCCGCAATTCTCCCATAAAAATTTCACGTACCCGGAAAACCAGAGGTCTCGGGGCGACAGGGATGCCGACAGGGATGCTGGATTTCCAGGGCGGGATCGGGATTTGATATCCGGGCGACCCGCAACCGCCGCGATGTCTGCCAGCACGGTCGCAAAGAAAGATCCTGTGCTTTGCGGGTTGCAGGTCTCGAGCGTCAACTCGAAGACGAAAAACTCCTGCACGGAGCATAAGGCTGTGAGCGCCGTGCGCCAGTAATCGAACGGGCAAAGGCACTCGTTCGCGAAGTCATCGATCGCGCTCAGGCCATGCGGTCACGCTCACGGACGTGAGCGAGGCGATGGGGCGCATTCCGTACACTGCCGGCGTCGCGCCAAGCGACCGCGCCCCCGTCATTCCTTGCAGCCGCGCCAGTTCAAAAGCAACGCGGCTGCATTCACCCTTACTCAAACCCCCGCGGATTCTTCTCCTGCCAGCGCCAGTGATCCACGCACATGCGCTCGATCCCGAACTGCGCCTTCCAGCCGATGACATTTTCCGCCGCAACCGGATTCGCATAGCACTCGGCGATATCGCCGGGCCGGCGCGCCACGATCTCGAACGGGACGGGCCGTCCCGACGCCTGCTCGAACGCTTTCACGACTTCCAGCACGCTGTAGCCGCGCCCGGTGCCGAGATTCACGACAAAGCCTTCGCCACGGGAGGCCAGCGCATCGAGCGCCTTGAGGTGGCCCTTCGCGAGATCGACCACGTGAATATAGTCGCGCACGCCAGTGCCGTCCGGGGTCGGATAGTCGCCGCCGAACACGCGCAGTTTCTCGAGCTTGCCCACCGCCACTTGCGCGACATAAGGCATAAGGTTGTTCGGAATGCCCGCCGGATCCTCGCCGATCAGGCCGCTTTCATGCGCGCCCACCGGATTGAAATAGCGCAGGACGGCGATGTGCCACTCCGGGTCCGAAATCGTGATGTCGCGCAGAATCTGCTCGGCCATGAGTTTCGACTGGCCGTAGGGATTCGTTGCCGAGAGCGGAAACGATTCGTCGATCGGCGAGCGTTCGGGCATGCCGTACACGGTTGCCGAAGAACTGAACACGAACTGCTTCACGCCGTGCTGGCGCATCACGTCGAGCACCACGAGCAGCCCGTCGACGTTGTTGCGGTAGTACTCGATCGGCTTCGCCACCGATTCGCCCACGGCCTTGAGCGCCGCAAAATGAATCACGCCGGTGATGCGGTGGGCCTGGAAAACGCGCGAGAGGGCGGCGGCGTCGCGCACGTCGGCGTCGTAGAACGCCACGGGCTTGCCCGTAATCTGCTCGACGCGCCTGAGCGATTCGCTGCTGCTGTTCACGAGATTGTCGACGGCGACCACCTCATAGCCGCCATTGAGCAACTCGACGCAGGTATGCGAGCCAATGTAGCCCGCGCCGCCGGTGACGAGGATGGTGCCCTTTGAGTTCGTCGCAGTCATGCGTGTTCGTTCCCGTGAAATCCAGACTCGATCAAAAAGTCGACCCGGTAATTTCCCGGATCAGTTCCCGGTAGCGTTGTACCACAACGCGCTCATCGAATTCTTTCTCGATTTTTTTTCGGCCGCGCGCCGCCATGGCGGCGCGCGCCGGTGCGTCGAGATCCAGCATGCGCGCGAGGCTGGCGCCTAGCGAGGCGGCGTCGCGCGCTTCGCACAACAGGCCATTTACGCCGTCGGCAACCACTTCGCGGCAGCCGGGGACGTCGGTGGCCACGATCGGCCGGCCCATCGCGCTCGCTTCCATCAGCGTGCGCGGCACGCCCTCGCGGTACGAAGGCAGCACGACGCAGTCCGCATCGGCGATAAAGGGGCGCACATCGGCCGTTTCGCCGAGATATTCGATCACGCCTTCGCGCTCCCAGGCCGCCACTTCTTCGCGCGAAATCGCGCTCGGGTTGTCCACGCCCACCGGGCCGAGCAGCCTGAAGCGCGCGTGCGGATAGCGCGCGCGCAGCGTGCGCGCGGCCTCGACGTACTCGCCCACGCCTTTGTCCCAGAGCAGCCGGCCAATCAAAACGAAGGCAAACCCGGCGCGCTCGGGCAACGGTGTGAACGCGAAATCTTCGAGATCGACGCCTTCGCCGTGCAGCAGCCTGGCGCGTTCGGGATGCGCGAGGAGATTGCCGTCCTTGAAAGCGGCTTCATCGTCGCGGTTGAGGAACCACACTTCGCGCGGGAAGCGGAACGCGAAGCGATACAAACGCTTGGCGACCTGCGCGGCGCGGCTTTTCTGAATGAACACGTAGCCGAGCCCCGTCGTGACCGCTACCGAGGGCGTGCGTGCGAGCCAGGCCGCAATCGATCCGTAGATATTCGGCTTGATCGTGTAGTGGAACACGACGTCCGGCTTGAGCGCGCGATAGTGGCGATAGAGCGCGCGCAGCGTGCGCAGGTCGTCGAGCGGATTGGTGCCCTTCGAGGCCACCGGCAGTTCGACGCACCGGCAGCCCATCGCGACAAGCGGTTCGAAGGTGCGGTCGCGCGGCGCGATCACGGTGACCTGCGCACCCGCTTCTGTGAGCGTGCGCAACAGCCCGCGTCGATACGTATAGATCGCCCACGCCGTATTGCAGACGAGGGCGACATGCAGCGGATGCCGACGCGCGGCGGACTGGGGCGCGCTGGCGGCGCGGGTTGGGGCTGGCGAGGAGTTCACGAAAGCGGGGGGCGTCGTTGGCAGGCGAAGGCGGCAGCGGCCGGGGCGCACATTTTAGCCGACGCTCGCCGAGACCCGTCCGACCCCGGCGCGACGCCGCCCGCGCGGATGACAATTCGCTGCGCCCCATGCGTCGTTGGGCTACACTGCGCGCGCCGCGCATGTTTTCAGCCCTGCCATAGCCTCAGCCATGCTTCGTTCCCTTGCTGCCCTCCTGATCTTCCAGTGTCTCGGCGAGAGCGTGTCATACGTGTTCTCGCTGCCCGTGCCCGGTCCCGTGATCGGCATGCTGCTCCTGTTCGCCTTCGCGCTGATGCGGCCCGCCGCCGCCGAGGCCATCGAGCCGACCGCGCTCGAATTGCTGCGCCATCTTTCGCTGCTCTTCATTCCGGCGGGCGTGGGCATCATGGTGTCCGCGCAGGCCGTGCGCGGCGAGGCGCTCGCCGTGATCGCGAGTCTGGTCGTGAGCACGACGCTTGGCATCGCGGTGACGGCGCTCGTCACGCGCGCATTGTTGCGTCGCCAACGCAGAAAGACGACGGCCGGGGAGGGGGCATCGTGAACAGCCACCTGCCCATCACCAGGCTCGACGCAATCTGGGTGTATCTCGCCGCCACGCCGCTGCTCGGCTTGACGGTTACGCTCGTCGCCTATCTCATCGCCATCAACGTCTACGCGCGCGCGAGGCACAATCCGCTCGCGAACCCGGTGCTCATCGCCGTGGCGCTCGTCGTCGCGGCGCTGAAGATCACGGACACGCCGTATCGCACGTATTTCGAAGGCGCCCAGTTCGTGCACTTCCTGCTCGGCCCCGCCACCGTCGCGCTCGCGCTACCGCTCTATCGTCAGTGGGACAAGCTCAAGCGCGGCGCGCTGCCTTTGCTCGGCGGGCTCGTTGCGGGCTCGCTCACGGCGATTGCGTCCGCGGTCGGCGTCGCGAAGCTATTTGGCGCCTCGCATCAGACTATTGCGTCGCTTGCACCGAAGTCTGTCACCACACCGATCGCCATGGCCGTTGCCGACAAGATCGGCGGCATCCCGTCGCTCACTGCTGTGCTCGTGATATCGACGGGCGTGTTTGGCGCGGTGAGCGCACGCTGGATTCTGAACGTGATTCGGGTGCGTGAGCCAGAGGTGCGTGGGTTCGCGATCGGCGTCGCGTCGCATGGCATTGGTACCGCTCGCGCGTTTCAGGTGAGCGAGGAGATGGGCGCATTCTCCGGGCTCGGCATGGGCCTTAACGGTGTCTTTACCGCCTTCGTTGTGCCGGTGCTCTTGCCCGTGCTGCTGCGCTGGATGTAGTCGAGCGGTTCAGCTGTCAAGACGTCCTCGCCGGTCGCGCATCCGCGTGCATGGCATCGATGTGGCCCGAGCCCGGCGCGGGCCATGCGCCGATCACAACGCGGGCCCGATCTGAACGCGCTCGGCCTGGGCTTCGTCGGGATTCGCCAACGCAGTCGCATCGCGTGCGCGCAGGGGAATGCGCCTCGCGAGCGCGTGCGACGGCCGCTCGACCACCAGATAGAACGCGTACGACGCGACGAACACCGTTGTCATGATCGCCAGCCAGCCGAGCCTCGGGTGGTTTGCGAACCGGTCAGGCTCGATGCTTTCGTAGAAAGCGAGTACAGCCGGATGAATCAGATACAGCGAATAACTCCACTCGCCGGCGCGTCGCAGAAAGCGTGGCGGGTCGGTATGCCGCGAGTAGGAAATCTCGTGGCTGAGCCACCACGCAGCGAAGATGCCAACGAACATCATCGTATGCACCTGCGACAGATGCAGATGGAAATTCGCGAGTTCTGCCAGCCACATGACCGACCACGCTGCGAAGCGCCAGCGCCAGATGCCGGCGCGTGAAACGTGCCGCTCGCCAAGTGACGCGGCACGCTCGGCGAGGCAGCAACCGAGCAGCCAGACCGGGTACAGCACGACTGCCGTCCACAGTGGCCCGAGATCATTCCAGCTCAGCGCCTTCGGAAAACGGCTTGCGGTCACGATGCTGGCGGCGAACGCAACGCAAAGGACCGGCGTCCATCCCACTCGCCTGCGCACCTGCAGCACCAGAGGATAGACCGCGTAGTAGATCTCTTCGATCAGCAGGCTCCACAGTGTGCTGTCCCAGAACACAGAATGCCTGCCCCACAAGGGCTGATTCGGCAGCATCGTGTAGATCACGCCGAGCGCGATCAGCATGGGCACGGTCACACGCAGGTAGCGCCTCGTGTAGAAACGCAGGAGCGGCAGTTTGCGCCGGTCGCGGAATGGGATGTGGACGCAGAAGCCGGAAATCACGAAAAACGTGATGACGGCAGGCATCCCCCAGACGATCGTGTTGATTCCGCGATCGATCAGATGAATGGCCCGGCTGGAGTCCTGCATCCCGGCGAAGAACGGAAACGGGCCGAGATGCCCAATAGCGACCCAGCTCGCGAGGATGAAGCGCAGCGCGTCGAGAGCGTAGTAGCGCGGCTGGTTCGGTAGATCGCCGGACATGGCATCTCCTGACTCAAGGCCTGGAACCGGGAGAATCGGATGGCGCCCGCGTCACCGGAAGGCGCTACGCCATACCTTACCTGGCGGAAAGGAGGTGAATTGTTCGTCAGCACACAGATAGCGAAAGCTGGTTCGCATTGGCACGGACGACAGGCGCCGGGCAATTGTTGTTGTGGCACCTTAAAGTCGGAATTTTTGCCACTGATGCGCCAGAGAAGGGCATCGGCGCGTCTGGCCAGACGAATCAGTTCGCGCCGCGCGCGAATAGCGCCCGCTTTATCTTCTGCAGCGTGCGGTATGGCGTCACGAAGTGCAGCAGGCTCTTCGCAATGCCTGCCCAGTCGCGCCAGTTCAGCACGTTCAGATAGCGCAGTTGCAGGCGCAGCGTGGATGCGATCTGACGCCGCCGCTTTGTCGCGCTAATGCCGCCTTCATTCAGTTCGTAGTACAGACCGAGCTCCGGCAGGTTCGCGCACTCGTAGCGCTCCATCAGCCGCAGGAACAAATCGAGGTCTTCGGCAGCCGGATATTGCACTCGATAATTGCCCACGGCGAGCACGGCATCGATACGCAGCATCACCGAAGGATGCACGAGCGGCGAGCGCATGAGGCGCGTGCGGCGCAGCGCGAGCGCATCGGCGCTCGGGCGCAGCATGAAAAGCGCTTCGCCCGCGCGATTGACCACCTGGGTCCACGTGCCGAGCGCCGCGAGCGCGGGCTCGGCCTGCATGCGCGCGCGCTGCTTCGCGAGGCGCAGGGGCGCGGCGAGATCGCCCGCGTCGATACGCGCCGCGTAGCGAAAGCCGCGCGCAGCAAGCGCTTCGACACCCGCCTGCAAGGCGCGCTCGATACCGCCGTTCTTCGCCATGCGCAAGACTTCCACGCACATGCCCGACACCTCGGGCGCGACGATCGGCGGCGTGCTGCCGTCGTCGACGACGAGCGCGTAGATCGTTGCGTCTTCCTTGAATGAAGCGAGCGTGCGCGCGACATCGTCCTGGCCGTTGTACGCGGGCATGAGCACGGCGACGTCGGCGAGTGCGCCCGAGCGTGCGTCGCTTGCTGGGAGCGCGGCGGAATTCATCATGAAACGAGCTTGAAACGGATGTAGTAGAGGTTCACGCACGCAGCCGCGAGATAGCCGGCCGCGAGGCCGCACAGCGCGCCGTACGAGCCGAGTCGCGGGATCGCGATGAGATTCACGGCGAACGCCACCGCGAGCGCGAGCAGCCATTTGGCGAGCAGCACGAACTTCGCCTGATATTTGAGCACGACGAGGTTGCCGATGGCTTCGATCCCCGCCGGCACCGAAAGCCACACGGCCCAGCGGAAGATGCCGATCGCGCCTTCGTAGTCCGGCCCGAACACGCGGCCGATGATAAAGCCCGCGAGCGCGTCGAGCACGAGCGCGCCCGCCACCATCAGCACGGCCGTCATCGCGAAGAGTCGCACGAGGTTGCGCTGCAGCTGCGCGCGCTGCTGCACGCGGTAGACGAAGGCGGGCGCGATGGTTTGCGAAAGCATGAGCGCGAGCGTGATCCAGTTTTCGTTGAGCTGCTGCGCCGCGGAGTAGCGCCCGAGGTCGGCAAACGAGATCGTGCGCTCGAGCATCAGGCGGTCGAGCTTCAGGAACAGGTACATGCAGATGAGGCCGAGCCAGAACACCGTGCCCGCGCTCGCAAAATGCTTGAAGAGCGAGCGGTCCACATGCCAGCCGAGCTTGCCGCCGTGGCGGCGGCGGAAGTAGAGCACGAGCGCAGCGCCAATCGCCGCCGATTCGAGCGCCCACAGCCAGCCGAAGGTGGCGGGCGCGAATGCCGCGCGCGCGAGCAGATACACGAGCAGCGCCTTGATCACGGCCGTCGTCATGCTCGCGAGCAACTGCGGCTTGCTGTACGTCATGCTCTGCAGCCAGGCGTTGATCACGCCCACGAACGGCTCGCGAAACAGCATCGTCACCGCGAGCCCGGCGAGCATGGCGCCGACGAGCGGATCGGTCACGCCGAGTGCAATGCCGGCCCACGTGACGATGAGCGCTGCGGCCGACACACCGATGCGCAGCGCGAACGCGCTGCCGAGCACGCTGCCGAGTTGCCCGGGCGGTTGGTTGACGATGGTGGGCACGAGAATCTCGGCGCCGCACACCCACGTGATGGGTGCGAGCACGAGCAAAAGCGTGTTGGCGTATTGCCACTTGCCGAAGACGTCGGGGCCGAAATAGCGCGCGAGCACGCCGCTGATGACGATGGCCACCGCGATCTGCGTGACGCGCTCGAGGCCGAGCCACACGATGTTTGAAAACGCGCGGGCGACGTCGGGATTGCCAAAGCGCTTGAGGCTCAGCATCGCGCCTCGCCACGTCGGGAGGGGCTAAAAAAAGGGCAGGCACACGGCATGCGCACTCTCTCCGCCATTTTTGACGAATATTTTGGCGATAAAAGGAAACGGCGAAGCATTAAAATGGGTGCATACCACTGCCGAAAAACGGCAATTATAGTTTGTAACGGATCCCATTTTTCGTAACGCCAGAGGCTTTCAACTGCCTGTCTGTGTTACGAATAGACCCGAATCCCCATCTGGACGTGAGCCTCAACATGATTTCGAAATCGATTTTCAAGGCATATGACATTCGCGGCGTGGTCGGCAAGACGCTCGACACCGACACCGCACGCGCCATCGGCCGTGCCTTCGGCAGCGAAGTGCGCGCTCAGGGCGGCGACGCCGTGGTGATCGCGTGCGATGGCCGGCTCTCGGGTCCGGATCTCTCGCGTGCGCTCGCCGACGGCCTGTGCGACGCCGGCGTGGACGTGGTCGACGTCGGCATGGTGCCCACGCCCGTGGGCTACTTCGCCGCGAGCGTGCCGCTCAAGCTGGTGGGCGGCGAGCGCAACGTGGACTCCTGCATCGTCGTGACGGGCAGCCACAATCCGCCCGACTACAACGGCTTCAAGATGGTCCTGCGCGGCAAGGCGATTTATGGCGACCAGATCCAGGGCCTCTACGAGCGCATCGTTGCAGAGCGTTTCGACGCGGGCGAGGGCAGCTACACGAAGTACGACATCGCCGACGAATATGTGGCGCGCATCGTGAGCGACGTGAAGCTCGCGCGTCCGCTGAAGATCGTCGTCGACACCGGCAACGGCGTGGCAGGGGAGCTCGCGCCGCGCCTGTTCAAGGCGATGGGCTGCGAGCTGGTCGAGCTGTTCACGCAAATCGACGGCAACTTCCCGAACCACCATCCGGACCCGGCGCACCCCGAAAACCTGCAGGACGTGATCCGCGCGCTCAAGGAAACGGATGCGGAGATCGGCTTCGCGTTCGACGGCGACGGCGACCGTCTGGGCGTCGTCACCAAGGATGGCCAGATCATCTACCCCGATCGCCAGCTCATGCTGTTCGCCGAGGAAGTGCTCTCGCGCAATCCGGGCAAGCAGATCATCTACGACGTGAAGTGCACGCGCAATCTCGCGAAGTGGGTGAAGGCCAAGGGCGGCGAGCCGCTCATGTGGAAAACGGGCCACTCGCTCGTGAAGGCGAAGCTGCGCGAAACCGGCGCACCGCTCGCGGGTGAAATGAGCGGCCACGTGTTCTTCAAGGACCGCTGGTACGGCTTCGACGACGGCCTGTACACGGGCGCGCGTCTGCTCGAAATCCTTTCGCGCGTGGCCGACCCGAGCAAGCTGCTCAACGACCTGCCGAACTCGCACGCCACGCCCGAGCTGCAACTGAAGCTTGAGGAAGGCGAGAACTTCGAGCTGATCGCGAAGCTGCAGAAGAACGCGAAGTTCACGGGCGCCGACGAAGTCATCACCATCGACGGCCTGCGCGTGGAATATCCGGACGGCTTTGGCCTCGCGCGCTCCTCGAACACCACGCCCGTGGTCGTGATGCGCTTCGAAGCCGATAACGATGCGGCGCTTGCGCGCATCCAGGCCGACTTCAAGCGCGTGATCCTCGCCGAGAAGCCGGACGCGAAGCTGCCGTTCTAAGCTCCGGGGGCGCGCTTGCGCCCCCTCGCGCCCCTTGCGGCCAGATGCCGCGCTCAACGGCGCCTCGCCAGTCACGGCGCGGCGCCGTTTGCATTCCTTTCCGCGCATTTCCCCGGTTTTTCTTCGCATTTGCGTGCGGCGCGCTAAAATTGCGCACCTTTTTAATCTGTCTGGCCCAAGAGCCTTGAGCGTGCAAAAGATCCTCATCGTGCGCGTGTCGTCGCTTGGCGACGTCGTCCATAACATGCCCGCCATTGCCGATATCCGTCGGCGCTACCCCGACGCGCAGATCGACTGGCTCGTCGAAGAGGGCTTCCAGTCGCTCGTCGAGCTCGTGGAGGGCGTGCGCCGCGCGATTCCGTTTTCGCTGCGCCGCTGGCGCAAGGGCCTCTTGTCGAGCGCCAACTGGCGCGAAATCGGCGCGTTTCGGCGTGCGCTCGCGGCCGAGAAGTACGATCTCGTGATCGACTGCCAGGGGCTTATCAAGACGGCATGGGTGGCAAGCTGGGCACGCGGGCCGCTCGTTGGCCTTGGCAACCGCACGGATGGCGCGGGCTACGAATGGCCCGTGCGTTTCTTCTACGACCGCTCGATCCGCATCGAGCCGCGCACCCACGTGGTCGAGCGCACGCGCCAGCTGGTTGCGGGCGCGCTCGAACTCGCGCCGCCTTCAGTCACCGACGACATCGACTTCGGCCTCGACACGTACCGCGCCGCCCAAGCGCTCGCGGGGGTGGGGCTGAACCTGCCGGTGCCCTATGTGGTGTTCGTGCACGCCACCTCGCGCGCCGACAAGCAGTGGCCGGACCAGCACTGGATCGAGCTGGGCCAGGCGCTCGTGCGGCGCGGCGCGTCGCTCGTGCTGCCCTGGGGCAGCGAGGCCGAACGCGCCACGAGCGAGCGCCTTGCGCGCGAATTCGGCGAAGCGGCGATCGTGCCGCCCAAACTCTCGTTGCCTGCCGTGGTCGGCCTGATCGACGGCGCGGCGGCCACGGTGGGCGTGGACACCGGTCTCGTGCATATCGCGGCGGCGCTGAAGCGCCCGACCGTCGAGTTGTACAATTTCGCGACCGCCTGGCGCACGGGCGGCTACTGGTCGCCGAACGTCGTCAATCTGGGCACGGCAGGCCAGCCGCCAACGCTCGCGCAGGTGAAGGGCGCGCTGACGGGCTTCGGGTTGCTGTAGCGAAGCGCCGGGCCATCGCGGGCGCCAGACAGACTGAGGGGCTGCGGCGCGTCAAGGCGCACCCCGGAGGCTGCGGGTATAAGAATCGGCGCGTACGACGGTGCATGAACATGCACAAGCGAGCGCCAGGGCTTGACCGGCATGAGCCGCGCGAGAGGGTAAAAGCGGGCGATAAAGCGGGCACCAACGCGGGCGTTAAAGCGGGCAACGAAGCGCGCATCGCGGCGGGCAACAAGGCGCGCCACGCTCGCACCGCGCCACACCGGCAGGCAATCAGATCCATCGCTTCCAGGGGCGACCATGAACGAATCCCAGATCATTGAAATCACTTCTGCCGACTGGCGCGGCCAGCAGCTCTCGCAACCGCGCGAGACGCTGCTCAACGCCGTCGAGCAAGGCAAGGTCCTGTATTTTCCGAACCTGGCTTTTGCGATCGAAGGTGGCGAGCGCGCGCTGCTCGACCCCGCGATCGCCGACCCCAAGCGCAAGAACATCAGCCTCGACCCCAACGGCGGCGCGCTGCACGGCGTGCTGGGCGACACCGTCACGCAGTCGGCTGTGCGTGCGTTGATCGCACGCTACCAGACGTGCGCCCGCACGCTGGTGGACGGTCTCTTTCCCGAGTACACCGGCAAGCTGCGCGTGGCGCCCACGAGCCTGCGTCTGCACCAGGTGGAAACGCGCGAGACCTCGTGGCGCAAGGACGATTCGCGCCTGCACGTGGATGCGTTTCCCTCGCGCCCGAACTACGGCGAGCGCATCCTGCGCGTGTTCACCAACGTCAACCCGAACGGCGTGCCGCGCGTGTGGCGCGTGGGCGAGCCGTTCGAGGACATGGCGAAGCGCTTCCTGCCGAACATCAAGCCGCAGTTTCCCGGCTCGGCGTGGCTGCAGAACCTGCTGCACATCACGAAGTCGCCGCGCAGCGAGTACGACCATCTGATGCTCAACCTCCACGACGGCATGAAGGCCGATCTCGACTATCAGAAGACGAGCCCGCAAGAGACCATCGGCTTTCCGCCGGGCAGCGTGTGGGTGTGCTTCTCCGATCACACCTCGCATGCCGTGATGTCCGGTCAGTTCATGATGGAGCAGACCTTCTTTCTGCCGGTGAAGGACATGGTGCATCCCGAATGGGCGCCGCTCGGCATTCTCGAACGCCTCAAGGGCAAGGAACTGGTTTGAATCCACGCGCGATGAGCCTGCCGACCGACGTGCCAGCCGACGCCGCCTGCCGCGCGGCCGCGGCGTTTCGCATGACCCTGGCCGTCGCGGAGGCCGGATGCTGAGAGCGATCTATCGCGCGGCGTGGTGGCTCATTGCACCGCTCGCGGTGCTGCGGCTATTCATCCGCTCGCGCCGCGAGCGCGGCTATCGCGAGCATATCGGCGAGCGTTTCGGCTACTCGGCCGGGCGCTTGCCCGAGGACGACGCGCCGCTCATCTGGGTGCATGCCGTCTCCGTGGGCGAGACCCGCGCGGCGCAGCCGCTCGTCGACGCGCTGCTGGCGGCGCGCCCCGACGCACGCGTCCTGCTCACGCACATGACGCCGGGCGGCCGTGCCACCGGCCAGCAACTCTTCGGCGATCGCGTGCTGCGCTGCTATCTGCCGTACGACATGCCGCACGCGGTGCGGCGCTTCCTGCGTGCATGGCGGCCGTCACTCGGTCTCGTGATGGAAACCGAAGTCTGGCCCACGCTCATCGACGAATGCAAGCACGCCGATGTGCCGCTCGTGCTGACCAACGCTCGCATGTCTGCGCGCTCGTTCAAGCGTGCGGCGAAGTTCGGCGCAGGCACGCGCGAGGTGTTCGGCGGCTTTACGCGCGTGCTCGCGCAAAGCCCCTCGGACGCGGAGCGCCTCACCGCGCTCGGCGCGCGCAACGTGGTGGTGCTCGGCAACCTCAAGTTCGACATGGCGAGCCCGCCGGCGCTGATCGCGCGTGGCCGCGAGTGGCGGCGCGCGATCGGCGAGCGGCCGGTGTGGGTCGCGGCGAGCACGCGTGAAGGCGAAGAGGAACTCGTGTTGCAGGCCTTCGCTGCACTGAACGTACCGAACGCGCTGCTGATCCTGGTGCCGCGCCATCCGCAGCGTTTCGACGAAGTTGCGGCGCTCGTCGAGCGCAAGAACTTCAAGCTCGAGCGACGCTCGCACTGGGCGCCGGCTGCCACCGCAGCGGCCTCGGCGCATGAGGGCGTGCGCGTGCTGCCGCAGGACGTGAGCGTCCTGCTCGGCGATTCGATGGGGGAGATGGGCGCTTACTACGCCGCCGCCGACCTCGCGTTTATCGGCGGCAGTCTGTTGCCGCTCGGCGGGCAGAACCTGATCGAAGCGTGCGCCGTGGGCGTGCCGGTGCTGATCGGGCCGCATGTGTTCAACTTCACGCAGGCCACAGCCGACGCCACCGCGGCGGGCGCGGCGCTGCAGGTTCAGGATCCCGCCGATCTCGCGCGCGCCTTGCGCGAACTCTTCAACGACAAGCCGCGCCGGGTTGCGATGGGCGCGGCGGCAGCGGCATTCGCCTCGCGTCACCGCGGCGCGACGGCGCGCACGGTGGACGTTATCCAGGCGCTCGTTCCGGATGCATGACTTCGCGTGCGGCTACGCGCAATCCGCTCCAATCCAGCGCGTTCGCCGCACGTCCCCCCCACGGCAAGGTTGAAGGTTCACCGCCTGGCCAATGCGCCAAAGCAACGGCCGTCAAGAAAACGAAGCGATTCGCCGAAATCGACCTCGCCAGACGCATCGTCAGTCGTCCTTTCGAACTCCAGGCGGGCGCATCATCTTTCTGATGGACACGCGTCATATCGCCTGGCGCACATGGCTGCCGCTTGCAGCCATGCGCATCCCACTCTGCCGGGCGAATTCAGCCGGAAACATCCACGCAGCCGTTTCGCGTAACGACGGCCCTCACGCCCAAAGATGCGTTTGCTGCCGTCTACGCATGAGTTCCCGCTTGCTTCGCGTTCGGCGGCCCCTCTGCGCAACGGCGTAGTCGTCCCGGCGATTTTTTTCGTGCCAGATCGTTTCGTCCGCAAGCAATCCGGTTGGCTGCGCGTGCACCAAACGTTTGCGAGGAAGCGCTTCCATTACCGCAAATTACCGCATACACGGCCGTTTCCGGGAGCGTTGGCCTCCGAACATACTTCCATTTCTATGCGCTTTAGCTTTCACGAGACGTAACGTTGCCTATCAATAATTACGTTCCCAACGCTGAGCCGACATGTACATTATCTTTCTCCTACTAAGTGGGACGTTTAGTGCGATCGCCAGCATCCTGCTGCGCATGGCAGGGCGCTCGACCGAGAACTTCACTCATCTGACGAATGCGCTCTTCGACCGCCCAATGCTGTTTCGCCTGGGCGCGCTTTGCGCATACGGTCTAGGCTTCATCTGCTATGCGGTTTCGCTCAAGAAGATCGAACTGGGTATCGCTTATCCGTTGATGGTCGGCATCACGATCATCGAGATCTTTGTTTTCGGCATCTTCAGCAACGAAGCGGTCACGCTGCGTTCGATGACCGGCGCTGGCTGTCTCGTGCTCGCGATGATCCTGCTTTACTCGCCGAGGTTCGAACATGGGTAATCCGGTCGACCTCGCGCATCTCCCAGCGGGCCGCGAAGGCAACTCGCCGCTTCCCGGCATGCACCTGCCGGTGTCCGGGGTGCGCCGCGCGCCGCGTGACGCCGCCTGGCTCAGGCAGATGCTGCTCGTGGCAACCACGCTGCTGGGCGGTGCGCTGTTCTGGATCGCACCGCGCCCGCCAATGGGCGATCTCGCGCAGCACGCCGCGCAGATCGCGCTGCTGCACGATCTCGTGACCGGGACCTCGCCGTGGACCGATATCGTGTGGATCAACTGGTTCACGCCTTATCTGCTCGGTTATGGGCTGGCGTTCGCGTTCTCGTTCGTGATGCCCGTGCTCGCCGCGCTCAAGCTCTTCATGATGCTCGCGTACTTCGGCACGGTGGCCGCGGGCGTGGCGCTGCGCAAGACGTTCGAAGCCGACGGCCGGCTCGACTGGCTTCTCGCGCCCGGCTTCTTCGGCTTTGCCTGGCAGTTCGGCTTCTACACGTTCCTCGTGGCCGTGCCGCTCGGCCTGCTGTTTCTGATCCTCGCGCGCCGTTACGCGGTCTCGCCCACGGCGGGGCGCGGGCTCGGCGTGTTCGCCGCCGGTGTCGTGCTGTTTTTCTCGCATGGGCTCGTGTTCGTGTTCGCTTGCGGCGTGGGCGCAGCCTTCATTCCGTGCTTCACGCGGCGCATTGGCGCGATTGTGCGAACGGCACTGCCGTACGTGTTTCTCGGCCTGTTGATCGTTGCGTATCTGTGGTTCGTCAAGCGCAGTGCGCTCGTGATACCGGGGGACCCCGGCGCATCGCAGTCGGCGTTGTCGTGGGACTGGACGGGGCCGTACGGCTGGCATCGCGCCTACAACTTCCTGCTCGACACGGTCGCGACCGAGATGAAGGACTGGTACTTCATGCTTGGTGCGATGTTCATGCTGGCCGCGCCGTGGCTCATGGGCGCGAAGCTCAACCGCCACGATCCCAGCGCATGGCTGCCCATGATCGCGATGCTGGCCGTCTGGTTCCTCGCACCCGAGGAAGGGCTCGGCATTGCGGCGCTCTATCCGCGCTTTGCCGTGTTTTTGCTGCCGGCGTACGTGCTGCTGTTCCGCGCCGACGACGCGGCGGGCGCGAAGCCGGCGCATTCGGCGACCTCGCCGCGCATCTGGCTCACCGAGGCGCTGCTCGTGCTGTTCTGCTGGGGCTATTTCGGCACGCTCGCGGTGCGCGAGCATCGTTTCGCCGTCGAGAACGAACCGTTCGAGACGCTGCTTGCGCTTGCGCAGCCAGGTCAGCGCGCGCTCGGTCTGATCTACTCGCCCGAGAGCGATATCGTCCACAACCTGTGGACGTATCACACCTTCGCACTCTGGTATCAGGCGGAGGACAAGGGCTTCGTCGACTTCAACTTCGCGTTCTTCCTGCCGGAGGTCGTGCGCTTCAAACCGGACCATATTTCACCGCTGCGGCCCGGCCCCTTGATGAGCGACCCCGCGGCGTTCGACTGGCAGAAGGTCGATGGGCGTTTATACCGCTACTTCTTCGTGCGCCATACGAAGCCGTTGCCGGCGCACCTGTTCGATAACGACGAATGCGATGTGAGGCTCGTGAAGTCGGTGCAGGACTGGTCGCTCTACGAGCGCGGCGCGTGCCGGTGAAGCGTGCTAGGCGCTCGTTAGCAGGCCCTTCTTTTCGATGAACGCGATCACCTGGTCGAGCCCGTCGAGCGCCTTCAGGTTGCACATCACGAAGGGCCGCTCGCCGCGCATTTTCTTCGCGTCGGAGGCCATGACGTCGAGGTTCGCGCCCACGAGCGGTGCGAGGTCGGTCTTGTTGATGACGAGCAGGTCCGACTTCGTGATGCCGGGGCCGCCCTTGCGCGGGATCTTCTCGCCGCCCGCCACGTCGATCACGTAGATCGTGAGGTCGGAAAGCTCGGGGCTGAAGGTCGCCGCGAGATTGTCGCCGCCCGATTCGATGAAGACGATGTCCGCATCGGGAAAGCGCGTGAGCATCTGGTCGACGGCTTCGAGGTTGATCGACGCGTCTTCGCGGATCGCCGTATGCGGGCAGCCGCCGGTTTCCACGCCCATGATGCGTTCGGCGGGCAGCGCGCCCGCAACGGTCAGGAGGCGCTGGTCTTCCTTCGTGTAGATGTCGTTGGTAATCGCGACGAGGTCGTAGCGCTCGCGCATGGCCTTGCAGAGCATTTCGAGCAAGGTCGTCTTGCCGGAGCCGACCGGGCCGCCCACGCCGACGCGCAGCGGCGGCAGTTTCTTCGTTCGTTGGCTGGGTGCGTGCGAATTCATGGTTCGTGTGTGAGCTGCGGGTTTCAGGAGCGGAAAAGCCGCGAGTATTGCGATTCGTGGCGCGCGGAAAGCACGCCGAGCTGCGGCGCAAACGTGTTGAGCGCCTCGGGCGGCGTGGCGAGCGCGCGCGCCACGGCTGTTTCGATTGCGGGCCGCAGCGCGACGACGATGCGCTGCCCGGCAAGCTGGCCGAGCGGCACCGCCTTGAGGGCGGCGGCAGTCTGGTTTTCGATCCAGCTGAATGCGTAGGCGGCAAGCGCGGCATCGGGCGCGGCCTTGTGCGCCCACGCTGCGAATGCGAAGGCCGTGGGTTGCGCAATCGGCGTCATGCGCGCCAACGTGGCGCGCCGCTCTGCGTCGCCCCATTCGAGTTGTGCGCAGAGTTGACGCAGCGACCAGCCCATCTGCGCGGTTTCGCGCCGCAGTTCCGCCGATTCGCGGCTCGCGACGAATTCCTCGTTCGCCACGATGAGCGCGTGCGCTTCATGCGTGCGCCAACGCTCCATCTGATGCGCCAAAAAGGGCAGCTCGCCGCAAGCGAGTACGTTCGCGAGACCACCCGCTATCCAATGCGCGGCGTCGTCTGCGTTCTTGACGAGTTGTGCATCGATTGCGGCTTCGAGCCCCTGCGAGTAGCTGAACGCGCCGATGGGCAGCGCCGGCGAAGCCAGATGCAGCAGGGCAGTGAGTTCAGCGATGTTCATGGCTGTGGTCGTGCGCGTGGCCGTCGCAGTGACCGTGATCGTGTCCGCAATCGTGGTCATGCGCGTGATCGTCGCCATGAGCGTGATGGTGCGCATGCGCAGGGTCGTGCGAATGCGCGTGACCATGATGGTCGTCGTACACGCGTTGCGCGAGCGCGTAGTCGTCGGCGAAGGTTGCGTCGTGGCCGTGGCGGTGGCCGCCGCCATATGCGCCCGATTCCGGCTGGAACGGCAACTCCACGCGCTCGACTTGCGCGCCGAGACGCTTGAGCATGTCTTCGAGCACGGGGTCCGCTTCGAGCTTGAGTTCCTCCGCGCCCACTTCCACCGGCGTATGGCGGTTGCCGAGGTGATACGCGGCGCGCGTGAGCGTGAGGCGATCGGGCGCGCGTACGCGCAGCACGCGCTCGGCCGCCGCGATCACGCGCACGAGGCCGCCGTCGTCGGCCACGAGCATGTCGCCGTCGCGCAGCACGGTGCCGCGCGGCATCACCACGCCCACTTCCTCGCCGGTGTCGAGCGTGGCCGCGAAACGGCTCTTGCAGCGCGCGTCATAAGGGAGCGTGAGCGTCGGCGCGCGCTGCATGAGCACCGGCGCGAGCTTCGCGTTGAGTCGTTTGTCGATCGTGCGCATGGCTAAAACTTTAGAACAGGAAATAACGCTGTGCCATCGGCAGCACCGTGGCGGGCTCGCAGGTGAGCAACTGGCCGTCGGCGACGACCTGATACGTTTCGGGATCGACGCTGATCGTGGGCTGCCAGGCATTGTGGATCATGTCGGCCTTCGTCACGCTGCGGCAGTTGCGTACCGCCACCACGCGCTTTTGCAAACCGTAGCGCTCGGGAATGCGCTTGTCGAGCGAGAGCTGCGAAACGAAGGTGAGCGAGGTTTGCGCGAGCGCCCGGCCGCGCGTGGCGAACATCTCCCGGTAATGCACGGGCTGCGGCGTGGGAATCGAGGCGTTCGGGTCGCCCATCTGCGCGAGCGCGATCATGCCGCCCTTGAGGATCAGCGAAGGCTTGATGCCGAAGAACGCCGGCTCCCAGAACACGAGGTCGGCCCATTTGCCGGGCTCCAGCGACCCCACTTCGTGCGCGATGCCGTGCGTGAGCGCCGGGTTGATCGTGTACTTCGCCACATAGCGCTTCACGCGGAAGTTGTCGTGACGCGCGTTGTCGCCGGGCAGGGCGCCGCGCTGCACCTTCATCTTGTGCGCCGTCTGCCACGTGCGGATGATCACTTCGCCAACACGGCCCATTGCCTGGGAATCCGAAGAGAGCATCGAAAGCGCGCCGAGATCATGAAGGATGTCCTCGGCGGCGATGGTCTCGCGGCGGATGCGCGACTCGGCAAACGCAATGTCCTCGGCAATCGACGGGTCGAGGTGATGGCACACCATCAGCATGTCGAGATGCTCGTCGAGCGTATTGATCGTGTACGGGCGCGTGGGGTTCGTCGAGGACGGCAGGACGTTCGCTTCGCCGCACACCTTGATGATGTCGGGCGCGTGGCCGCCGCCCGCGCCTTCGGTGTGATACGTGTGGATCGTGCGGCCCTTGAAGGCGGCCACCGTGGCTTCCACGAAGCCCGACTCGTTGAGCGTGTCGGTGTGGATGGCCACCTGCGTATCCGTTGCGTCCGCAACGCTCAGACAATTGTCGATGGCGGCAGGCGTCGAGCCCCAGTCCTCGTGCAGCTTCAGGCCAATCGCGCCCGCGGCGATCTGCTCTTCGGCGGGTTTCGGCAGGCTCACGTTGCCTTTGCCGAGAAAGCCGAGGTTGATCGGCCAGCCGTCCGCGGCCTGGAGCATGCGCTCCATATGCCACGGACCCGGCGTGCAGGTGGTGGCGTTGGTGCCCGTGGCGGGTCCGGTGCCGCCGCCCAGCATGGTCGTCACGCCGGAGGCAAGCGCTTCGTCGATCTGCTGCGGGCTGATGAAGTGGATATGCGTGTCGATGCCGCCCGCCGTGACGATCTGGCCTTCACCCGCGATCACTTCGGTCGAGGCGCCGATCGGAATCGTCACGCCCGGCTGCACGTCGGGGTTGCCCGCCTTGCCGATCTTCCAGATGCGGCCGTCCTTGATGCCGATGTCGGCCTTCACGATGCCCCAGTGATCGACGATCACGGCGTTCGTGACGACGGTATCCGCGACTTCCGCGTGCGTTCGCTGCGACTGGCCCATGCCGTCGCGGATCACCTTGCCGCCGCCGAACTTCACTTCGTCGCCGTAGACGGTGTAGTCGCGCTCGATCTCGATGATGAGTTCGGTATCGGCGAGGCGCACGCGGTCGCCGGTGGTGGGGCCGAACATCTCCGCGTAGGCGCGGCGGCCGATCTTCAATGTCATGTCGGATTCCTGATGAATTCGTCTGAATTCGCTGGCCGCGCTTAGAGCGGGCCCATCACGCGGCCGTTGAAGCCGTACACGGCGCGGTCTCCCGCGAGCGCGACGAGTTCCACGGTGCGCTCTTGTCCTGGCTCGAAGCGCACGGCCGTGCCCGCCGCAATGTTCAGGCGAAAGCCGCGCGCGGTTTCACGGTCGAACGAGAGCGCGTCGTTGACTTCGTAGAAGTGGAAGTGCGAGCCGATCTGCACGGGGCGGTCGCCCGTGTTCGCCACCTTCACGACGATGGTCTCGCGGCCTGCGTTGAGTTCGATTTCGCCGTCGTCGATCAGCATTTCGCCGGGGATCATGGCTGGTTCCTCCCGACTCAGGGGATCGGATGGTGAACGGTGACGAGCTTGGTGCCGTCGGGGAAGGTCGCTTCGACCTGGATGTCTGGGATCATCTCGGGCACGCCCTCCATCACGTCGTCGCGCGTGAGCAGCGTGGTGCCGTAGTGCATGACCTCGGCGACGGTCTTGCCGTCGCGGGCCGCTTCCATCAGCGCCGCGCTGATGAAAGCAACCGCCTCGGGGTAGTTGAGCTTGAGGCCGCGGGCGCGGCGCCTTTCGGCGAGCAGCGCGGCGGTGAAGATCAGGAGCTTGTCTTTCTCGCGTGGCGTGAGCTTCATCGTTCTGGGTCGGTTGGGGCAAGGTGTCGAGCCAGCTTAAGGGAGCCGGGTTACGGGCAGCTTGCGGCCTCGCGCGCGGCGCGCACGAATCGATGCAAGCTCTCAGCAAGGTGTGTGCCAATGAAGGGGACAGCGTGGATGCACCAATCTAACGGCGATATTGCACCGTATTGGCGTTGCTGCGCCGCGCTACTGTGCGTAGGGGTGCTCGAATGCACCGCCACGGTGCTCTGGAGAAACGCTCAGGTCGTCCACAAGCGCAGCGGCGCGGCCTTCACGCCATGCACGAAAGGCCGCAGCGCCGTCCAGCACTGCGTGAGCGTGTTCTGCAGCGGCTCCATCGAGCGCCCGACCACGCGCACGAGGAGGACGCCCGGCGCGATGCAGGTCGCGCCCGAGCGCAGCGCGTCGTCGAACGGCAGGATAGCGGCGAGGTCTTGTGCGAGGGCCTCGTTGCACGCGGGGCCGATTGCCCACAGCACACCGAACGCGGGGTAGCCCGCGAGCCCTTGCGGCGCGTCGCGCAGCGGGTCGTTGGCGTCGATGAGTGCGCGTTCGAGCCAGAGCAGTTGATCGTCTCCGTCGCTTTCCGTCGCCGCGCGCGTCACGCGCGAAAGCGCCCGCATCATGCCCGCCGACCAGCGCTCGCCCGCGGCCTGGCGGCCCAGTTGCGTCGCGTCCCAGCCGATGGCCGTGGCCCCCGCGCCGAGCGTGAGGGCGAATTCGAGTTCGGCGTGGGCGTGATCGAATACGAGGTTGTTCTGCGGCAGCCAGTCGAGCTTCGCGCCTGCGCCCACGCGCACGTTGATGCGCTGGCGCGCCACGCGGCCGTTCGATTTGTACCACTTGGTCGCGCCCGGCGTAGTGAGCACGGCATGCGCGCCGTCGCCCACGTTCACGTCGATGTCGAGCCGGTCGCCGCCCGCAATGCCCGCTGGCGGATGCACGATCACCGCGTGGCAGATCGCGTCGCCTTCGGGGTAGAGCGGCCGTTGCACGCGCAACGGTCCCGCGTGCAGGCGATGGGTAAGCGCAGTGCGCGCGCCCTGGCGCTCGAAGCCGAGTTCGAGTTTCGCAGCCCATTCCTGATGCGCAGTGCTGCGAAACGTGGTGTTGGCGAGTGCGGCGTGATCGACGTGGAGCGACATGCGAGTAGTGAGGGGAAGAGGCGAACAATGGCGTGCAGGATAGCACGCTGGCTCACGCGCGCGGGTCACGCGCGAGGGCGCTTGCGCGCCGGAATCGATGGCATTTTTTTCTCCGCTTATACTCGTTTTCGCCTGAACGTCTCACGCCCAGGTCCCACGCTGCACGCCGAAAAAAAACACGACATCCGTCGACAACACGGCACGCGATTCACGTCTCGCAACCGCAGTTCTTCAATAAGGTGGGGCCTCTTATGCTAAATCGTGCATTTGGTGCGGCGATTTCCTCGTTGCTCGTGGCCGGCGCAGCCGTTGCACCGGCCATCGCGCATGCCGACGACAGCTTCGCGCAGGACGACGGCGGCTCGCATGGCCGTCCGGTCAAGGTCATGATCATTTCGATGTTCGGACCGGAAGGCCAGGTGTGGCTCGATCATCTCGGACCGTGGCAGGACATCACCGTTGCCGGCCTGTCTCCGGACTACCCGGCCGTGCACTGCAATCGCCAGGATGTGTGCGTGATGACGACGGGCATGGGGCACGCGAATGCCGCCGCGTCGATCATGGCGCTGACGTTCTCGCCGCGCTTCGACCTGCGTCGCACCTACTTCATGGTGGCGGGCATCGCGGGTATCGATCCGGGGCAGGGGACCGTTGGATCCGCTGCCTGGGCGAACTGGCTCGTCGACTTCGGCATTCAGTGGGAGATCGACGGACGCGAAATTCCGGCAGGCTGGAACACCGGCTATCTCGGCATCAACACGACGGGCCCGACGCAGAAGCCGCCGCTCGACTATCGCACCGAAGTGTTCCAGCTCAATCCGGCGCTGACGAACGCAGCATTCGCGCTGTCGCGCGGCGTGACGCTTTCCGACGACGCGCAGGCGCAAGCCGCGCGCGCCAAATACGGCTATGCGCCAGCGAACCGTCCGCCGACCGTGCTCCAGTGCGACACCCTGGCGGGCGATACCTGGTGGTCGGGCACGGATCTGGGCGAGCGCGCGCGGCAATGGACGAAGATCCTGACCGACGGCAAGGGCACCTATTGCACGACGCAGCAAGAAGACAACGCCACCTACGAGGCGCTGACGCGCGCGGCGACCGTGCATCGCGTCGACCTGAACCGGGTCGCGGTGCTGCGTGCGGGCTCGGATTTCGACCGGCCGTACGCGGGGCAATCGAGTGCCGACAATCTGCTCAACTACGCTTCGCAGGGCGGCTTCACGATCGCGATCGACAACCTGTACCTCACGGGCAATCCGCTCGTGCAGGACATCGCCACGCATTGGGGCGAGTGGCGCGACGGCGTACCGAAGCGGTAGCGTTGATCGTTCAGTAACGTGCGTGCCATCCTGTCTGCCTGGCAAGAGACAGGATGGCCGCTCAAGCAAGCCCTGACGTCCCTTACACCGCGATCAACTCCCGCACGCCATCCGCATCCATGTTGGCGCCCGCGCCCCCCGCCACGATTTCGCCGCGGCTCATCACCCAGTAGCGGTCTGCAATGGCCTTGGCGAAGTCGTAATACTGCTCGACCAGCAGCACCGTCATGTGCATCTCCTCCACGAGCCGGCGCAGCGTGCGGCCGATGTCCTGGATGATCGAAGGCTGAATGCCTTCGGTAGGCTCATCGAGAATGAGCAACTGCGGATCGCTCATCAGCGCGCGCCCGATGGCGAGCTGCTGCTGCTGGCCGCCGGAGAGGTCTCCGCCACGCCGCGCCTTCATGTCCTTGAGCACGGGAAAGAGTTCGTAGATATGCGCGGGCACGCCAGACGGCATGCGTTTCTTGCTCGCCGCGCCCACCAGCAGATTCTCTTCGACGCTCAGGCGCGGAAAGATATCGCGCCCTTGCGGCACGTAAGCGAGGCCATGCGCCACGCGCGAGTGCGTGGGCAGCTTCGTGAGTGCTTCGCCGCGCCAGGCGATCGCGCCGTTCTTCGTCGGCACGACGCCCATGAGGCAGCGCAGCAGTGTGGTCTTGCCCACGCCGTTGCGCCCGAGCAGCACGGTGAGTTCGCCCTCGGGCACCGTCATCGAGACGTTGCGCAGGATATGGCTGCCGCCGTAGTACTGGTTCAGCGATTCGATAGTTAGCATGGCTGATATTGTCGATGCGGCCCTAGCGGCCCAGATACGATTCGATCACCGTTTCGTCGCGTTTGACCTCGTCGAGCGTGCCGTGCGCGAGCACGCTGCCTTCGGCCATCACCGTCACGCGGCCCGTTTCGCCCGCGAGTGCGGCGACGAACTCCATGTCGTGCTCGACCACCATCATCGAGCAGGTGCCGCGCAGGCGGTTGAGCAGGGTGGCGAGCTCCATGGTTTCGTCGTCGGTCATGCCGGCGGCGGGCTCGTCGAGCAGCAGCAACTGTGGCTTTTGCATGAGCAGCATGCCGATTTCGAGCCGCTGCGTCTGACCGTGCGACAACTCGCCCGCGAGGCGCCGCGCGTCGCTCTCCAGCCGGATCACTTCGAGCGTTTCCTCGATCTTCGCCTGCGCCTCGCGGCCAAGGCGCGCGCGCAGCGTGGCGAACCAGCCCTTGTCGGCTTTCATCGCGAGTTCGAGGTTTTCCCACACGGGATGCTGCTCGAACACCGTGGGCTTCTGGAACTTGCGGCCAATGCCCGCGCGCGCGATCGCGGGCTCGTTCATGCGCGTGAGGTCGAGCGTCTGGCCGAGGAACACCTTGCCCGAATCGGGCGAGGTCTTGCCGGTGATGACGTCCATCATCGTGGTCTTGCCCGCGCCGTTCGGACCGATCACGCAGCGCAGCTCGCCCACGTCGATCACGAGCGAGAGCTTGTTGAGCGCGCGAAAGCCGTCGAAGCTCACGGTCACGTCTTCGAGGTAGAGGATCGTGCCATGCGAGATATCGATGACGCCGGGCTCGACCACGTGCCCGAGATCCGCGACGCCGGAGAGGGCAAGCTCGTCCTGCCTGAGGGCGTCGTCGAATGGGTTGTGGTTGAGCGGGTCGTTGAGCAGGATATGTCCGTTCATGGGCGTTCGCTCCGCGCGGCGACCCGCGTAGTGACCCGGTCGGTGATGCGGCTCCGGATGAGTTCGATGAGACCCATGATGCCGTTGGGCAGCAGCAGCGGCACGAGCACGAACATCAGGCCGAGGAAGAACAGCCAGTACTCGGCGAAATGTGCGGTGAAGAAGCTCTTCGCGCCGTTCACGGCGAAGGCGCCGATGATCGGTCCGATCAGCGTGCCGCGTCCGCCCACGGCCACCCAGATCGCCATTTCGATCGAGTTGCCGGGCGACATCTCGCTCGGGTTGATGATGCCGACCTGCGGCACGTAAAGCGCACCTGCAATGCCGCACAGAACGGCCGAGACGGTCCACACGAACAGCTTGTAGCCGAGCGGGCTGTAGCCGAGGAACATGAGGCGCGTTTCGCCGTCGCGTACGGCGGTCACCACGCGCCCGAGCTTGGAGGTGACGATGGCCCGCGCGCCGAGAAACGCGAGCACGAGCACGGCGAACGTCAGCAGAAAAAGCACGGTGCGTGTGCCCGGATGCGTGATCGGCATGCCCGCGATGCGCTTGAAGTCGGTGAAGCCGTTGTTGCCGCCAAAGCCCGTTTCGTTGCGGTAGAACAGCAGCATGGCGGCGAACGTCATGGCCTGCGTGATGATCGAGAGGTAGACGCCTTTCACGCGCGAGCGGAACGTGAAGAAGCCGAACACCCAGGCGACCACGGCGGGCACGAGCACGACGAGCAGGAGCGCATACCAAAGGTGCTCCGTGCCTTGCCAGTACCACGGCAGCGCGTGCCAGTCGAGAAACACCATGAAGTCGGGCAGGTCGCTGCCGTACTTGCCGTCGTGACCGATCTCGCGCATGAGGTACATGCCGATGGCGTAGCCGCCCAGCGCGAAGAACAGGCCGTGACCGAGGCTCAGAATGCCGCAATAGCCCCACACGAGATCGAGCGCGAGCGCCGCGATCGCGTAGCACATGAGCTTGCCGCCGAGCGTCATCGCATAGGCGGAAAGATGCAGCGCGCTCGATTGCGGCAGCACTAGCGCGCAAAGCGGCACGCCTACGCCGATCGCGAGGATCAGCACAATGAGCGCGAGCCACGCGCGAGGCGAAAGCAGGGCGGGGCGCGCGGGCAAGCCGAGGGCGAACGTTTCCGCACTGTCGCCGGGGCTATGCGAGGCGCCTAGTGTGTGGCGCGCGGAAGAGGAAGTGACGCTCGTCATGTCATGCCTCCGCGCTGCGGCCCTTGAGGGCGAACAGCCCCTGCGGACGCTTCTGGATGAAGAGCACGATCAGCACGAGCACGGCGATCTTCGCGAGCACGGCGCCCCAGAACGGCTCGATGGCCTTGGAGACAAGCCCGAGACCGAAGCCGCCGATCACGGTGCCCGCGATCTGCCCGACGCCGCCCAGCACCACGGCCATGAACGAATCGATGATGTAGCTCTGGCCGAGATCCGGACCGACGTTGCCGATCTGCGAGAGCGCACAGCCGCCGAGACCCGCCACGCCCGCGCCGAACGCGAACGCCCACGCATCCACGCGCGCGGTGCGCACGCCCACGCAGGCGGCCATGCGGCGGTTTTGCGTGACGGCGCGCACGAAGAGGCCAAGACGCGTCTTCGTGAGGACGGTCCATGCAATGCCCACCACGATCAACGCGAACGCGAGGATCGCGAGGCGGTTGTACGGCAGGATGAGGTTGGGCATGACGGTCACGCCTCCGCTCATCCACGAGGGGTTTTCGACCTGCACGTTCTGCGCGCCGAAGAGCATGCGCGTGGCCTGAATGAGAATGAGGCTGATGCCGAATGTGGTCAGCAGCGTTTCGAGCGGGCGGCCGTAAAGATGGCGGATCACGAGCCGCTCGATTACGGCGCCCACGAGCGCCGCGGCGACGAACGAAGCGGGAATCGCGAAGAGCGGATACCAGTCGAACGCACCGGGCGCATAGCGCTGTACGAGCGTTTGCACGACATAGGTTGCGTACGCACCGATCATCAGGAACTCGCCGTGCGCCATGTTGATGACGCCGATGAGCCCGTAGGTGATGGCAAGACCGAGCGCCGCGAGCAGCAGCACGCTGCCGAGCGACAGGCCCGCGAACAGCGTGCCGAAGATCTCGCTGCGGCGCTGGATCGAATCGAGCGCGTCGATGCCCTGCTGTGCGGCGGCGCGCACGTCGGCGTCGGGCTCGTTGTACGCGCCGCTCGCGTTCTTCGCGACGAGCGGGCGCAGCAATTCGAACATGTCGAGATCGTGGCGCGCCGCGACGAGCTTCGCCGCTTCGAGACGCGTTGCCGCATTCGGATCGTGCAGCGCCGTCATGGCCCAGAGCGTGTCGAGGCGGTGCTTGAGCGCGGGGTCGGTTTCCTTCGCGCGCGCGGCGTCGATCATCGGCTTCATGGCCGGGTCGGGGTTCTTCAGCAGTTCCGCGATGGCGGCGCGGCGCGTTTCCAGATCGGGCGAGGCGAGTTGCAGGCCCGAGACCGCGCCCGCTACCTTCGAGCGCAGGATGTTGTTCAGCGTGATGGGCTGCGCGCTCGATGCGACGTTGGCGGCGACAGGCTTGCCCGTTGCGGCGTCGCGCGCATTGTCGCCATCCTGCACGAGCACTTCGCCTGAGTCGGTCGCGGTGACGTTGTCCTCGGCGAGCGCTTTCAGAAGCGCGAGCGACGCGGCATCGTGCGTGGCGATGAGTTTGTCGATGGCCGCGGACTTCGCGTCGAAGTCGTCGCCGCCGAGCGGTGCGACGTCGGCGGCATCGAGTGCGTGCGCGCCCGTGCATAGCACTGTGAAGAGCGCAGCCGCGGCGAGCGCGTGGCGCAAGCCCGCGCGCGCGTACCTCGGGAGTGAGAGAGCCATGATGTTTTCTTTTGGTGCGGACCGCGGCAACGGCCTGGCCGTTACGCCGCGTGTCCGTAGACAGAGCACGCAAGCGCACGCCGCGGTGCGGCGCTTGCGAAGGGCAACGTCAGGCTACGCGCGAGCGGCGCAGGAAGGCGGGCAGGGTAGTCGAGGTGACCACGTCAGGCTTGCCTTCATTGCCGGCGATGAACGGGCTCCACGGTTGCGCGCGGATGGCGGTCTTCGTTTTCCACACCACGTTGAACTGGCCGTCGCCGCGAATCTCGCCGATCATCACCGGCTTGTGCAGGTGATGGTTGCCGTCCATCGTGAGCGTGAAGCCCGAGGGCGCCGCCACGGTCTGGCCGATCATGGCCACGCGTACCTTGTCGACGTCGGTGCTCTTTGCCTTTTCCACGGCCTGCTTCCACATATGGATGCCCACGAAGGTCGCTTCCATCGGGTCGTTGGTCACGCGCTTGGCGCCGCCGGGCAGGTTGTTCGTCTGCACCCACGCTTCGAACTGCTCCTTGAACTTCGTGTTGCCCGGGCCTTTCACCGACATGAAGTAATTCCACGCCGCGAGGTGTCCGACGAGCGGCTTCGTGTCGATGCCGCGCAGCTCTTCCTCGCCCACGGAGAACGCGACCACGGGCACGTCGGTGGCCTTGATGCCCTGATTGCCGAGTTCCTTGTAGAACGGCACGTTCGAGTCGCCGTTGATGGTCGAAACGACGGTGGTCTTGCCGCCTTGCGAGAACGTCTTGATGTTCGCGACGATGGTCTGATAGTCGCTATGGCCGAACGGCGTGTAGACCTCCTGAATATCGCTGTCGCTCACGCCCTTCGAGTGCAGGAAGGCGCGCAGGATCTTGTTGGTCGTGCGCGGATACACGTAGTCCGTACCGAGCAGGAAGAAGCGCTTGGCACCGCCGCCTTGCGCGCTCATCAGGTATTCGACAGCGGGGATAGCCTGCTGGTTGGGCGCGGCGCCCGTGTAGAACACGTTGCGCGACATCTCTTCCCCTTCGTACTGCACGGGGTAGTAGAGCAGGCCGTTCAGTTCCTCGAACACCGGCAGCACCGACTTGCGCGACACCGAAGTCCAGCAGCCGAACACGCAGGCCACCTTGTCCTGCGTGAGGAGCTGGCGCGCCTTTTCGGCGAAGAGCGGCCAGTTGGAGGCCGGGTCGACCACTACAGGCTGGATCTGGCGCCCCATCACACCGCCGTTCTTGTTGATGTCGGAAATCGTCATCAACGCGGTGTCTTTCAGTGAGGTTTCCGAAATGGCCATCGTGCCCGAGAGCGAATGCAGGATGCCGACCTTGATCGGCCCGCTGCCGGTGTCCGCGTGCGCGAACGGCATGCGCCCCGCTGCCGCGAGAGCGCCCGACATCGTCCCGAGTTTCAACAGACTGCGACGTTTCATTTTTTGCCTCTTGTCCGTGAGTGAGTCGTGGGCCGTGGCGCGTGGTCGTTTGTCGTCTTGCGCGCCGCCCGGTGTGTGTGGCCTGTCTTGCGCACACCCTTCTGCAAGCGTTGTGCCAGCGCGAAGGTAAAGGGCGAGGCTTGCCCCATAAGGCGCTCGGCGATGCGGGGCGCATCGCCGAGCGCACGGCGAGCGGGCGATTGTGGTGCAGTGGGATGCATGTTCGGGCGCGCTGCATCGTCTCAGTGCGCACATGCATGAAGCGGGCCGACCGGTGTTGCACGGCGCGCTGCATCGTTGTGCATGAGAGGAGCGCGGGTGCTGATTGAAGTGGACCGAAGTGGAACTGCGCGATCGGTCCAGAAATGCAAAAGGGCGCGGCCTGAGCCGCGCCCTTTCGCCAAAGCTGGCGTGCGCCTGCTTAGTACGTCGGTACCTTGGGGTCGACCTGGCGCGACCAGGCGTCGATGCCGCCTTGCAGGTTGAACACCTTCGTGTGGCCGCGCGATTCGAGGAACATCGCCACCTGGGCGCTGCGCGCGCCGTGGTGACAAATGCAGACGATCTGCGCCTCGTCGTCCAGTTCCTCGCTGCGCGCGGGGATCTCGCGCATGGGGATCGACGTGCTGCCGGCGATCTTTGCCGTTTCGATTTCCCACGGCTCGCGCACGTCGAGCAGCACGGGAGCCTCGCGCGTGGTATCGGCAAGCCATTCGGCGAGGGCGGGGGCGGTCAGATTCTGCATGGAAGACTCGATCGGGTAAAAGGCCGGGCCACCATGAAAGGTACCCGGCGATACGACAGGTTAGAACTTGAAGCGCGGCGGATGCACGGCGTTCTGCAGCGGTTCGACATACGTCTCGAACACACCCGCAATGCGGAACTGTTTCTCGTCGATGCGCGTGATGATCTGCGCTTCCATGACCGGCGCGCCGCCCACGAAAGCGGCGAGACGCCCGCCCACCTTGAGTTGCTCGAGCAGCTCCTGCGGCACGACCGGCAGGCCGCCCGAGACGCAGATCACGTCGTACGGCGCATTCGCGGCCCAGCCGCGCGCGCCGTCGCCGACCACGACTTCGGCGTTCAGCACGCCGTTCTTGACGAAGTTCGCGCGCGCGAATTCGGCGAGTTCCGTGTCGATTTCCACGGTCAGCACCTTCTGAGCCCGGTGCGCGAGCAGCGCCGCCATATAGCCGGAGCCCGCACCGATTTCCAGCACGCTCTCGTGCTTCTTGACCGCGAGTTCCTGCAGCACGCGCGCTTCGACGCGCGGCGCCAGCATGTGCTGACCGTTCGGCAGCGGCAGTTCGAGGTCGGCGAACGCGAGGGCGGTATAGGCCTCGGGGACGAAATGCTCACGCTTGACGATCGCGAGCAGGTTCAGCACGTCCTGGTCGAGCACTTCCCAGGGGCGAATCTGCTGTTCGATCATGTTGAAACGCGCTTGTTCGATGTTCATGGTGACTCGGCGTTGTGGTCGGGATCGGTTCGTATCAAAGCCCGGCAAAAAAGGCGTCGGGCAATCGGAGAATTGTAGCAAACCGGCTTCTGGCTAGGCCGCGCCGCCGGCAGCGGGCGGCGCTTCAGGGGGGCATTAGCGGATCGGTATTTGTCCTGGCTTCGTGGGCCTTGCGATTTTGCGGTTCTCGTACCAAAAATGTAATCGATTACATTCTGGCCGCGCTCAAAGGCCTCGTGCATGAGCCGCTGTGCCTTTCCGAACCGGTCACGATTGCTTGTCGCCCATGCCCGCTCGCTCGTCCCGATCCCCGCAACCGCAGCACAAAGCGGCCAGCGCCAGCGCCGACGCCGCCGCGCGTGGCGGCTCGATCGCGGCCGTGGCGCAGCGCGCGGGCGTTTCGGTCGCGACGGTCTCGCGCGTGCTCAACGGCCATGCGAACGTGCGCGCGGCGACGCGCGAGCGCGTGCTCGCCGAAATCGAGGCGAGCGGCTATCGCGTCAACGAACTCGCGCGCAACCTGCGCACCGCCGAAAGCCGCCTGCTGCTGACGATGGTGCCCGACTTCGGCAACCCGTTTTACGCGGAAATCGTGCGCGGCATCGACAGTGTGGCGCGCCAGCACGGCTTTTTCCTGCTGCTGTGCGACACGGGCGCCGACGCCGGGCGCGAGCGCAGCTACTTCGACCTGCTGCGCCGCCATCGTGCGGACGGGGCGATCTGCCTTGACCCGGCCACCGTGCAGCACGCGCTCGCGGCGGAATCGACGGCGCTGCCGTGGGTGGCCTGCTGCGAGTTCGACCCGGATGTGGGCGTGCCGTACGTGGGGATCGACAACTACCGCGCGGCGCACGACGCCGTGCGGCATCTGATCGCGCGGGGGCGGCGCCGTGTCGCACTCATCAACTCCGACGAGCACTATCTCTACGCGCAGCAGCGGCGCGACGGCTGGCGCGATGCGCTCGGCGAAGCGGGCATTGCGACGCGCGACGCCTGGCGCGTGAACGTGAACTGTCTCGACTACGACGCGGGCGCGCAGGCCGCCGCCGCACTCATGCAGTTGCCGGCCGGCGAGGCGCCCGACGCGATCTTCGCGGTGTCGGACACGCTCGCGGTGGGCGTGGTCAACGGCTTGCGCGGCGCTGGGCGGCGCGTGCCGCACGACGTTGCCGTGGTCGGCTTCGACGACATCGCGCTTGCCGCGCAGATCGACCCGCCGCTCACGACGATCGCGCAGCCCATGCGGGAGCTGGGCGAGACGGCGGCGCGGCTGTTGCTGCGGCGTTTCGCCGACCCGCGCGCGAGCGTGCCGGGCGTGCTGCTGCCGCATAGGCTGGTGGTGCGCGAGAGCGGGTGAAGTCAGAAAGCGAAAGCGAATACATAGCAGGGGAGACCAGCGGTGTAGAGGCGGGCGGCGGACGCCGCCCGCCGAAACCCGCCGACAAAGCCACTGGAGGAGCGCACGCGCATGAGCGTCGCCGTGAAGTTCAACGACATCCGCAAGGACTTCGGTCCCGTGCGCGTGCTGCACGGCGTGAGCTTCGAGCTTGCGCCGGGGCGCATTCACGGGTTGCTCGGCGAGAACGGCGCGGGCAAGTCCACGCTCATGAAGATCCTCGCGGGCTACGAAGCAGCGAGCGCGGGCGAGATGCTCGTGGATGGCGTGGCGCGCCGCTTCGAAGGCTCGCGCGAAGCGGAGGCCGCCGGCATTGTGCTGATCCACCAGGAATTCAACCTGGCCGAGCATCTGACGATTGCGCAGAACATCTTCCTCGGCCATGAGAAGCGCAAAGGCTGGCTGGTCGACGACGCCGCCATGCGCCGCGAAGCGCGCGAACTCCTCGCGCAGGTGGGCCTTGCACGCGACCCGGACGTGAAGGTGCGCGAGCTGATCGTCGCCGAAAAGCAGCTGGTGGAGATCGCCAAGGCGCTCTCGCGTCACGCGCGCCTGCTCATCATGGACGAGCCCACGGCCACGCTCACGCCCGCAGAAACCGCGCGCCTTTTCGCGCTGATGACGAAGCTGCGCGCCGCCGGCACGACGCTCGTCTACATCTCGCACAAGCTCGACGAGGTGGAGCGCATCACCGACGACGTGGTCGTAATGCGCGACGGCCGTTTCGTGACCGCGAGCGCGACGGCGGGGCTCGCGCGCCAGCAGATGGCGAACCTCATGGTGGGCCGTGACGTCTCCGACATGTTTCCGGAGAAAAGCGCAGCGAGCGCCGATGCACGCGTCGCGCTGCGCGTGACGAATCTCGCGGTGCCGGGCTGGGTCGAGGATCTTTCTTTCGAAGTGCGCGCGGGCGAGATCCTCGGTTTCGCGGGGCTCGTGGGCGCGGGGCGCAGCGAGGCGTTCGAGGCGATCGTGGGCCTGCGCCACCGGCACGCGGGCGATATTGAAATCGACGGCAGCGCCGTGACGCTGCGCCACCCACGCGACGCGATGCGCCACGGCCTCACGTACCTGAGCGAGGACCGCAAGGGCCGTGGGCTGCACATGAACCTCACGCTGCAGGACAACCTCACGCTCATGACGCTCGAGCGCTACGGCCATCCGCTGCTCGACCTCAAGGCGGCTCGGCGCGCACTGGAAAAAGCGGTGCGCGAATTCGGCATCCGCACCGGCGACCTCGACAGCCGCGCGCGCATGCTATCCGGCGGCAACCAGCAGAAGCTCGCGCTCGCCAAGTTTCTGCAGCCCGATCCGCGCGTGATCGTGCTCGACGAGCCCACGCGCGGCGTGGACGTGGGCGCGAAACGCGACATCTATTTCCTGATCCAGCGGCTCGCGGCCTCGGGGCGCGCGGTCGTCGTGATCTCGTCCGAACTGGTCGAGCTGATCGGGCTTGCGCATCGCGTGGCCGTGATGCGCGCGGGCCGGCTCGTCGCCACGCTCGGGCGCGAACATCTGAACGAAGAGGAGCTGATCGCTCATGCAACCGGCACCCACTGACGCACCGTCCGAAAGCCGTGGCGCGCGCTCGGCCGCAGCGCGTTTCGTGCATCGGCTCGCGGGCGTCGGGCCGCTCATCGGCCTGATCCTGCTGTGCGTGCTCGGCACGCTGCTGAACCGGGATTTCGCCACCGCCGGCAACCTGCTCAACGTGCTCACGCGCACCTCGTTCATCGGCATCATTTCCGTGGGCATGACGTTTGTGATCATCTCGGGCGGCATCGATCTTTCGGTCGGGTCGATGGCCGCGCTCATCGCAGGCGTGATGATCTGGGTGATGAATACGCTGGCCGCGAGCGAACACGCGTTTGCGCCTTTGGCCATCGTCGCGATCGGCATTGCGATCGCGCTGGTGTTGGGCGCGGTGTTCGGGCTCGCGCATGGCTTGCTGATCACGCGCGGGCGCATCGAGCCTTTCATCGTGACGCTCGGCACGCTCGGCATCTTCCGCTCGGTGCTCACATGGCTCGCCGATGGCGGCGCGCTCACGCTGCAAAACAACCTCGTCGATCTGTATGGTCCGGTCTATTACGCGAGCCTCTTCGGCATTCCGGTGCCCGTGTGGGTGTTCGCGCTCACGGCTGCGGGTGGTGCGCTCATTCTTAACCGCACCGCGTTCGGGCGGCACGTGCAGGCAATCGGCTCGAACGAGCAGGTCGCGCGCTATGCCGCGATCCGCGTCGACCGCGTGAAGTGTGCGACGTACGTGCTGCTGGGCGTGTGCGTCGGGGTCGCAACCGTGCTCTACGTGCCGCGCCTCGGTTCCGCGACGCCGACGACAGGCTTGCTATGGGAGCTGGAGGCGATCGCCGCCGTGGTGGTGGGCGGCACGGCGCTCAAGGGCGGCGAAGGGCGCGTGGCGGGCACCGTGGTCGGCGCGGTGCTGCTCTCCGTCATCGCCAATATTCTCAATCTCACGAGCATCATCAGCGTGTATCTGAATGCGGCGGTGCAGGGCGTGGCGATCATTGCGGTGGCCTTCCTGCAGCGTGGCAGACGATAAGGATGTCGAAGCAGATCTGGCAAGGCAGTCGGGAAGTCGAAGGAGGCAGCGAAAACTCAACGCGAGAACGGGCGCGGGCCCGCACGAAAAGGAGACGGCATCATGAAGAAGATGATTCGAACGATGTGTGCGGGCGCGCTGGCGCTTGGCGTGGCGGCAACATTCGGTGCGGGCGCGGCGCGCGCCGACGACAAGGTCACGCTGGGCGTGGCCATTCCCACGGCCGACCATGGCTTCACGGGCGGCATCGTCTGGTGGGCGAATCAGGCGAAGAAGGATCTGGAGAAGGCGCACCCGGACCTCAAGGTCATCGTGAAGACGGCGGCGAACGCGCCCGATCAGGCGAACCAGTTGCAGGATCTCGTGACCGTCAACAAGATCAACGCGCTCGTGATCTTCCCGTATGAATCGGCTTCGCTCACGCAGCCGGTCGCCCAGGTGAAGAAGCAGGGCGTGTACGTGACGGTGGTCGACCGCGGCTTGACCGACACGAGCGCGCAGGACGCTTATGTTGCCGGCGACAACACGGCGTTCGGCAAGATCCCTGCCGAATATCTCGCGAAGCAACTGGGCGGCAAGGGCGACATCGTCGCGCTGCGCGGCATTCCCACCACGCTCGACAACGAGCGCTGGAGCGCGTTCACGTCGGTGCTGAAGGACTATCCAGGCATCAAGATTCTCGACGCGAAGTACGCGAACTGGAACCGCGACGACGCGTTCCGCACGATGCAGGACTACCTCACGCGCTTCAAGCACATCGACGCCGTCTGGGCCGCCGACGACGACATGGCCGTGGGCGTGCTCAAGGCAATCGATCAGGCCAAGCGCAACGACATCAAGATCGTGTTCGGCGGCGCGGGGTCGAAGGAGATGGTCAAGCGCGTGATGGACGGCGATCCGCTCATCAAGGCCGACGTGTCGTATTCGCCGAAGTTCATCTACGACGCGATCAAGCTCACGGCCGAAGCGCGCTTGCAGGGCAAGTCGCTGCCGCCTACGACGATCATCCCTTCCGTGCTGATCACGAAGGAGAACGCGAAGCAGTTCTACTTCCCGGATTCGCCGTTCTAAGGACGGGGCTTGCGATGAAGACGATCAAAGGGCCGGCCATATTCCTCGCGCAGTTTCTCGGCGACGACGCGCCGTTCGACAGCTTCGGGCACATGGCCGGCTGGGCGGCGCAGCTCGGCTACAAGGGCATCCAGGTGCCCACGGATGCGCGCCTCGTCGATCTCGCGCAGGCGGCGTCGAGCACGGCGTACTGCGACGACCTGCGCCAGCAGGCCGACGACGCGGGCGTGACGATCACCGAGCTTTCCACGCATCTGCAAGGACAGCTCGTGGCCGTGCATCCCGCCTACGACACGCTGTTCGACGGCTTTGCGCCTCCGCAGGTGCGCGGAAATCGCGAAGCGCGCACGGCGTGGGCCATCGAACAGTTGATGCTGGCCGCGCGCGCCTCGAAGAATCTGGGGCTCGGCGCGCACGTGACGTTTTCGGGCGCATTGGCGTGGCCGTACTTCTATCCGTGGCCGCAGCGGCCGGCGGGGCTCGTCGAAGCCGCATTCGACGAACTCGCGCGCCGCTGGCGGCCGATCCTCGATGCGTTCGATGCAGCGGGCGTGGACGTCTGCTACGAACTGCATCCGGGCGAGGACCTGCACGACGGCGTGACGTTCGAGCGCTTTCTGGCGGCCGTGGACGATCATCCGCGCGCGAACATCCTCTACGACCCGAGCCACTTCGTGCTGCAGCAGCTCGATTACCTCGCGTTCATCGACATCTATCACGCGCGCATCAAGGCCTTTCACGTGAAGGACGCCGAATTCAGCCCCACGGGCAAACAAGGCGTGTACGGCGGCTACAGCGGATGGGTCGAGCGCGCGGGGCGCTTTCGCTCGCTCGGCGACGGGCAGATCGACTTCGGCGCGATCTTCTCGAAGCTCACGCAGTACGACTATCCGGGCTGGGCCGTGCTCGAATGGGAGTGCGCGCTCAAGCATCCGCACGACGGCGCGCGCGAGGGCGCCGATTTCATCAAGCGGCACATCATCCGCGTGGCCGAGCACGCGTTCGACGACTTTGCGGGCAGCGGCGTCGATGCGGCGCAGGTGAAGGGCGTGCTGGGTCTCTGAAAACGTTTCTCACGGGAGCGAGGGAATGACACGAAGACTCCGGCTCGGCATGGTCGGCGGCGGCGAGGGCGCGTTTATCGGCGCGGTGCATCGCATCGCGGCTCGTCTCGACGATTGCTGGGAGCTCGTCGCGGGCGCGCTGTCGTCCGATGCGGCGCGTGCGCAGGCGAGCGCCGAGGCGCTCGGCCTCGCGCGCAGCTATGACGACTGGCGCGAGATGGCGAGCGTGGAAGGTGCGCGCGAGGATGGCATCGACGCAGTGGCCATCGTCACGCCGAACCATCTGCACGCGCCGGTTGCGCATGCGTTCATGGAAGCAGGCATTCACGTGATCTGCGATAAACCGCTCGCGGTTTCACTCGCCGAGGGCGAAGCGCTCGCGAAACACGCGCGCGACGCGAATCTCGTGTTCGCGCTCACGCATACCTATTCGGGTTATCCGCTCGCACGGCATGCACGCGAACTCGTGGAGGCGGGTGAGATTGGCGAGGTGCGCATCGTGCAGGTCGAGTACGCGCAGGACTGGCTCGCCAATCCTGTCGAGCGCGGCGGTGCGAACCGTCAGGCGGCGTGGCGCACCGATCCGGCGCTCGCGGGGCCGGCGGGGTGTCTGGGCGATATCGGCACGCACGCGTATCAGTTGGCGGCGTTCGTGAGCGCGCTCGTGCCGGAGTCCCTCGCTGCGGAAATGCACACCTTCGTGCCGGGCCGCCGTGTGGACGACCACGTTCAGGCCATGCTGCGCTACGCCAACGGTGCGCGCGGCATGCTGTGGGCGAGCCAGGTGGCGAGCGGCGCGGAAAACGCGTTGCGGCTGCGCGTGTACGGCACGACGGCGGGTCTCGCGTTCGATCAGGAGGAGCCTAACGTGCTGTGGTTCACGCCGCAGGGCGGCGAGGCGCAGCGCCTCACGCGTGGCCGCGTGACGGGGGCGGCCGCGCGGCACGCGACGCGTGTGCCGCCGGGGCATCCGGAAGGCTATCTGGAGGCGTTCGCGCAGCTCTATCGCGACGCCGCCGCGCAGATCCACGCGCGCGAGGCGGGTGTTGCGGCGCCGCCCGGGAGCCGGCTGCTGACGACGGTTGACGACGGCGTAGATGGGTTGCGCTTCATCGAGGCCGTGCTGGCGAGCAGCGCGGCGGGCGGTACGTGGCGCAGCATCGCGCGGCCGTGATTGGCCATTCGGATGAATTGAGCGCAGAGGGCCTGGCAACGAAACTTGCGACATGTTTAACCCGCTTCAAAGGTAGAGCATGTCTAACGTCATTCAATTGCATTACACTGCGGACTCGACAAGGTCAGCGACGAGGTCAGCGGCCAAACCAGGGAGTGAGTCGATGAACGCAAACGCATTGGTACAGGTTCGCATCGATCACGCGCTCAAGCAGCGCGCGGCCGAAGTGCTCGACAACATGGGACTCACGGTATCGGACGCCGTGCGCATTCTGCTCACGCGTATCGCGAACGAGGGCGCGTTGCCGTTCGATTTCGCCGTCGATCCGGTGGCGCACGACGCGTGGTTCCGGGCAAAGGTGCGCGAGGCGCTGGAGGACCCGCGGCCGGCGGTGGCGGACGAAGAGGTGGAGGCGCACTTTGCGAAGCGCCGGGCGGCGGTGCACGGCGAGCCCGGGCAGGCACTCAAGCGTAAGGCGAAAAGTTGAAGGTATGCTGGTCGCCGCTCGCGCTGGCCGACCGTGAGGCGACATTCACTTTCACCGTGACGACTAACCCGCGCAGGGCTGTCGTATGGGACGAACGGATTTCGGCATCCGTCCGAAGGCTGCGTCTTTTTCCTAACCTTGGCCGGGTCGGCCGCGTGAGCGGCACGCGCGAGCTGGTGGTGGAGTCAACGCCGTTCGTGCTCGCTTACCGCTACGAAAACGAAGCGCTGACGATACTGCGCGTCCTGCACAGCGCGCGCCGCTGGCCGGACACGGTCGACTGAGCGGCGGGAGGTCGCCGCCGCTCGTTCGTCAAATTTACTGTCCCAGATAAACGAACTTGCCCCCACGTACCGTGCCCATCACGCTCGCGCGCTGGTCGAGGCCCACATGGTCCGTCGGGCTCGTGTTCACCATGCCGTTGGGCACGACCACTTCGTGCGCGTGCTCCAGTTCGCTGCGCAACGCCACGCGGAACGCTTCCGTGCCCGGCTGCGCGGTCTTGAGCGCGCGCGCGACCGCGTCCTGCAAGCGCGGATACACGCCGGCCGCGTCGCCCGCGAACTGCGTGACCGTGCCCGGGCCGTATTTCGCCTCGTAGGCATCGACGAAGGCGAGCGCCGCTTTCTGGGCCGGCTGGTCGGCAGGCAGCGTGCGCGCCACCACGACGGGCTGGGTCGGGAACAGGGTGCCTTCCACGTCTTTGCCGCCCAGCTTGATGAATTCAGGCGTGGCGATGCCGTGCGTCTGGTAAATCGGCCCTTTGTAGCCGCGCTCGATCAGCGTGCGTTGCGGCAGCACGGTCGGCGTGCCTGCGCCGGCAATCAGCATGGCGTCGGGTTTGGCCGACATCAGCTTGAGGATCTGGCCCGTCACGCTCGCATCGGTGCGGTTGTAGCGCTCGGTCGCAACGATCTGGATGTTGCGCTCCTTCGCGTACTTCGTGAATTCGTTGAGCCAGCTGTCGCCGTAGCTGTCGGCAAAGCCGATGAAGCCCACCGTCTTCACGCCGTGCGCGGCCATGTAGCGCGTCATGACGTCGGCCATGGCGGCGTCGGTCTGCGCCATCTTGAACGCCCACACGCGCGCGCCCTGCTGCGGCTCGACCACGGAGCCCGAGCCGACCAGCGTGATCATCGGCGTCTTGCTTTGCGCCACCGGGTCGAGCGCCGCGAGCGCCGCCGGCGTGATGTTCGGCCCGACGATCACGTCCACGTGGTCCTCGTTGATGAGCTTGTGGATGTTGCGCACGGCGGCGCCCGGGTCCGAGCCGTCGTCGAGCACGATGTAGTCGGCCTTCTGGCCCGCGATCGTGTCGGGCCACATCAGCATGGCGTTCTTGCTCGTGATGCCGATGGCGGCTGCCGGCCCCGTGCTCGAGAGATCGATGCCGACCTTGATGTCGGCATGCGCGACCGATGCGCAAGTGGCAGCGGCAAGGGCGGCGCTCACGACGAGCGGGCGTAGGCACTGCACGAAGGTAAAGCGCGGCTTCATCCGTTAAGTCTCCAGGCGAGAAGTGATGTTGTTGTATTGCGGATTTTGTCTGTTATTTCTTCCGGCACCGAGCCGGCCAAGGGCCGTTACAGCTCGTAGGTCTCGTGCTCGCCCTTGAGCGCCTGCTCGATCAGCTTGCGGTTCAGGCTCGGCGAAAGCAGTTCGACGAGCGTATACACATAGCTGCGCAGGTAAGCCCCCTGCTTGAGCGCCACACGCGTGACGTTGCTGCCGAACAGATGCCCCACGGGCACCGCGCGCAGGTGCCGGTCGCGCTCGGCGTTGAAGGCGATGTCGGCCATGATCCCCACGCCGAGACCCAGCTCGACATAGGTCTTGATCACGTCGGCGTCGATGGCTTCCAGCACGATGTCGGGCGAGAGGGCGCGCAGCCGGAACGCGTCGTTGATCTTGGTGCGCCCGGCAAACGCATTGTCGTAGGTGATCAGCGGATATTGGGCCAGATCGTCGAGCGAGAGCGGCTTGCGTTCGAGCAGCGGGTGATCGGGCAGCATCACGGCCACGTGGTGCCAGGTGAAGCAGGGCAGCGACACCAGTTCCTTGTAGCCCGAGATGGCCTCGGTCGCGATGCACAGATCGGCCTGGTCATGGAGCACCATTTCCGCGACCTGCGTCGGGCTGCCTTGCAGGATCGAAAGGTGCACTTTCGGGAAGCGCCGCTTGAATTCGGCGATGGCGGCGGGCAGCGAGTAGCGCGCCTGCGTGTGCGTGGCGGCGATGGTCAGGTTGCCCTGGTCCTGTGCGGCATAGTCCTTGCCCACGCGCTTCAAGCTTTCCACTTCCTGCAGAATGCGCTCCACCGAGGCGAGGATGATCCGGCCCGGCTCCGTGAGCGAGCGCACGCGCTTGCCATGACGCGTAAAGATTTCGACCCCAAGCTCGTCCTCCAGCTCGATGATCGCCTTCGAGACGCCCGGCTGGCTTGTATACAGTGCCTTGGCCGCTTCCGTGAGGTTGAAATTCTGGCGTACGGCCTCGCGGACGAAACGGAACTGGTGCAGGTTCATAGATAATCCTTATAACCTGATTGCATATCGACCTGATTTTTGAGTCGTTTGAAATATAAGGCGAGTTTATTACCATTCCTCCAACTTTTCCAATATGGATATCTGTTTTGGTCATTAGCAAATGACCGGCGCGATTGAAGGCGCGGCCGCCTCGCAAAAGGCAAGACAGAGCGGAAAGAACGAAGTCGAGATGTCGGAGCGCGGCGTAACCGGAACGCCGCGATTGAACGAACCCTGGGGTCCCCGAATGTACCAATACGATCAGTACGACCAGACCATCGTCGACGAACGCGTCGCGCAATACAGCGACCAGGTTCGCCGCCGCCTGTCGGGCGAATTGAGCGAAGAAGAATTCCGCCCGCTGCGTCTGCAGAACGGCCTGTACTACCAGCGTCACGCCTACATGCATCGCATCGCGATTCCGTACGGCAATCTGCGCAGCGACCAGCTCCGCATGCTCGCCACGATCGCGCGCGAGCACGACCGCGGCTACGGCCACTTCTCGACGCGCTCGAACATCCAGTACAACTGGATCAAGCTCGAAGAAACGCCGGAAATCCTGCGCAAGCTGGCCTCGGTCCAGATGCACGGCATCCAGACGTCGGGCAATTGCATCCGCAACATCACCGCCGACCAGTTCGCGGGCGTCGCGCCCGACGAAGTCGTCGACCCGCGTCCGTGGTCGGAAATCCTGCGCCAGTGGTCGACGTTCCACCCCGAGTTCGCGTGGCTGCCGCGCAAGTTCAAGATCGCCGTCTCCGGCACGAAGGAAGACCGCGCCGCCGTGCAGATCCACGATCTGGGCGTCTACCTCGACCGTAACGAGAAGGGCGAAGTCGTCGCGAGCATTCTCGCGGGCGGCGGCCTTGGCCGCACGCCGATCGTCGGCGCCATCATCAAGCGCGACCTGCCGTGGCAGCACCTGCTGACCTACTGCGAAGCCGTGCTGCGTGCGTATAACCGCTACGGCCGCCGCGACAACATGTACAAGGCGCGCATCAAGATTCTCGTGAAAGCGCTCTCGCCGGCGAAGTTCGCCGAGCAGGTCGAAGAAGAGTGGCAGCACCTCAAGGACGGCCCCTCGACGCTCACGCAGGAAGAAGTCGACCGGGTCTCGCAGTACTTCGTGCCGCCGGCGTATGAAAAGATCGCCGACACGGACACCTCGTACGAAAAGCATCTGCTGGAAAATCGCGCGTTCGCGCGCTGGGTCGAGCGCAACGTGCGTCCGCACCGCGTGACGGGCTACGCATCGGTCACGCTCTCGCTCAAGCCGCGCGACATCGCGCCGGGCGACGCCACCGACGCGCAGATGCAAGCCGTGGCCGACTGGGCAGACGAATACTCGTTCGGCCAGATTCGCGTTTCGCACGAGCAGAACCTGATCCTCGCGGATGTGAAGAAGCGCGATCTGTTCGCGTTGTGGGAAAAGGCCAAGGCGCAAGGCTTCGCGACGGCGAACATTGGCCTCCTGACCGACATCATCGCGTGCCCGGGCGGCGACTTCTGCTCGCTCGCGAATGCGAAGTCGATCCCCATCGCGCTGGCGATCCAGGAGCGTTTCGACAATCTCGACTTCGTCTACGACCTCGGCGACCTGTCGCTCAATATCTCGGGTTGCATGAACTCGTGCGGTCACCACCACGTCGGCAACATCGGCATTCTGGGCGTGGATAAGGACGGCTCGGAGTGGTATCAGGTGTCGCTCGGCGGCGAGCAGGGCAACGGTGCCAATGGCGCGCGCCTTGGCCGCGTGATCGGCCCGTCGTTCTCGGCGGAAGAGATGCCCGACGTGATCCAGAAGGTGGTCGACACGTTCGTCGAGCTGCGTATCGACGGCGAGCGCTTCATCGACACGTACGACCGCCTCGGCATCGCGCCGTTCAAGGAGCGCGTGTACGCATCGCGCCAGCCGGCCCACGCTTAACTGCACGCAACGAGATACGAGATTCGAGCAATGGCATTGATCATCAAAAAACGCGAGATCGTTGAAGACAACTGGCAAGTCGTGCGTGCGGCCGAAGACTGCGCGCTGCCGGAGGTGCCGGCGCTGCCCGCAGGCAAGGTGCTGGTGCCGCTCGCTTACTGGCAGGCGCAGCGCGACGCGCTCGTCGCCTCGCGCGGCAAGGACGAACTCGGCGTGTGGCTCGCGCCGGACAGCGAACCGGCTGATATCGCCGCCGACTTCGACAAGCTCGCGCTGATCGGCGTGGATTTCCCCGTGTTCCGCGATGGCCGCGGCTTTTCGATCGGCCGTCTGCTGCGCGAGCGCTATGGCTACCAGGGCGAACTGCGCGCGATCGGCGACGTGCTGCGCGACCAGCTGCGCTTTCACGAGCGCTGCGGCTTCGATGCGTTCGCCGTGCGCGCCGACAAGGACATCCACGACGCGCTCAAGGCGTTCACCGAGTTCACGGTGCAATACCAAGGCGCGTTCGACGAGCCGTCGCCGCTGTTTCGCCGCCGTCTGGCACAGCAGGGCGCCGCAGCATGAGCACCGCTTTGACAACCCCGGCGGCCGACCTGCAGGCGAAGATCGAGCGCCTCGACGCGCTGCTCGATTCGATCGCCGCGCGTCACGCGAACGTGAAGCTGGCCAGCAGCCTCGCTGCCGAAGACATGCTGCTCACCCATGCGATTCTTTCGCGTGGCGTGAAAATCGGCATCTTCTCGCTGAACACGGGCCGCTTGCACGCCGAAACGCTCGGCATGCTCGACGCGGTGCGCGAGCGCTACGGCTACGAGATCGAGCAGTTTCATCCGCAGCAGGACGCGGTGGACGAGTACGTCGCCCAGCACGGCCTGAACGCGTTCTACGAGAGCGTGGACCTGCGCAAGCGCTGCTGCGAAATCCGCAAGGTCGAGCCGCTGAACCGCGCGCTCTCAAACGTTTCCGCCTGGGTCACGGGCCAGCGCCGCGAGCAGTCGGTCACGCGCGCGGAACTGCACGAGGAAGAACGCGACGAAGCGCGCAACATCGACAAGTTCAATCCGCTCGCGGACTGGACCGAAGCCGATGTCTGGGCCTATCTGCGCGGCAAAGATGTACCGGTGAACCCGCTGCACGCGCGCGGCTATCCGAGCATCGGCTGCGAGCCCTGCACGCGCGCCATCCGCCCCGGCGAGGACAGCCGCGCCGGCCGCTGGTGGTGGGAATCGCGCGACACGAAGGAATGTGGCTTGCACATCACGTCTGTGTCAGCCATTCCGGTTGTCGAAGTGTCGTCGATCAGCCAGGCGAACTAAGATTGAGTTTTGCCGCGCCGTCGTGAAGACCGGCGCGCTACCGCATACCGAGTACCGCGTGCCCAGTAAAAAGGGTGCGAATAAACGAAGGATCCGAACATGAGCACCACGCTCGACTCAGCAGTGAACGCGCCGCTCCAGGTCACGGCGAACCGCATGGACCATCTCGACTGGCTCGAAGCCGAGTCGATCCACATCCTGCGTGAACTCGTTGCCGAATGCAGCAAGCCGGCGCTGCTGTTCTCGGGCGGCAAGGACTCGGTCGTCGTGCTCGCGCTCGCGCTGAAGGCGTTCGGCCTGGGCGCGAACCGCAAGACGTCGCTGCCGTTCCCGCTCGTGCATATCGACACGGGTCACAACTACGAGGAAGTGATCGACTTCCGCGATCGCCGCGCAGCCGAAATCGGTGCGGAACTCGTGGTCGGCCATGTGGAAGATTCGATCAAGAAGGGCACCGTGCGCCTGCGCCGCGAAACCGATTCGCGCAATGCCGCGCAAGCGGTCACGCTGCTCGAAACCATCGAGCAATACGGCTACACGGCGATGATCGGCGGCGCGCGCCGCGACGAAGAGAAGGCCCGCGCGAAGGAGCGCATCTTCTCGTTCCGCGACGAATTCGGCCAGTGGGACCCGAAGGCGCAGCGCCCGGAACTGTGGAGCCTGTACAACGCGCGCCTGCACAACGGCGAGCACCTGCGCGTGTTCCCGATCTCGAACTGGACGGAACTGGATGTGTGGCAGTACATCGAGCGCGAAAAGCTCGAACTGCCGTCGATCTACTACGCGCACCAGCGCGAGATCGTGCGCCGCAACGGCCTGCTTGTGCCGGTCACGCCGCTCACGCCGATGAAGGAAGGCGAAGTCAGCGAAATGGCGCAGGTGCGCTTCCGCACGGTGGGTGACATCAGCTGCACGTGCCCGGTGGCGAGCGACGCGGACAACGTCGAGAAGATCATTGCCGAAACGGCCGTGACCGAAATCACGGAACGCGGCGCGACGCGCATGGACGACCAGGCGTCGGAAGCGGCGATGGAACAGCGCAAGAAGCAAGGTTATTTCTAAAAGCACGCAGAGGAAAGATTAGACATGGTTACGACGCATCAACCTGAAGACCTCGGCGTGCTGCGCTTCATCACGGCGGGCAGCGTGGACGACGGCAAGAGCACGCTGATCGGCCGCCTGCTGTACGACAGCAAGGCCGTTCTTTCGGATCAACTCTCGGCGCTCTCGCGCGCGAAGAACAAACGCACGGTGGGCGACGAGATCGACCTCTCGCTGCTCACCGACGGCCTCGAAGCCGAGCGCGAGCAGGGCATCACGATCGACGTGGCGTACCGCTACTTCGCCACGGCCAAGCGCAAGTTCATCATCGCAGACACGCCGGGCCACGAGCAGTACACGCGCAACATGGTGACGGGCGCCTCCACGGCGCACGCCGCGATCATCCTGATCGACCCCACGCGCGTGACGGTCGAAAACGGCGTGACGCAACTGCTGCCGCAGACGAAGCGCCACAGCGCCATCGTCAAGCTGCTGGGCCTGCAGCACGTGATCGTCGCGATCAACAAGATGGATCTCGTCGATTACAGCGAAGCCACGTTCAATCTGATCCGCGAAGCGTATGTCGCGCTCGCGCGCCAGCTTGGCCTGAACGACGTGCGCTTCGTGCCCGTCTCGGCGCTCAAGGGCGACAACATCGTGGCCGCGAGCGAGCGCATGCCCTGGTACGCGGGCGAGCCGCTGCTCGACGTGCTCGAGCAGCTGCCGGTCGCGCAGGCCACGGGTGAAGCGCTGCGCTTCCCGGTGCAGTGGGTTGCGCGCCAGGACGGTTCCAGCGCCGACGACTTCCGCGGCTACATGGGCCGCGTCGAAGCGGGCGAAGTGAAGCTCGGCGACGCCATCACGGTGCTGCCGGCGGGCCGCAGCGCAACGGTTGCCGAAATCATCGCGCCGGTGCCGGGCGGCACGGCGCAAGTGGATCGCGCGTTCGCGGGCCAGACCGTTACGATCCGTCTCGCCGAAGACGTGGACATCTCGCGCGGCGACACCTTCGTGCCGGCAACGGACAACACGCAGCCGGCGAAAAAGCTCGAAGCCGACCTCTGCTGGTTCGACGACGAGCCGCTCTCGCCGCAGCGCAAGTACCTGCTCAAGCAGACCACGAGCACGGTGTTCGCGAAGATCGGCGCGGTCAAGCAGGTGCTCGACGTGCATACGCTGTCGCACGCCACCGACCGCCACGAACTCGCGATGAACGATATCGGCCGCGTGGCGCTCTCGCTGCAGAAGCCGCTCGTCTGCGACCTGTATGATGCGAATCCTGGCACCGGCGCATTCGTGCTGATCGACGAAGCGACGCATCACACGGTGGCCGCGGGCATGATCCGCGCGTTCTCGGCGTAAGGCGCAGCGCGACGTTGCGGCCGCGCGGCCGCAACAATGGATTCGAAGCAAATGGGTAAGGTATATCTGATCGGCGCGGGACCGGGCGCAGCGGACCTCATCACCGTACGCGGCGCACGGCTGCTCGCGAGCGCCGACGTCGTGCTGCACGACGCGCTCGTCGAGCCCGCCATGCTCGAGTACGCGCCGCAAACCGCGAAGTTCATCGCGGTCGGCAAGCGTTGCGGGCAGCGGTCCACGGCGCAGCACTTCATCAACAAGCAACTCGTCGACGCCGCGCGCGAGCACGGCGTGGTCGTGCGCCTGAAGGGCGGCGACCCGATGCTGTTCGGCCGTGCCGACGAGGAAATGCGCGCGCTCGAAGCGGCGGGCATCGACTTCGAAGTCGTGCCGGGCATCACGGCGGCGCTCGCCAGCGCGGCGACGCTGCAACGCTCGCTGACGCTGCGCGGCGTGGCCCGCAGCGTTGCGCTCGCCACGTATTCGCGCGCGGCGGGCAGCGAGGAGATTCGCGAGCAGGTCAACGCCGATTCGCTGGTGTTCTACATGGGCCGCGACAGCGCACCCGAGATCGCGCGCCAGCTCATCGAAGCGGGCCGCGCGGGCGCGACACCGGTGGCGATCGTCGAGGCTTGCAGCACCGCGCGCGAGCGCACGCTGACGCTGACGCTGGCGGGCCTCGAAGCGGGCGAGGCGCAGGAGTGGCTCGACCCGGCGCAGCCGAGCCTGCTCATGATCGGCGATGCGTTCGCCGAACGAGCAGGGCAGGTACAGCGCGAGGATGAAGCTCAAGGCGATGGCCAGAATCGCCGCGCCGCCGCATAAACGCCTCGCGAAAGGCACGAAGAATGCAAAACGGGCTCGCCGAAAGGCGAGCCCGTTTTTTATGCGTGAGCGTTTTTAGTCGCGATCGTTTTCGATGCAAAACCGCACGATTGCATCGAGCACCGCGTCGTCTTCGCCCACGGCGCCCGAGCAACGCAGGCGTACATGCGGATGCTGGCTCTGGCACTGCGCGATCAGCGCGGGCAGATCGCGCCGCACATGGCCGCCCTGGCCGAAGAACACGGGCACGACCGTGATCGTGTCGCAGCCTGCCGAGGCCTGTGAGGCGATGGCATCGGGCAGGCTCGGTGTCATGAGCTCCAGAAAGGCGAGGCTGACCGGACCCGCATCGCCGCGCGCGGCGGCGAGCTTCGCGGCCAGGCGCTGAAACGGCTCTTGCCAGCGCGCGTCGCGCGCGCCGTGGCCGAAGAGGATCATGCCGTGCGTGCCCATGCCTGCGAGCCTGTGCAAATGCGTGGTCTAGCGGGCGAGGGCGCGCGGCATCAATGCCGGTCGACCCATTTGAGCCCGATCAGCCCGACCGCGAGATAGATGAGCCCCGGTGTCGCCGCGGTTAGCGGCGCGGGCCAGGTGTTCAGTGTACCCACGTGCGAGAACAGCGTGTTGACGAGCTGGAAGCTCATGCCGAGCATGATCCCGCCGAACACCTTCATGCCCACTACGCCCGCGCGCGTATGCAGATACGCGAACGGCAGCGAGAGCACGAGCATCACGAACACGGCGAACGGGTAGAGCAGCTTGCGCCAGAACGCGATCTGGTAGCGCTGCGCGTCCTGATGGTTCTCGGTCAAATGCTGGATGTAGCGGAACAGGTTGAACATCGACATCCGGTCGGGCGAAACGAGCAGCACCGAGAGAATGTTCGGCGTGAGCTCCGAGCGCAGCGAATATTCGGGCGCCGAGGTCTGCTGCGCGCGATAGACCGGATTGAGCGCATCGGCCGGCTGGTTCTGCGGCGGCGGCACACTGATGAGCTGCGTATCGGTCACGTCCTTGAGCAGCCAGTGGCCCGGCGGCTGGAACGTGCCGCGCTTCGCGAGACGCACGTTGGTGAGCTGGAATTTCGAATCGAATTCGTAGATGCGCACGTTCGTGATGGTCGCGTCGGGCAGCAGCTCGCCGACGTTCACGAAACGCGTGACTTGCTCGCCGTCGGCGCGCGCGGTAAGTGTGTCCTTGACCCAAACACCCGACTGGAAGTTGCTCGACACTGCCGATCCCAGCGCCTCAAGACGCACGCGCTCGGAAAGCTGGTCGGTATAAGGGCCGACCACTTCGCCGATCAGGTAGGTCAGCAGCACGAGCGGCACGCCGATCTTGAGCAGCGAGCGCAGCGCCTGGTTCGTGGCGAGGCCCGACACACGAAAGATCGTGTACTCGGAATTCGCCGCCATTTGCGCGAACACGTAGATCGCAGCGATGAGTGCCGCGACCGGGATGATCTCGTAAAGCCGCGAGGGCGCCTGGAGCGCCACGCGCAGCACCGCGTACTGGAACTTGTAGTTGCCGTGTCCGACCGAGTTCAGCTCGTTGATCAGGTCGAAGAAAAAGAACAGGCCGGAGAAGGCAAACAGAATGAAGATGAACGTCAGGTAAACCTGGCGAGCGAAGTATTTTTCGTAGATGCGCATCGGTCAGTTTCCCTCTCAGCTTCCTGAAGAGGCGCGCCGGAACATCGCACGTGTGAAGAGCGGCCGGTTGCGCACGCGTATCCAGAAGATGAACACGACGAGCGCGAGCACCACGACGTGCAGCGCGACGAGGCCGACGCCGAAGGGGAGCTTGCCTTGCTCGATCTGCGATTGCACGACGTTGAGCAGGTTCGAATAAGTGAGGTAGATCAGCACCGCCATCACGAGGTTGATCGTGCGGCTGCGGCGCGGGTTCTGGTACGCAAGCGGAATGCCGAGCAGCATCAGGTTGATCGCGATGAGCGGCAAGCCGGCGCGCCAGGCAAGTTCGCCCAGATTGTCGTCGGTCCGGTGGTGCAGGAGGCCCGGCGTGGACGTGGTGCTTGCCGAAGGCGTGTTGACGAGCGGCTGGCTCGTGATCTTCACGCCATAACGCTGGAACTCGCTGATGCGAAAGTCCGGGTGACCGGGCTCGCCGTCGTAGCGGCGGCCGTTTTCGAGCACGACGAAGCGGTCGCCGCTCTTCATGGTTTCGGTGTGGCCGGTCTTCGAGACGATCACGCTGACCTTGCCGTTTTCCGTGCTCGTGACGAACACGTTCTCCACGCGCGCCTGGTCGGGGCTCATGCTCTCGATGAAGAACACGCGGTTCGTGGTGGGCGATTCGCGGAACTGGCCAGGCGCGAGCAGCGACACTTCATCGCGCTGCTGAAAGCGCGCGCGAATGAGCTTGCTTTGCGCGTTGGACCACGGCCAGCCGATGAACGCGAAGAACACGATGAGCAGGATGATCGGCGCGGAAAACGTGGCGACCGGTTTGATCAGGCGCGTGAGGCTCACCCCGGAGGAGAGCCACACGACCATTTCGGAATCCTTGTACCAGCGCGTGAGGACAAACAGGATCGACACGAAGAGCGTGACGATGAGCATGACGGCCATGTAGCCGATCACGGTCAGTCCGATCAGCACCAGCACGTCGCGCGGGTCGATCTGACCGGACGCGGCGAAGCCGACGATGCGGATCATCATCGTCGTCAGCATGATCGTGAGCAGAACCATGAACACGGCGCCGGCCGTGTACGCGAGTTCGCGCTGCAGGGAACGTTCGAAGATCATTCTTGATGGGCAGGGCGGGCGGCCCGTGCCGGGAGGCGCGCAGCTCGCGCAACCGCCCAGGAGCCGCCGCGGGAAAAATAGCGGATAATTGCGGCTTTCATCCTAAGCCCTGATTTTATCCGAGGACAAGCGCGATGGACTTTAGCATAAAAGCCTGTGACTGGAGCAAAGGCGGGGAAGGCTCCTTCCTGACCGGCAAGTCGGATTGTGTCGTAGTCGGCGTGTTCGAGGCGCAAACCCTCTCAGGCCCGGCGTTCGCGATCGACAGCGCCATTGGCGGCGCAATCGCGCGCGTCGTCAAGGCCGGCGACATCGACGGCAAGGCCGGCTCCACGCTGTTCCTGCCGGAAGTGAGCGGCATCGGCGCCTCGCGCGTGCTGCTCGTGGGTCTCGGCAAGCAGGACTCGTTCGGCCAGAAGGCTTACGGCGAAGCGGTCAAGGCCGCCTGGCGCGCGATCCTCGGCACGAAGATCGCGCAGGTGACGTTCACGCTCGCGCAACTGCCGGTGAAGGAACGCACGGGCGACTGGGGCGTGCGCGCCGCCATTCTCGCGCTGCGCAACGAGACCTACCGCTTCACGCAGATGAAGAGCAAGCCCGACGTCGCGCAGCGAGCGCTCAAGCGCGTCGTCTTCAGCATCGACGCCGACGAAGAGAAGGCCGCGAAGGTCGCGGCGAAGCAGGCTGTTGCGCTCGCCAACGGCATGGACCTCACGCGCGACCTCGGCAATCTGCCGGGCAACGTGTGCACGCCCACCTATCTCGCGGCCACGGCCAAGAAGCTCGCGCGCGACTGGAAGCTCAAGGTCGAGGTGCTTGGCCAGCGCCAGATCGAGACGCTCAAGATGGGCTCGTTTCTTTCTGTAACAAAGGGCTCGGTCGAGCCGCCGCAGTTCATCGTGCTGCACTATCAGGGCGCCGCCGCCAAGGCCGCCCCCATCGTGCTGGTCGGCAAGGGCATCACGTTCGACACGGGCGGCATCTCGCTCAAGCCCGGCGAGGGCATGGACGAGATGAAGTACGACATGTGCGGCGCGGGCTCGGTGCTCGGCACGATCCGCGCGGTCGCCGAAATGGGGCTCAAGCTCAATGTGATCGGCATCATCCCGACCTGCGAGAACATGCCCGCGGGCAACGCCACGAAGCCGGGCGACATCGTCACGACGATGGCGGGGCTCACGGTCGAGGTGCTCAACACCGACGCCGAAGGCCGTCTCATCCTGTGCGACGCGCTTACCTACGCCGAGCGCTTCAAGCCGGCCGCCGTGGTCGACATCGCCACGCTCACGGGCGCGTGCATCATCGCGCTCGGTCATCACAACAGCGGCCTGTTCTCGAAGGACGATGCGCTCGCGGGCGAGCTGCTCGACGCTTCGCGCGAAGCGGGCGATCCGGCGTGGCGTCTGCCGCTCGACGACGAGTATCAGGACCAGCTCAAGTCGAACTTTGCCGACCTCGCCAACATTGGCGGGCGTCCGGCGGGCAGTGTGACGGCGGCGTGCTTCCTCTCGCGCTTCACCGAAAACTACCCGTGGGCGCACCTCGACATCGCGGGCACGGCGTGGAAGAGCGGGGCGGCAAAGGGTGCAACGGGCCGTCCGGTGCCGCTGCTCGCGCAGTTCCTGATCGACCGCGCGGCGCAATGAAGGCAGGCATGACGATTGCTGCCCACCTGACGGTGTGTAAAGTGGTGTGGGCATGACGCGGATCGATTTCCACACGAACGTGGGCGACTCGCTGCTGTATGCGTGCCGCCTCGTGCGCAAGGCGTATCAGGCGGGCCAGCAGGCGGTGGTGCTGGCCGAGCCGGCGCGCCTGCGCGCATTCGACGAAATGTTGTGGACCTTTTCGCCGCTCGACTTCGTGCCGCACTGCATGGCCGAGAGCCCGCATGCGGGCGAATCGCCCATCGTGCTGGCAACGGATCTCGAGCGTGCGCCGCATCATCGTGTGCTGCTCAATCTCGGCGCGCAGGTCCCGCCTCAATTCGCCCGCTTCGAGCGCCTGCTCGAAGTGATTGGCGATGCGCCCGACGAACTCGCGTCGGGCCGCGAGCGCTATCGTTTCTACCGCGACCGCGGTTACGCGCTCAACAACTACAAGCAGGGCGGCTGAGGCCGGACGCGCGAGGCGTACCGGCGCGAGGCCGACTGCCCCGATCGATGGAGGTAAACATGTCCGGCATGCACGAATCGGAAGATGCTGCGATTCCGCTCTTGAGCGAAGTGATGGTGGCCGGCAATCCGCTGCGCGCGCACAACGTCGAAGAGGCAAAGAGCGCGACGGCCGCCGCCGTGAAGGCCGCCGTGGCCGAACGCGAGGAGGGTCTCTTCGCGCACGATGCCGACGCGCTCGTCGAGCGCCTGCGCGGGCGCTGCCTCACATGGCTCACCGGCGAAGGCCGTGCCGTGATCGAGGCGCGCTGCAGCGCAGCGATGCAGGAACATTCGAACTGGCTCGTGGGCCAGGTGTCGCGCGAGATCGGTCTCGCGCTCGAAACGGAACTCAAGAACTGGGTGAAGGCCGCCGTGCGTGAAGAACTGGCGGCGCGCGCGGGACACCCGCCTTCGGCCTGATTCAGCCGCGCGCGGCGGCACGGGGTTACCCAGCGCTCACCCATCGGCCACCCCACGCCGTGCGCCGTCACACCCGCCTCACTTGAGCGTGAGGATCCAGCTCGCGAGCTGGGCCGCCTGGCCGGGGTTGAGCTGGGTATTGGCCGGCATCGGCACGGTGCCCCACACGCCGGTGCTGCCTTCCAGAATCTTGTGTGTGAGATAGGTTTGCGCGTCGGCCTTGCCCGCGTACTTCGCGGCGACATCGCGCAGGGCGGGCCCCATGAAATTGCGCGTTACAGAATGGCAGCTCATGCAGTTTTGCTGCTGGGCGAGCGTGAGACCGGAGGGGCCATGCTGCGCGCGGGCCGGAGCTGCCCCGAGTGCGCCAGCAATGCCGATGGCGAGCGCGGCGGCGAGCGTCGCTGTCTTGTTACGGGCTTGCGACTTTCTTTTCATACTGGTCTCCGCCCGCGTATGCGCCGGCTGTGTCGTCGCATTATAAAAGCAAAGGGCGCACGTTCTGGACGTGCGCCCTTTGCTTTACTGCAGGTCAAGACTTTGGCGGCGTTTAGCGCCGCCTGACACTGCGTTCTGCCGCGCTTTCAGCTCCGCTTTTAGCCGGTGACTGCGCCCTCGTTCGCCGGCCGCGCGAGCGCCGCGTACTTCGCCATCACACCGCGCGTGTAACGCGGCGCGGGTTGCTTCCAGGCCGCGCGGCGGCGCGCGAGTTCGGCATCGTCCACGTTCAGTTGCAACAGGAGCTTGTGCGCGTCGATGGTGATCGAGTCGCCTTCCTGGACGAGCGCGATCGTGCCGCCTTCAAACGCTTCCGGCGCGACGTGGCCCACCACCATGCCCCAGGTGCCGCCCGAGAAGCGCCCATCGGTGATGAGCCCGACCGACTCCCCGAGTCCCTTGCCGATGATCGCCGAAGTCGGCGCGAGCATCTCCGGCATGCCGGGGCCGCCCTTCGGGCCGAGATAGCGCAGCACGACCACATCGCCCGCCTGGATCTTGTCGGCGAGGATCGCTTCCATCGCGCTCTGCTCGTCGTCGAATACGCGCGCGGGGCCTGTGATAACCGGATTCTTCAGGCCCGTGATCTTGGCGACCGCGCCTTCTGTCGCGAGGTTGCCCTTGAGGATGGCGAGGTGGCCTTCCTTGTACAGCGCCTGGCTGATGGGAAAGATCACCTTCTGGTCCGCGCGCGGCGTGGACGGCACGTCCTTGAGTTCTTCCGCGATGGTCTTGCCGGTGATGGTGACGCAGTCGCCATGCAGGAGGCCCGCGTCGAGCAGGATCTTGAGCACCTGCGGAATGCCGCCCGCCGCGTGCAGGTCGGTCGCGACATACTGGCCCGAGGGCTTCAGGTCGCAGATCACCGGCACCTTCTTGCGCATGCGCTCGAAGTCGTCGATGGTCCATTCGATTTCCGCGGCGTGCGCGATGGCGAGATAGTGCAGCACGGCGTTGGTCGAGCCGCCCGTCGCCATGATGAGCGCCACGGCGTTCTCGATCGACTTCTTCGTGATGATGTCGCGCGGCTTGAGGTCCTGCTTCACGGCTTCGACGAGCACCCGCGCCGATTCCGCCGCCGAGTCGACTTTCTCCTCGTCGGGGTTGGCCATCGTCGATGAGTACATGAGCGACATGCCGAGCGCCTCGAACGACGAGCTCATCGTGTTCGCGGTGTACATGCCGCCGCACGAACCCGTGGAGGGGCAGGCGTTTTTCTCGACGCCTTCGAAATCCTCTTCGGTCATACGGCCTGCAGTGAATTCGCCGACGGCCTCGAAGGCCGAGACGATGGTCAGCGCCTTGCCCTTCCAGTTTCCTGGGCGGATCGTGCCGCCATACACGTAAATGCCGGGCACGTTGATGCGCGCGAGCGCGATCATGCCGCCCGGCATGTTCTTGTCGCAGCCGCCGATCACGACCACGCCGTCCATCCACTGGCCCTGCACGCAGGTCTCGATGCAATCGGCGATGACTTCGCGCGAGACGAGCGAGTATTTCATGCCCTCGGTGCCCATCGACATGCCGTCCGAGATCGTCGGCGTGCCGAAGGTCTGCGGGTTCGCGTCGGCGAGTTTGATGGCCTCGACGGCTGCGTCGGCGAGGCGTTGCAGTCCGGCGTTGCACGGCGTGATGGTCGAGTGGCCGTTCGCGATGCCGATCATCGGCTTGTCGAAGTCGGCCTTCTCGTAGCCGAGCGCGTAATACATCGAACGATTGGGCGAGCGGGCGACGCCTTGCGTGATGTGCTTCGAACGACGGTTATAGGACATGGGGACCTCCGGTGGATGTCGTCTCGGATGCCGGGTGTGGGTTCTGGTTTGGGGCGCGCCGGCACGTTTGTCGAAGCATGCGATTTCGCGAGAACGCTGTCCAATATATTATTCGTGGTCTATTGAGTCGAAAAAAGAATCAATAGACCCACCGCGCGAGACCGATGCCGATGAACCCGACTATCCCCGATCTGCGCCAGCTGCGCTATTTCGTTGCCGTGGCCGAAGAGCAGCATTTCGGCCGCGCGGCGGCGCGCCTTTCGATGACGCAGCCGCCGCTCTCGCAGGCCATTCGCGCGCTGGAGGACACGCTGGGCGTGGCGCTGTTCGCGCGCACGCGCCGGTCGGTGGAATTGACGGCCGTGGGCGCCGATCTGTTGCCGGAGGTGAGGCGCCTGCTGGCGAGTGCCGAAGCGCTGCGGCCGCTCGCGCAGAGCCTCGCGCGCGGCGAGGCGGGCGTGCTCGCGCTGGCTTTCGTTTCGACCGCCGACTACGGCTTGCTGCCGCTTTTGCTGCGCGATTTCGGCGCACGTTATCCGCGCGTGCGCTTGCAACTCGCCGAAGCGACGAGTGACGTGCAGGTGGAAGAACTGGTCGCGGGGCGTATCGACGCGGGCCTCGTGATCGCGCCCGTGCCGCCGCGCTACGCGGCTCAGCTCGCTTACCAGCCGATCGCGCGCGAGCCGCTCGTGGTTGCGATGCCGTCGGCGCTTTCCGCTCGCCTCGGCGGACCCGCCACCGACGACTGGCACGATGCGCCCGTGAACCTGCGCGATCTTGCCGAGGCGCCGCTCGTCGTATTTCCGCGCCATCTGGCCCCGGGGTTCTACGACATCATCATGGACTGCTACGGCGCGGCCGGCCTCGCACCGCTGATCGGCCAGGAAGCGATCCAGATGCAGACGATCGTGAGCCTCGTCTCGGCCGGCATGGGCGTGGCGCTCGTGCCGCAGTCGCTACGCCATTTGCGGCGCACGGGCGTCGCGTACCGGCCGCTTGCGGGCGCGGTGCCGGCCATCGAAACGGGGCTCGTCTGGCGCTCGGCCGAGGTGAGCCCGGTGCTCGCGGCGTTCATCGAGATCGTGCGCGCGCATGCGGCAACGGCGGGCTTGCGGCGTCGCGAGGATTAGCCGAACACGGTACGTCATCTGTCACCGTTACACTCGCGGCGCGTCGCCCGAACCTGCATTTTGGTTCGCGCCCGCTCGCGTCGGCGATAATGTCACGCCATGACACGCTGGCAGCGAACCTCGCCGCTTTGCAAACGTCCAACGCGCTTTGCCGCTTTAACCAGTGGCCGCGCAACTGCTTACAACCCGATTTCAACCGATATCGCCGACAAGACTTCATCCACGATGCTCATCCACCCGAACTTCGACCCCGTCGCCATTCATCTGGGGCCGCTCGCCGTGCGCTGGTACGGCCTCATGTATCTCGTCGGCTTCATTCTGGCGATCGTGATCGGCCGTCTGCGCCTGCGTCTGCCTTACGTGGCCGCCCAGGGCTGGACCGCGAAAGACATCGACGACATGCTGTTCTACGGTGTGCTCGGCACGATTCTGGGCGGGCGCCTCGGCTACGTGCTGTTCTACAAGGCGAGCTGGTATTTCGCGCATCCGCTCGACATCTTCAAGGTGTGGGAAGGCGGCATGTCGTTTCACGGCGGCTTCCTCGGCGTGACGTTCGCGATGGTTCTATTCGCGTGGCAACGCGGCCGCACCTGGCTGCAGGTCACGGACTTCGTCGCGCCGATGGTGCCCACGGGGCTCGCCTTCGGCCGGCTCGGCAACTTCATCAACGGCGAGTTGTGGGGCCGCGTGACGTCGCCCGACTCGCCGTGGGCCATGCTGTTTCCGGGCGCCGCGAACGACGACGCCGCGTGGCTCGCCGCGCATCCGCAACTGGCTGCGCAGTGGCATTTGAACGAAGTGTTCGCGCAGTACCATCTGCTGCCGCGCCATCCTTCCGAGCTGTATGAAATCGCGCTGGAAGGCATCGCGCTTTTCGTCGTGCTGATTCTTTTCGCGCGCAAGCCGCGCCCCATTGGCGCGATTTCCGCCATGTTCCTGATCGGCTATGGTCTCGCGCGCTTCACGGTTGAATTCGCGCGCGAACCCGACGATTTCCTCGGCCTACTCGCGCTCGGCCTTTCGATGGGTCAGTGGCTCTCGCTGCCAATGATCATCGCGGGTATTGGCTTGATGGTGTGGGCGTATCGCCGCGCCAATCGCACGAAGAACGGCAACGACGGCGCACAGGTCGCGAGCGCGAAGCGCTGACGTACGCTCCACGCGTTTTAGCCCATGAAAAAGGCCACGGTTTTCACCGTGGCCTTTTTACTTGCAGGCTTGCGTGGCGTGTATGGCGCGTCTTACTTCATCTGCACCGACCCGGACACATTGACCGTCACCGTGGATGTGCCACCTTCGAGCGGCACGGGCGACGACATCTTCGCGTCAACCGAAGCGGCGCGCGCGCTCATCATCATCATGGGGCGCGGCATCACGCCCGAGTGCCCCACGTTCACGTCGCGGATCGTGTAGCTGTTGTAGCCGAACGCGCGCGTGGCCGAGAGTGCCTGGTCGCGGAATGAGGCGATCGCCTGGCCTTGAAGCTTTTGCTCGGCGGCGCGTTGCGCCTCGGGCGACAGCGAGAACTGCACGTTGCCCACCTGCATGATCGACGAGAGATCGCCGGCGAGCTTCGACGCCGCCGCGAAATCATGTGACTCGAGCACGACTTCCGTGCGGCCGCGCCAGGCGGAGATGCGCCCGTCGCGATCGGTGGAGGGGAAGATCGAGAATTGGCCCGAGTGCGCGGTCACACCCGTGACGCCTCTTGCGCGTTGCAGCGCGGCGTCGGCGCGCTGATTAAGCGTTGCCGTGAGCGAGGCGGGGTCGCTCGCTTCCTGTTCGTAGAACAGCGTAATGTTGACGACGTCTTGAGGCACTTCGGCGCTGGCCTGCGCGGAAAGCGACAGCACGCCCGAGGGTTGCTGGAAACGCGCATCGCTCTGTGCGAACGCGGCGCCCGGCGCGAGCGTCATGGCGAGGGGGAGGGCGGCAGCGAATGCGGCGGCGAGCGTGACGGCGGTTTTTCGGTTCATTGAGGCTCCTTGCAGAACTGGCGTCGCGCGCGAGGCACCTGGAACGACAACGTAACTGCGCGCGACTGTGCGCGATTGTGCTTGAAGTCGCGCACGGATGCTGTGTGCGTGCCCGGGCCGCCTCAAAACCGCATCACATCAGATGTTTCGTGATGAAGTTCCACTCGGCCGTGGTGACCGGCGTGATCGAAAGGCGATTGCCCTTGGCGAGCACACGCATGTCCGCGAGTTCCTCGTGCTCGCGCAAGGCGGCCAGAGCAATGAGCGGGCACTTCTTCTTGAACACGACGTCGACGAGGACCCAGCGCGGATTCTCTTGTGTCGATTTCGCGTCGTAGTAATGGCTTTTCGGATCGAATTGCGTGGGGTCGGGATAGGCCGTGGACGACACCTGCGCGATGCCCGCGATACCGGGCTCGGGGCAGCTCGAGTGATAGAACAGCACGCCGTCGCCTTGCTGCATGGTGTCGCGCATGAAATTGCGCGCCTGGTAGTTACGTACGCCGGTCCAGGGCAGCGTGCGCTGCGGCGCGTTTGCGAGGTCGTCGATGCTTGCTTCGTCGGGTTCGGACTTCATCAGCCAGTAGCGCATGAGTCGAAGTTCACGTCGAAAGGGGAGAGGGGCAGGCGTGCACGCGCAAATCGAGCCGCACAATGGAAAACGGCATCGGACTGTGGTCCGATGCCGTTTGAATAGGTCCCCGCCATAGCCGCTAGGCCGGCATCCTGAACCGAGGGTTCAGAATTGGTCGCAGTTAGCAGCACTTCGGGTACATCAGACTGTGTGACGCGCACGCCCGTGCTACAAATTTCCGCAACCGTGCACATGGCATTGGTTCAAGGAATATATGACCTTGGCGAACCAGGCAGGGAAGCTGACTAAACTGTTTTACTACGTGTCTAGAAACGCGCGTTTCTAAACAAATCAATGCTGCCGATGAACAACATCATACCGCACATTGGCGCTTGAAACTGCGGCGTACTGCAGCGCTTATTGCACACCGTACTGGTGAATCACAGCGCCCAATTGTTCATTCATTTGGCGCATTGTACGACGGATTTCTTCGGCTGGGAATGCTTCCCCGTGACGCACGCTGGTTTGCAGGCGCAGCAGTTCCGAAGCGAGCGAGAGCGCGGCCATGACGGCAATGCGATCGGTGCCGCGCACGTTGCTGTGATTGCGGATCTTCGACATTTCGGCGTCCACGCGCGCCACGGCTTCGAGCAGCGCCTGTTCCGTTTCCGGCGAACAGACGAGGCGATAGGTTTGGCCGAGTATCGTCGCTTCGATCTGCTTGGTGGTCATGCATTTTCTCCGTGGCGGGCCGCGTTGCTGTCGTCGTCGTTGCTCTGCGACGGATCGAGCAGATCGAGCTGGTTGTCGCGCTCATTCCCTGCGCGTGCGCGTGGCAGCTTTTCGAGGATCGCGTTCAAACGCACCTGCGCATCGTCGATCTTGGCCGAGAGTGCATCGCGCTCTGCTTGCAGCGTGGCGCGCTCCTCGCGGACCTGTTCGAGTTCGGCGCGTGTTTCGTCGCATTGCGCACGCAGCTGCGCGAGTTGCTCTTCGAGTGCGAGGCGTGCTTCGTGTTGGCGCTGATTAATCTCGATCAGCCGCCCGATGTTTTGTGAGAGTGTTTCGAGTTCGTTGAGCATGTGCTGCGTCCTCTAAAGACAGGCATTCTAGCGCGGATTAACACGTATTTTGATAATTGTGTCGTTTCCAGACGTAACAACCCGGCTTCTTACCCGAATCAGACCCGAATCCCTCGCTACGTGTGCTGCATAGGCCAGGCGGGAACGCAATTTGCCACGGCCGCGCGCGCAGCGCGTCGTCTCGATCAGGGTCCGCGCGTTATAACATCACGGATTGATGGTCTTTTGCCAGTGCTTTTGTGAGCGGCTTTGCCACGCCGTTTTTGCCACGTTCTGCCACACATCATGCAGAATCTTTAGCGACAAACAAACTGCGCGCTGACGTGGCCTGCGATATCCCTGCTGTCTTTCTGTGTGAGTTTGATTGATACCCGCCGCTGAGTTCCCCGATGCATTCCATGAGCCGCGATGAGTCCCATGCTGTGCCGCCGCTGCACGCGCTGCCGCGCCGCTCGATGAGCGCGCGCCGCGCGTGCATGATCTGGTGCGCGCTCGCGGCGGCCGCGTTCGTGGTGTTCGCCGCATCGCTCGTAGCAGGCAGCGTGAGCGTGACATTGGCGCAGGCGCTCGCGGCGCTCACTCCCGCGCACGGCGCACCCGATATGGCGATTGAAATCGTGCGCACGCTGCGCTTGCCGCGCGCGCTCGCGGGCTTTGCATGCGGTGCGCTGCTCGCGCTGGCGGGCGCGCTGTTGCAGGTGCTGCTGCGCAATCCGCTCGCGGAGCCCTATGTGCTCGGTGTTTCCGGTGGCGCCGCCGCGTTTGCGCTGGTGGCGATGATGGCGGGCGTGGCGTGGTGGGGCGTGCAGGCGAGCGCATGTGCGGGCGCGTTCGTTTCGATCCTGCTCGTGCTTGGCCTCGCGCGCCGCGAATTGTGGCGTGGCGAGCCGCAGGACAGCTCGCCACGGCTTCTGTTGACGGGCGCGGTGACCGCGGCAGGCTGGGGCGCGTTGATCACGCTGCTGCTCACACTCGCGCCCGACACGCGCCTGCGCGGCATGCTGTTCTGGCTCACGGGCGACCTCAATGGCGCAGGCATGCCGTGGCCCGCGCTCGTGATGCTTGGCGTGGTCCTTGCGTGCATCGTCCCGGCCGCGCCGATGCTCAACGTGCTGTTGCGCGGCGACGCCGCTGCGCAGGCGCTCGGCGTGCCGGTGCTGCGTCTGCGAATCGGCATTTATCTTGCCGCCTCGCTCGCGGCGGCCGCTGCCGTGACGACGGGCGGCACCATCGGCTTCGTCGGGCTCGTCGTGCCCCACATGCTGCGCCTCGCGTTCGGCAACGACCAGCGCATGCTCGTGCCCGCCGCCGCGCTCGCCGGCGGCGTGGCGGTGATGGGCGCGGACCTCGTCGCGCGTACGGTGGCGGCGCCCGCGCAGTTGCCGGTGGGCGTCGTGACCGCGCTTGCGGGCGTACCCGTTTTCCTGTGGATGCTGCTTGCGAGGCGCGGACGATGAGCGACGCACGTCCGCCTCTTCTCGCGGTCCACGCGCTCACGTTGCAAGCGGGCGCGCGCACGCTTGTCGAATCGCTCACGCAAAGATTTGCCGCTGGCGAAATCTGGTGCGTCGCGGGTGCGAATGGCGCGGGCAAGACCACGCTGATCGACGCGCTCGCAGGCCTGCGCGAGCCTTCGGCAGGTCGCGTGGAAGTGGAGGGCATCGCGCTCGCACACTGGGCGCCGGTACGTCTCGCGCTGCGTCGCGCGCTCATGCCCCAGGATCAGCGCGATGCATTCAGCGCGAGCGTGATCGACACCGTGCTGCTCAATCGCTACCCGCATCTTTCGGGCTGGGGCTGGGAAGGCGACGCCGATCGTGCCGCTGCGCACGCCGCGCTCGCCACGCTCGGCCTCGAAGCGCTCGCCGCGCGCGACGTGCTCTCGCTCTCGGGCGGCGAGCGCCAGCGTGTCGCGCTTGCGGCCGCGTTGTGTCAGGGCGCGCCGCTTCTGTTGCTCGACGAACCGCTTGCGCATCTCGACCTGCATCATCAGATTGCGTGCCTTGAAGCGCTCTCGCGCTGGGTGCGCAATGAGGCGCGTGCTGTGCTGTTCTCCTGTCACGATCTCAATCTTGCGCGGCGTTTCGCGACGCACGCGCTCCTGCTCGACGGTCGCGGCGGTTTTTACGCGGGCCCCGTGCGCGAAGTGCTTACGCCCGAGCGCGCGAGCGCCGCGTTTGGCCATCCGCTCGTGCTGATCCGCGAGGGCGGGCACGAGGCGCTTGTGCCTGCGCTCGTGCCCGCGCCCGCGCTTTCGCCAACTCCTGGGCCGGCCTCTTCCCTATCGCATTCGCCGGGACCGAACGGCACGCACTAATGCGCCGCTTTCGCCCGCATCACTTCGAAACGAAACACACCATGACGTCATCGCTTACCGAACTGCTCGCCGTCGAACCGCTCGATCTCTCGTTGCGCGACGAACTGCAACGCCTCATCGACACGAAGACCAAACCGCCCGGCAGTCTCGGCCGCCTCGAAACGCTCGCGCGCCAGCTCGGCATGATCCAGGGCACGACGCGCCCGAGCGTCGTGCGTCCCGTGATGATCGTGTTCGCGGGCGACCACGGCGTTGCCGCCGAAGGCGTGAGCCCGTACCCGCAGGCCGTGACCGCGCAGATGGTCGCGAACTTCGTGGCGGGCGGCGCGGCCATCAATGCGTTCAGCGGCGTGGCGGGACTCACGCTCGAAGTCGTCAACGCGGGCGTGGCGACGCCGCTGCCGCCGTCGCCCACGCTCGTCGATGTGGCCATCGCACACGGCACGCGCAACTTCGCGCGCGAGCGCGCCATGACGCGCGACGAAGCCATCGCCGCGCTCGCGGCGGGCGCTGACCGCGTGCGCCACCACGCGGCGCTTGGCACGAACGTGATCGGTTTTGGCGAAATGGGCATCGCGAACACGTCGTCGGCAGCGTGCCTGATGAGCCGGCTGTGCGGCGTGCCGATCGACGAATGCGTCGGGCGTGGCACGGGTCTTGATAACGCGGGCCTCGCGAAAAAGCGCAACGTGCTCGCCGCCGCGCTCGCGCATCATGCCGATGCGCGCGAGCCGCTCGACGTACTCGCCGCGTTCGGCGGCTTCGAGATCGCGATGATGGCCGGCGCATACCTCGAAGCGGCGCGCTCGCGCATGGCGATTCTCGTGGACGGCTTTATCGCGACCGCGGCGCTGCTCGTGGCCGACTCGCTTGCGCCCAACGTGCGCGACTACTGCGTGTTTGCGCACGCATCGAACGAAGCGGGGCACCGCCGTATGCTCGATCACTTCGGCGCGCGCGAACTGCTCACGCTCGACCTGCGTCTGGGCGAGGGCACGGGCGCGGCGCTCGCCGTGCCGCTCTTGCGTGCGGCGGTGGCGTTCGTGAACGAAATGGCGAGCTTCGAGTCGGCCGGCGTCGACGATCGCAGCGATCGGCACGCCTGAGCGCCGCGCGATGAATCCGCTTGCGGAGCTGCGTTATTTCTTCACGGCGCTGGGCTATTTCACGCGCGTGCCGGTGCCGCGCTGGGTCGGCTTCGAGCCTGCCTGGCTCAATGCGGCGGCGCGCTATTTTCCGCTCGTCGGCGCGTTGATCGGCGCGCTCGGGGCACTCGTCTATCTCGCCGCGTTGCGCGTGTTTCCCGCGAGCGTGGCCGTGCTGCTGTCGATGGGTGTCACGCTGCTCGCGACGGGCGCCTTTCACGAGGATGGCCTCGCCGACTGCCTCGACGCTTTCGGCGGCGCGTACACCCGTGAGGACGTGCTGCGCATCATGCACGATTCGCGCATCGGCGCATTCGGTGCGATTGGTCTCGTGGTCGCGCTTGCGCTGAAGTGGCAGACGCTCGCCGCGCTGCCCCCCGCACGCGCGGCGATGCTGATGGTCGCCGGCCACGCGGCGAGCCGCGCATGCGCGATCAGCTATCTCGTCTCGCTCGAGTATGTGCGCCCCGAGGGCAAGGCCAAGCCCGTTGCGCAGCGCATGAGCGTTGCCGCGTGGCTGTGCGCGTGCGGGTTCGGCTTGCCGTGGCTGTTCTGGCCGGTGTGGTCCGGTGCGCCCGACTGGCGCACGGGCGTCGCGACGCTCGTCGTGCTCGCCGTGCTGCGCTACGCGCTCGGGCGCTACTTCGTGCGCCGCATCGGCGGCTATACGGGCGATTGCCTCGGCTTCGCGCAGCAGGTGTTCGAGATCGCCATCTATCTCGTGGGGCTCGCATGGATCTCGTTCTGATCCGCCATCCGGCCGTGGCCGTGGATGCGGGCGTGTGCTACGGCGCGAGCGACGTGCCGCTCGCGGGCGACGCAACCCAGCAGGCGGCGCACCTCGCCGAGCGGCTCGCAGCGCTCGGCGTGCGCGAACCGCAGCGGATCGAAACGAGCCCGCGCACGCGGTGCGCGAGCGTGGCGGCGGCGCTGGCCGGTGTGCGCGGCCACACGCCGCAAGCCGAAGCATGCCTGGCGGAGATGGATTTCGGCGCGTGGGAGATGCAGCGCTGGGACGCGATCGAACGCACACAGATCGACGCATGGGCCGCGAATTTCGAGCACGCGCGCGAACACGGCGGCGAGAGCGTTGCGCAGTTCGATGCGCGCGTGAGCGGGTGGTTCGACACGCTCGATGCGCACGAGAAGTCCACCGTTTGGGCCGTGACGCATGCGGGCGTGATTCGCGCCGTCACGGCGCGCGCGCTCGGCATGCCGCTCGCGCGCTGCGTGCGCTGGCCGCTGGAGATGGGCGCCATCGTGTGCCTGCGCTACGACGCGTTCAACGCACAGTGGCTGCTCTCGCGCTGGAACGCGTAGCCGGTCGATTCGGAGATCGAATCAATGCGCCGCGGCCTGGCGTGAACGGGCGAGATCGAGATCCTTGCACAGCTGCGCCGCGCCCTGGGCGATGCGCGGCGCGGGCCGCGTGAGCAGATCGCCGTCGATCGCGAAGAGGTTGCCGCGTGCAACAGCAGTGAGCGTGGGCCAGGCGCGCCAGCGCTCGAGGCTCGGCAGTGGGCGGTCCGGCGAAGTCGCGCCTTGCGAAGCGCTAACGATCGCATCCGGATTCGCGGCGAGCACGGCTTCCGTGGAAACCGTCGGCACGAGCGGATCGAGCGTCGCGAACACGTTGCGGCCGCCGCACAACGCGATCACGTCGCTGATCATGTGCGAACCGTTGATGGTCATCAGCGGCTGATCCCAGACTTCATAGAACACACTCACGGGCGCGCGCTGCGCATAGCGCGCGCGCAACTGCGCGATGTCGCGGCGGTAGGCGCTGGCGGCCGCCTGCGCCGTGGATTCGGTCCCGAGCAACACGCCGAGGCGCGTGAGCGAGGTCGCCACATCGTCGAGCTTATGCGGCTCGCTGAAAAAGAGCGGAATGTGCAGATCGCGCAGACGATCGAGTTGTTGCTGCGCGTTGCCATGACGCCAGACCACGATGAGGTCGGGCTTGAGCGCGGCGATGCGCTCGAGGTCGAGCGCCCGATTGTCGCCCACGCGCGGCACCTTTTGCGCTTCTGGCGGGTAATCGCTGTAGGCCACGGCGCCGACCACCTTCGCGCCGCCGCCCGCGGCATAGAGCAGCTCGGTCACGTGAGGCGCGAGGCTCACTACGCGCTGCGCGGGCGCGGGAAGGGTGACGGTGTTGCCCGCGTCGTCGATGGCGGTGACGGTTGCATGGGCGGCGCATGGGCCGAGCGCTGCGACGAAAAGCGTGAGCGCCAGGATCGCGGCGCGCATCAGTCGAGCGTCCGCATGGCTTGTTCGAGCGCGCTTTCGAAGCGCCGCCATTCGTCTTCGGAGGCGGGCAGGCCAAAGCGCAGGCTGGCCGGCGCGTCGAAGCGGCGCGTCCACACCGCATGCCGCGCGAGCGCGTGCTGCAGCGCCGCTGCGCGCGGGTCCGTGATCCACGCGAAGAGCGGCGTCGCGTGTGGCGCGAAGCCGTGAGCGCGTAATAGTGCAACGAGGCGTGCGCTCTCGGCGGTGAGGCGCACGCGCATTGCGCTTTGCCACGCGCTGTCTTCGAATGCATGGGTGACGGCGTGGCGTGCGGGGCCGCTCACGGTCCACGTGCCCAGATTCGCGCGCAGCGCGGCTAACAGCGCGGGTTGAGCGAGGGCGAAACCGCAACGCGCGCCTGCGAGCCCGAAGAATTTGCCCGGCGAGCGCAGCACGACGAGTCCTGCGCGGCTGGTTGCGTGCGCAAGCGTTGCGGAACGCTCGTTACCGAATGCATCGGTAAACGCTTCGTCGACGATCAGCGTACCGCCGCGCGAGGCGAGTTGCGCATGCCAATGCAGCAGGTGCGCGGTAGCGAGATGCGTGGCCGTCGGATTGTTGGGATTGACCACGACGGCATGCGTGACGATATCGGGCAGCGCGGCGTGCGCGACGTCGAGCGGCACGATCTCATGGCCTGCGCGCGCGAACGCTGGCGCGTACTCGCCGTAGGTGAGCGGGGCGATCGCGACAGGGGCTCGCGTCAACAACGCGGGCAGTGCGCGGATCGCGGCCTGGCTGCCTGCCACGGGCAACACGTGCTGCGCGTCCGGCGCGCCGTAGTAGCGCGCGGCACACGCGGCGAAGCCGTCGCCGTCGTCGGGCAGGCGGCGCCATGCCGTTGGCGGCACGGGCGGCACGGGATAGCCATGTGGGTTGATGCCGGTCGACAGGTCGATCCAGGCGTCCCACGCAATGCCGTAACGCTCGGCGGCTTCGTGCAGATTGCCGCCGTGCGCGACGAGAGCGGCTAGGTGCTCAGACATGGGTCGCCACGCTCAGGAATGCCAGCGCGAGCAGCGCGGCGAGCCACAGGATGGTGGTGCGCTCCACGAGCCGCAGTGCCGCCTCCACGTGCTGCGCGCGCGGCGGCGAGCCTGCGCCGAGCGCCGGGCGTTCTTCCAGCGTGCCGTGATAGACGGCCGCGCCGCCCAGCAGCACGTTCAGGCTGCCCGCGCCCGCGGCCATCACCGGGCCCGCGTTCGGGCTCTCCCAGCGATGCGCCTGCTCGCGCCAGCAGCGCAGCGCCATGCGCGTGTCGCCGAGCAGCGCGTAGCTGGCGGCGGTGAGGCGCGCGGGAATCCAGTTCAGCACGTCGTCGATACGCGCGGCCGCCCAGCCAAAGCGCAGGAAGCGCGGGGTGCGGTAACCCCACATGGCATCGAGCGTGTTGGCGAGACGGAAGGCAAGCGCACCGGGGCCGCCTGCGATCGCGAACCAGAATAGCGCGCCGAAGATCGCGTCATTGCCGTTTTCGAGCGCCGATTCGACGGCGGCGCGCGAAAGTGCGGTGGCATCCGCGCCCGCTGTATCGCGCGAGACGATGCGGCCAGTCAGCTCGCGCGCGGCGGCGAGGTCGCGCCGCGCCAGGGCGGCGCCGATTGGCGCGATGTGTTCGGCAAGGCTGCGTGCACCGAGCGCGAACCATAGCAGCGCGACATGCAAGGCCCAGGCGAGCGGCCAGGGCAGCAGCGCGCACAGCAGCGCGGCGACGATAACGGGCGGCGCGACGGCGGCGAGCCACGCGAGCAGGCCGAGCGGCCGGCCGCGCCGACCCGTGTTCAGGCGCGCCTCGATGCGGTTCGCGTAGCGGCCGAAGGCGACGAGCGGATGCGCGCGGCGCGGTTCGCCGAGCCAGCGGTCCACCGCGACGCCGGCCACGGCGAGCGCAGCGGTAACGGGAAGCGTGAGCATCATGAGGCCTCGCGCGGCGCCTTGAGCGCGAGAGGCAGGCCCGCGGCGACCAGCGTGGCGCGGTCCGCGAGCGCCGCGATGCGCTGATTGAGGCGGCCGAGTTCATCCACATACAGGCGTGTGGCCGGGCCCATCGGCACGACGCCCATGCCGATCTCGTTGCTCACCACGAGCACCGTGCCTTGCGCGCGCGCGCAGGCGGCAGCGAAGGCGTCGAGGCGCTCGCTCCAGTCGGGCAGCGGCGAGTCGGCATCGGCGGGGCACAGCAGATTCGCGAGCCACAGCGTGAGGCAGTCGATCAGCACGCACTGGCCGGGCGCGGCCGCCGCGTCGAGCGCACCCGCGAGATCGAGCGGCGCTTCGGAGAGCGCCCAGTGCGCGGGCCGGCGCGCGCGATGGTGGCCGATGCGCTCAGCGAATTCGAGGTCGTTCGTCACGCGCGCGGTGGCGATATAGGTGACCGGCAGGCCGCTCGCGGCGGCGAGGCGTTCGGCGTGCGCGCTCTTGCCCGAGCGCGCGCCGCCGACGATGAAGGTGAGATCGCGCGAATTCATCGCGTGATTGTAACGGCTGCGGTTCGCCGTACCGTCATCCGTTCGGCCAACGTCGCGCCGGGGTCCTGCAGGGTGCGGCAGGGCGATGGGATAATGCGCGTTCGCCTTCCCGTGTACAGCAGGCCCACCCAGGGCCCACCCGTCATCACCGCTTCATGACCGCCACGCTACCCGCCGTGCCTCGTGTACCCGCCGGCACACTGATGATCCAGGGCACGACCTCCGACGCCGGCAAGAGCACGCTCGTCGCCGGCCTGTGCCGCCTCGCGCGCCGCGCGGGCGCGCGCGTCGCGCCGTTCAAGCCGCAGAACATGGCGCTCAACAGCGCCGTGACCGTGAATGGCGGCGAGATCGGCCGCGCCCAGGCGCTGCAGGCCATCGCCGCCGGCATCGAGGCGCACACCGACCTGAATCCGGTGCTGCTCAAACCCAATAGTGATCTCGGCTCGCAGGTCATCATCCACGGCAAGGCGCGCATGAATCTCAACGCGCGCGCGTACCAGGATTACAAGCCGCTCGCGCGCGAGGCCGTGCTCGAGTCCTATGGGCGTTTGCGCGCGCGCTACGACACGGTGTTCGTGGAAGGCGCGGGCAGTCCCGCCGAAGTCAACCTGCGCGCCAACGACATCGCGAACATGGGTTTCGCCGAGGCGGTCGATTGCCCTGTCGTGCTCGTGGCCGACATCGACCGTGGCGGCGTGTTCGCGCATCTGATCGGCACGCTGGCCTGTCTTTCGGAGAGCGAGCGCGCGCGCGTGAAAGGTTTCGTCATCAACCGTTTTCGCGGCGACCGCACGCTGCTGGAACCGGGCCTCGCGTGGCTAGAGCAGCAGACAGGCAAGCCGGTGCTCGGCGTCGTGCCGTACCTGCACGGCCTCACGCTCGACGCCGAGGACATGCTGCCGGGTGCCGCCCACAGCGGCGCACAGGCCGAGGGCGAGACGCTGCGAGTCGTTGTGCCTGCGCTGCCGCACATCAGCAACCACACCGACTTCGACGCGCTGCGCGCCCATCCGCAGGTCGATTTCACGTATGTGCGCACGGGCGAAGCGCCGCCCGCGGCCGATCTCGTGATCCTGCCAGGCTCGAAGAACGTGCGCGACGACCTCGCGTGGTTGCGCGCCCAGGGCTGGGAGACGGCGCTCGCGCGGCATCTGCGGTATGGCGGGCGCGTGATCGGCATTTGCGGCGGGATGCAGATGCTCGGGCGCGCGATTGCCGATCCGCATGGCGTGGAGGGCGAGCCCGGCGCGGTCGAGGGCTTCGGCTGGCTCGACTACGAGACCGTGCTCACACGCGAGAAGACGCTGAAGAATGTGACGGGCGCGCTGGCGCTGGAAGGCGGCCACGCGGCGCCGGCGCGCGTTGCGGGCTACGAAATTCATATGGGCGAGACGCGCGGACGCTCGCTCGAGTTTCCAGCGCTCAGGCTCGCTGTGGGAGAGGAGGGGACGACGCGCCCGGACGGCGCGCGCTCGGCGGATGGCCAGATTCTCGCCACCTACGTGCACGGCCTGTTCGACACGCCCGAGGCGTGCGCGGCGCTCGTGCGCTGGGCCGGGCTCGCGCTGGCGCGCACGGTGGACTATCCGGCGCTTCGAGAGGCGTCGCTTGAGCGGCTGGCGGATACGCTCGCGGCGAGCCTCGATCTGGAGAAGGTGTTCGGCGTGATCAGCTAGAAGCGTGACTAAAAGCCAGGTAAAAGCGCAGCGCCCGGCTCAATAAAGCACCATCTGCGTACAGCGGAACAGCGCGATGGTCTTGCCGTCCGGGCCCTTCACCGTCGCGTCCCAGACCTGCGTGCTGCGCCCGAGATGCACGCCCGTCGCCACAGCCGAGATCGTGCCTTCGCGCGCGGTGCCGAGATGGTTGCTCTTGATCTCGATGGTCGTGAAGTTCTTCGCGTTGGGCGGCAGGTGGGCGAGGCAGGCGTAGCCGCAAGCCGTATCGGCGAGACCGATTACCGTGGCGGCGTGCAGGAAGCCATTGGGGGCGAGCAGGTCGCTGCGCACATCGAGTTCGGCGCGCATCAGGCCTTGCTCGAGGGCGATCGGACGAAAGCCCAGCAGATCGGGCAGGCGGCCGCGCTGCCGTTCGAGCAGGGTTTCGATCGTGACGTCGTGGCGTAGGGTGCTCATGGTCGGTCAGTCTCCTGTATTTGATGTGAACAATGCGGTGAACGATGCGCTTGCGCGCACGTGGGGGACTTCGGCGGCGCGCAATTTGCCGATATTATCGGACGGTTGATTCGGGGCGCTCGTTCGTCTGCAAGTCGCCTCGCCAGGTATCGAACAACGCATCAGGCAAAAATCACGGCAATCCGGCTGGCCAGGCGCCAGCCATCCTGACGGGAGCATTCATGACGGTAATCGTGGTGGCGAATCCCAAGGGCGGCGTGGGAAAGAGCACGCTGTCCACCAATCTGGCCGGCTATTTCGCCGCACAAGGCGAGTGGGTGGCGCTCGCGGACCTCGACAGGCAGCAGTCCTCGCATGCCTGGCTCGATCTGCGGCCCGCGACGCTGCCGGCCATCGAAAGCTGGCAGGTCGATCTGGACAACCCGGCGAAGCCGCCGAAGGGACTCGAGCACGCGGTCATCGACACGCCCGCGGGCCTGCACGGCAACCGGCTCCAGGCGATCATCGAACTGGCGGACAAGGTGATCGTGCCCCTGCAGCCCTCGATGTTCGACATTCTGGCCACCCAGGACTTTCTGAACCGCCTCGCCAAGGAGAAAGCCGTGCGCAAGGGCGCGATCCAGGTGGGCGTGGTGGGCATGCGGGTCGATGCGCGCACGCGCTCGGCCGAGCAGCTGCAGCGCTTCGTCGAGGGGCTGGAGCTGCCGGTGCTCGGCTATCTGCGCGACACGCAGAACTACGTGCAGCTCGCCGCGCACGGCCTCACGCTATGGGATGTCGCGAAGAGCCGGGTCGAGAAGGACCTCGACCAGTGGCAGTCGATTATCGGCTGGATGGACGGCAAGCCAGCTGACAAATAAGCGGGCAACTGCGAAGCGGGCAATTGCGGCAGCGCGGGCTCGAAGCGCCGCGCCGGCCGCACTCGCGTGTCAGCTCCAGCTTTGCGTGGGCACGTGGTCGCGGCTGCCCTTGATGCGGTTGTTCTCGTCCACGAACACGAGGTCCGGCTTCCAGCCGGCCTTGAGCTCTTCCTCTTCCACGTTCGCGAAGGCCGCGATGATCACGAGGTCGCCCAGTTGCGCGCGGCGCGCGGCCGAGCCGTTCAGCGAGATCATGCCGCTGCCGCGTTCGCCCTTGATCGCGTAGGTCGTGAAGCGCTCGCCGTTGTTGATGTTCCAGATGTCGATGCGCTCGTTTTCGACGATGTTGGCCGCTTCGAGCAGGTTTTCGTCGATGGCGCACGAGCCTTCGTAGTGCAGTTCGCAGTGCGTGACCGCGACGCGGTGGATCTTCGACTTCAGCATATGGCGTTGCATGGAGGGTCTCCTCAGGCGAGCGGGCGCGCGGCCCGCCGCGGGTAAGCGGAATCTGGCGGAAGCGGGTGAGCGCGGGGCGGCGCGGCCGTCCCGCAGGCGTCGTCAGATTTCGAGGTTGTCGATGAGGCGCGTGGCGCCCAGCTTCGCCGCGGCCAGCACGACGAGCGGCGACTCCGGGTCACCAGCTACGCCCGGCGCGGGCGGCAGCAGGTTCGCGCGCTTGCGGATCGCGATGTAGTCGGGCTTCCAGCCACGCGCGGCGAGCGTGGCCATGGCGTCGAGTTCGAGTTGCTGGAAGTCGCGGCGGCCCGACAGCACCGACTCGCGGATCGCGCGCAGCACGCCCGCCAGTTGCGGCGCCTCGGCGCGCTCGGCTTCGGTCAGGTAGCGGTTGCGCGAGCTGAGCGCGAGGCCGTCGGCGTCGCGCACCGTTTCCGCGGCAATCACTTCGGTCGGCAGCGCGAACTGGTTGCACATCGCGCGCACGATCATGAGCTGCTGGTAGTCCTTCTTGCCGAACACGGCCACGCGCGGCTGCACGCACGACATCAGCTTCATGACGACCGTGCACACGCCCTCGAAGAAGCCGGGGCGGAATTCGCCTTCCAGAATGTCGCCGAGGTCGTGCGGCGGGCGGACGCGGTATTCCTGCGGCTGCGGGTACATGTCGCGCTCGGTGGGCGCGAATAGCACGTAGACGTTTTCCTTCTGCAGCTTCTCGATATCGTCCTGGAGCGTGCGCGGATATTTGTCGAAGTCCTCGTTCGGGCCGAACTGCAGCCGGTTGACGAAGATGCTCGCCACGACCGGGTCGCCGTGCTGGCGCGCGAGGCGCATCAGCGAGAGATGGCCTTCGTGCAGGTTGCCCATGGTCGGCACGAACGCGGTGCGGTTTTGGCCGCGCAACTGGTCGCGCAATTCCTGAATCGAGCTAATGACTTTCATGATCGGATGCTTTATGCCTCGCGCGGGGCAAGACTTGGGTGGCACGGCCGCAAGCCAGAGACCCGGACGAGGGGCCGCGAGCGGACGTCGCGCGCCCGGTCCGCGCAGATGGCGCGGCAAGTACGACGTGTGCCCCGTATATGGGACGAGACCGGGCAGGCGCGGGCGATTGTAGTGGATTTGTGAACGCGGCGCACCCGCCTCGGATAGGGGGTTGTCCTGGCGTTCCGCTGTGCGGCCCGGCGGCCGCCTTCGTCTGATGCCGTCCTATTTATTGACCCGGCGCGCGCCTGGAGAAGGATCAGGCGGGCAAATACGCGAGCCGCACGTAAATCGGCGCGAACGGTTCGGGCTGCGTGATCTCGATGAGCGATTCGCGCGACAGCTCCAGCATGGCGATGAAGTTCACGACCACGACGGGCACGCCGCGCGTGGTGTCGAACAGCTCGGAGAACTCCATGAAGCGCTCGCCCTGCAGCTTGCGCAGGATGATGCTCATATGCTCGCGCACCGAGAGTTCCTCGCGCGAAATCTTGTGATGCTGGACGAGCTTCGCGCGCTTGATGACGTCGGCCCACGCGGCGCGCAGGTCGTTGCTGTCCACGTCGGGAAAGCGCGGCGTGATGCTCTGCTCGATATAGACCTCGGCGCGCAGGAAGTCGCGGCCGAGTTGCGGCAATTGGTCCAGACGCTGGGCGGCGAGCTTCATCTGCTCGTATTCGAGCAGGCGGCGCACGAGTTCGGCGCGCGGGTCCTCGGCTTCCTCGCCGGTGTCGGCCTTCTTGACCGGCAGCAGCATGCGCGACTTGATCTCGATGAGCATGGCCGCCATCAGCAGATATTCGGCCGCGAGTTCGAGGTTGGTCTTGCGCAGTTGCTCGACGTAGCCGAGGTACTGGTTCGTGACCTCCGCCATCGGAATATCGAGGACGTTGAAGTTCTGCTTGCGGATGAGGTACAGCAGCAGGTCGAGCGGGCCTTCGAAGGTCTCGAGGAAAACTTCGAGCGCGTCCGGCGGAATGTAGAGGTCCTGCGGGAGCTTGAAGAGCGGCTCGCCGTAAAGGCGTGCGAACGCGACGCCGTCGACCGTATCGGGCGTCGAGTCGGTCGCGGGCGTGGTCAGCGCCTCACCGGGCGTTGGCCCGGGCGCGTGGCCCGCGTGACTGGCCGCGTGCTCGCCCGCTGGCGGCGCGCCGACCCCCTCGGCCTCGGCCATCAGAAGTTCTGGTAGTAGACGTAGGACGTTTGCTTCACGCGCGAAGCCTGCTGGCGCTCGCGCTCGTCGAGGTCGATCGGCTGCTTGTCCCACAGGAGCGCACGGCCCTTGCGTTGCTGTTCTTCGAGCTGCGGCTTTTGCTGCTTGAGCTGGTTGATGAACTGCGTGATGTCCGACTGATACATGGCTGACGTCCGTCCAGTAAGGCGGGGCGCCTGATTGCGCCGCGCCGCTAATTCTGTCGGCGGCAATTTTACCGCAAGCCAACGCCGCGGAACATCCGCGCCGACTTTCGTGCTCCTCCCCCTTTGCTGCCGTCTTGCGGCCCCTTTGCGCCGCCTCCTGGGGTTTTTACGCGCCGATGTGGTGAAATAACGCGTTTGCGCCCGTTGCCGCCCTCCGTGCCCTGCGCGCGAGCGGCGCAACCGGCGCCAACCAGTTCTACGACGGCCGGAGGTGGCGTTTGGCGGGATGGGTGATCGAAGCATTGTGCGCACGGCGGCGCCCCTCGCGGGCGGCGCGGCCACCGCTCGCCGCGTGCCTGTTCATGTGCCTCGCCGTGCTCTCTGCCGTGGCGCCGCCCGCCCAGGCGGACATCCTCACGACCCTCCTGCCGTGGATGCGCCCGCGCACCTATTACGACGTCGATATCCAGGCCTCCCCGCGCGACCTGCGCAAGCTCTTCGAAACTCACCTCGACATTGCGCGCTTTGCCACGCGCGCCGACGTGAACGAGGACCAGTTCGAGTTCCTCGTGACCGCGACGCCGCAGCAGGTCCGGGATCTGGCCTCGACGGCGGGCTATTTCACGCCGGTCGTGCGTACCGATGTACGCACGATCGACGGCAGGCGGCACGTGCGCGTGAGCGTCGACCCGGGGCCGCGCACCACGATTTCGTCGGTCAAGCTCGTCTTTCGCGGCCCCGTGCTCACGGAAGACCCGGCGCAGGAGAACACCGCGCGCTTCGCATTCTCGCTGCACGACGGCGACGCCTTTACGCAGTCAGGCTGGGACGATGCCAAGAACGCCTCGCTCAAGGCGCTGCAGGCGCGCCGCTACCTGGGCGCCAAGATCGTGTTTTCGGAGGCGCGGGTCGATCCGCTGCAACATGACGCGCAACTTTCCGTAACGTTCGACAGCGGGCCGACCTTTACGCTTGGCAAGCTCGACGTTTCGGGCCCGCAGCGGTATCCGGGCTACATCATCGACAACGTGAATCCGCTCTCGCCGGGCGAAATCTACGACCTGAACCGCGTGGCGGAACTCCAGCGCCAGGTGCAGAACACACCGTACTACGCGAGCGTGGCGATCGACGTCGACGCCAACACGCAAAAGCCGGTCGATACGCCCGTGCACGTGAAGGTGAGCGAGTTCCCGTTCAACAACTTCCGCGGCGGCGTGGGTTATTCGACCGACACCGGCGCGCATGTCCAGGGTTCCTATACGTATCTGAATACGTTCGGGGCGGCGTGGCCGTTCCAGGTGCAGGGGCGGCTCGACCAGATCCAGAAGTTCGGCCAGGTCCAGCTTTCGATGCCGCCGGGCCCGCGCGCGTGGACCAACAGCCTCGTCGCTTCCTACACGACCACCGACGTCTCGGACACGAACATCTATAGCGCGCGGGTTGGCGTGCAGCGCACGCGCACCTCGCAGAACATCGACTACGCCTACGCGCTGATGTTCTACGACGACCGCCTCACGCAGAACGTGGGGCCGTCGTCGCGAGCCTATGCGCTCGTGCCGACCTGGGGCTGGACGCGCCGCAACGTCGACGACCCGCTCTTTCCGCGCACGGGCAACATCATTCGCATGGAGGCGGGCATCGCGCTCAAGAACGTGGGCGCCGAGCAAAGCTTCCTGCGCGCCTACATGCGCGGCCAGCAATACCTGCCGATCGGCCGCAGCGACATCATGGTGTTTCGCGCGGAACTGGGCGGCGTGTTCACGAGCGGCCCGTCGAGCGGCATCCCCGCGTCGCTGCTGTTCCGTGCGGGCGGGTCGAACTCGGTGCGCGGCTACTCGTTCCAGAGCATCGGCAACGACCAGTCGGGCTCGATCCTGCCGACCAAGTATCTCGTCACCGGGTCGGCGGAATACCAGCACTGGTTCAGCCACGACTGGGGCGGCGCGGCGTTCTTCGACGTCGGCACCGCCACCGACACCTGGGGCGAAAAGGAGTTCGACCCGGGCGCGGGTATCGGCGCGCGCTGGCGCAGTCCCGTCGGGCCGGTCAACCTCGATCTCGCCTATGGTTTTCGCACTCACAGCGTGCGGCCTTATCTGACACTCGGGATCGCCTTCTGATGATGACGCGCTCGCTGTTCCGTTTCGCCACGAACCCTGCGCCGCACGGCGAGGGGGCCGCATGAGCGCGCGCCGTTTCGACGCTTTGGCGTGGTTGCCCGCCACGTTCGCGGTGCCGCCGGGGGAGGCGGGACGCAGCCCGGATGGTGAAGCGCGCGGTGAATCCGGCGACGCCGGTGCGCCGCCGCCGCGCCGCGGGCCGCGGCTCTGGAAGGCGCTGACGTGGGCGATCGTCGTGCCGGTGCTGCTGGTCGGGCTGGTCGCCGGTTTGCTCTATGGCGTGCTCACCACCGAGCGCGGCACGGCTTACGCGTGGCGCGCGGCCGTCAAGCTGCTCGACGGCAAGCTCGCGGGCACGCTCGAAGGCGGCACGCTCGCGAGCGGTGTGCGCTTTACCAATGTGAGCTGGCGCGGCACGGACGGCACCACGCTCAAGGTCGACCGCATTGGCGGTCAATGGGCACTGCAGGGCTTCGGCCAAAAGCCCTGGCGCTTCGTCGTCGACTATCTGCATGCTGGCGGCATCGAGATGCGCATCGTGCCGTCGCACGAACCTTCTTCGCCCATGAAGTTGCCTGAGAACCTGCAACTGCCGCTCGGCCTTGAGATCCGCGACTTGCAGGTGAACAAGCTCACGGTGCACGAAGGCACTTCGACCAACGAGTTCTCGCAGTTTCAGTTTCACGGACGCAGCGACGGCCGCCATCACGAGGCCGCCATCGAGCGTCTCGACACGCCCTTTGGCGCGGTAAGCGCCGAAGCGAAGCTCGATGGCGTGCGGCCGTTCGCGCTCACAGGCGACCTGGGCTACTCCGGCAAGGTGAACGGCGAAGACGTGCAGGTGCGTGCCAACCTCGCCGGCTCGCTCGAGGCGCTCACGGCCGACATCGAGGCGAGCGGCATGAAGCTCAACGGCCGCGCGCATGTGGAGGCAACGCCGTTCGCTTCTGTGCCGCTGCAACGCGCAACGCTCGCGTTCGATCACGTCAATCCGCAGGCGTTCGCGCCGGGCGCGCCGTTCGCCGACCTGGCGGTGCGTGCGCAACTGCAACCGGTGCCCGGTGGCGCGGCGGGCGTGCCGGCGGCGCTCGCAGCGGTGGCTTCGGGGGCATCGGCTGTGTCGGCGGTGACGCCGGCTTCCGTGCCGGCGATGGCATCGGTGCCGAAAGGCCGGGCGAAGCACCACGTCGCGCAGTCCGATGCGGCTGGCTTCACGGTGGCGGGAGCGGTCTCGATCGTCAACGCGAAGCCGGGCGCCATCGACGAAAAGCTGCTGCCGCTCATCGACGCCCACGCCGACGTCGTGCTCGACGCGAAGACGCAGCGCATCCCGAAGCTCGCCGTGCGTCTCGTGAAGAACGCGACGATCACCGGCGGCGGCACGATCACCGGGCGCGACGGACGCTTCGATCTGAAGGTCGCCGGGCTCGACCTCAATGCGATCGAATCGAGCGTGCGCGCCACGCAATTCGCGGGGCCGATCGGCGTGCGGCTGAACGGCGACGTGCAGAGCGTCACGCTCGATCTCGCGGATCCGAAGGCGGCGCTGCGCGTGCAGGGCAAGGTCACGCAGGACCCCGCGCGCCTGTCGCTCAACGACGTGCGGCTGACTTCGGGCGCGGGGCGCATCGACCTGTCGGGCGCGCTCAAGCACGACGCCAGTTCCACGTATCAACTCAAGGCGGTGCTGACCGATTTCGATCCGCTGTCGCTCACGTCGCAAATCCCGGCGCGTACGACCGCGAAGTCGCCCGCTCCGGCCGCACGGGCGCGCCCTACGCCCCCAGCCCAGCCCGCCGCCGACGCGCTCAACCCGCAACGCAATCTCGCGCTCAATCCGGCGCTGAATCCGTCGCTCAATCCCGCGCAGTCCGGCGAGCAGGCTGCCGAGCAAAAACGCGTGGAGATCGCGAAACAGACCGAGCCGAGTGGGGCGGCCCAACCCGAAGCGCGGCCCAGACCCGCCGCGCGTCCCGCTGGCAGGCCCATCGTGGCGCGCGTGAACGGCACGCTCAACGCGAGCGGCACGCTCGCGCCCACTTTCACGACGAGGGCCGAGTTCAAGCTCGGCCCGAGCGTCTACGACGACCTGCCGCTCACGGGCCAGGGCCTCATCCAGCTGGCGGGCTCGCGCATTCTGCCAAGCCGCGCGAACCTCTCGGTCGCTGGCAATACCGTCGATCTGCAAGGCAGCTTCGGCGCGCGTGGCGACCGCCTGCGCTTTCGTGTGGATGCGCCGCAGCTCGACCGGCTCGGCTTCGGCATAGCGGGCCAGCTCGCGGCGAACGGCGACGTGACCGGCACCTTCGCGCATCCCGACGTCTCGCTCGACTACAAGGCCGACCATGTAGTGTTCGGCGATAACCGCGTCGGCCATGCCGAGGGCCACGCCCTCGCGCGCGACGGCGCGAATGGCGCACTCGCCTTCAGCACCGACGCGAGCGGGATCGCCGTGGCGGGCGTCGATATCACGACGCTCACCGCGCGCCTCGACGGCACGCGCGCGAAGCACACACTCAGCGCGAGCGCGAAGGGCAAGGTGCAGGGCCAGCCGATCGACTTCGTGGTGGCGGCGAACGGCGGCCTGCAGGACACGCGTGAAGGCTCGCGCTGGAACGGCACGCTCACGCAGCTCGAGAACCGCGGCGTGCCGGGCGTGAAGCTGCAGTCGCCGCTGACGGTGAGCGCGGGCCCCGGCAAGGTGACGCTCGGCGCGACGCGTCTGGTGGGCGAGGGCGCGACGCTCGAGCTGAAAGGCTTCGACCTCGATCATGGCCGCATCCGCTCGGCAGGCACGCTCACCGGCGTATCGCTTGCGCGCATCATGCAGATCCGGCAGCAGTTCACGGGCGTGCCGTCCACGCTCAGGACCGACCTGATCTTCGACGGCGACTGGGACTTCTCGCTCGGCCAGACGGCCACGGGCTACGTGCAGATCAAGCGCCGCTCCGGCGACATCACGACCGAAGTCGGCCGTGGTTTTGCCTCGCTCGGCGTGGGCGACCTCAACGTGCGCGCCGCGTTCAGCGGCGGCAACCGCCTCGCGCTCACGGCGCATGCGCAGGCGAGCCGCGTAGGCACGTTCGACATCGACGCCTTCACGACGCTTGTGCCGCGCGACGGCATCCTCACTGTCGCGGACGAGGCGCCGGTTGGCGGCACCATCAAGGCGAACGTACCCTCGCTCAGGACCACGGGCGGCATGTTAGGCCCGACGTATCTGCTCGACGGCCATCTCGCGCTGCAGCTCGAGCTCGGCGGCACGGTTGCGAAGCCGAACCTCACGGGCTCGCTCGTTGGCGACGGGCTTTCCGCCACGGTGGTCGATCAGGGCGTGGAGTTGAAGGACGGCGTGATCCGCATCGCGCTTTCGCAGAACCTAGTCGACTTCCAGCAGGTGGAGTTCCACGGCGCGACGAGCGGCACGCTGCGCGCCACGGGCCGCGTGCGTCTGGACAACGCCGAACCCGATCTCACGGCGAGCATCGTCGCGGACAAGCTCGAACTGTTTGCTTCGCCCGACCGCAAGATGTCGCTCTCCGGCAGCGCGAGCATCGCCAACGGCGGCCACCTGGGCGGCATGCAGATCGACGGCAAGTTCAAGGTCGATCACGCGCTCTTCGACATGCCCACGTCGCCTGCGCCCTCGCTCGGCGACGACGTCGTGATCGTGCGCCCCGACGGCAGCACGAGCGGCGGCCGGCCGCCGATCGAGGAAACGGCTTCGACGAAGCCCGCACCGCGCTTTGCCCCGCGCGCGAATATCGACATCGATCTCGGCAACGACTTCCGCTTCCGCGGGCAGGGCGCGGATCTCGGCCTCGCCGGCACGATCTCCGTGAACAGCGCGCCGGACGTTCCCTTGCGCGCGGTCGGCAACGTGCGCGTGACCGAAGGCTCCTCGTACACGGCGTTCGGCACCAAGCTCAACATCGAGAACGGTTTCTTCACGTTCAACGGGCCAGTCGGCAATCCGGGCATCAACATTCTGGCCATGCGGCGCAACCAGCAGGTCGAGGCCGGCGTGCAGGTCACGGGCACGGTCCAGGCGCCGATGGTCAAGCTCGTTTCCGAGCCGAACGTGCCCGACAACGAAAAACTCTCGTGGTTGCTGTTCGGGCACGGCACCGACCAGGGCAACAACCTCGGCCAGCAGAACGCCATGACCACGGCGCTCGCGTTGCTCGGCAGCGCGCAGGGCAAGCGCATCGCGCAGAGTATCGGCCTCGACGAATTTTCGATCGGGCGCAGCGAGGTGGGGCTGACCGACCCGGAGGTCGTGATGATCGCGAAGGTGATCAATCAGCGGCTCGTGATCGGTTATGAACAGGGCCTGCAGTCGGCTTCGAACGCGGTGAAGGCCACGATCAACCTCTCGCGTTACTGGTCGCTGGTGGTGTATGGCGGGACGTTCAATGGTGCCGATATTCTTTATACGCGGCGTTTCGACCGGATCCGCTGGTAGCGAGATCATCAATCGACGGCAATAAAAAAAGCACACCTGAGAGGTGTGCTTTTTGTGCGTAGCGCAACGCTGTGGCGTTTGCGCTTGTGTCGCCTTAGCGCACGCGCATGCCCGGCTTGGCGCCGCTATGCGGTTCGAGAATGTACAGCCCCGGCTCGGCCTTCTCGTCGGCCGCGGAGGCCGCGAGCACCATCCCTTCGGACATGCCGAACTTCATCTTGCGCGGCGCGAGGTTCGCGACCATCACCGTGAGCTTGCCCTTGAGGTCTTCCGGCTTGTACGCGGAACGGATGCCAGAGAACACATTGCGCGTCTTTTCCTCGCCCACGTCGAGCGTGAGTTGCAGCAGCTTGTCCGACCCTTCGACGATGTTGCAGTCGACGATCAGCGCCACGCGCAGGTCGATCTTCGCGAAGTCGTCGATGGAGATGACTTCGGGCGCTTCATCGGCGGCTGGCTTCTTCGCTTCCTTCGAAGCCTTCGACTTCTTGTTGGCCTCCGCAGCCGCGGCGGCGGGCGCATCGGTTGCCTGCAGCGAATCGCGGTTGGCGGCGAGCAGCGCTTCGATCTGCTTCGGATCGACGCGCGTCATCAGGTGCTTGTACGCGTTGATCGCGTGTTGCGACGACAGCGACTTGCCTGCGTCGGCCCACGTGAGCGGCTCGATGGCGAGGAACTGCTCCACGCCTTGAGCGAGTTGCGGCAGCACCGGCTTGAGCGCGAGCGAAAGCAGGCGGAACGCTTCGAGGCTCACGCTGCAGCTCTCGTGCAGCGCCACCGCGTTGGCCGGGTCCTTGGCCTGTTCCCACGGCTTGGCCGTGTCGACATAGCCGTTCACGGCGTCGGCGAGTTCCATCGTCTGGCGCAGCGCGCGGCTGTATTCGCGTGCTTCGTAGTGCGCAGCGATTTGCGGAATTGCCGCGCGCAGCTGTTCGAGCAGCGGATGATTCATCGCGCTATCCTGCACGCGGCCTTCGAAGCGCTTGATCAGGAAGCCCGCCGCGCGGCTCGCGATATTGATGTACTTGCCGACGAGGTCGCTGTTCACGCGCGCCTGGAAGTCTTCGAGGTTCAGGTCGAGGTCTTCCATCGTGCTGTTGAGCTTCGCGGCGAAGTAGTAGCGCAGCCACTCGGGGTTCAGGCCCGTGGTCACATAGCTTTCCGCCGTGATGAAGGTGCCGCGCGACTTCGACATCTTCGCGCCGTCCACGGTCAGGAAGCCGTGCGCGAACACGTTGGTCGGCGTGCGGTGGCCCGAGAACTGCAGCATGGCCGGCCAGAACAGCGTATGGAAATACAGGATGTCCTTGCCGATGAAGTGGTACTGCTCCGTCTTCGAACCGGCCTTCACCCATGCCTCGAAGTCGATGCCGCGCTTCTCGCACAGATTCTTGAAGCTTGCGTAATACCCCACCGGCGCGTCGAGCCACACGTAGAAGTACTTGCCGGGCGCGCCCGGAATCTCGAAGCCGAAGTAGGGCGCGTCGCGCGAGATGTCCCAGTCGGCGAGCTTCGATTCGCCCGAGTCGCCAAGCCACTCGCGCATCTTGTTGGTCGCTTCCGGCTGAGCGAGGCCGCTCACCCAGCCGCGCAGGAAGTCTTCGCAGCGCGGGTCCGAGAGGCGGAAGAAGTAGTGCGTCGAGGTCTTGCGGATCGGCGTGGCGCCCGAGACCACCGAGTACGGATTCTTCAGGTCGGTCGGCGCATAGGTCGAGCCGCACACTTCGCAGCTGTCGCCGTATTGATCCTTCGCGCCGCATTTCGGGCACTCGCCCTTGATGAAGCGGTCCGGCAGGAACATGTTCTTGACCGGATCGTAGGCCTGCTCGATGTCGCGCGTTTCGATGAAACCCGCTTCCTTGAGCGCCAGATACACCGACTCGGAGAGCACGCGGTTCTCTTCGGAGTCCGTCGAGTAGTAATTGTCGAACGACACGCCGAAGCTGTCGAAGTCGCGCTTGTGCTCTTGCCACACGCGCGCGATCAGCTGCTGCGGCGTGAGGCCCTCCTTCTCCGCGCGCAGCATGACGGGCGTGCCGTGCGTGTCGTCGGCACCGACGTAGTAGACCTCGTGGCCATGCATTCGCAGCGCGCGAACCCAGATGTCCGTCTGGATGTACTCGACCAGGTGGCCGATGTGGATCTGACCGTTGGCGTACGGCAGAGCAGACGTAACGAGAATCTGGCGGCGGCCGCTTGGATTGGCATGCGCGCCGGCTGCTGCGAGGTCGGTGGCGGGTGCTGACATAAGTGAGGGGAAGTCCGATGTTGCGGGGGGAAAGGGCGATTTTAGCAGGGCGGACGCGGCATCGTTCGGCCAGCAGGTGTGCGCGTCTATGCGCGATGCTTCGCGCGAACGCGGGCCGCGCGAGCAACGGCTATGCTGCGATGCACAAAATGCGGCCAAAAAAAACCGGGGCAAGAATGGCCCCGGAGCAACAACGACAAGAGGAGAATGGTGACGCGGCGGCACTGCCGCACACGTACCGTAAAGACAGACAGCGCGATTTCCCGAGAGTTCGAAAATTTTTTGCGATTCTCTGCCAGCGCTTGGGAGCGGGTGCCCGGTGGCCGTCCAGCAAGGGTTTCGCGCGGCGCAAAATGCAAACGGGACGGCATGGCTGCCGTCCCGTCGATGTGTCGCTGTTTTTCCTGCAGCGTTGCCGGCACGACCGCTTCCGGCAACGGCGTCGGCCGGTTTAGCCGCCCTGGTGCTGTGCCGTTGCGCGCAGATAGATTTCCACGCGGCGGTTCGCGGCACGGCCGGCTTCCGTGTTGTTGTCGGCGATCGGCTGGGTGTCGCCGCGGCCTTCGGCCGACATGCGCTGCATCTGGATGCCGCGCGAGGCGAGGTAGTTCACCACGCTCTGCGCGCGGTTGGCCGACAGCGTCTGGTTGTACGCGGGCTGGCCGGTGCTATCCGTATGACCCACGACTTGCGCCACGACTTCCGGGTTCTGCTGGAGCGTTTGCGCGACCGAGTCGAGCACCGGTGCGAACGACGGCTTGATCGCGAAGCTGCTGGTGTCGAACGTCACGTTGCTCGGAATGTTGAGCTTGAGCGAACCGTCCGGCTGCTCGGTGATCTGCGTGCCCGTGCCCTTGGTGGAGCCCGAAAGCCGGTTCTTGATGTTCTGCCAGTTGTAACCGGTGACGCCGCCGACCAGCGCACCCGCGCCCGCGCCAATGGCCGCGCCCTTGCCACCGCCGAAGATCGCGCCGATGGCCGCGCCCGTGCCCGCGCCGACACCGGTGCCGACGGCCGTGTTGGTGCCCTGCTGCGTCGCGCAGCCGGCTACGAGCGCGCCGGCAATAGCGAAGACGGACAGGCGAGTCAGGATTTTTGTGTTCATTTGCTTTCCTTTCTTGAGTGGAACGGATGCTGCCCGCGGCGTTCGCGGCCCCGTATGCGAACAGGGTCTTCGAACGGCACGCGGCGGCAGCTACTACAATGACGCCTTGAGGTTCGCGCCGCCAGGCGAAAAGCCGCTGGAGAGCGGCTTCGAGAGCACCTGGCCGGCACACGAAATCGATGCTGCCGCGAAGCGTGCCCTTTCGGGCAAATTTGCGCAATGCAGCTTAACAATTTCTTTCGATTTCCGGCGCGTAGGCGATCAGTCCTCACTCGGACGGGCGAAAACGCAGACCGGGATTCTCCCCACGGAGTTTCAATGAGCATAGATCGGGCTTTGGTCGACGCCGCGCTCGCGGCCTTGACGGATCCGAACACGGGCCATCCCTACACGATCGCCAAGGGCGTGCGCAACATCACTATCGAAGGCGATACGGTGGGTGTCGAGATCGTGCTCGGCTATCCGGCGAAGAGCCAGTTCGAAGCCGTGCGCAAGCAGGTCGAGGCGGCGCTCGCCGCTGTGCCGGGCGTGAAGGCGAGCCGCGTCGCGGTCAGAAGCGAGATTACCGCGCATACAGTGCAACGCGGCGTGAAGCTGCTCCCCAATGTGAAGAACATTGTCGCCGTCGCCTCGGGCAAGGGCGGCGTGGGCAAGAGCACGACCGCCGTGAATCTCGCGCTGGCGCTCGCGGCCGAAGGCGCTTCGGTCGGCGTGCTCGATGCGGACATCTACGGCCCCTCGCTGCCGATGATGCTCGGCATCGAGGGCCGCCCCGAGTCGCCCGACGGCCAGTCGATGAATCCGCTCGAAGGCCACGGCGTGCAGGCCAACTCGATCGGCTTTCTCGTCGAGCAGGACAACCCCATGGTCTGGCGCGGCCCGATGGCGACTTCCGCGCTCGAGCAGCTGCTGCGTCAGACTAACTGGCGCGAACTCGACTACCTCGTGGTCGACATGCCGCCGGGCACCGGCGACATCCAGCTCACGCTCTCGCAGCGCGTGCCTGTCACGGGCGCCGTGATCGTCACGACGCCGCAGGACATCGCGCTGCTCGACGCGAAGAAGGGCCTCAAGATGTTCGAGAAGGTGGGCATCCCGATTCTCGGCATCGTCGAGAACATGGCCGTGCACATCTGCTCGAACTGCGGCCACGCCGAACATATCTTCGGCGCGGGCGGCGGCGAGCGCATGGCAAAGGAATACGGCGTGGAAGTGCTCGGCAGTTTGCCGCTCGACATCGCCATTCGCGAGCAGGCCGATTCGGGCAACCCGACCGTCGTGGCCGCGCCCGAGGGGCCGGTGGCGGAAATCTATCGGGCCATTGCGCGCCGCGTGGCGATTCAGATCGCCGAGCGTGCCCGCGACATGACCTCGAAGTTCCCGACCATCGTCGTGCAGAACACCTGAGCGCCGGTGCGGGCCGCGGCGCTTGTGCGGCGCCCCGCGCATGGGGACAGATAGGCGCGCGGCGCGCCGCGTGCGCGGTATCATGTGGGCTTCATCGGGTCCGGTACGGCGGCAGCAACGGGCTGCCGCCGCCCGGCAAGAGGATCGCATGGAAAAAGGACACGACAGGCAAGCGGGGAATGCGCACGTCGTCGGGATGATCGCCCTCGTCGTGCTCTGCGGCAGCGCGCTGCTTGCGGGCTGCACGAGCTTCATGGGGCAGCAGGACAAGCGCGCGAATGCGCAGCTGCTGCCCACCGTCGGCAACCAGGTGCGCGGCATGGTGTCGTTCGTCGAACACTCGGACGGCGTGCAGGTGAGCTACAACCTCGCGGGCCTGCCGCCCGATAGCGATCACGCCTTGCAGGTGCACGAGCGCGGCGACTGCAACGCCACCGACGCCTCGAGCGCCGGCGCCGTGTTCGCGCCCGCCGCCGAGCACCTGAAGCCCGGCGCGCGCGTGGAAGGCGACCTCGGCAACATCCATGCGGATTCGAATGGCGTGGCAACGGGCTTTATCGTCGCACCCGACGTCTCGCTCGACGGCGTGCGCTCCGTGCTGCAACGGGCGGTGATCGTGCATCGCGACGCCATCGACCCCTATGCTTACCCGCAGCGCGGCACGGGCCCGGCGCTCGCCTGCGGGCTGATCCGCGCCGAGTGAGTGTGGGGTTGAGCGCGGCCTGGCGGGGCATTTGCGCCCGCGTGAAACGCAGTTCCAGGCATGCCGATCCACATCGCGTAAAATAGGCGCCTTTCGCACGCGGCCAGTGCCCGGTGGGGCCGTCCGCCTGCTTTCCCGACCCGATTTTTCGTTAAGTAGCGAACATGGCAATCAAGTCCGACAAGTGGATCCGGCGCATGGCCGAAGAGCAGAAGATGATCGAGCCGTTCGTGCGCGATCAGGTCCGTATGTCGGAAGACGGCCGCAAGATCGTGAGCTACGGTACGTCGAGCTACGGCTACGACATTCGTTGCGCCGACGAATTCAAGATCTTCACGAACATCAACTCGACCATCGTCGATCCGAAGAACTTCGACGAAAAGTCGTTCGTGGACTTCAAGGGCGACGTCTGCATCATCCCGCCCAATTCGTTCGCGCTCGCGCGCACGGTCGAGTATTTCCGCATTCCGCGCAACGTCCTGACCGTGTGTCTGGGCAAGTCCACCTATGCGCGCTGCGGGATCATCGTGAACGTCACGCCGTTCGAGCCCGAGTGGGAAGGCTACGTGACGCTCGAATTCTCAAATACGACACCTTTGCCTGCGAAAATCTACGCGAACGAAGGGGTGGCTCAAGTGCTGTTCTTCGAAAGCGACGAGATCTGCGAGGTCTCCTACGCGGATCGCGGCGGCAAGTATCAAGGCCAGCACGGCGTCACCCTGCCGAAGACCTGACGCACACAACCACCGGACACAACGACATACGGGGACCGCTGCGCGTCATTTGCAGCGGTCGTTTCTTTTGGAGAATCGCCCATGAAGTTTCGTTTTCCCGTCGTCATCATCGACGAAGACTTTCGCTCCGAGAACATCTCGGGTTCCGGCATCCGGGCACTGGCCGAAGCCATTGAGAAAGAGGGCGCGGAAGTCCTCGGGCTGACGAGCTACGGCGACCTCACGTCGTTCGCGCAGCAATCGAGCCGCGCCGCGTGCTTCATTCTCTCGATCGACGACGACGAACTGCTGCCCTACGTGGAAGGTTCGGACGGCGAAGCGCCGGAGCACGCGCCCGCGATCGTCACGCTGCGCACGTTCATGGAAGCGGTGCGCAAGCGCAACGCCGACATCCCCATCTTCCTGTACGGCGAAACGCGTACCTCGCGCCATCTGCCCAACGACATCCTGCGTGAGCTGCACGGCTTCATTCACATGTTCGAGGACACGCCGGAGTTCGTCGCGCGCCACGTGATTCGCGAAGCGAAGGTGTATCTCGACGCGCTCTCGCCGCCGTTCTTCAAGGAACTCGTGAAGTACGCCGACGAAGGTTCGTACTCTTGGCACTGCCCGGGGCACTCGGGCGGCGTGGCGTTCCTGAAGAACCCGCTCGGCCAGATGTTCCACCAGTTCTTCGGCGAGAACATGCTGCGCGCCGACGTCTGCAACGCGGTCGAGGAACTCGGCCAGCTGCTCGATCACACCGGCCCGGTCGCGGCTTCGGAGCGCAACGCGGCGCGCATCTTCAGCGCCGACCACGTGTTCTTCGTGACCAACGGCACGTCCACGTCCAACAAGATCGTCTGGCACGCCACGGTCGCGCCGGGCGACATCGTGCTGGTGGACCGCAACTGCCACAAGTCGATCCTGCACGCGATCACGATGACGGGCGCGATTCCCGTGTTCCTCACGCCCACGCGCAACAACTTCGGCATCATCGGCCCGATTCCGCGCGACGAGTTCAAGCCGGAGAACATCCGCAAGAAGATCCTCGCGAATCCGTTCGCGCGCGAGGCGCTCGAGAAGAACCCGAACATCAAGCCGCGCATCCTCACGATCACGCAGAGCACCTATGACGGCGTGATCTACAACGTCGAGATGATCAAGGATCTGCTCGGCGACATGCTCGACACGCTGCACTTCGACGAAGCCTGGCTGCCGCACGCCGAATTCCACGAGTTCTACCAGGACATGCACGCGATCGGCGCGGGCCGTCCGCGCACCAAGGCGCTGGTGTTCGCGACGCACTCCACGCACAAGCTGCTCGCCGGCATCTCGCAGGCCTCGCAGATCGTCGTGCAGGATTCGGAAGACAGCGCGTTCGACCGCCACCGCTTCAACGAGGCGTATCTGATGCATACGTCCACGAGCCCGCAGTACGCGATCATCGCGTCGTGCGACGTGGCCGCCGCGATGATGGAAGCGCCGGGCGGCCCGGCGCTGGTGGAAGAGTCGATTGCCGAAGCGCTCGACTTCCGCCGCGCCATGCGCAAGGTCGACGCCGAATACGGCGACGACTGGTTCTTCCAGGTCTGGGGTCCGGACGAGCTGGCCGAGGAAGGCATCGGCTCGCGCGAGGACTGGATGCTGCGCCCGAACGACCACTGGCACGGTTTCGGCGCGCTCGCCGAAGGCTTCAACATGCTGGACCCGATCAAGGCGACCATTGTCACGCCGGGTCTGGACGTGGACGGCGAATTCGGCGACACGGGCATTCCGGCCGCGATCGTCACGAAGTACCTGGCCGAGCACGGCATCATCGTGGAGAAGACGGGTCTCTACTCGTTCTTCATCATGTTCACGATCGGCATTACGAAGGGCCGCTGGAACTCGATGGTCACCGAACTCCAGCAGTTCAAGGACGACTACGACAACAACCAGCCGCTGTGGCGCGTGCTGCCCGAGTTCGTCGCGCAGCATCCGATGTACGAGCGTGTGGGCCTGCGCGATCTGTGCCAGCAGATCCACAGCGTCTATCGCGCCAACGACATCGCGCGCCTCACGACCGAGATGTACCTCTCGAGCATGGAGCCCGCCATGAAGCCTTCGGACGCCTTTGCGAAGCTCGCGCACCGCGAGATCGACCGCGTGCCCGTGGACGAGCTCGAAGGCCGCGTCACGTCGATCCTGCTCACGCCGTATCCGCCGGGCATCCCGCTGCTGATTCCGGGCGAGCGCTTCAACAGGACGATCGTGAATTACCTGAAGTTCGCGCGCGAGTTCAACGAGCGCTTCCCGGGCTTCCACACCGACATCCACGGGCTCGTGGGCGAGACCATCAACGGTCGCATCGAGTATTTCGTGGATTGCGTGCGCGACTGAACGCGCGAAGGGAGGGCAATGTTGGGTGGTTCATCGACGCGGCTAGCGCGTTTCTTTGCTGCGACGGCGTCGGCGCTGTCGCTGGTATCGGTGGCCACGGCGCTGTTCGCCGTGGCGCCGGCGGCGCGCGCCGAGGTCGCGGCAGCCGATCCGATCGACACGGCCATGCGCACCTGCCTCGCGCGCGCGGACCGGTCGTCGACGGCCGGACAGATCCAGTGCATGGACGACGCGCGCAGCGCGTGGCGCACGGCCGCCGGCACCGCGCTCACGCAACTGCTCGCGAAGTTGCCGGCCGCGCAGCAAAAGCGCTGGCAGCTGAGCCAGCAGAAGTGGGTGGCCTGGCGCGACGCCGAGGACACCATGCTCGGCGCCGCGTTCGCGACCACGAACGGGAGCACCTACCAGCTCTACGAGGCGGACATGCGCCTGCAGCCAGTGCGTGAGCGCGCGCTTGCGCTGCGCAACCAGGCGGCCACGTACAACGGCGACACGCCGCAGGTGCGCGCCTGCAGCGCCGACGCGCGCTGCGAGCACGTGAGCTACGACCTCAATCGCTACTACCGTCAGCTCTATGCGCGCATGCCGAAGCGCACGCGGCCTACGCTGGCCCGCGCACAAAGCGATTGGCGCGCGTATCGCGACGCGACCACGCCGCTCATCGACGAACATGCGCGGCTCGATCTGCTAGGCGGGCGTCTCGCAACCTTGAAGCGTCTCGCCGAGACGGTGAACAACCACTGAGCCTGCGGCTTTTCAGTCGATGATGAATTGCTCCGGCGCACGCGCCGGCAGCGACGTGGGTTCGCCCATCAGGTCGTGCAACGCGACCTCGATGCCGGCCGACATCAGGTTGAGCGCGAGGTCGTTGTCCTCGGTGCCGAACGGGTCTTCGAGCTGCGAGGCGATCGCCTCGTGGGCCATGAACGCGTAGGCCACGAACACGGCGAAGATCGGCGTCAAACCGCCGATGCTGTCGACGAGGCCGAACGGCAGCAAGGCGCAGAAGAAGTACACGGTGCGATGAATCATCACCGTATAGGCGAACGGCAGCGGCGTGGAGACGATGCGCTCGCACCCGCCGATCACATCAGAAATGCCATTGAGATTGTGCTCGAACGCGAGCACCGCGTAGCCGTCGAGGCGCCCTTCGCGCGTCTCGCGCTGCACCCATTCCGAGGCGCACAGCAGGAGCGTGGCCGGCCGGTAGCGCGAGGCCATCACGCGTTCGAACAGGGCGCGCGGCAAGCGTGCTTCGAGATCGGCGCGCGGGTCGGTGTTGCGCAATTGATGGCGCAGCGCATGCGGCAGCGCCGCAAGCAGTCCGGCCAGTTCACGCGCTCGCTCGCGCGTTGCGGCCTCGTCGCCGTTGCGAGGCAGCGTGAGCGCCTCGCGCACCAGCGAACGCGTTTCGTTGAGCATTTGCCCCCAGAGCTTGCGGCCTTCCCAGTAGCGGTCGTAGCTCGCGCTGTTGCGAAAGCCGAGAAACACCGCAAGCGCGATACCGATCAACGAGAACGGCACCGTACTCAGGTTCACCGTGAGCTTGAGGATGTGATCGTGCGCGGCCACCGCGATGATCGACAGAATCAGCACGATGAAAAGGCGCGGTAGTAGCTGCGGCAACACGGAGCCGCGCCACGCGAGCAGCATGCGGAACCAGTGGAGGTGAGGGCGGACGATCATGGGGCAGGGAGCGGAAGCGAAGTTAAAACCTGACGCAGCAATACGCCAGTATGGCGCGGGATCGTAGGCTATGGCGCGCGACTGCCGGGCGCACACTTTCGACATTTTGCTGCGGGTACAGCGCGGCGTCATGCGCGTTGTCGTCCGCAGTGCCACGCTATTCGCCGCCCCAAAAACAAACCGGGCGCGCGACGTGGTCCGTCGCGCGCCCGGTCGGCGTATGAGCGCGGGTGTTTTCGACCCGCTACGCTGCGCTTACTTGAGTGCCGCGCGCGCCGCCGCGATGGCCGCACGCACCTGCTCCGGCGCGGTGCCGCCCGGATGGTTGCGCGCCGAGACCGAGCCTTCGAGCGTCAGCACTTCGAACACGTCTTCGGCCAGCAGCTGCGAGACGGCCGGCAGTTCGCGGCGCATTTCGTCGAGCGTGAGGTCGGCGAGATCGCAGTTGCGATCCACGCAGATGCGCACCGCGTGCGCCACCGCTTCGTGCGCGTCGCGGAACGGCAGGCCCTTCTTGACGAGGTAGTCGGCCAGATCCGTGGCCGTGGAGAAACCTTGCAGCGCGGCGGCGCGCATGGCTTGCTCCTTGACCGTGATGCCCGCAACCATCTCCGCGAAAATACGCAGCGTGTCCGCCACCGTATCGACGGTATCGAACAGCGGCTCCTTGTCTTCCTGGTTGTCCTTGTTGTACGCGAGCGGCTGACCCTTCATGAGCGTGAGGAGCGCCATGAGATGGCCGTTCACGCGGCCGGTCTTGCCGCGCGCGAGTTCCGGCACGTCCGGGTTCTTCTTCTGCGGCATGATCGACGAGCCCGTGCAGAAGCGGTCGGCCAGATCGATGAAGCCCACACGCGGGCTCATCCACAGCACCAGTTCCTCCGAGAAGCGCGAGACGTGCGTCATGACGAGCGCAGCGGCTGCCGTGAATTCGATCGCGAAGTCGCGGTCGGAAACAGCGTCGAGCGAGTTCGCGCAGATGCCGTCGAAGCCCAGCGTCTTCGCCACGGCGAAGCGGTCGATCGGGTAGCTCGTGCCCGCGAGCGCCGCCGCGCCGAGCGGCAGACGGTTCACGCGCTTGCGGCAGTCCACCATGCGTTCGGCGTCGCGCGTGAACATTTCCACGTAGGCGAGCAGGTGATGGCCGAACGTGACCGGCTGCGCCACCTGCAGGTGCGTGAAGCCGGGCATGATCGTGCCCGAGTGCTGTTCGGCCAGGTCGAGCAGCGCGCCGCGCAGGTCGCCGAGCAGGCCGCCGATGCGGTCGATCTCGCCGCGCAGCCACAGGCGGATGTCGGTCGCGACCTGGTCGTTGCGCGAGCGGCCCGTGTGCAGGCGCTTGCCGGCGTCGCCGATCAGGGCGGTCAGGCGCGCTTCGATATTCAGGTGCACGTCTTCGAGGTCGAGCAGCCACTCGAATTCGCCGCGCTCGATCTCGCCCTTGATCTTCGCCATGCCGCCCTGGATGGCGGCGAGGTCGTCGGCGGAGATGATCTTCTGCGCGGCCAGCATCGACGCGTGTGCGAGCGAGCCCTCGATGTCGACGAGCGCGAGACGCTTGTCGAAGAAGACCGACGACGTGTAGCGCTTGACCAGCTCCGACATGGGTTCGGAGAAGCGAGCCGACCAGGCTTCGCCTTTTTTGTGCAGTTGGGACGTCATGGTGATGGGGCGTGAACGAGCGTGAAAAAGCGGGCCGCGCGGCGCGTTACGTCTCGCACGGCATGAAAGACCTCAATTTTAACATGGGGGCTTGCCGGGCCGTCGCCAGGCCGCGCTCAGAGCCGCACCAGCACGACCAGCTTGAGATCCTCGCGGTGAGCGGGCTTGAAGGTGATCTGGTCGTAGGCGATGCGGCCGTGGCGCGGATGGTTGAACTCGCGCCGGCCGCCCTCGCGCTCGAACACATCCTGCGAGCCCCAGAAGCGCGCGAACTCGTCGCTTGCGGCGATCAGCGAGTCGATCAGGGCGCGCGTGGGCGCATCGTTCAGATGGCGGATCGAATCGGCGCGGAACTCGGCGGCGAGGCGTCGCGCGCGCGTTTCCCAGTCCACGATCAGCTCGCGCCCGAGCGGCTCGGTGAAGGTGAAGCGCAGCAGATTGCGGTCGTGCTCGCCGTCGAGCCAGCCCGTAAAGAGGTCCGCCGCGTGCGCGTTCCACGCGAGCGCGGTCCACTGGCGGTCGAGCACGTAGGCGGGGGCGTCCACGAGCTTTACCGTTTGCAAGAGCGTGGCGGGGGCGTCCGCAGCAGTGGCTGGGTCGGGCTCGGCGGGGTCGCGCTGCGCGGCCAGCTCGAACAGATAGGCACGCTCGGCGCGCGAGAGCCGCAGCGCCACGGCGATGCGCGCCAGCGCGTCCGCCGAAGCCGAAACGGGGCGCCCTTGCTCGATCCACGTGTACCAGGTCGGGCTCACGCCGCACAATTGCGCGACTTCTTCGCGGCGCAGGCCCGGCGTGCGGCGGCGCGGGCCCGGCGGCAGGCCGACCTCCGCGGGCGAAAGACGCTCGCGGTGGGCGCGGATGAATTCGCCCAGCGCGCGGGCGGGCGTGGCGTCGAGGGTTTTGGCGGAGCCGCTGGCGGCGGCGGGCGTGTCGAGGCTCATTGAGTGTGGGGCAGGTGGCGGCGATACCAGAATAATCGCTTAACTTGTACTGGTACAAAACGGCCTCTATTGTAGCGTCTGACGCGGCGACGGGCCGCCACGTCAGACCGCCCGGAGATGGCAGAACCCTATATGCGCAGCGCTCGACGCTTCGCGCCCTACATAAAGCACCGCATAAGAACCCGCAAAAAGGAGCATGCGATGAAGCATCACGATCAGGTCGCCGACGCATTCGGCTCGACCGCCGCCGCCTACCTCACGAGCCAGGTCCACGCGAGCGGCGCGGATCTGGAGAACCTCGCCGCGACCTTCGCGGCCACCTGCGGCAATGCGACGGTGCTGGACATGGGCTGCGGCGCGGGCCACGCGAGCTTTGCCGTGGCGCCGCACGTGCGCGAAGTCGTGGCCTACGACATCGCCCCGCCGATGCTCGCCACGGTTCAAGCCGCCGCGAAGGAACGCGGTTTGACGACGGTGCGCACGCAACAAGGCGCGGCGGAAACGCTGCCGTTCGCCGATGCGAGCTTCAACTGGGCCGTGAGCCGCATGAGCGCGCACCACTGGCGCGACGTGCCGCGCGCGCTGGCCGAGGTGCACCGCGTGCTCAAGCCGGGCGGGCGGCTGAAGTTCATCGATATCGCGGGCATCGACGATCCGCTGTACGACACGCATATTCAGGCGATCGAACTGTTGCGCGATGCTTCGCACATTCGCGACTATCGCGCCGACGAGTGGCTCGCGATGCTCGACGCCGCCGGCTTCGATGCGAAGGTGAGCGAGCGCTGGCGCATCGCACTCGACTTCGAGTCGTGGGTCACGCGCATGCGCACGCCGCCCGAGCGCGTGACGGCGATCCGCTCGATGTGGGAGCGCGCGCCGGATGAAGTGCGTCAATACTTCGATGTGCAGAGCGATTTCTCGTTCAAGCTCGATGCGTTGATGATCGAGGCGACGCGGCGGGATTGACCGCCGCCGCAGGTGAAAAGGCAATAAAAAAACGGCGTCGTGCCCGCGAAGGCCCGACGCCGTTTCCACATGAGCGCGGCGCGAACGCTTAGCCCGTGTTACGCAGCCCCGCCGCAATCCCGTTGATCGTCAGATGAATACCGCGCCGCACGCGCGGGCTCGGGTCGCCGGCGCGATAACGCTTGATCAGTTCCACCTGCAAGTGATTCAACGGATCGAGATACGGGAAGCGGTTCTTGATCGAACGCGCGAGCAGCGGGTTGTCGGCGAGCCGTCCGGTTGCGCCCGTGATCTCGCCGAGCACCTTCGTCGTGCGCTCCCATTCGGCCACGATGCGCTCGAACACGAGCTTGCGCAGCTTCTTGTCCGCCACGAGCTGCGCGTAGCGCGAGGCCACCGCGAGGTCGGTCTTCGCAAGCGTCATGTCCATGTTCGAGAGCAGGTTCGAGAAGAACGGCCAGGTCTTGTACATCTTCTTGAACATCGCAAGGCGCCGCGCGCGCTCGGCGTCGCTGCCCGCATCGTCGAGATATGACGCCACCGCGCTGCCGAAGCCGTACCAGCCCGTGAGCAGCAAGCGGCACTGGCCCCACGAGAAGCCCCATGGAATCGCGCGCAGGTCGTCGATCTTGCGGTTCTTCGGGTCCTGCAGCTTGCGCGAGGCCGGCCGGCTGCCGATATTCAGCTCCGCGATTTCCGTGATCGGTGTCGAGGCGAAGAAGTAGTCGGTGAAGCCGGGCGTCTCGTACACGAGCGAGCGGTACGCGGCCATCGCGGCGTCGGAGAGTTGCTGCATCGTCTCTTCGAATGCGGGCAGTTGATCCGGAGCGCTGTTCGCGCCGCCCATCGGCAGCAACGTTGCTTCGAGGGTCGCGGCGATCACCGTTTCGAGGTTGCGGCGGCCGATCTCCGGATTGCCGAACTTGCTCGCAATGACTTCGCCCTGTTCCGTGAGGCGGATCTGGCCTTCCACCGTGCCCGGCGGCTGCGAGAGGATCGCGTTGTAGGTCGGGCCGCCGCCGCGGCCCACCGTGCCGCCGCGGCCGTGGAACAGACGCAGCGTGATGCCGCGCTGCTTGTACAGCGCGACGAGCGCCAGCTCCGCGCGATACAGCTCCCAGTTCGACGTGAGGAAGCCGCCGTCCTTGTTGCTGTCCGAGTAGCCGAGCATGATTTCCTGCTCGTTGCCCTGGTGCTCGACAATGCCGTCGATGCCCGGCAGCGCGAGCAGGTCGCGCATGATGCCCGGCGCGTGGCGCAAGTCGGGAATCGTTTCGAACAGCGGGATCACCATCAGCGCGGCCTTCGCGGGGTCTTCCGCGTGGCCGAGGCGCCCGCTCACGAGGCCGGTTTCCTTCTGCAACAACAACACTTCGAGCAGGTCGGAAACCGTTTCGGTGTGCGAGATGATGTAGTTGCGCACCGCGCGCGCGCCGAACTTCTCGCGCGTCACGCGCGCCATTTCCAGCACGCCCAGCTCGCTTTTCACGAGGTCCGAATAGTCGAGATACGGCGAACGCAGCGTGCGCGGATCGGCGAGCTGCGCGAGCAGCACGATCTGCTTGTCCTCTTCGGAAAGCGCCGCGTAGTCGGCTTCGACGCCGGCACGCGCGAGCAGCTCCGTAATCACGGCTTCGTGGATGTCCGAGCTCTGGCGCAAATCGATCGAGGCGAGGTGGAAGCCGAACACGTCGACGGCGCGCATGAGCGGCGCGAGACGCGTGGTCGCGAGCGACGCGCCGTGATGCTCGGCGAGCGAATCCATCAGGATATGCAGGTCGCGCGAGAACTCATCGGCATCGGCATAGGGCTTCGCGCGCACGGGCGCGGCGTTGCGGCCCGCGCTGCGCACGGCCACCACGCCTTCGCCGAGGCGCACGCGCGCGCTGGCGGCGAGGCGCGTGTACACGCCGATCAGCGCGCGGCGATACGGCTCGTCCACACGGTGCGGCGACTGGTCGGGCGAGGCGTCGGCGAGCGCCTTCAGCTCGACGCTGGCGCCCGCAAGCAGATTCGACACCGAAAGCTCGGCGCCCAGGCGGTGCACTTCGTCGAGGTAATGCTGGAGGATCACCTGTGCCTGGCGCTCGCTCGCTTCTTCGAGCGTGGCGGCGGTGACGTTCGGGTTGCCGTCGCGGTCACCGCCAATCCAGCTGCCCATCTGGAAGAAAGCGGGCAGGCGCGCCGAGATGCCGTGCTCCTTCAACTGCGTTTCGATCTCGCCGTAGAGCGCGGGGATCTCGGTCAGGAAGGTCGTGTGGTAATACGAAAGCGCGTTCTCGATTTCGTCGCCGACGGTCAGGCGCGAGTCCCGCAGCATGCGCGTTTGCCAGAGCGACGTCACGCGTGCGCGCAGCAGCTGCTCATTGTGTTCGAGTTCGCGGTGCGTGAGCGGCTGGTCGCGCTCGGCGAGCAGGCGTGCGATGTCGTGCTGCGAGTCGAGCGTGCTCTTGCGCTGCACTTCGGTGGGGTGCGCGGTAAGCACGGGCACGATCAGCGCGTCGTTGAAGAACTGCTGCAGCACCGGCGTCGCGGCGGCGCCCGCAAGCGCCAGGCGTTCGAGCGAATGCGAGATGGTGCCCGCCTGCGGGGCCGAGCCCGCGAGGTCGTGAATGCGGCGGCGGCGGTTGCGGTGGCGGTCTTCGGCGATGTTCGCGAGATGCGAGAAATAGCTGAACGCGCGCACGACGCTCACGGTCTGCTCGGGCGAGAGCGCGCGTAGCTGCTTTTCCAGCGCGAGCGCGTCGGCGTTGTCGTCCTCGCGGCGAAAACGCACGGCGGTCTGACGAATGGTCTCCACCATGTCGAACACGGCGTCGCCTTCCTGCTCGCGCAGCACGTCGCCGAGTACGCGGCCGAGATACCGGATGTCTTCGAAGAGCGGCTGGTCCTTGTCGTCGCGCGCGCGGCCATTGCGCGAGGCGCCGGCGGCCGCCTTCGGGGCTTTCGGCGCCTGCGTGGCTTTTGTGGTCTTCGGCGTCTTCAGGGCCTTTGCTGCCTTGACGGCCTCGGCGGCCTCTTTGGTCTGGGTCGCCGGTTTGGTCGTGACGGATTTCGTGGTCTTCGTGGTCTTCGTCGTTTTCGCCGGTTTCGTGGACGGCGTGGCCGATGCGGCCTTCGAAGTTGCGTTCTGCGATGCGGTGTTGCGGCGCTCTGCGCGCGCCGAGCCGGAAGACTTCACGATGTTTTCCTTGAGGCTTGCCAGGATATGGGCAGGTTAGTCGGAGAACTGCCAACTGCATGGCCGCGGCGCGTGCCGGGGCGTGTACTGCGGGTGCAACCTGGAAAGGGTGGAAGGTGCCACCCTGCGTGAGCCGTGCGGATAGGCAGGGGCGGCGCGGGCCGCCAAAGGCGGTGCGCCGGGTTCAGGCGTTGCTGGAGAGTGCGCCGCTGCGAGGGAGAGCACAAGCCGAAGCGCCGCCACAGCCCCGCGGCGATGGCCGGGGCCACGCGGGCTGCGTCTGTGCCACACGTGCACCACGCGCGCGTGCCGGTCACGCGGCCTCGTCGGACCGCCGTGCACAGTGGCGTATCGCGAGTGGCCGGGCTCACCGCGCATTGCGTACCAAATTGCCTACGATGGGTACAGTAAGCGCCGCGTGCAACGCCCGAGTCTCTTCCTTGCCGCCGCCCGCGCCTTCTCACCCTGTCCCTGCGGGGAGGCGGTAAAAAGGGCGCGTGCTAACATTGCCTGTTATCCGATCCTGCTTTTCATCCCGTCATTCGATGTACTTGCCATGAACTCCGAGACGTTATCCGCGCCCATGCCCCGCACCCTGGTGATCGCTTCGCGGGAGAGCCGCCTCGCGATGTGGCAGGCAGAGCATGTGCAAGCTGCGCTGCACAAATTATATCCAGCCTGTGACGTGAAAATTGTTGGAATGACGACACGCGGCGATCAAATTCTCGACCGCACGCTTTCGAAGGTGGGCGGCAAGGGTCTTTTCGTGAAGGAACTGGAGCAGGCGCTGGCCGAAGGTCGCGCCGATCTCGCGGTGCACTCGCTCAAGGACGTGCCGATGGAGTTGCCCGAAGGCTTCACGCTCGCGGCCATCATGGAGCGCGAGGACCCGCGCGACGCGTTCGTCTCCAACGACTACGATTCGCTCGCCGCGTTGCCCGCGGGCAGCGTGGTGGGCACATCCAGCCTGCGCCGCGAGTCGATGATCCGTGCGCGCTATCCGCAGCTCGACGTGAAGCCGTTGCGCGGCAATCTCGACACGCGCCTCGCCAAGCTCGACCGCGGCGATTACGCGGCCATCATTCTCGCGGCCGCGGGCCTGAAGCGTCTTGGCCTCGGCGCGCGTATCCGCGCACTCCTCGCGCCCGAGGACAGCCTGCCGGCGGCGGGCCAGGGCGCGCTCGGCATCGAGATCCGCGCCGATCGCGCCGATATCGCCGCATGGCTCGCGCCGCTGCACGACGACGCCACCGCGAAGGCCGTCGAGGCCGAACGCATGGTTTCGCGCGCGCTGGGCGGCAGCTGCACGGTGCCGCTCGCCGCCTACGCGCAGTGGCACGACGGCAAGCTCACGCTGCGCGGCACGATCGCCACGCCCGACGCGAGCAGTGTGCTCGCCGCACAGGAGGCCACCGCGGCATCCACGCTCGACGATGCCGTCGCGCTCGGCCGCCGCGTCGCCGACGACCTCATCGCGCAAGGTGCGCTAGAGATCGTGCGTGCACTCGCGGATGCGGCCCAGGCCGCCGATGGCCCGAATACGGCGCCTCAAAAAGGTGCTGCCGCGAACAACCCAACCGGCACGGGCGAAGGCCCGGGCTCCCGATGATGGCCGGCCCCTGGCAACCGCGCGGCAACGCCGGCCAGCCCGACGAGTGGGGCGGTCCGGGCGACGCCTCCACGGGCGCGAAGCGCGCGTCGTCGACAAGCGGTCCTGATGGCAACGGTGCGCCGTTCACTGTCGTCATTACCCGGCCGGCCGGTCAGTCGGATGGGCTCGCCGGTCAACTCGCGCAGCACGGCCTGCGCACGCTCGACTTCCCGCTGATCTCCATTGCGCCCGTGACCGACGAAGCGCCGCTGCGCGGCGCGCTCGGCGCGCTCGAACGCTACGCGCTCGTCGTGTTCGTTTCGCCTAACGCCGTCGATCGCGCGTTCGCCTGCTATGCCTCCGTGTCCTCGATCTGGCCGCCCGCGCTGCCCGTGGCCGTGGTCGGCCCGGCGAGCGTGGCCGCGCTCGAGCGTCACGGCGTGGCCGAGCCCGAGCATCGCGTGGTAAGTCCTGCGGGCGTGGGGGAAGAAGAGCCCGCGCGCTTCGATTCGGAGTCGCTCTACGCGGCGCTCGAAAAGACCTTCGGCGCCAACGCCTTTGCGGGCAAGCGCGTGCTGATCGTGCGCGGCGACGGCGGCCGCGAGTGGCTCGCCGAGCGTCTGCGCGAAGCGGGCGCCGAGGTGGAGACCGTGGCGGCTTACCGCCGCATCGTGCCTGAGCCGCCCATCGCCGCGTGGACACAGGTGCATGCCCTCCTCGAAGGCGCGCCGCACGCGTGGCTCGTCACGAGCTCCGAGGGCGTGCGCAACCTCGACGAACTCGCGCGCGAGCACCTCACGGCGGGCGAGATCGTGGAACTGCGGCACGCGCCGCTCGTCGCGCCTCACCCGCGTATCGCCGAGACGGCGCGCTCAATGGGTTTTGATAGGATTACGGTGTCCGGCGCGGGCGACGAACGCATCGTCGAGACGCTGCTAGGCCTCGCTTCTTCCGTTGTTCAACCGGTTCAGAACACTCCGGCCCAGGCGCCGGTCAACCCACGCATGACAGATTCGAACAACTCAAGCAGCACAGCAAACCAGGGTGCCGTCGCCACGGGCGCAGCGGCTTCCGGCAGCGCAGCCGCGCGGCCCTCGTATGCGTCCTCGGGCGCGGGTTCTTCCGCGCCGCTGACGCCGCCGCCGGGCGCAGGCGGCACACGGCGCGGCGCGAGCATGGGACTGCTGTGGCTCGTCGTGGTGCTGGTCGCTGCGGGCTCGGGCGCAGGCGGCTATCTCCTCAATCGCAAGCTCGATGGCCTCGGCATGCAGGCCATCCAGCGCCAGCAGGCAGGCGAGCAGCAGATCGCCGCGCTGCGCGCACGCGCCGACGAGGCCGTCTCGGGCGCGCAGCAGCTCGACAAGCAGATTGCCCAGCTCGAAGGCAAGATCGCCGACGCGCAGACTTCGCAGCAGGCGCTTGCGCAGCAATACGCCGATCTTTCGAAGAGCCGCGACGACTGGACGCTCGCCGAAGTCGGCCAGATGCTCTCGAGCGCGAGCGAACAGCTCCAGCTTACCGGCAACACGCAGCTCGCGCTCTTCGCGCTGCAAAGCGCCGACACGCGCCTCGCCGCCTCGGACAACGCCCAGGCCATCGCCGTGCGCAAGGCCATCGCGCAGGACATCGACAAGCTCAAGGCCGCGCCGTCCACGGACCTCACAGGCCTCGCCATCAAGCTCGACACCGCGCTCGGCCAGATCGACTCGCTGCCGCTCTCGGGTGAAGCGATCGTCGCGCACACGAAGCCGGAAGCCGCGCAGCCCGCCGATATCGCACAGGTTGCGGCCGCGACCAACCAGCCGAAATGGAAAGTGTGGATCCACACGTTCGTCGACGGCGTAGGCAAGCAGATCGCGAGCCTCGTGCAGGTGCGCCGCATCGACAACGCGGACGCCATGCTCGTCTCGCCCGATCAAGGCTACTTCGTGCGCCAGAACCTGAAGCTGCGTTTGCTCTCCGCGCGCCTCTCGCTGCTCTCACGCAACCAGGACACGCTCAAGTCCGACCTCGCGGCCGCCGACGCCACGCTGGCGCGCTACTTCGACGGCGCCTCGAAAGACACGCAAACCGTGCGCGAACTGCTCAAGGAAGTGAACGACGGCTCGGCCGCCGTCGCGCTGCCCACGCTCGACACGAGCCTGAAGGCGATCCAGCAATACCGGAGCCGGGGGTAAGACATGGCGATCCGTGGACTTCTCTGGCTCGCGCTTCTCTTCGCGATTGCCGTCGCGCTCGCGACTGTCGGGCGCTTCGACACCGGGCAGGTGCTGCTCGTCTATCCGCCGTATCGCGTGGACGTCTCGCTCAACCTGTTCGTGGTCGGCATCGTGGTGGCCTTCCTGCTGCTGTACGCGATCCTGCGCTTCGCGCGCAACATCGTGACGATGCCGCGCCGCGTGGCCGCCTATCGCGCACGCATGCGCGCCGAGAAGGCGAATTCGGCGCTGCGCGACGCCGTGGGCAATCTCTACGCGGGCCGTTTCTCGCGCGCCGAGAAGGCTGCGCGCGATTCGCTCGCCGACGTCAAGAACACGAGCGCCGCGGGCCTGATCGCCGCGACGGCCGCGCATCGTCTGCATGAATACGCGCGCCGCGACGAATGGCTCACCCAGGTCGACGACCCCGACCTCCAGGAAGCGCGCCTCATGGCGACCGCCGACATGCGCGCCGACGGCCGCGACGCCGATGGCGCGCTCGCTGCGCTCACCGAAATGCGCACGCAGGGCGGCCGCCGCATTCACGCGCAGCAGATCGCGCTGCGCGCGCAACAGCAGCTCAAGAACTGGAGCGAAGTGCTCAAGCTCGTGAAGACGCTGGAAAAGCGCGAGGCGCTGCACCCGGCCGTGGCCGTGCGCCTGCGCCAGCTCGCGGCGGAAAACCTGCTGCGCGACCGCCGTCACAATGCGGATGCGTTGCTCGAACTGTGGCAATCGCTCTCGAACGTCGAGCGTCACTCGCCGCGTCTGGCGGATTGCGCCGCCGAACTGCTGATCGCGCTCGATCGTCAGGCCGACGCGCGCAAGATCGTCGAGGAAGCGCTCGCGCAGAACTGGGACGCGCGCCTCTTGCGCCGCTACCCGGATACCGCGGGCAGCGACGCACTGCCACTCATCCAGAAGGCCGAGGCGTGGCGCAAGGAGCGACCCGAAGACGGCGACCTGCTGTTCGCGCTGGGCCGCCTGTGCCTGAAGCAGCAGCTGTGGGGCAAGGCGCAGTCGTTCCTCGAGGCCGCGCTCAAGTCCGCTGACGCCACGCAGAACGAGCCGCTCAAGATCCGCTCGCATCGCGCGCTTGCGCGCCTGCACGAGCAGCTTGGCGACGGCGAGAAGGCGGCTTCGCACTATCGGGAAAGTGCGCTGTCGATGAACGTGGTGTAAAGACGCTCACCGCAAATCCGTTGTCACAACGAAAACGGCCGCCTGCAAAACAGGCGGCCGTTTGTCTTTGGAAATGCCCGGGAACGCTTCAGCGATTCACGAGCTTCGCCGGTGCGGAAAGTGCCAACAAACCGCCGAGGATCATGAACGCCGCGAGCATGTACATGCCCGAATCGTTGGCCTTCGTCGCCTCCTTGAGCCAGCCCACCGCATACGGGCTCAGGAAGCCCGCGAGATTGCCGATCGAGTTGATGAGCGCGATCCCGGCCGCCGCGGCCGTGCCCGAGAGCCAGGCCGTGGGCAGGCTCCAGAACAGCGGCAGCGTGGTGAGAATGCCGATGGTCGCGATGGTGAGCGCCGTCATGGCGAGCGTGGTGTCGTGCGCCCATGTGACCGAAAGCACGAGGCCGATCGCGCCGATGGCAGCGGGAATCGCGATGTGCCAGCGGCGCTCGCGCGTGCGGTCGGCGCTCTTCGCGAACAGCACCATGCCGACCACGGCCGCCGCGAACGGAATGGCCGAAAGCAGGCCGATCGTGAGCGCGTCCTTCACGCCCGTCGCCTTGATGATGGTGGGCAGCCAGAAGCTCACGCCGTAGAGGCCCATCACGAACGAGAAGTAGGTGAGGCTCATTACCAGCACGCGCGGGCTCGTGAGGATGGTCATGAGCGGCGGGTCTTCCTTGGTGGCGTCCTCGGCGGCGATGTTGCGTTCGAGCAGCGCGCGCTCTTCTTCGGTGAGCCACTTGGCTTTGCCGATGCGGTCGTCGAGCACGAAAAACACCAGCACGCCGACGATCACCGAGGGCAGCCCTTCGAGCAGGAACAGCCACTGCCAGCCTTGCCAGCCGTTCGCGCCATCGAAGGACTTGAGAATCCAGCCCGACACCGGCCCGCCGATCACGCCCGAAAGCGCAATGGCCGTCATGAACCACGTGGTCATGCGCCCGCGCCGGTGTGCCGGATACCAGTAGGTGAGGTAGAGGATGATGCCGGGGAAGAAGCCCGCCTCGCACAGGCCGAGCAGAAAGCGCATCACGTAGAACATGGTCGGCGTGGTGACGAACATCGTCAGGATCGAGACGAGGCCCCACGTGACCATGATGCGCGCGATCCACACGCGCGCGCCCACGCGATGCAGGATCACATTGCTTGGGACTTCGAACAGAAAGTAACCGACGAAGAAAATGCCTGCTCCGAAGCCATAAACCGCATCGGAGAGATTGAGCGCAGAACTCATCTGCAGCTTGGCGAAGCCCACGTTCACGCGGTCCAGATACGCGACCACGTAACACAGCATGAGAAGCGGAATGAGCCGCCACGCGACTTTGCGATAGGTGGCTTCTTCGAAGGCGGAGGGCGGTGCGCCCGCTCCCGCTTGCGGCAGGTGATTCGCTGGACTGGCCATGGTGTCTCCTATGTCGACCGGAGTTGGCGCTTTAGCGCTTATTCCGGTCCCATCCAGAGCAAGATCTTGCTCGTTGGCGTGTTTGTTGTATTGCCGCCGTGTTATGGCGGGTATTCGACGCGAAAGCACGGTCATTCTATACGCGCCGCCGTCGTGCGACGGCGCGTCGATCTCGGGGAAAACACCGATTAGTCAACGACTTGGCGCAGCGGTGCAGCGCCAGACGCACTGCTATACGCAGCGGCCGCCATCCACTTCGATGCAGGTGCCGGTGATGAACGCCGCTTCATCCGAGGCGAGATAAAGGCACGCGTTGGCCACGTCCTGCGGCGTGGAGAATCGTCCGAGCGGAATGGTCGCGATGAAGCGCTGGCGATTCTCGGGTGTATCGGGCACGCCCATGAAATCCGCCGTGAGGCCCGTGTCGCCGATCACGGGGTTCACGCAGTTCACGCGAATCTGGTCGGGGCCGAGTTCGGCGGCGAGCGCCTTGCTGGCCACGATCATCGCGCCCTTGCTGCCGTTGTACCAGACGAGCCCCGGCCGCGGCCGGATGCCCGCGGTCGATGCGATGTTGACGAACGCGCCGCCGCCGCGCTCGCGAAAATGCGGCACGAACGCGCGCACGCTCCAGTAGAGGCCCTTCACGTTGACGGCATAGACGCGGTCGAACTCCGCTTCGCTCACTTCGAGCACGGGCTTGTTGCGATGCGTGGTGCCCGCGTTGTTGACGACGATCTGCACGCTGCCGAAGTCTTCGATGGCCGCTTCGCGCAGCGCGTGCCAGTCGGCTTCGCGTGTGATGTCGCCTTGCACCGCAATAGCCTTGCCGCCCGCGAGCGCGATCTCGCTCGCCACGCGCTCGGCCGCCTCGCCGTTCAGATCGTTGATGACGACGTTCGCGCCTTCGCGCGCATAGGTCTTGGCTATCCCTTCGCCGAAGCCCGAGCCGGCGCCCGTCACGACAGCCGTCTTGCCTTTGAGTCGCATGGTGTCTCCGTTTGTGTTGATCGACGTGATTCAGCCGTGGCGAATCGCGATGGTCTTCAGCGCCGTGAAGCCATAGAGCGCCTCGAAGCCTTTTTCGCGCCCATGTCCCGAATGCCGGGTGCCGCCGAACGGCAATTCGACGCCGCCTCCCGCGCCGTAGTTGTTGACGAACACCTGGCCTGCGCGCACGCGCCGGGCGAGACGCATCTGGCGCGCGCCATCGCGCGTCCAGATGCCGGCGACGAGGCCATAAAGCGTGCCGTTGGCGAGCGCGAGCGCTTCTTCTTCGCTTTCGAAAGGCATGGCCGCGAGCACTGGCCCGAACACTTCTTCCTGTGCGAGACGGCTTTGCGGCGGCACGTCGCGCAGCAGTGTCGGAACTTCGTAGAAGCCGCCACTGGGCGCATCCGCTTCGAGCCTGCCGCTCGCCGCCGTGGCGATCCGGCTTGCGGCCGCTTCGTCGAGAAAACCGCGCACGCGCTGGCGCTGCTTCTCGTTGATGAGCGGGCCGCAGTCGAGATCGGCGCTGGCCGGGCCCACGCGCAGTTTGCCGAACGATGCAGCAAGCCGGTCGATGAGCGGCTCGTACGCGCCGCGCTCGATCAGCACGCGGCTGCCCGCCGAACAGGTCTGCCCCGCGTTCTGCACGATCGCGGCCACGAGCACGGGCAACGCGGCGTCGAGATCGGCGTCGGCGAAGACGATTTGCGGCGACTTGCCGCCCAGTTCGAGCGTGACAGGCACGTGGTGCTCGGCGGCCATCTGCGCGACGAGCTTGCCCGTTTGCGGCGAACCGGTGAACGAGATGTGGTCGATGCCGGGATGCGAGGCGAGTGCCGCGCCCGCCTCATGTCCAAGCCCGGTGACGATGTTGAGCGCCCCGGCGGGCAGACCGGCTTCGCGTGCCAGTTCCGCCACGCGCAAGAGCGACACGCAGGCGTCCTCGGCGGGCTTCACCACGCATGCGTTGCCGGTGGCGAGCGCCGCGCCCACGCTGCGGCCGAAGATCTGCATCGGGTAGTTCCAGGGCACGATGTGGCCCGTCACGCCGTGCGGCTCGCGCACCGTGAGCACCGTGTAGCCGCTCTGGTAGGGCAGGGTTTCGCCGTGCAGCTTGTCGGCGGCGCCGGCGTAGAACTCGAAATAGCGTGCGAGCGCGGCGGCGTCGGCGCGCGCCTGCTTGAGCGGCTTGCCGGTGTCGCGCGCTTCGAGCTGTGCGAGTTCCTCCTTGTGCTGGCGGACGAGGCCCGAGAGCGCGAACAGCAATCGCCCGCGTTCGGTGGCGCTTAATGCGCCCCATGCGCCCTCGAAGGCCTTGCGTGCGGCGGTGACAGCATCGTTGATGTCGGTGGCATTGCCGCGCGCGAGCTGCGCGAAGGGCTGGCCGGTGGAGGGATCGATCGCGGCGAGCGATTCGCCACTGGCGCTCGCTTGCCATTCGCCGCCGATGAAGTGCTTCGCTTCTTCCATGCATGCGCCTCGTAAATGGGGGTGAAACGAGGGAGAGAAACGCAAAACGGGAAACGTCGCCGGCGCGTGGCTCGGATTGCCCGATGGAGCGCCGCGCTGGCAGGTTCATTATCGCGCCGATTGCAGGCGCTACGGGCAGGAATTCAGCAGGCACTTCATCTGCGTGCGGGAAAGCCCTGGGCCGAACCGCCGGCCGCCCTGGCCGATTGGCTATAATGGCGTCCATCTTCCAACGTCCGCGACGTCCGGTTACGCGCCGGTTTTGCGCGCGAGCCGTCGCTTTTTCCCTTCTCAACAGAGAGCGCTCATGAGCTTTGCAAATGTCCCCGCCGGCAAGGATCTGCCGCAAGACTTCAACGTGATCATCGAGATTCCCGCGCAAAGCGATCCGGTGAAATACGAAGCCGACAAGGACCTGGGTCTGCTCGTCGTCGACCGTTTCGTCGGCACGGGCATGCGCTATCCCGTGAACTACGGCTTCATTCCGCAGACGCTCTCGGGCGACGGCGACCCGGTCGACGTGCTCGTGATCACGCCGTTCCCGCTGCTGGCCGGCTCGGTCGTGCGCTCGCGCGCGCTCGGCATGCTGCAGATGACCGACGAGTCGGGCGTCGACGCGAAGCTGATCGCGGTCCCGCACGACAAGGTCTGCCCGATGACGGCCAACCTCAAGTCGCTCGACGACGTGCCCGAATATTTGAAGGACCAGATCAAGCACTTCTTCGAGAACTACAAGTCGCTCGAAAAGGGCAAGTGGGTCAAGGTCGAAGGCTGGGTCGGCATCGAAGCCGCCCACAAGGAAATCACCGACGGCGTGGCGAACTTCAAGAAGTAAATCGCACGCTCGAGGCTTGATTGAAAACCGCACGCGCTGAAAGGCCGTGCGGTTTTTTCATGGGCGCCTGATCAATCTACTTCGGCGATGTCTCGCAGTTCAGGCCCGCGCAGGATGTCGAGCCGCGCGGGCCTGCCCACGCCGTAGCCCTGCGCGTAATCCACGCCCATCGCGATCATCCAGTCCACGATGGCGGCGTCCTCCACGCACTCGGCGATCGTCAGCTTGCCCGCCGCGTGCGCGACCTGATTGATCGAGCGCACGATGGCCTGGTCCAGCGGACTGTCGATGATGCCGCGGATGAAGCTGCCGTCGATCTTCAGATAATCGACGTGCAGATGCTTGAGGTAGTTGAACGACGACATGCCCGCGCCGAAGTCGTCGAGCGCGAAGCGGCAGCCCTGCGCGCGCAGGCGCTCGATCAGCTTGATCGCGTCGTCCATGTTCGTGATCGCGGCGGTCTCGGTGATCTCGAAGCACACGCGCTCGAACGGGATGGACCAGATGCGCTGCTGCTCCTCGATATAGTCGGCGAGCTGCTCGTCGCCGAGCGACGCGCCCGAGAGATTGATCGACCAGGTGCCGTAATCGTGCGCGCCTTCGGCGATCATCGCGAACGCGCTCGCGATCACCCAGCGGTCGATGGCCGGCATGAGGTCGAAGCGCTCCGCCGCGCCGATGAACGCGGACGGCTCCACGAGCGCGCCGGAAGCGGTCTGCATGCGCAGCAGCAGTTCGACGTGCGTGTCGTCGGCCGACGCTGCCTGCGCCAGCGAGAGAATCTTCTGGCCGAACAGGCAGAACTGGCCGTTTTCGAGCGCGGCCTTGATATCGGAGACCCACGCCATCTGCGCGTGCGTTTGCGAGAGTTCCTCGTCGTCGTAGCGAAAGCGGTGCACGCGGTTGCGGCCTTTCTTCTTGGCCATGTAGCAGGCCACGTCCGCGGCCTTCATCACTTCCTTCACGGACAGGAGGCCCGCCGCGTCGCCGACCAGTCCGATGCTCACGCTCGTCTGCACGATGCGGCCGGCACCCGTGAAGCGGATCGCGGCAATGCCCGCGCGCAGGTTCTCCGCGAGCATCGACGCGTGCGCGGCCGTGCAGTGCGGCAGCACGACGCCGAATTCGTCGCCGCCCAGGCGCGCAATGATGTCTTCGCCGCGCAACTCGCTTTTGAGCACGCGGCAGACCTGGCGGATCAGTTCGTCGCCGGTCGAGTGTCCGCACGTATCGTTGACGACCTTGAACTGGTCGAGGTCGAGGAACATGACCGCGTGGCCGGGCTGTCCTGGCTGCCCCGGCTGCGCACTGCCGCCGTCGTCGAGCAGCGCGGCGAGACGCCGCTCGAATTCGCGGCGGTTGTAGATGTCGGTGAGTTCGTCGTGGGTCGCCTGGTAGGCGAGGCGGGCAGCGTGTTCGCGTAGCGCGCTCACGTCGTAGAGCACGATGACCGTGCCGATCACACGGCGCTGCACGTCGCGCAGCTTCGACACCGAGTAGTCGACCGCGAGGCGCGAGCCGTTCGGACGCATCACGTGGAGTGTCGCGCCGCCTGTGTTGTCCGTCGCACCCGTCGCGCGTGAATTGATCAGGATCTCGAAGCGTTGCGCTTCGTGCGCATCGTTGCGCAGATCGCAGATTGCGTCGAACGGTTGCGCGAGCATATCGGCAGCCGCGCGGCCGAGCATGCGTTCGGCCACGGCGTTGCAATAGGTCACGCGCGCGTTCTCATCGGTGCGGATCACCGCTTCGCCGATCGAGGCCAGCGTGACCTCCGCCAGTTCGCGTTCGGTATAGGCCTTCGCTTCAGCCGTCCTCAGTTCGGTGATATCGAACAGGCAGCCGACCATGCGCACGGCGCGCCCGCGTGCGTCACGCACCGCCTGGCCGCGCGCGCGGCACCAGCAGTAGCTGCCCGCGAGCGTGCGCAGACGAAATTCCACGTCGAATGGCGTGGCGCGCGCCAGGTGCTGGCGCAACGCGTGGCGCACGAGCGTGAGGTCGTTGGGATGGACGAGCTGCGTGAGGCCGGTATCGCTTTCGAAGCGCGTGCCCACGTCATAGCCGAGCTGTTCGTAGAGCCAGTTCGAGAAGTAGCATTGGCGGCTGCCGACCTCCCAGTCCCAGAGCCCGGCGTTGATGCCTTCGAAGCCTAGCGTGAGGCGCTCCTCGTTCTTGCGAACCTCGGCTTCGAGGCGGTCGCTGCGCGCAAGCGCTCGGCGGATGAAGTGCGAGAACACGCCGAGCAGCCCGATGGCGGAGGCGGCGAGCGCAAGCGTGAGGAGCGAGCGCGTGGCGCGCGCCGCGTCGTCGAGCGAACGGGAAAAGCCGCTTTCGATGGGGGCGAGCTGGCTGTCGATCTCGCGCAGCTCGCGCACGAGGCTGGCGGACTGAGGCGCGTGCAGCCCGCCCGCCTGCACGAGCGCGTGCAGGCGTTCGCCCGTATCGGCCAGACGCAGAATAAAGTGGTCGCCGATGTCCCAGAACGCCACGGCCGGGCGCATCCACGGCGTGTTCTTGAGCGTGCGGTAGCCCCAGGTCATGCCGTCGATATCGTCGGGCGCAATGCGGCCCAGCTCGAAGCCGTGCCGGATCGCCGCGGTGTCCGGCCGCGCGCGGTTCATTTCCAGTTTGGCCGCGCGGTCGCCGAGCGGCACGGCAATGCCGGAGAGGAAGGTGCGGTAATCCGCTTCGTCACCGGTGCGCGCATAGCGCTCGAGGGCGTGAACGGCGTCCTTCTGGCCCTTCGACCAGCTGCTTTCTCCCGCCACATAGGCCAGCAGGATCGACATGATCGCGAGGCTGGCCGCGGCGATCAGCGCCATGACGGCGGCGAGCAGCCATAGCGGCAGCAGGACCGCGGTCGTGCGCCGCAACCCGTGCCAACCGGGGGCGAGCCGGCTCGTCTCCGTTTTAATCGGTCTCTTCATGCCTCACCGGCCCCGTCCGAGGTGAAATGAGAGCGCACGCCGGGGGCTAAGACCGGCGTCTTGTGCGCAATAACGGCGGAGGCTGCGGGCGGCTTTAGGCTTTACGCGGTGCGTTCGACGAAAAGAGCAAACGCCCGCGCGGCAAGACGTTTGCTCGGCCTGCTCATTCCGACGCTTCGGCGTCCGGGGTCGTATCAGGGGGTGGCGGAGGCAGGACCGATTCGAGCGTGCGCGCGCCGGCCGCAAGCGCGCGCTTCTCGCGCGGGGTCAGGCGTTTGACCCAGTATTCGGCGCTCGATGCACGCGCACGGTCGGCGAACTCGAACTGCGCGAGCACCTGGACTGGCTTGCGCGAGCGCGTGTAGCGCGCGCCCGTGCCGCTCGCGTGCTGGGCGAAGCGGGCGGCGACGTCGATGGCGATGCCCGTATAGACGCTGCCGTCCGCGCATTCGAGCATGTAGAGGAACCACGGCATAGTTGTGGAAGCGATGATCGTTCGTAATAGGCGAGGGCGTTTCAGTGCATGTGGCGCGCGGGACGTCCACATGCAGCAGGGGTATCAGGCACGAAAAGGATTGCGCTCGTTGAGCTCGTGCATATACGCGTGAATATGGTTCGTCTCGCTTTCGAGAAAGCGCGCAACGGCATCGGAGAACGCAGGGTGGGCGAGCCAGTGCGCCGAGCGCGTGGCCGTGGGCAGGAAACCGCGCGCCATCTTGTGTTCGCCTTGCGCACCGCCTTCGAACACATCGAGCTTTTCCTCGATGCAGAATTCGAGCGGCTGATAGTACGCGGTCTCGAAGTGCAGGCAGGGCACGTGTTCGAGCGCGCCCCAGTAGCGGCCATAGAGCGTGCCGCCCTGGCCATTCTCGCCGCGCTGCCAGACCACGAGCGAACTCGCGATCGGCTCGCCTTCGCGCTCGGCGATCACGAGCAGCAGATTTTCCGGCATCGTCTCGCCGATCGTGCGAAAGAAGTTGAGATTCAGATACGGCGAAGAGAAATGCTCGCGGTACGTCTGCCGGTAGCAGCGGCTGAAAAAGCGCCACTCGGCATCGCTGATGTCCTCGCCGCGCACGCGCCGCATCGTCACGCCCGCTTCGCGCACCTTGCGGCGTTCCGCGCGGATGTTCTTGCGCTTCTTCTGCTCAAGCGTCGAGAGGAAGTCCTCGAACTCGCGATAGCCGTCGTTGAGCCAGTGAAACTGCACGCCTTCACGCTGCATCATGCCGAGGTCGGTCAGCGCCTCAGCGTCTTCGGTGGTCGGAAAGAGCACGTGCAGCGACGAGACGTCGGCCTGCTCCGCGAAGGCGAGCAGCGTGGCGGCCAGATGACGGCGCGCGGTTGCGTCGGCAGCGATCAGGCGCGTGCCCTGTACCGGCGTGAACGGCACGGCGCACAGGAGCTTTGGATAGTACTCGAGGCCGTTGCGCTTGTAGGCGTCGGCCCACGCCCAGTCGAACACGTATTCCCCGTACGAGTGCCCCTTGAGATACACCGGCGCGGCGGCGGCGAGGCGCCCCGTGCGCGTGTCGGTGAGCGTGACGAACTGCGCGGCCCAGCCCTCGTCCGGCGTGGTGCAGCGCGTGGCGTCGAGCGCCGCGAGGAATTCGTGGCGCAAAAAGGGCGTCGGCTGCGCCTGGCGCGCGAGCAGCGCGTTCCATTCGGCGGCGTCGACCTCGGACGGTGAGCCGAGGATGCCCGTGCGATAATCGAAATGTTCCTGTTTCAACTTGCGTGCCCGTTGGCGTGGGAAGCGGCGTGGGTGTTTCAACAGCGCCTGCCGCGGCAAACGGTCATGGTAAAGCAAACGTCCCGAGCGGGTGAGGACCGCCGCGTCTCGTGCAGCGGCGACATCGAGCAGCCCCAACGTCAGAGCGCGCGCTTGACGTGCGCAGCGCGCCCGCCTCAAGGTTATCGAAATGAAAGAGCGTTTCTTCAATCTCTATACGCACGGCTTTGCGCGCGTGGCCGTGGGCGTACCCCGCTGCCGTGTGGCCGATCCCGCATTCAACGCCACCGAGACGCTCGCGCTCGCGCGCGAGGCCGCCGCGCAGGGCGCAGTGCTTGTCGCGTTTCCCGAGCTTGGCCTTTCGGCCTATACCTGCGACGACCTGTTCCATCAGCAAGCGCTGCTCGACGCCTGCGAGCGCGCGCTCGCGCAGATCGTGGAAGCCTCGGCCACGCTGCAGCTCGTCATGATCGTCGGGTTGCCGGTGCGCGCGGGCCACTCGCTCTTCAACTGCGCCGCCGTGGTGGCAGGCGGACGTGTGGCGGGCGTCGTGCCGAAAAGCTTCCTGCCGAACTACGGCGAATTCTACGAGCCGCGCCAATTCAGTCCCGCCGATGTCGCGAGCACCGACACCGTGCGTCTCGCCGGCGCGGACGTGCCGTTCGGCGCGTCGCTGCTGTTCGATGTGCCGCAGCTCGCGGGTCTGCGTTTTCACGTGGAGATCTGCGAGGACGTCTGGGTGCCCATTCCGCCGTCGTCGTTCGCGGCGCTCGCGGGCGCTTCGGTGCTCGTGAATCTATCGGCGTCGAACGTCGTGGTGGGCAAGGCGGGCTACCGGCAGCAGCTGGTGTCGCAACAGTCGGCGCGTTGTCTCGCGGCGTACCTCTATACCTCGGCGGGCAAGGGCGAATCGACCACCGACATGGCCTGGGACGGGCACGCGCTCGTGTGCGAAAACGGCGAGTTGCTCGCGCAATCGGAGCGTTTTCCGGACGACTCGCAGCTGATCTTCGCCGACGTCGATCTCGCACGGCTGCAACAGGAGCGCATCCGCCAGACCACGTTCGGCGATTCGGTTCGCCGTCACGCCGATGAGGTCGCGAAGTTCCGCGTGATTGCTTGCGAGCTGGCGGGCGAGGGCGCCTGGGCGCGCGAAACGCTCGCGCTGTCGCGCCGCGTGGAGCGCTTCCCCTACGTGCCGGCGGATCCCAAGCGCCGCGACGAGCGCTGCAACGAGGTCTACAACATCCAGGTGCAGGCGCTCGTGCAGCGGCTTTCGCAGGCGGGCATCAAGAAAGTGGTGATTGGCGTCTCGGGCGGGCTCGACTCCACGCACGCACTGCTCGTGTGCGCGAAGGCGATGGATCGCCTCGGACTGCCGCGCGCGAACATCCTCGCTTACACCATGCCCGGCTTCGCCACGAGCGAGCGCACGCTGCGCCAGGCGCGCGAGCTGATGGCGCTCGTCGGCTGTACGGCGCGCGAAATCGACATTCGCCAGAGCTGCATGCAGATGCTCGAAGACCTCGGCCATCCGTATTCGGAAGGCAAGGAAACCTACGACATCACCTTCGAAAACGTGCAGGCCGGCGAGCGCACGAATCACCTGTTCCGCCTTGCCAACTTCAATCACGCGATCGTGATCGGCACAGGCGATCTCTCCGAGCTCGCGCTCGGCTGGTGCACGTACGGCGTGGGCGATCACATGTCGCACTACAACGTGAACGCGAGCGTGCCGAAGACGCTCATCACGCATCTCGTGCGCTGGGTGGCCGAAACGGGGCAGATTGGTCAGAACGGGGAGAGCGGCCGCGACGTGCTCGAGGCGATTCTCGCCACCGACATCAGCCCGGAGCTGATTCCGGGCAAGTCCGATGGCGCGCCCGAGCAGAAAACCGAGAGCACGATCGGCCCATACGAGCTTCAGGACTTCAACCTCTACTACACGCTGCGCTTCGGCTTCACGCCTTCGAAGGTGGCGTTCCTTGCGCGTCATGCGTGGGGCGACCGGGAAGCCGGGGCGTGGCCCGAGAACGCGAAAGTCGTGCGCAACCAGTACGACCTCACGGCGATCAAGCGCAATTTGCGCATTTTCCTCGACCGCTTCTTCCGCCAGAGCCAGTTCAAGCGCACCTGCGTGCCGAATTCGCCGAAGGTCGGCTCGGGCGGTTCGCTCTCGCCGCGCGGCGACTGGCGCGCGCCGAGCGATTCGGAGTCGCTGGTGTGGCTCGCCGATCTGGAGCGCGTGCCCGACGAAGCGAGCGCGGGCAAGCCCTCGGCGTGAGTCCTGGCCGCACAGCGTAGAATCCCGATAGGTTCCGAAATTTCCGACTAATCCGATAACGAGACGAGGTTCGCCATGAAACGCATTACTGCCGTGATCAAACCGTTCAAGCTCGACGAAGTGCGCGAGGCGCTCGCCGAAGTGGGCCTCACGGGCCTGACCGTCACCGAGGTCAAGGGCTTCGGCCGCCAGAAGGGCCATACGGAGTTGTACCGCGGTGCCGAATACGTGGTCGACTTCCTGCCGAAGGTCAAGATCGAGGTGGTGGTCGCGAACGATCAGGCCGACCAGGTGATCGACGCGATCATCGGTGCTGCGCGCACGGGCAAGATCGGCGACGGCAAGATCTTCGTGACCGACGTGGAACGCGTGATCCGCATCCGCACGGGCGAGGAGAACGAAGCAGCGGTTTGAGGCCGCCGGCTTTTCGCCCTCGAAGTACCCGAAGCACCGGATGCACCAATAGAAAAGGGGACGGCGCCGCTTTCGCAGCCCGTCCCCAGCATAAAAAACGGTGCGATACCCTTTCGGACATCGCACCGATACGCGCCTCTCGCAGCAGCGTGAAAACGTCGATGTAGCTGTTCTGTCTACACTCGCTTCAAATTAGAACGAGTGCTGGATACCTGCGTACACGCCAACCTGGCTGTGGCCCGGGAGCGGGTTGCCGGTTGCGGCCGCCGTACCGAAGTTGTTGGCGTTCAGGCCGAAGTTGGCCGTCTTGCTGTTCTGCACCGTGCCTGCCTGGATGTCGAGCAGCGTGCGCTTGGACAGGTTGTACGAACCACCGATCGTGTACAGCGTCGCGTTGCCGCCGCCGTTGTTCGCATTGACGTGGTAGACCGCGGCGATCAGCGCTGCAGCCGGCGTCATTTGCCACGTCACACCGCCCCATTCGTGGTCAAGCGTGGTCGGCTGACCGATGATGCCCGGGTTCATGCCCGACGAACGGATGGCTTCGTAGCCGCCCTGAACCTTGAATGCGCCGAGGAACAGGTTGAACATGGCCATGTAGTCACGCGAATACGCGAACACGCCGTTGCCGTTGGCCTGGGTGGAGCCGGTCGGTATCAGGCCGCCGTTCAGGCCGTTGGTGGCATACGTACCGCCCAGCGAGCCGTTGTCCGGATTGCGGATTTCGTCATACAGACCGCGGATCTGGAACAGCGAGCTCGTGTAGGTGAGCTGCAGGCCAGCTTCGCGACCTTGCGACGTCGAACCGTTGCCGTTCCAGTTCGTCGCGTTCGAGAACGCGTACTGGCCGTACACGTCGAAGCCCATCCAGTTCGGCGACTGGTACGAAATGTTGTTGCTCGATTGCGGCCAGTTGCGGCCACGGACCATCGAAGCCGACGACCAGTTCGACTGACCGAACGGGTCGAAGTCCCAAATGCCGTTGGAGATGAACAGCATGCGGCCAGCGAGCAGCGTACCGAACTGGTCGTTCGCGACACCGACAGTCGCCCAGCGATTCCAGAGCGAGCCGGCCGAGCCGAGCGAACCGTTAGCCGTGCTGAAGCTGCCTTCCAGGTGGAACAGAACCTTGTTGCCGCCACCGATGTCTTCAACGCCCTTCATGCCCCAGAGGCTGGTGCCCCAGTAGCCGCTTTCGAGTTGAACCTGGCTGGAGCCGTGGGTGGCTTGACCGTTCGCGCCGGTGCCTGCACCGATGCCGTTCATATACGCCACACCCATGTCGAGGCGGCCGTAGAGCGTGACGCTGCTTTGTGCATGCGCGATCACGCCAGCCGACATCAGTGCTGCGGCGAGCAAAGCTTTCTTCATCTTCTCCTCCATACCCTGTCAAAGAGTCAACCTTAGTACTGCGAAAGACGTCCGTGCGCTTGGCGGCGCCGCGAACAGAAATCGTCGCGTGAGGGAGAATTACCCCGAGGACCGGCGTACGGGCTGGTGCCGCTGCATGACCCGGGCTGGGTCGTCTTGCAGGTCCCCTGGTTGACTGGCATCTCCCGTTCTTTTTGAAGTGAAACTACTTTTAATGAACTTTGTTTTGCTACTTTGGTTACTAATTTAGCAAAAAAGGTCCGCGCTGGCGAACTAATTCGTGCTCGCACCCCAGGGTGTCGTCAAATTGCAATATGGTCTTCCTGGATGGTGGTCAGAGAGGTACTACAAATAGATCGAAAGCCTTACGGGATAAGGGACTCACGTCAATTTACTGGCTAAGTTCAGGATTGCCACTATTGACGAGTGATTTCACAAGGAGTAATGCGAAAAACGCCGTTTTTGAGCGAAAACGGACAGCTTTTCGAGGGGAAAAGACCCAAAAAGAAAAGGCGCTGTAAGCGCCTTGTAATACTACTTTTACTACATCGCCGAAAGGCGGCGGGCCTGCGAGTCGTCTTACTTGAGGCTGCCCGAAAGGAACTGGCGCAGGCGCTCGCTCTTCGGATTGGCGAATACCTCGGCCGGGTTGCCTTCTTCCTCCACGAGTCCCTTGTGCAGGAACATGACGTGGTTCGAAACGTTGCGCGCGAAACCCATTTCGTGCGTGACCACGATCATCGTGCGGCCTTCTTCGGCGAGCTTCTGCATGACCTTGAGCACTTCGCCCACGAGTTCCGGGTCGAGCGCCGAGGTCGGCTCGTCGAACAACATGACGTCGGGGTGCATGGCGAGCGCGCGGGCAATCGCCACGCGTTGCTGCTGACCGCCCGAGAGGTGCGACGGGTATTGCTTCTCCACGCGCGGCGCGAGACCGACCTTCTCCAGATAGGTGCGTGCGCGATCTTCGGCTTCCTTGCGCGACAGGCCCAGCACGTGCACCGGCGCCTCGATCACGTTCTCGAGCACCGACATGTGCGACCACAGGTTGAAGTGCTGGAACACCATCGCGAGTTTGGTGCGCACGCGCTGGAGCTGCTTCGCGTCGGCGGGGTGCAGCGCGCCCGTGCGCTTGTCGGCGCGCGTGGCGACTTCCTCGCCGTCCACTACGATGCGCCCCGCGTTGGGTTGCTCGAGGAAGTTGACGCAACGCAGCATCGTGCTCTTGCCCGATCCGGACGAGCCGATCACGCTGATCACATCGCCTGCATTGGCTTTCAGGGACACGCCCTTGAGGACTTCGTTGTCGCCGTACTTCTTGTGGATGGAGTCGACGAACAGCTTCTGCTTCTGGGAATTCATCAATTGACCTCTAGCGGGCTCACTTGCCTTGCGGTCGCAGGTATGCGAGCCAGCGGCGCTCGGCGCGGCGGAACAGCCACACGAGCGTGAAAGAAATGATCAGGTACAGCAGGGCGGCGATGCCGAACGCGCCGAACGACTGGTAAGTTGCCGAGTTCACGTCGCGCGCGATCTTCAGGATGTCCGGCACGGTGGCCGTGAAGGCCACGGTCGTTGCGTGCAGCATCAAGATGACTTCGTTGCTGTAGTAGGGCAGTGCGCGGCGCAGCGCCGAAGGCAGGATCACGCGGCGGTACAGCGTGAACTGCGACATGCCGTACGCGCGCGCGGCTTCGATCTCGCCATAGGGCGTGGCCTTGATCGCGCCCGCGAAGATTTCGGTGGTGTACGCGCAGGTGTTGAGCGTGAACGCAAGCAGCGTGCAGTTCATGCCGCTTCGGAAGAACGCGCTCGTGAGTTCGTGGTTGCGCACGATCTCGAGGCTGTAGAGGCCCGTGTAGCACAGCAGCAACTGCACGTAGAGCGGCGTGCCGCGGAAAATATACGTGTAAAGCCACACGAGTCCGGCGAGCCACTTCTTCTTCGAGACGCGCGCAACGGCGAGCGGCACCGAGAGGCAGAAGCCGAGCCCGATCGAGATGACAAGCAGCCACAGCGTGATGACCACGCCGCTGAAGTGGTAGCCGTCGGAGAAGAGGTAGTTGCGCCAGTACTGCTGGATCAGTTGGACGAAGTCTTGCATGGTCTTGGCCTCGCGCGATTCAGAGATCCGCCTTGCGCACACCGGTGGAGTAGCGCTTGTCGAGATACATCAGCACGAAGTTGGAGACCGTGGTGATGACGAGATAGATCGCGCCGGCGAGCAGCGTGAAGAAGAAGAACCGCAGCGTGCCCTTGCCGGCGTCCTGGCTGGCCTTCACGACGTCGGCGAGACCGATGATCGAGACGAGCGCCGTGGACTTCACGAGCACCTGCCAGTTGTTGCCGATGCCGGGCAGCGCGAAGCGCATCATTTGCGGGAACATGATGCGCGTGAACACCTGCCAGTTCGTCATGCCGTAGGCGTGACCCGCCTCCAGCATGCCGCGCGGCACCGCGATGAACGCGCCGCGGAAGGTCTCGGTGAAGTACGCGCCGTAGATGAAGCCGAGCACGACCACGCCCGCGAGGAACGGGTCGATGTCGATCTGATCCCAGCCGAGCATGTCGGTCAGGTCGTTCAGCCAGATCTGGATGCTGTAGAAGAGCAGCAGCATGAGCACGAGATCGGGCACGCCGCGAATGAGCGTGGTGTAGAGCGTGCCCGCGCCGTGCGCGACGCGGTTTTTGGACAGCTTGGCCGCCGCGCCGATCAGCCCGAGCACGAACGAGAGCGCGAGCGACAGCACGGCGAGCTTGACGGTCTGCCAGGTGCCGGCGAGGATCAGCGGGCCGTAGCCTTGAAGAAACATGGGCAAGTCCTTGACGGTGCGTTTCTCACACCGCGAAAGGCGCGGCGTTTGTGTGCCGCGGTTCAAATCCGTTCATGGCCGCGCGGTGTTTTGCGCGGTGTTGCGTACGCGCGCGTGGCCGGTGCAATTGCGCTCGTGAGCGCGCCTGAGACTGCGCCTGTGACTGTATACGAAGCCCGGTGGCGGTCTATCGGGGAGCCCCCGGGGCTTGGCGCCCCCGGCCAGGCGCCCCCGGCCAGGCGCCCCCGGCTTCAAGCGTCCTGGCGCGAGGCGCGAGCGGTAATGTCTCGTCGTTTATTTACCTGCGTGTGCGTTCCCGTTCACTTGCCCTTGTAGATATCGAAGTCGAAGTACTGCTTCGCGATCTTGTCGAACGTGCCATCGGCATGAATCGCGGCCAGTGCCGTGTTGAACCTCGCCTTCAGGTCGGCGTCGTCCTTGCGCAAGCCGATCGCCGTGCCGTCACCAATCGTCGCCGGGTCTTCCACTTCTGGGCCCGCCCACGCGAAACCCTTGCCGCGCGGCGTTTTCAGGAAGCCAAAGTCGGCCTGGACCTCGTCTTGCAGCGTGGCGTCGAGGCGCCCGGCGATCAGATCCTGGTAGACCTGATCCTGATTCTGGTACGAGATCACGTTCACACCCTGCGGCGCCCAGTGCGCCTTCGCGTACGCTTCCTGGGTCGAGCCCTGTTCGACGCCGACGTTCTTGCCCTTGAGCGAGGCCGGCACAGGCAAGAGCGGCGAGCCCGTGCGCGCGAGCATGCGTGCGGGCGCATCGAACATCTTCGCGGAGTAGTCGATTCTCTGGGCGCGCTGCGGCGTGATGGTCAGCGACGACACGATCGCGTCGAACTTGCGGGCCTGGAGCGCCGGGATGATGCCGTCGAGGTCGTTCTCGACCCACACGCACTTCACGTTCATGCGCGCGCACAGGGCTTTCGTGAGGTCGACATCGAAGCCGACGATCTGCCCGTTCGGCGCTTTGGACTCGAACGGCGCGTAGCTGGCGTCCACGCCGATGCGCACTGTCTTCCATTCTTTGGCGGCGGCGCTGCCCGCGATCAGGGCCAGCGCCACGCACACTGCAAACTTCTTCATCATTCTCCTGTCGAGCCGCAGTGAGTGCTTTGGCACTAACTGCGCTCCCATGCACGGCTGATACGGGCGGCGCGGCGCGGTAAGGGGCGCGCGGCCGAAGCGGGGCGGCGATGGCTCGTGGCCGTTGGCCGCCATTCTAGGCGATCAAAAATGCGGGTCGGAAAGCGGAGCGCACTTATGCACCGGCGGCTACGCGCACTGGCGAGGCGGGGCCGCCGCCCCGGGTTATCCAACCCGGGCCATCGCGCACGCGCTGGCCGAAAAGCGCGGTATTTTACCCGAAGCCGGAGGGTGTGCCAGTCTGACGGAGGGCGATGCCGTCAGCGCAGCCCATTGATGTCGCTGGCGAAACGATGCGGTTCGCCGTTGCGGGTTGTGCAAGCGGGCCGCCGCCCTTACCTTCGGACATCGACATGATTGACCGGAGAATTGCCATGCTGAGCATCCGACGCGCCGACGAACGCGGCCACGCCAACCACGGCTGGCTCGATTCGTACCATAGCTTTTCGTTTGCCGACTATTTCGACGAAGCGCATATGCACTACGGTGCGCTACGGGTGCTCAACGACGACCGCATCGCGGGCGGCCAGGGCTTCGGGGCGCACGGCCACCGCGATATGGAGATCGTGACCTACGTGCTTTCCGGTGCGCTCGCGCACCGCGACAGCATGGGCAACGGTTCGACCATCCGCCCCGGCGACGTGCAGCGCATGAGCGCCGGCACGGGCGTGATGCACAGCGAGTTCAACGGTTCGAAGGAAGAGGAAGCGCACCTGCTGCAAATCTGGCTGCTGCCGCGCGAACGCGGCGGGGCGCCGGGCTACGAGGAAAAGCGCTTCGACGACGCCGACAAGCGCGGGCGGCTGCGCCTCGTCGCCTCGCCCGACGGGCGGGACGGCTCGGTGACCGTGCAGTCGGATGCCTCGATCTATGCGGGACTCGTGGACGGCGAGGAGCGCGTCGAGTACGCGGTGCCCGCCGGGCGGCGCGTTTATCTGCATGTCGCGCGCGGCGCGCTGGATGTGAACGGCCAGCGCCTCGAAGCGGGCGATGCCGCGATGATCGAAGCCGAGGCGGGAGTCGCGCTCGCGAACGGCGCGGCGGCCGAAGTGCTGCTGTTCGACCTCGCCTGAGCGTTTGATCGCGAGGGGCAGGCAAACGCCTCTTCCATGAAAAAAGCGCCGCGGGGTGCGAATCCCGCGGCGCTTTGTCGCGCATTGGCGTATTGGCGAGCCGCTTACTGCGGTGCGGCCGGTGCCGAAGCGCCGCCCTTGTGGTGCTGTTCCCAGCGCTGGCGCATCTGCTCGTGGCGCTGTTCCATCTTCGCGAAGCGCTCCTTGATCGCCGTACTCACGGTCGTCTTCTGCTGGTCGTTCAGGCCGTTGTAGAAGGCGAGCCACGCTTGCGTGGTTTGCTCACGCAGCTGCTGGTTCTGCTGCTCGATCTGCTCGTGCGCCGTGTGCATGGCGTTCAGGTCGAGGATCGGCTGGTTCTTCATCGAATCGAACTGCTGCTTCATCTGTTCATGATTCTTGCGCATGGCCTGGCCGTTCTGCTTCATCGTGTCGAGCGCGGCCTGCCATTGCTTTTCTTGCGCGGCGTTCAGATTCAGCTTGTCGTGCAGCTTCTTGAAGCCGAGCATGAAGTCGCCGTGCATGCCGGGGCCGTGATGCATCATGCCGGGACCGCCCGGGGGCGGCGTCTGGGCGTTGGCCGCGGTGGCGCCGAGGGTGAGCGCGAGCGAGGCAGCGGCGATAGCGAGAAGGCGCGAAGTCGTCTTGTACATGGTGATGCTCCTGACAAATCCTGAGGGTTTTATCCGGTCTGGTGCGGCGCTTTTCGGAAGTGGTGGCGCTCGCAACCGGTGTCCCTAGCGTATCGACCCCGCGGGTGGCGCGTGTTACGCGGCAAGCCGCCGAGATTACGCGACATTACACGCGCCTTTCGCGGTAACACCTCGTAACCCAGCTGGAAGAGCTGTAAGCAAACGGCCCGCGCGCGCGCGTTACACTTCATCCCATGGCTACTCAAATCCTTGTCGTCGACGACGACCTCGAACTACGCGACCTCCTGCGCGACTATCTGGCGCGCCAGGGCATGGAAGTCTCGGTGCTGCACGACGCCGGCTCGCTGGAGCGGCGGCTCGAGCGCGAGCGCCCCGACCTGATCGTGCTCGACCTGATGATGCCGGGCGTGGACGGCCTGACCGCGCTGCGCAAGCTGCGCGCGTCCGGCGACGACATCCCCGTCATCATGCTCACGGCGCGCGCGGACGACGTGGACCGCATCGTCGGCCTCGAACTCGGTGCGGACGACTACCTCGGCAAGCCGTTCAACCCGCGCGAGCTGCTCGCGCGCGTGCAGGCGGTGCTGCGCCGGCGCCGCACGGTGCCTTCGGCCGCGGCGCCCGAGCAGCGCGAGCCGTACGCGTTCGGCCGCTTCACGCTCGACTTCCAGTCGCGCACGCTGCAGCAGGAAGGCAAGCCCATCATGCTGTCGGGCAGCGAGTTCGCGCTTCTGAAGATTTTCGTGAACCACCCCATGCGCACGCTCACGCGCGAGCGCCTGCTGGAGTTGCTGCACGGTCCCGAGTACGACGGCACCGATCGCGGCATCGACGTTCAGGTGTGGCGTCTGCGGCGCATTCTCGAAAGCGACCCGTCCACGCCGCGCTTCATCCAGACCGTGCGCGGCCGCGGCTACGTGTTCGTTCCCGACGGAGAGCAGGGCAACCATGCGCCGGCCGGTTGATTCGCTGTTCGGGCGCCTCGCGGTCATCTTCATCGGCGTTCTGCTGGTGTCGCATGTCGCCTGGTTTACGCTCATGCGCGTCGAACACAACCAGATGCAAACGCGCTACGCCGTCGAGGAAGCGACCTTCCTCGTCGACGCGGTGCGCCAGCACGTCCAGCGCGAGCCCGACCAGCCGCTGCCTTCGCGCGTGCAGCTGATCGACCCGGCAAGCCGTGCCGTGCCGCCGGCCACCGAACATTTGCCTGAACCGCTGCGGCGTTTCATCGACGACGTGCGCGAACGCATGCCGCCCGGTACCGACGTGCGTCTCGGGGCGCCCGGCGGGCCGCCCACGCTCTGGGTGCGCGGGCCGCAGGATGCACGCTGGATCGTCGTGCCGGGCCAGCCGTTGCGCATCATGCGGCCGCTCGACAAACTTCTGCCTTGGGTCATCACCATTTTCGCCACCGCCGTGATCGCGGCGCTCGTGGCCGCGTGGATGCTGCAGCAGCCTTTGAGCGCGCTCGCGCAGGCCGTGGGCCGCTTTGGCCGGGGCGAGCCGGTGCCGCCCGTGCCCGAGCGCGGGCCGCGTGAGTTGCGCCAGCTCACGCTGGGCTTCAATCAGATGGTCAAGGAAGTCGAGCGCACCGAGAAAGACCGCGCCGTCATGCTGGCTGGCGTGGCGCACGATCTGAAGACGCCGCTTGCGCGGCTGCGCCTGCGCGCCGAAATGATGGACGAACAAAGGGTGCGCGACGGCGTAGTACGCGACGTGGAGTCGATGGCGCACATCGTCGACCAGTTCCTCGTGTTCGCGCACGACGGCGCCGATCGCAGCGAGCCCGTCGAGGTCGACGATCAGTGCGAGCGCATTGCGCGCAACCACCGTACGGCGAACGGCGAAATGATCGCGATCGAAACGCGCCTGCACGCGGGTCCTGAGTTTCGTCTGCCTGCGGCCACGCTCGAGCGCGTGGTCTCGAACCTGCTCGACAACGCCCATGCGTATGGCGCGCCTCCTGTCGTGATCGAGAGCGAGCGCGGGGCAACGGGCTTTTCGCTCACCGTGCGCGACCACGGCACGGGCATTCCCGACCAGGATCTCACGCAGGCAAGCCGGCCGTTCGTGCGGCTCGACCCCGCGCGCGGCGGCAACGGCCACAGCGGCCTTGGCCTTGCGATCGTCGAGCGCCTCGTGCGCCGTGCGGGCGGAGAGCTCTCGATCGGCAACGGCGAAAGCGGCGGCCTTGCGGTGCGCATGACGTTTGCGTTCGACGTGGTGGAGCGCACCGTCACCGAAGCGGCGCAGATCTGGTAATGCGAGGTTGAGCGGCTTGCGGGAGCCCGCACCGCTCGGGTGGGGCAGGGCCGCATAGGTGTGACGTGGGTTCTGACTCGGTGTTGCAGGGAGCCGGCGTTGCGTCCGAAAGCGCCGCCTCAGCGACGCTACGTGATACCAGATGAAGCCAGACGCAGCCGCTTCAGGCCGTGAAAAGCGTGTCGAGCGCGGCGGCGGCGTCGTTGTCCACCGTGTTGTAGGTCACGGTGTCGGCCTCGAAGATATAGTGCGTGGTGTACTTGCCGAGGCGGGCAAGGATCTCTTCCTGAATCAGCTCGGGCGTGGTGTCGAGTTTCAGGTACCACGCGGTCGATGACAGGCGCGTCTGGAACGCGCCGTACTCGACCATCAACTGGTCGAACGCGAGCGCATCCTGATCGCGGCAGACAATGACCAGATTTCCCTTCATGCATGCCTCCAGATTTGTGCGGAACACCGAAGTGGCGCGGTTTGACTCATGCGCGCCGCACGGATAGGCGCGCACCGTTTGTTCCATGATACCGCGCCTCGCCGGTTGAGCTGACCGAGTCCCGCAGACGGATACGGGCTTGTTTCGTAGGGTATGCCGCGCCAGTTCGTTGCGCGCTCACCAGGTTGGCGCCGCGGCGCGCGGCGGCACGACGCCCTCGGCCGTCATGGCCTCGCAACGGTCGCGACCGGCTGCCTTCGCCATGTAGAGCGCGAGGTCAGCGCGGCTCATCAGACGCTCGGGCTGATCCTGCGCGGCGGCAAGCTCGGTCACGCCGATGCTCACGCTCACGCTCGCCTCCTCGGGGAGGTCCGCGCAAATGCGCTTGCCGACCTGCTGGCGCAGGCGGTCGAGCACGGCCTGGCCCGTGGCGAGCGAGGTTGCGGGCAACAGGATGCCGAACTCCTCGCCGCCCAGACGCCCGACGGCGTCGTCGGCACGCAGTTCGGCGCGGCAGGTTTCCACGAAATGCTGGAGCGCGCGGTCGCCCGCCGGATGGCCGAAGCGGTCGTTGATCTGCTTGAAGTAGTCGAGGTCGGCGATCGCCATGCACAGCGGCGTACCGGCCGCGTAGGCCGCGTCGATCTCGCGGCGCAGCAGGTCGAGGAAGTAGCGCCGCGAGAGTGCGCCGGTCAGGGCGTCGTGGCGCGCCTCGGCGGCGAGCAGTGCGTTCGCGGCCTGCAGTTGTCCGGCGAGATCGCGGCTGGCGTGGTGCAGGCGCCGCTCGCGCACCCACGAGACCGAGATCACCGCCGCGAGGGCCGCCGTGCCCGCGAGCGTGAGGAAAATGAGGAGCCGGTCGCGCTGGTGGTTCGCGATCAGCTCGGACCAGGCATTGACCGGATCCACGAGATGCGCCGAGAGCCCGGAATTCAGGCCGCCTCGTTGCTCATAGAGGGCAGGCGAGCGTTGGCCCGGGAAGTCGATCATTTGCGCGGCGTCCGCTCGCGGGATCCACGGCGCGTCGCTCAGCGCGGTTTTCGCGGCCGAGCGCAACTCGAGCGGCGCAAAAAGCTCGCGCAAGTAGGTGTTCACGCGGTCCACCGCGTTCATTTCCGCGACGTGCGAGCCCGGCAGGGCGCGTCCTTCGAGCGCGCTGTCATGGGCCATGATGATGACGCCGTTGTTGTCCGCGACGAAGGTGCCCGGGTGCGTGACCCAGTGGCGCAGCCGCGCGATGCTGACCTTCGCGACCACGGCGCCGACCAGCAGGCCGTCGTCGTAGGCGGGCGCGGCAACGAAAATGCCGGGCTCGCCGCTGGCCGTCCCCACGCCATAGGCTTCGGAGAATGCCCCTAGCAGCGTTTCGTTCAGATACGCGCGCGGCCGCATGTCCACGCCGACGTAAGAGATTTTTTCGAGCGCGTTGCTCGACGCGATGCAGATGCCGTTGGCGTTGACGAGCCAGATCGCATCGAGCCCGGAGAAGCCCTGGGCGTCATGGAGGAAGCGGTCGACGCCGGCGAGCGCCGCCACGCCTTGCAGTTCCTTGCGCCGCGCCAGTTCCGTCGAATCGCTCGACGCGGCATAATGCGCGGCCTCGGTGAGCGCCTGCTGGACGACGCGCGTTTCGGCCATCGTCGCCGGAATGGCGCGCGACATGGCGAGGTCGCTTGCGATCACTTCGGCCATGTTGTCCACGACCGAGCGCATCATCTGGCGCTGTGCGGCGAGCGCCGCCTCGAACTCCTGGCGGACCATGCGGTCCGCGAGCCAGTCGGCCGCCGCCCAGCAGACGAGCGCGACCACCACGACCCCGAGGGGTCCGGCTGCCTGACGCAAGAGTCTCCTGTTCATCGGCCTTCTGGTTCGTGAGTGGTATTGAGGCGTGGTATCGGTGCCCCCGGGGCATCGAAGCGCCATAGACGGAGCCCGTCGATTTTACCCCTCGAAACGGGCGCGCGAACCCGCTCTCGGAGCGGCGGCGCGGCGTTGCGAGGCGGCGCGTGAGGGCGCAGGGGCGTGCGCGGATCGCAAACATGCAAGCCGCATGCCGTCAGCACGGCCATACGTGGGGTTGAGCGGCGATGAGCGCTCGGCAAGGGGCGCCGGGCGCCGTCGTTGCCGCTTCGCGCACGGGGTTCGTGCGAGGGCTGGCGTGTGGCGCGCAAGCGACGCCCAAACGACACCTACTGGCGTCGGCGGCCATGACGTGCCAGGACGGCGGCAGGAGCGACGACACGCAATGTCATCAAGGCGTCATCGATACGTCATCACGATGACGTCCAGAAGCCGTGCGCGGCGCGTTCTGGAAGCTCGCCAGAAGGTCTGCGAAAGCGCCGCGAAAGCCCGCGTGGTCTGGCTTTCGCGGTGTACGGGGCGCGGTTGTGAGTGTCATGAAGGTTGTAGTAGTGTCGTGCCGTTTCAGTCGAGGCAAGCCCAGTCGCGAGCCGCCGGCCGTCAGCTGCAACGACGGCGCGGGCGGTGCGTACCACCGCGGCATCGTCGCCGTGTCATCAACGCCAACGAAATTCTGTGTCCATGCGTCTTGCCCTTGTCGATCCGCCGTCCCTGCAGCACGTGCCACGCCTGTCCGGCGGCACGGACGCCATGGCGTCCGCTTTCCTGAAACCTGTCGCGGAGGGCGTCTGAATGGAGTTCAGCTTCAACCTGAACCGCACGGCCAACGCCTCGGCGTGGCGCGTGCTGCCCAACCGCTGGGACTTCGTGGCGTTCCCGCTGATGATCGGCCTGATCGCGATGGCGGCCGTGGGCTTTCACGAGACCATGGCGCCGATCGCCACGCTCAAGACCCAGGTCATCTCGCTCGATCCGGCCAATCTGCCCGAGTACGCGATGCGCACCACGCTGCGCATGCTGGCGGCGATGGTCGCCTCGCTGATCTTCACGCTCGTGTACGGCACGCTCGCGGCGAAGAGCCGGCGCGCGGGCGTGCTGCTCGTGCCGATTCTCGACATCCTGCAGTCGGTGCCGGTGCTCGGCTATATCTCGTTCACGGTCACGTTCTTCCTCGCGCTCTTTCCCTCGCGCGTGCTCGGCGCTGAACTCGCGGCGATCTTCGCGATCTTCACGAGCCAGGCGTGGAACATGACGTTCAGCTTCTACCAGTCGCTGCGCACGGTGCCGCGCGATCTGGATGAAGTCTCGCGCGGCTTTCACCTGACAGCATGGCAGCGTTTCTGGAAGCTCGAAGTGCCGTTCTCGATGCCGGGCCTCATCTGGAACATGATGATGTCGATGTCGGGCGGCTGGTTCTTCGTGGTGGCCTCCGAAGCGATCACGGTGGGCAATAACACGATCACGCTGCCGGGCATCGGCGCGTATCTGGCGCAGGCCATTTCGGAGAAGAACCTGCATGCGGTGGGCTGGGTGATCCTCGCGATGATCGTCGTGATTCTCGCGTACGATCAGTTCCTGTTCCGCCCGCTCGTGGCGTGGGCCGACAAGTTCCGCATGGAGAACACGAGCTCGGGCGACGCGCCGGAATCGTGGCTGCTCGACCTCATTCGCCGCACGCACCTCATTCATCAACTGCTAGTGCCGCTCGGCTGGCTCTTCGCCAAGGCTGCGCGCATGCCGATCCAGCTGCCGTCGTTTCCGAACGTGACGTTCGCCGCGCCTGTCGCGCGCGGGCGCGGCGGTATGCGCGCGCGCATCGGCGATGCCGTGTGGGCCGTGCTCGTGATCGCGCTGACCGTGTTCGTGGTGTGGCGCGTGGTGGCCTTCGTGCGCACGGGCGTGACGCTCGACGAGGTGTGGCACGTGCTCGGCCTCGGCTTCATCACGCTCTTTCGCGTGCTGCTGCTGATCGCCATCGCTTCGGTGATCTGGGTGCCGCTCGGCGTGCTGATCGGCCTGCGCCCGGCGCTCGCCGAAAAGGTCCAGCCGCTCGCGCAGTTTCTCGCGGCGTTCCCGGCGAATCTGCTGTTCCCCGTGTTCGTGATCGTGATCGTGCGCTTTCACCTGAACCCTGACATCTGGCTGTCACCGCTCATCGTGCTCGGCACCCAGTGGTATATCCTGTTCAACGTGGTTGCAGGGGCCAGCGCCTATCCGAACGACTACAAGGAAGCGGCGAAGAACTTCCGTATCCGCGGATGGCAATGGTGGCGCCAGGCCATGCTCCCGGGCATTTTCCCGTACTACGTCACGGGCGCCATCACGGCCTCGGGCGGCGCGTGGAACGCGAGTATCGTCGCGGAGTTCGTACAGTGGGGCGACACGAAGGTCGTCGCGCACGGCCTTGGCGCCTACATCGCGCAGATGACGGCGGCCGGCGACTACCCGAAGATCATTCTCGGCATTGCCGTGATGTCGCTCTTCGTCACGCTGTTCAACCGCCTCTTGTGGCGCCCGCTGTACACGTATGCCGAGTCCCGTCTGCGGCTCGACTGATCGACGACTGATCGAACAACGAATGATCGAAGGTAACGCGATGCAAAACCCCAAGACGCTGAGCGCCGCGCATGGCGATGTGCAGACGGCTCCGAACCCGCCGCGCCTCGGCGAAGAAATCCTGAACGTGAAGGACGTGTGCCGGGGCTTCAACAAGTCCCAGGGCGAACTGCTCGTGCTCGACGACGCCAACCTCCAGCTGCGCGAGGGCGAGATCGTCGGGCTGCTTGGCCGCTCGGGCTCGGGCAAGTCCACGCTGCTGCGCATCATCGCGGGCCTGATCTCGCCGACCTCCGGCGACGTCACCTGGCGCGGCAAGCCGCTCGAAGGGCCTGCCGAAGGCGTGGCGATGGTGTTCCAGACCTTCGCGCTGTTCCCGTGGCTCACCGTGCTGCAGAACGTGGAAGCGGGTCTCGAAGCGCAGGGCGTGGGCGCGCGCGAGCGCCGTGAGCGGGCGCTGGCCGCGATCGACCTGATCGGTCTGGACGGCTTTGAAAACGCCTACCCGCGCGAGCTTTCCGGCGGCATGCGGCAGCGCGTGGGTTTCGCGCGCGCGCTCGTGGTCGACCCGATGCTGATGCTCATGGACGAGCCCTTTTCGGCCCTCGACGTGCTGACGGCCGAAACGCTGCGTACCGATCTGCTCGACCTGTGGACGCAAGGCCGCCTGCCGATCAAGTCGGTGCTGATCGTCACGCACAACATCGAGGAAGCGGTGTTCATGTGCGACCGCATTCTCGTGCTGTCGTCGAATCCGGGCCGCGTGGTGGCCGAGATCAAGGTGCCGTTCAAGCATCCGCGCAACCGTCTCGACCCGGTGTTCCGCAAGCTCGTGGACGACATCTACGCGAAGATGACCGCGCGCCAGACCGGCGAAACCACGAAGAAGGGGCTGGAACTCGGCAGCTGGCTGCCGCGCGTGTCGACCAACCTGATGGCCGGTCTGATCGAAACGCTCGCGGCCGCGCCCTACCACGGCCGCGCCGACATGCCGGAAATCGCGCGCTCGCTGCATCTGGAAGTGGACGACCTGTTCCCGATCGCGGAAGTGCTGCAGAACCTCGGTTTCGCGGACGTGCGCGAAGGCGACGTGCTCCTCACGCCGCCCGCGCGCGTGTTCGCGGAATTCGGCACGCAGGAGCGCAAGATGATGTTCGCCGAGCATCTGCTGCGTCACGTGCCGCTCGCGGCGCGCATCAAGAAGGTGCTCAACGAGCGCCCGGGCCATCGTGCGCCGCGCGTGCGTTTCGAGCAGGAACTGGAGGACTTTCTTTCCGACGGCGCGGCGGAAGAAACGCTCGACACCGTGATCGACTGGGGCCGTTACGGCGAGATCTTCTCGTACAACGACCAGTCGGAAATCTTCAGTCTCGAAGACGTGGAGTCCTGAACGCTGCACTCGTCGCAAGAATGAAAAAACGGTCGCCTCGGCGACCGTTTTTTCTGCGGATAAGGACGGCTATTGCAGCGTGCCCCAGCGCTCCACCGCAGGCTCGGCCGTGGCCCACTTCCAGCCAGACTGATCCTGGCACGCGCTCGCGGTGAACCACTGCTCGGGCGAGTCGGCCTTGTCGCCGTCCTGCACCGAGAACACGAAGTCCTTGCAGAGCGTGAGCGCGTTGGAGAAGGCACGCGTCACGCGCACCTGGCCGTGGCCGTTCTCCACCGGCAACTGGTGCTTGATGCGCCAGAGGTCCATGCCGCCCACGGGCAGACGGCCGGCGGTTTCGGCGATCATGTCCTGCTGGTCTGCGTGCATGCTCTTCATGAAGCGGCCGACGGCTTCGTCGGTGGCCGCCTGCACGGCAATGCCCACGCCGATGCCCACCGCCGGATTTGCCGTGACGATGCCGGTGGCCGCCGCCGCCGCAGCGCCGCTCGCCGCGCCGATCGACGAGCAGCCGCTCGCGGCGAGTGCGATGCCCGCGCACAGCGCGGCCAACGCGATGAGCTTCACGGGGCCAGACGTCGACGAATCCGTTTCCACGTGCCGTGCGCGACGCGCGCGCGCGTTCATCCCATTCATTGCAGCGCACCCCAGCGGGCGGTGGCGGGTTCGGCCGAGGCCCACTTCCAGTTGTCGCCGTCGCGACACACCGAAGCGACGAAGAACGCGCTCGAAGCGGGCTTGTCCTTCGTGGCCTCCTGGTCGACGGAGAACACGATCTCCTTGCAGTCGAGCGCGCCGCTGCTGATCGTGCGGCTCACCGTGACGCGGCCATGCTCGTCGTCCTCGATCGGGAACGAGTGCGTGATCGACCAGGGCGCGACCGCGCCGACGTCGAGCGGACCCGCGGCCTTCGCGATGCTGTTCTGGGTGTTGGTATGGACGACGCGCTCGGAGTACTGCACGCCGGCCTTCGCCGCAGCCACGGCGCCAAGGCCGATGCCGGTCGCGACAGCGGCGTTGCTCGTCACTTTCGAGGCGACTGCCGCGCCGGCAATGCCGGCGCCCGTTTGCGCGCCTTCGGAATAGAGCGAACTGCAGGCCGAGCAAGCGAGGCTCGCCACCGTGGCGAGCAGCGTGAGCGACATGAGGCGTCGCCAGGGGGCGCAGGGGAGCGTGGGCACATCGGCAATCGTTCCGACGACCGCCGCTGACACGGATGGCGCAACGCGCGCCCGAGCACTTCGTTCTTGCATGATGATTCCCTGCCGCTTGCCGGATAGCGTCACGTTGCGCGCGCATCCAGCATGTTTTGCTTACTTAACGTGCTGCGGATTGTGCAACATGCGATTGTTAACGGGGATAGGTAAAGTGCAAGAAATTGCAAAAGGGCGTGCGCGGCAGGCCGATCTTTGATCGGTCGCCGCGCGCCTTGAGATTCGTCGCGCAACGATCGTGCCGCGAGGGCGGCACAGCGCGCGCGGCGTGGAGCAGGGCAATCAGGCTTCGTTCGTGTCCGGGTCGGCGCTCGCTTCGGCTTCGCCATCGTCGGCACCGTAGCTGCCGAGCCGGTTGTAGAGCGTCTTGAGGCTCACGCCGAGCGTACGTGCCGCGAGGCGCTTATCGCCACCGCAATACTTGAGCGTGCCGAGAATGATCTGCTTTTGCGCATCGGCGAGCGGCGTGCCGATCCATACGCTCATCGCGTCGCCCTGAGTGACAGGCTTCTTCACGCGCGGCACCAGTTGCGGGTGCGCAATCTCCACGACCTTTTCCGCAAGGATGAACGCGCGGTACACCGCGTTCTTCAGTTCGCGCACGTTGCCGGGCCACGACCAGTTGCGCACGGTCTCCAGGGCCCGTTTGCTGAAGGCCTTTTGCGCGCCTTCCTGGTCGTTCAGTTCGGTGAGGAAATGCTGTGCGAGCAGTTCGCGGTCGCGCTCGCGTTCGCGCAGCGGCGGTGCGCGCAGTGGAAACACCGCGAGCCGGTACATCAGGTCTTCGCGCAGGCAGTTTTCCTTCACGGCCGTCACGGGGTCGCGGTTGGTGGCGGCGATGATGCGCACGTCGCCGCGAATCGCTTCGTTGCCGCCCACCGGAAAGTACTCGCCGGTTTCGAGCGCGCGCAGCAGCTTCACCTGGTGCAGCAGCGACATCTCGGTGATTTCGTCGAGGAATAGCGTGCCGCCGCGCGCGTGCTCGAAGTGACCGTCGCGCGCCTGCACGGCGCCCGTGAAGCTGCCTTTTTCGTGGCCGAACAACTCGGCCTCGATCAGTTCGTCGGGAATCGCACCGCAGTTGACCGCGATGAACGGGCCGTCGCGGCGCTCGCTGTTCGCGTGGATCGTGCGGGCGATCAGTTCCTTGCCTGTGCCCGACTCGCCGACGATGAGCGCCGTGGCCTCGGTCACGGCCACGCGTTCGATCTGCGCATAAAGATCCAGCATGACCGCCGAGGAGCCGTACAGCAGGCCGTACGACTGCAGTCCCGCGACGCGCGTGTCGGCGTCCGGTCCGGCAGTGCCTGGGTTTGCGCGGGATCCACTGGTTCGTTTAGTGGCGGCGGGCGAGCCCGGCTCGATTGACGCCATAGGGATGTTCGTCCTGCAAAGGTAGTGCGGGGCGTTCTCTTCTGCGCGCATCGACATGCTTTGGCGCGCATCGGTGAACAGGCCCTGCGATCCGGGGCTGGCCGTCCAGGACAGGTGCGGAACTTGCCGCTCCGACGGCCGCGAGGTTTGCATCTCCGAAGGTTGCTCGGGGGTTGCTCGAGGTTTGCTCGTGTTCACGCGTGAACATTTAACCACTGCCTCGCCTGACAGGGCAATGGACCTGCCAGGCATCCGCGAACGAGGCGTGGCACGCAACCTGCTGCGGAACTTGCACAGGCTGGCGCCGTCTGCGTTATAGGGGCGGCGCTTTGGCCGCGCCCCGGCGATGCCACTTGAGCCAACTCGGAGTCAACTCGCGCGTCTTCCGTCTTTGACGAGGCGTATCTGGGAGAGAGCGATATGTCGAAGAACCGCAGCGGTTTGGTAGGAACCTTGGTGACCGTCGGCGCGCTTGGCGCCATGGCGGGCATGCTGGCCTGGCGTTTCTCCCAGCGTCATCGCCTGCAACGGCAGACCTTCTATCGCGACTTGAGCCGCTGGGAAGGCGAAGGCGGCTCGCTTGCCGATAGCGTGGGCAACGACGACGAGGCGCCGGAAATGGCGATGGCCGCAGGCGCACCGGGACACGGTATGAAGGGCCGGATAACCAATGGCGTGAATGGAGCGAACGGCATGCCCTGGCCGTTTCCGCATAGCTAGGCAGGCGTGGCCGGCGCCATGCGAGAGCCGTGCCCGCTGTCTCGAATAAGTCTATAATGGTCATATCAACAACAATCGAGGTTCGGACAGCCCGCGGCTGACGGTATTGTTGCTCAGTTGTAGCAAAACCGCGAATTTCAGGCGTTTTCCGTCTGGGGCGGTACGTTCGACCGTTTCGTACTCCACTGCAGCGCAATCACGTGCGTCGCGACTTCCGCGGCGCCGGGCAACCCTGCCCGGCGCGCATGCGAAGGGCGCGGCGCGCGCGCTTTGGAGCCACTCACCTATCAAGGCTGACGAGACGCGATGCCACATGTATTGATTGTCGATGACGATGCGCAAACCCGCGAGGCGCTGGCGGCCGTGGTGAGCGAAGACGGGCTCACCACCGCGCAGGCAGGCGACCTGCGCGAGGCGCGCATCCAGCTCGTGCGGCAGATGCCGGACGTGGTCTTCACCGACCTGAAGCTGCCCGACGGCAGTGGCACCGACCTTTTCGAGGATCTGGACCCGCGCTCGGGCGTGGAGCTCGTGGTCATCACCGGGCACGCGAGCGTCGAGACGGCCGTCGATGCGCTCAAGTCCGGCGCGATCGACTACCTGGTCAAGCCGATCAACCTTCAGCGCGTGAAGGCGATCCTGAACCGCCTGCCGCGCGCGGGCGACCTCAAGGCCGAAATCGGCACGCTGCGCGGCGAGTTGCGCCGCATGGGGCGCTTTGGCCTGATGCTCGGCAATTCGCCGACCATGCAGGAGGTCTACGACCAGATCAGCCGCGTTGCCCCCACGCCCGCTTCGGTCATGCTGGTGGGCGAGTCGGGCACCGGCAAGGAAGTGGCCGCGCAGACCATCCACCAGTTGAGCCTGCGGCGCAAGCACGAATTCCTCGCAGTGAACTGCGGGGCGATCTCGCCGAACCTGATCGAGTCCGAAATGTTCGGTCACGAGCGCGGTTCGTTCACGGGTGCGGACCGGCAGCACAAGGGTTATTTCGAGCGCGCGAACGGCGGCACGCTGTTCCTCGACGAAATCACCGAAATGCCGATCGAGTTGCAGGTGAAGCTGCTGCGCGTGCTCGAAACCGGCATGTTCATGCGCGTGGGCACGACCAAGGAAATCGAGACCGATGTGCGCCTGATCGCGGCGACCAACCGCGACCCGGAGCAGGCCGTTGCCGAAGGGAAACTGCGCCTCGACCTGTATCACCGCCTGAACGTGTTTCCGATCAGCCTGCCGCCGCTGCGCGAACGGGGCAAGGACGTGGAGCTGCTCGCCCAGGCGTTCCTCGACGAACTGAACGAGCGTCACGGCACGAAAAAGCAGTTTCCGCCGGCCGTGCGCGAAATGCTGGCGGCCTATCCGTGGCCCGGTAACGTGCGCGAGCTGAAGAACTACGTGCAGCGCGCGCACATCATGTCGGGCAACGACGGCGACTTTACGGCCACGGTGCCGCTGCAGATCTCGCTCTCGAAGCCGATTGCGGGCACCGCGGTCACGATCCCGTTCGGCACCTCGCTCGCCGACGCCGATCGCCAGCTCATTCTCGCGACGCTCGAGCAGTGCGGCGGCGTGAAGACGCGCGCGGCGGAAATTCTCGGCATCAGCTTGAAGACGCTCTATAACCGTCTTGTCGAGTACGGCAACGAAAGCGGCGGCAAGGGCGATGCGCCGGCGCGCGTAGCGGGCGCCTGAGCAACACTCGCGTGTGCGCCCGCGTGGCGCGCACGTGCGGGCGGTACGACGCTTGCAGTAAGAGTTTCGCGTCCATCATGAGGAGCGAAAGATGCCGAGCTGCCAATCCAGTGATGCCGTCCGCGTGGAGCCCTGGCTCGCACATACCCCGCAGCCCGACGAACCGCCGCCGGATCAGCCCGGCGAGCCCGACGTGCCGCCCATCGGCGATCCGCCGACACAGCCGGGCGAAGTGCCGCATTCGGTGCGTGCATCCGACCCTTCGGTCTCCTCTCGAATCCCTCATTCGCCAGGCGTATGGTTCGCTATGCGCGCTGCTGCTCGCAAGGCCCGCCGCAGTCATCGGATGAAGCGGATGGCTTTTATGTACTAGTTACAAAAGCCCCACCATTTTTACCGGCGAATTCACGCGGCGAACCCTAGACTATAAAAAAACGCCACCGCCGCGTGGCCGCCTTCCGCTGGAGGCATCGACATGAGACATCCTGCCTTGCGCCGCTCCGCTCGTTACACGGGCAAGCGTGGCCCGCGCGATTCGCAAGAGAAGAGCAGTCCTGTGCAGTCAGTCACGCCGGACCCCGCTGGCCAGAACCGCGCGGCCCCAGGCGTGCCGCCCGACGGCGAGCACAACCAAGGCGGGGCGCGGGCTGAGGGCATCGAGTACCAGCGCGATCTCGGCTCGGAGCAGGACGCCTGAGGCGCTTCGAACCGCCGCGCGCCGCGCGCTGTTTGCAGGCCGGGTTCCTGGCCTGACCGATCACCGGGGTATTGCGCACTTGCGTGCTTGCCGCGCGGAATTCGCTCGTCTGAGCGTCAATGAGAAAAGCTTTTTGCTCCAGACCCTGCCGAACCGGCACGCATCTTGCGTACGTACCTGAAGCATCGTCTTCGGACCCAACGAAACAGGAGGTAGAGCCGCAATGGGCAGACTGATCGTGGTATCGAATCGCGTTGCGCCGACCCAGGAGGGCCGTCCCGCAGCGGGCGGGCTCGCAGTCGGCGTATTGGACGCGCTCAAGGAAACCGGCGGTGTGTGGTTCGGGTGGAGCGGCGAAACGGTCGCGGAGCCGTCCGCACCGGTCATCGAGCAGCAGGGCAGCGTCACCTACGCGACGGTGGGTCTTACCCGGCGTGACTATGACCAGTACTACAAGGGCTTCTCGAATACGACGCTCTGGCCGACGTTCCATTACCGCAATGACCTCGCGCGCTACGAGCGCCAGGAGTACGGCGGCTACCTGCGCGTGAACGTCTCGCTCGCGCGTCAGCTGCAGCCGCTCATCGAGCCCGACGACATCATCTGGGTGCACGACTATCACCTCATTCCGTTCGCGCGCTGCCTGCGCGATCTCGGGGTGAAGAACCCGATCGGCTTTTTCCTGCACATTCCGCTGCCGGTGCCCGAAGTCATGCGCTCGGTGCCGCCGCACGAAGAGCTCATGAAGTTCATGTGCCACTACGACGTGGTCGGCTTCCAGACCGACGCCGACCGCCAGGCCTTCCTCGACTACGTCGAGCGCGGCGGCCATGGTACGGCGAGCGATGACGGTATGGTTCACGCGTGGGACCGCTTCCTGAAGGTCGGGGCGTACCCCATTGGCATTTATCCGGATGCCATCGCCCGCGCCTCCTCGCAGTTCTCCGACCGCAAGGCCGTGCGCAGCCTGCGAGAAGCCATGCGCGGGCGCAAGCTGATCATGAGCGTGGACCGGCTCGATTATTCGAAGGGGCTCGCCGAGCGCTTCCAGGCGTTCGAGCGTCTGCTGCAGAACGGGCCGGGCTGGCATGGCCGGGTCTCGCTCCTGCAGATCGCGCCGCCGACGCGCTCCGACGTGCAGACTTACCAGACGATCCGCCGCAATCTCGAAGGCGAGGCGGGCCGCATCAACGGGCGTTTCGCGCAGCTCGACTGGACGCCGATCCAGTACCTGAACCGCAAGTACGAGCGCAACCTGCTGATGGCGCTGTTCCGCGAGGCGCAGGTGGGCTATGTGGCGCCGCTGCGCGACGGCATGAATCTCGTGGCGAAGGAGTACGTGGCTTCGCAGAATCCCGACGATCCCGGCGTGCTGGTGCTTTCGCAGTTCGCGGGCGCGGCCGAGCAGATGCCGGGAGCGCTGATCGTGAATCCGTACGATCTGAACCAGACGGCCGAGGCGCTGGAGCGCGCGCTCTCCATGCCGCACGCCGAGCGCGTGTCGCGCTACAACGACATGATGGCGTCGCTGCGCGAGAACAATCTTTCGGTGTGGCGCGATACGTTCCTCGCCGACCTGCGCAGCGTCGCGACGGCGGCTTCGGTCACAGCCAGGGCGCGCAATGCCGCGCCAGCAGGGAAAACGTCCGCGCAGACGCCCGCAGCTGAGCAGGCGCCACGCGCAGCGAGCGCGTAGCGATGTAGAGGCGGCGTGCGCGCCGCCTTTGACCGACTCACGTTTTCTCGACGCAAATGCCTATGCGCGGCGGCCTTCGGGCCGCCGCACTTTTTTGCGTCCGCGCTTCGTACGCGGCGCTCAGATCCGCTGGCCGCCCGGCGCCGCGAACGGCATCGGTGCCCGGGTGGGATCGAAATCCGCCCAGTGGCCGTCGTGCCATTGGCCCGAGGCGCACTCGATATCGGCGGCGCCGCCGTCGCGCAGCAACTGCGCGGCGAGATCCTGATTCTCGTAGCAGACGTGCACGGAGAGCAGGACGCCATCGCTGCGCATTTCGCGGTGCACCCTCTCGTGGTGCGCCGCCATGTGTTGCGCGGTGGCTTTCGCGCCCACGCCCGCACCGATGCGCGCCCCGATCCAGGCGCCCACGCCGGCCGCGATCACGACCGTGGGCAGCGCCGCCGAGAACGCGCTGAAGAGCACCACGCCCACCACGGCGCCCGCCACCGCGCCAGCGGTGATATTGCGCGTGTGATGCGGCGGCACGCCGATGGCCCCGGGCGGCGCGCCTGCGGCGGGGTGCGTGTCGGGCATGGCATGGCGCGCATGCTGGCCGCGTGGATTGACGAAGAACAGGTTGACGTCTTCTTCGAGGAAGCCGCCCGCGTACAGCTTTTCGGCTGCGGCTTCGGCGGCGGGGAAGGTCGTGAACCGACCAGCGACGATCAGTGACATGGGAAGCCCCCTTTGCCTGGCACGGCAGGTTGACTCGCCGGGCGTGGCCGCGAATAGGGCTCGCCCTAAACCCATGTTAGTGCCTGCGCGCGCGCAGGGTTAGGCCGCGCTTAGCCCGGAGTCCTCGTCGCAGCGCCCGGCATCAGGCGCAGCAGGCTGACTACGGCCGCGACGGCGGAAAAGGCCGTCGCCACGTAGAGCGCCACGGTTGGCCCGTGTTGCGGCGCAATGCCAAAGATGAGCGCCACGAGCGCCGCACCGAGCGTTTGGCCTGTGAGGCGCGCGGTGCCGAGCATGCCGCTCGCGCCGCCGCTGCGCTCGCGCGGCGCGGAAGAAAGAATCTGCCGGTTGTTGGGCGACTGGAACACGCCGAAGCCTACGCCACACAGTGCCATACGCCAGCAGATATCGAACACCGTCGGATGCGCGCCGAGCGTGGCGAGCGAGAGCAAGCCAAGCGCGAAGAGCGCGAGGCCGATGCCGCCGAGCATGCCCGCCGGATAGCGGTCGGAGAGCGCGCCCGAAAGCGGCGCGGCGCCGATGATGACGAGCGGCCAGGGTGTCATGAGCAGGCCCGTGTCGACCTGCGAGAAGCCGAGGGTTTCCTGCAGCATGAAAGGCAGTGCGACGAACGCGAGCATTTGCGCGCAGAACGAACACACCGAGGTGCTGATCGACAGCGCGAACACGGGGTTGGCGAGCAGATCGACGGGCAACAGCGGCGCGGGCTGCGTGAGCTGGCGGCGCACGAAGAACCAGCCGATCACGATCGCGAGCACGAATTCGACCGCGACGAGGCGATTGCTTTCGCCGTGGCCGAGGCCATCGACGGCAAAGATCAGGAGGCCGAACACAATGGCATTGAGCACGGCGCTCAGGTAGTCGTAGGGCGCGGGATGGCGCTCGTTCACGGGCAGCGCGCGCAGACCCAGCGCGAGCGCGGCAATGCCGATCGGCACGTTGATCGCAAAGAGCCAGGGCCACGTCGCAATGGCGAGCACACCCGAGGCGAGCGTCGGTCCGACCGCCGAGGCGATCGCCACGACCATCGCATTGATGGCGACGCCGCGGCCCAGTTGCGCGCGCGGATAGATCATGCGCACGAGCGCGGTGTTCACGCTCATGATCCCTGCGCCGCCGAACCCCTGCACCATGCGCGCGAACGCGAGTTGGGGCAGCGTGGTCGCCAGCGCGCAGCCGAGCGACGCGATGGTGAAAAGCACCATGCCGGCCAGGTACACGCGCTTGTAGCCGATGCGGTCGCCGAGCGAGGCGAGCGGCAAGAGCGAGATGGTGACCGACAGCTGATACGCGTTGACGATCCAGATCGAGCTCGCCGCGCTCGCGTGAAGGTGCCGCGCGATGGTCGGCAACGCGACATTGGCGATCGCGCCGTCGAGCACGGCCAGTGTGATGCCGAGCGCGACCACGAGGATCGCGTAGTAGCGTTGTGGGAAGGGCAGGCCGTTTTCGATGTCGGCGGCGGAAGTGGCGGAGCGTTCGGAAAGCGTGGGCATCGATGGAAGAGGCGGCGCGCGATGGGCGTGCGCCGCCGGCTGGCGGTTGTTTTCTGGTGTTGTCTGGCGGCTTATTTCAGTTCGTAGAGCCCGACGTAGGTGGTCGAGTCGACTTCGTTCAAATGCGTCATGAAACGCGCCACCGCGTTGGTCGTTTCCGGCGTGACAGGCAGTTGCGCCGCCTTGAGCGCGTGCACGCGGAAGATATAGCGATGGGGTTTGTCGCCGCGCGGGGGGGCCGCGCCGCCGAAGCCGACCGTGCCGTAGTCGTTGCGCACTTGCACGGCGCCCTGCGGGAGCAGGCTGCCGTCGGGCTTGCCGGCGTTGCGCGCGAGCGAGCGCACGTCGGGCGCGATGTTCACCACGACCCAGTGCCAGAAGCCGCTGCCCGTAGGCGCGTCCGGATCGTAGACGGTGAGCGCGAAGCTTTGCGTGTCGGCGGGTGGTGCGTCCCACTGCAGCGCGGGCGAGACATTGTCGCCTTCGACACCGAAGGCCCGGTCGTCGAACTCCTGCGCCTTCGGCATGAAACCGTTGCTGGGAAAGTCATCGGACCAAAGTCGGAAATCAGCCATCGGTTGTCTCCTTCGCTTCGCGTTGTGGGACGGCGGCGCAAGCGCGCGTGGCGCGTCTTTTGTACGCAGCCGATCAATTGAGTTTAGCACTGCGGGCTGTTCAGCCAGGGGCAGCTTCGCAGCGAAACATGCGCGGCGCATCGGCTGGGTGTCGCGTTGGGTGTGGCGTTGGATGTCACGCTTGTTGCGATGGTGGCCGAGCCGCGATCACGAGCGCGCCTCGAACCATGCGGACGACTCGTCTTCGAGCCACACGGCAAGCCGTTCGACGACCGCCTGGGGATTGTGCTGCGCACCGCGTAACGCGCATTCCCAGACCACCGCCACACGCCAGCCTTGGGCCGCGAGCGCGGCGAGCGCCTTGGCGTCGTTCAGACGGTTGCGCGCGATCTTCTCGCGCCAGAACTCGGAGCGCGTTTGCGGCCATTTGAAGAGCGCGCAGTTGTGGCCGTGCCAGAAGCAGCCATGGACGAACACCACGGCGCGCCGTCGCGGCAGCACGATGTCGGGCCGGCCGGGCAGCTCGCGCACGTTCAGGCGAAAGCGAAAGCCGCGCCGGTGCAACAGACTGCGGATCAGCTTTTCGGGTTTCGTGTTGCGGCCGCGAATGCCGGACATCATCCGGCTGCGTGTCGCGGTATCGACGACGTCGACCATCGTCTGTCGCCTCGCTGCGGTTGGCTGTGAGTGGCTGCGGCGCGGCCGGTCAGCGGCCTCCCGCCGTGGCGCTCGCCGGTGCAGTGTTGCGCGATGTGCGCGTGGTGCGTGCAACGGCGGGAACAGGCAACACGTTCGCGGGAAGCGCCTCGCGCCGCGAGGCCAGCGCCGCATCGAGATGCGGCATCATCGTGCGCGCGACTTCGCGCATCACCGGCATGACCACGCTGTTGCCGAACTGGCGGTACGCCTGGGTGTCGCTCACCGGAATGCGGAAGGTGTCGGGCAGGCCCATGAGCCGCGCGCACTCGCGCGGCGTGAGGCGGCGCGGGCGCAATCCTTCGCCTTGATAGACGAGGATCTCCGAGCCGTCCTTGTGATAGCGCGCAGAAAGCGTGCGCGTGACGCTATCGGGGAACGCAAGGCCGAAGCCGAAGCCGTTGCCGGCCGCGCGGTGCTTCTCGGCGTATTGCTGCAGATACGCCCAAAGCCCCGGCGTGAGCGTGTATTTCGGCTGCACGTGTCGCGCGCCATGATCGAAGAAGCGCTCGCCGTCCCACGGCAGCAGCGGCTCGCAGCCATCGGTGCGATGCAGGATCGAGGCGAGCCGCGGGCCGTCTTCCGGCAGCGCGAGCGCATCCCATGAAAACGGCGTCGGCTCGCGAAAACCGACGATGATGATGCGCTCGCGATGCTGTGGCGTGAAATGACGCCCATCGATCACACGGTAGTGCACGTCATAGCCCAGTTCGTCGCGCAGCACCTGGAGGATCACGTCGAAGGTGCGGCCGCGGTCGTGCGAGACGAGGTTCTTCACGTTCTCGAGCAAAAACGCGGCGGGCCGCTTCTCGGCGATGATGCGCGCGACGTCGAAGAACAAGGTGCCTTGCGTGGTGCAGGCAAAGCCGTGCGGACGGCCAAGCGCGTTCTTCTTGCTCACGCCCGCGATCGAGAACGGCTGGCAGGGAAAGCCCGCGAGCAGGACGTCGTGATCGGGCACGTCGGCGGCGTCCACGGCCGTGATGTCGCCAATGAACGGATGGTCTTCGCCGTAGTTTTCCAGATAGGTCTTGCGCGAGAACGGATTCCATTCGCTCGTGAAGACGCACTCGCCGCCGTGGGCCTCGAAACCTTTGCGGATGCCGCCAATGCCGGCGAACAGGTCGATGAAGCGAAAGCGCGCCGTGCCGCCATTGGCGTGAACGCCGCCTTGCAGCAGCTCGCGCAGTGCGGCTTCGAGCATCGCGGGGCAGGGCGTTTCGCCCTTTTCCCAACGTCGCACGGTCTTCACGTCGCGGCCGACGTGTGTGGCGATCTGCTGTTGGGTGAAACGCTTGCGTGCCTGCTGAAGCAGGTCTCTCGGTTCGGCCGTGTGCACGGAGTCCTCGTTAGGGTATTTTTGCGGACATTATGACCGATGGTCGACCCGCGGCACCAGGAATTCCCGATGCGCGTGCACAGACGCACGCGGTGCAGACGAATGCCTGCGCGTGCGAGCGTCGAATTCAGTGGGGAGTCAGGAGTGTTGCGAGCCGGCGTTCGCCTGCTTCGGGAGCGCCGCGGAGGCAGAGGCGACGTTCAGCTCGTGCAGATCGAGGATCAGCAGCAGGCTGTCGATTTCGCACAGCTGCCCCTTGTTCACGTGGCCGGTGTCGAGCAGGCGGTGCAGCCGCTGGCGCCAGTAGTTCGCGGGGAGGATTGGCCCGCCGAAGTCGCCGGCGAGCGACAAGGGCATCACGCGACGAATGTGCGTGATATCCTGGTCTATGAGGTTCGACATCATATAACCGGCGGGGAGGGGACGCGGTGTGTCCATGAAGGCCATTACGGCACTATTTTTCCCTTCTTTAGGGAAAATATCTCAGTACTTACCCCTAATGCACCGATTATTTGTCGCTGCCTTGCTGTTTATTCGGCGGCCGGCGGCGTCGTGCCTTGCACCTGCGCGGCGCTTTCGAAGAAACGTCGCGTCGCTTCGAACGCGTTCAGCATCTGCTCGGGCCAGGGCGTTTGCAGCATCACGGCCTGATGGTTTTCGAACGCGGCGCCCAGTTGGCGCGCGAGTTCCGGCGAATTGAGATGGCGCAGCAGCACGCTCACGGCAATGGCGGTGGCCTGACTGGCCCCGGCCGTCTGCAGTTCGGAGGCGGTGAGGGCGGCGACTTGCTTGTTGATGTCCATGGAAAACCTGCTCGGGAAAGAGGGGGCGCGAATGCGCGAAAGAGACTGGGCGGGACGCGTGAACCGGCTATGGCTGCGGCCCGGCATGCTCGCGCGTCTGGTCCCCCTGGCAGGAATCGAACCTGCATCTAGCGCTTAGGAGGCACTTGTTCTATCCATTGAACTACAGGGAGCGCGCTCGAGCATGGCTCCGTTCGATCGCCATGTTTCCCAAGTGACCCGTCATGGCGCGGAGCGGCGCGCGAAGCGGTTCGGCCTTGCGGGTCCGAGCGATATCGCGACGCAGGGCCAAGAGTATAGCAAACGTGTTCGGGCGCGAAAATGACGCCCCATGGCCCCGGCGCTGCGTTTTGGGTCCCGCGTTGATCGCTCCCCGCGAGCCGGCGCAACGTGGCGCGATCAGAACTCGACGACGGCGAATTCCGGTTTGCCCACATCGCACAGCGGGCAGCGCCAGTCGTCGGGAATATCGTCAAAGCGCGTGCCGGCGGCGATCCCCTCGTCGGGCAGGCCTTCTTCTTCGTTGTAGATCCAGCCGCAGATCAGGCAGACCCAGCTCTTGTACTCGATTACTTCACTCACAGCGTGTCCTTCGTTCAGTCGATTTGATGCATGGCCCGTGATGCGCCCCTTTATCTAAGCTAAGGCAGGGCGCAGCGGGCAACCCGCGATGTTACCGGAAAACGGATCGCGCGCCGCTGCGCTAAAGAGTCGCTGTAATCAGCGGCCTGCGCGGCCCGGCCTGCGCGCCCCGGTACAATGCTCGCTTCAGGTCCACCGCACGCATCGCTTTCCATCCATGTCGCTTTACACCATCACAGGCGCGCAACTGGCGTTCGGCCACGTCGCGCTGCTCGACCATGCGGACTTTTCGCTCGAAGCCGGCGAGCGCGTCGGGCTGATCGGCCGCAACGGCGCGGGCAAGTCGTCGCTGCTGACCATCGTCGCCGATCTCGCGAAGCCCGACGACGGCCTCGTCACGCGCCAGCAGGATCTCTCGACCGTCTACGTGCCGCAGGAGCCCGACTTCGACGCCGACGCCACGGTGTTCGACACTGTCGCCTCGGGCCTCGCCGACGTGCGTGCGCTGCTCGACGAATACGACGCGGTCGCGCACAAGCTCGCGGACACGCCCGAAGGCGCGGAACACGACGCGCTGCTCGCGCGCATGAACACGCTGCAATCGTCGCTCGATCATGCCGACGCCTGGAGCTGGCGCACGCGCGTGTCCACGACGCTTGCGCAGATCGGCCTCGAAGGCGAAGCGCGCGTGGGCGCGCTCTCGGGCGGGATGCAAAAGCGCGTGGCGCTTGCGCGCGCGCTCGTCGTGCAGCCCGACATTCTGCTGCTCGACGAACCGACCAATCACCTCGACTTCGACGGCATTCGCTGGCTCGAAGAACTGCTCGTGGCGCAGCGTTCGAGCCTGCTCTTCATCACCCACGACCGCGCGTTTCTCGACCGCGTGGCGACGCGCATCGTCGAACTCGACCGCGGCAAGCTGCTTTCGTATCCGGGCAACTTCACGCAGTACCAGGAGCGCAAGGCGCAGCAGCTCGAAGTCGAGCGCGTGGAGAACGAGAAGTTCGACAAGCTGCTCGCGCAGGAAGAAGTGTGGATCCGCAAGGGCGTGGAAGCGCGCCGCACGCGCAGCGTGGGCCGCATCGCGCGCCTCGTGCAGATGCGCCACGAGCGCGAGGAACGCCGCAATGTGCAGGGCAACGTGAAGCTGGATGTCGCGCAAGGCGAGAAGTCCGGCAAGATCGTCGCGGAACTCACGGATGTGACGAAACGCTATGGCGGCCGCACGATCGTCGACAACTTCTCGTCGACGGTCATGCGCGGCGACAAGATCGGCTTTGTCGGTCCGAACGGCGCGGGCAAGACCACGCTGCTCAAGCTGATCCTCGGCGAATTGAAGCCGGATGTTGGCACGGTGCGCGTGGGGACGAATCTGCAGGTGGCGTACTTCGACCAGATGCGCGCCCAGCTCGACATGGAAAAGAGTCTCGCCGATACGATCAGCCCCGGCAGCGACTGGGTCGAGATCAACGGCGCGAAGAAGCACGTGATGAGCTATCTCGGCGACTTCCTGTTCGCGCCCGAGCGCGCGCGCTCGCCCGTGAAATCGCTTTCGGGCGGCGAGCGTAACCGCCTGCTGCTCGCGCGCTTGTTCGCGCGGCCCGCGAACGTGCTGGTGCTCGACGAACCGACCAACGATCTCGACATTCCGACGCTCGAACTGCTCGAAGAGCTGCTGACCGACTACGACGGCACTGTGCTGCTCGTGAGCCACGACCGTGCGTTCCTCGACAACGTGGTGACTTCGGTGATCGCGTCCGAGGGCGAAGGTCGCTGGCGCGAGTACGTGGGCGGCTTCACGGACTGGCAGACGCAAAGCACGCGCGCGCAGGAAATTGCCGAGGCGCGTGCGCCGAAGGAAGCGGCTCCCGCGGCGGCAGCGCCCAAGGACAGCGCGGCGGGGCGCAATGCGCAGCGCACTGTGAAGCTTTCGTTCAAGGAGCAGCGTGAGCTCGAGGAGCTGCCCAAGCGCATCGAGGCGCTGGAGACGGAGCAGAAGACCATCGGCGCGAAGATCGAGGACGGGGCGATCTTCGCGAAGGATGCGCAGGAGGGCGCTCGCCTGACTGAGCGTTACGCGGCGATCGACGAGGAATTGCTCGTGGCGCTTGAGCGGTGGGAGGAGTTGGAGAGCAAGCGTAAGTGATGCGATAGAGAGCGGCCTGATGAAGGCCGCTTTTTTTTGCGGCGGACGGGTGCGGCGCACTCGTCCGTTCGGCCAGCCAACCCTCGCGCAAATTGCCGTGCGAGCCCAAATCAGTACAATACCTCGCGAATTCGAACAACTAGCGAACCACTGCGCCGCCGCGAGCGCACCTGCCACCGCGGCGTGCAGCCGGCTCACCTCGTTGTTTCGTATCGGTTTTTTTGAACGCTCAACGCGTTTTCCCCGCAGATGTCCACAGGACCTGTGGACAAGCGCGAGGACAACCCCCTGTGGATCACCATGTCAACGAAGAAGTCCAACGCTGGAAACACTGGCTATAGCGAAGCGTCGATCAAGGTGCTCAAGGGCCTCGAGCCCGTCCGGCAGCGGCCGGGCATGTATACGCGCACCGAGAATCCGCTGCACATCGTCCAGGAAGTCATCGACAACGCCTCGGACGAAGCGCTCGGCGGCTATGGCAAGCGCATCACCGTCACGCTGCATGCCGACCATTCCGTCTCCGTCGAGGACGACGGCCGCGGCATTCCGTTCGGCCTGCACCCCGACGAAAAAGTCCCGGTCGTCGAAATCGTCTTCACGCGACTGCACGCGGGCGGCAAGTTCGACAAGGCCGCCGGCGGCGCCTACACCTTTTCGGGCGGCCTGCACGGCGTGGGCGTCTCGGTCACCAATGCGCTTTCCACGCGTCTGGACGTGACCGTCTGGCGCGACGGCAAGGTCGCCGAAATCGGCTTCTCGGACGGCAACGTCACGCGGCCGCTCACCACGCGCAACGCTGCGCGCGACGACAAGAAAACCGGCACGCGCGTGACCGCATGGGCCGATCCCAAGTATTTCGATTCGCCCAATCTGCCGCTCGGCGAACTGCAACGCCTTCTGCGCTCGAAGGCCGTGCTGCTGCCGGGTGTCGAGGTCGAACTGATCGTCGAGAAGACCGGTGAGCGCCAAAGCTGGAAGTACGAAGACGGCCTGCGCGGCTACCTGCTCGAAGGCATGGGCGGCGCCGACCTGCTGATCCCGCTGTTCGAAGGCGAGCGCTACGCCGACGCGCGCACCACCGACGACACCTTCGCCGAAGGCGAGGGCGCCGCGTGGGTCGTGGCGTGGAGCGAGGAAGGCTCGCTCACGCGCGAGTCGTACGTGAACCTGATTCCGACGCCCGCGGGCGGCACGCACGAAAGCGGCCTGCGCGATGGTCTGTTCCAGGCCGTGAAGAGCTTCGTCGAATTGCACAATCTTCAGCCTAAAGGCGTGAAGCTCCTGCCCGAAGACGTGTTCGCGCGTGTCTCGTTCGTGCTCTCGGCCAAGGTGCTCGATCCGCAGTTCCAGGGGCAGATCAAAGAGCGCCTGAACAGCCGCGACGCCGTGAAGCTCGTTTCGTCGTTCTCGCGTCCGGCTTTGGAGCTTTGGCTCAACCAGCACGTCGAGCACGGCAAGAAACTCGCCGATCTCGTCATCAAGCAGGCGCAGGCGCGCACGCGCGCGGGCCAGAAGGTCGAGAAGCGCAAGAGCTCCGGCGTGGCCGTGCTGCCGGGCAAGCTCACCGACTGCGAATCGACCGACATCGCGCGCAACGAACTCTTCCTCGTGGAGGGCGATTCCGCTGGCGGCTCCGCGAAGATGGGGCGCGACAAGGAGTACCAGGCCATTCTGCCGCTGCGCGGCAAGGTGCTCAACACGTGGGAGACCGAGCGCGACCGGCTCTTTGCGAACAACGAAGTGCACGACATTTCGGTGGCGATCGGCGTCGATCCGCACAGCCCTGACGAGACCGTCGATCTGTCGAACCTGCGCTACGGCAAGATCTGCATTCTTTCCGATGCCGACGTCGATGGCTCGCACATCCAGGTGCTGCTGCTCACGCTCTTCTTCAAGCATTTCCCGCAGCTGATCGAGCGCGGCCACGTGTGCGTGGCGCGCCCGCCGCTGTTCCGTGTGGATGCGCCCGCACGCGGCAAGAAGCCCGCGCAGAAGCTCTACGCGCTCGACGAAGGCGAACTCGAGGCGATTCTCGACAAGCTGCGCAAGGACGGCGTGCGCGAAACGCAATGGACCATCAGCCGCTTCAAGGGTCTCGGCGAAATGAGCGCCGAGCAGCTTTGGGACACGACGATGAACCCCGACACGCGGCGCCTGTCGCCCATCGCGCTCGGTGACCTCGACTACGAGGCGACGGTGGCGCGCATGACGATGCTCATGGGCAAGGGCGAAGCGGCTTCGCGCCGTTCGTGGCTCGAAGAGAAGGGCAACGAAGTCGAAGCGGACATCTAAGCGGGCAGACAACCAGGCACACGTCTGAACGCGTACACGATTACGGATTGATTGAAACATGGACGATCTCTTTGCTGAAGTGACGGACGCCCCGAACGGCGACACGCTCACGCTCGGCCACTACGCAGAACGCGCCTATCTCGACTACGCGGTGAGCGTGGTGAAGGGCCGCGCGCTGCCCGACGTCTGCGACGGCCAGAAGCCGGTGCAGCGGCGCATTCTCTTCGCGATGAACGAGATGGGTCTCGGCGACAACGCCAAGCCCGTGAAGTCGGCGCGCGTGGTGGGCGACGTGCTCGGCAAGTACCATCCGCACGGCGACCAGTCGGCCTACGACGCGCTCGTGCGCCTCGCCCAGGACTTCTCGATGCGCTATCCGCTCATCGACGGCCAGGGCAATTTCGGCTCGCGCGACGGCGACGGTGCGGCGGCCATGCGATACACCGAAGCGCGCCTGACGCCCATCGCCAAGCTGCTGCTCGATGAAATCGACATGGGCACCGTCGATTTCATGCCGAACTACGACGGCTCGTTCCAGGAACCGAAGACGCTGCCCGCCCGCCTGCCCATGGTGCTGCTCAACGGCGCGTCGGGTATCGCGGTGGGTCTCGCGACCGAAATTCCGTCGCATAACCTGCGCGAAGTCGCGTCGGCCGCGGTGGCGATGATCCGCAATCCTAAGCTCTCGCATGCGGAGATCATGGAGAAGGTACCCGGGCCCGATTTCCCGGGTGGCGGCCAGATCATTTCGAGCGACGCGGAAATCGCGGCGGCCTATGAGTCGGGCCGCGGCAGCCTCAAGGTGCGCGCGCGCTGGAAGATCGAGGAGCTGGCGCGCGGCCAGTGGCAACTGGTCGTGACCGAGCTGCCGCCGAACACCTCGGGCCAGAAGGTGCTCGAAGAGATCGAGGAACTGACGAACCCGAAGCTCAAGCTCGGCAAGAAGACGCTCACGCCCGAGCAGTTGCAGAGCAAGCAGACCATGCTCGCGCTGCTCGACGCCGTGCGCGACGAGTCGGGCAAGGACGCGCCCGTGCGTCTCGTGTTCGAGCCGAAGACGAGCAAGATCGACCAGTCCGAGTTCGTCAATTCGCTGCTCGCCAATACGAGCCTCGAATCGAACGCGTCGCTGAACCTCGTCATGATCGGCGCCGATGGCCGTCCGCGCCAGAAGGGCATCAGCGAGATTCTGGGCGAGTGGATCGGCTTCCGCTTCGCGACGGTCACGCGCCGCACGCAGCATCGCCTGACCAAGGTCGACGACCGCATCCATATCCTCGAAGGGCGGATGATCGTCTTCCTCAATATCGACGAAGTCATCCGCATCATCCGCGAATCGGACGAGCCCAAGACCGCGCTGATGAGCGCGTTCGGGCTGTCCGAGCGCCAGGCCGAGGACATTCTTGAAATCCGTCTGCGTCAGTTGGCGCGGCTCGAGAAGATCAAGATCGAGAAGGAACTCGCGGAACTGCGCGAAGAGAAGGCGAAGCTCGAAGAGCTGCTCGCCAACGACGCGGCGATGAAGCGGCTCATCGTGAAGGAAATCGAAGCCGACGCGAAGCAGTACGGCGACGATCGCCGCACGCTGATCCAGCAGGAAAAGCGCGCGAGCTTCGAAGCGCGCGTGGTGGACGAGCCGGTCACGGTCGTTGTCTCGCAGAAGGGCTGGGTGCGTGCGCTCAAGGGCCACGGGCTCGATACGCAGGGCTTCACGTTCAAGGCCGGCGACGGCCTCTATGCGGCGTTCCAGTGCCGCACGCCCGACATGCTCATCGCGTGGGGCAGCAATGGCCGCGTGTATTCGGTGTCGATTGCGAACCTGCCAGGCGGGCGCGGCGACGGCGTGCCGGTCACGTCGCTCATCGAACTCGAAGCGGGCACGCATCTGCTGCATTACTTCGCGGCGAATGCGGAACAGCCCTTGCTGCTGGCGTCGAGCAACGGCTTTGGCTTCATCGCGAAGATCGGCGACATGGTGAGCCGCGTGAAGGCGGGCAAGGCGTTCATGACGATCGACGAGGGCTGCGTGCCGCTCGCGCCGATGCCGATGCTGCCCGGTGCGTTGCAGGTGGCATGTCTTTCGTCGGGCGGTCGTTTGCTGGTATTCGGCCTCGACGAGATGAAGACGCTTTCTGGCGGCGGCCGCGGCGTCACGCTCATGCAGCTCGACGACAACGAGAAACTCGTGCAGGCGCTCGCGATCAGTGCGGCGGGCGTCGTGCTCGTGGGCACGGGCCGCGGCGGCAAGGCGGGCGAGGACCTGATGGCGGGCGCGGTGCTGGCTCCGCAGATCGGCAAGCGCGCACGCAAGGGCCGCGCGCCGGACTCGAAGCTCAAGGCGATTACGGAGATGCGTCCGGTGTTGCCGCAGTAAAAGCGCATATTCGGCGCGAATCGCTGCGCGGCATGGAATAATGCCGCGCACAACGGCTCGCGCCGCATAATTACACGTTACGAGGGAATTCAAGCATGGGCCACGCGATCGCAGTCGCGCTCTTTCTGCATCTGCTGGGCGTTGCCGTCTGGGTGGGCGGCATGATCTTCGCGCACTTCTGTCTGCGCCCGGCGCTCGAAGACCTCTCGCCGCAACTGCGCCTGCCGCTCATCGAATCGGTGTTCGGCCGCTTCTTCAACTGGGTGGGCGTCTCGGTCATTGTGATCCTGCTCACCGGCGGCTTCCTGCTCATGCAGTTCGGCGGCGAGCATGCCACCTGGCAACTGCATGCCATGGCGGGCCTCGGCGTACTGATGATGCTGATCTTCGGCCACATCCGCTTCGCCGTGTTTCCGCGTATTCGTCGCGCCGTGCAGGCGCAGAAGTGGCCCGACGGCGCGCGCGCCGTGGGCACCGTGCGCCGGCTCGTCGTCATCAACCTCGTGCTCGGCATCGTCACGATCGGCGTTGCCGTGCTCGCGCGCGGGTTCTGATCCGCGCTTCATTTCCGTCTTTTTCTCGTTTCTCCCGCAACGTTCGCGGCCCGCGCCTATAGATCTACAGGCGCTCCGCGAGCGCATGGCGCTGCATGCAGCGCTCCATCGCATCGAAGAACGCTTCTTCGGCCGCATTGCGCTTGCGTTCGCGATGCCACAGCAAGTGGATGTCGACATCCACGAGCCCTTCCTCCGGCGGCAGCCGCCACAGGCGCTGCCGCGCCAGATCGTCCCGCACCGTATGCTCGGGCAGGCAGCCAATGCCGTAGCCCGCGAAGATCAGCCGCCGCACTTCATCGAGACTCGGTGACGACGCCACGATGCGCCCCGTAAAGCCGCGCTGATCGCGAAACACCGTGAGCGGCGAGAGGCTGTCGCCGATCTGGTCGCTCGTGAAGGAGACGAAGTTCTCCGCGAGCAGATCGTCCATCGTCAGTTGCGAAAGCCCGAAGAGCCGGTGATGCCGCCCGCAGAACATCGCATAGCGCTGACGCAGGAAGCAGCGCATGTCGAGCTTGTCGATGGGCGTGCGGCACAGGCTCAAGCCCGCGGTCGCGGTTTTCTGCAGCAGCGACGAGATGATGTCCGACGAGCGCATGACTTCGATCTGCAGGTCGATGCGAGGGTAGGCCGTGTGGAATTCCGCGAGAAATTCGTCGTACACGCGCGACTCGATGCGGCTCACGGTGAGCAGGCGGATCGAGCCGGTGATGTCGGTGGTGCGTTCGTCGAGCCCGGTTTCGAGCTGGGAAATCGTGCCGTAGATGTCGCTCGCGATGCGATAGACCTCTTCGCCCGCCTCGGTCGGCACGAACTGCGCCCCGCGCCGTTCGATGAGCTTGCGGCCGAGCGCGTCTTCGAGGCGCTTGAGCGCCTGGCTCACGGCGGGCTGCGTGACGAAGAGGCGCGCGGCGGCGCGGCTCAGGCTGCGCTCCTGCATGATCGCGAGATAGGTGCGCAGCAGGTTCCAGTCGAGACGGTCATTGAGAAAGCGGGTGGTATCGGCGCGCATGGACGGTCTCCCGGCGCGGGACTGCGCCAAGGGTATTAGATAAATTTATGCGCTGAATAATAACGCGAAATTTGACTAATGATTTGTGGCTGGCGATAAAGCGTGCATGCAACACGAATTCACCCCAAACGCGCCAGAAGGAGACCGACGCATGGCCAACCCCCAACCCGGCACCCGCCAGCCGGTGCGCGCCGCCGCCGCGGCGTTCATCGGCACGATGATCGAGTGGTACGACTTCTACATCTACGCCACGGCCGCCGCGCTGGTGTTCGGCGAGCTGTATTTCCCCTCCGAAGACCGCTTCGTGAGCACGATGGCGTCGTTCGCGACCTTCGCCGTCGGCTTTTTCGCGCGCCCGCTCGGCGGCTTGATTTTCGGCCATCTGGGCGACCGCATCGGCCGCAAGAAGGCGCTCATGACCACGCTCATGATGATGGGCGTCGCCACCGTCTGCGTCGGCCTGCTGCCTTCGTACGCGAGCGTCGGCATGCTCGCGCCCGTGCTGCTTGTGCTGCTGCGCGTGGTGCAGGGCATTGCCGTGGGCGGCGAGTGGGGCGGCGCCGTGCTGATGGCGGGTGAGCATGCGCCCGAAGGCCGCCGCACGTTCTTCGCTTCGTTTGCGCAGCTGGGCTCGCCTGCGGGGCTGATTCTCTCGCTGCTTGCGTTCCGCTCGGTCACCTCGCTCGAGAAGGCCGACTTTCTTTCGTGGGGCTGGCGTCTGCCGTTTCTCGTGTCGGCGGTGCTGCTCGTGGTCGGCATCATGATCCGGCTCGGCGTGAACGAGTCGCCCGAGTTCGAGAAGCTCAAGGATCAGCGCCGCACGCTCAAGCTGCCGGTCGCCGAAGTGTTCCGCTCGGCGTGGGGCCTCGTGCTGCTGTGCATCGGCGCGAATACCATCGGCATTGCGGGCGTGTACTTCACCAACACGTTCATGATTGCGTACACCACGCAGTACGTCGGCATCACGCGCTCGCTCATTCTCGATTGCCTGTTCGCGGTCGCGATCATCCAGTTCCTCGTGCAGCCGCTCGCCGCCTGGCTCGCGGAACGCATGGGCAGCGCGCGCTTCCTCAAGTGCGCCGCCATCGCCGCGATGCTCTCGCCTTATCCGATGTTCGTGCTCGTGCAAAGCGGCAAGGTCGTGCCGATGGTGATCGGCATCGCGATCGCCGTGGTCTGCATGGCGAGCTTCTATTCGGTGATCGCGGGCTTCGTTTCGGGCGTGTTCGCGACGCGCGTGCGCTACTCCGCGATTTCGCTCTCTTACCAGGTGTGCGGCGCGATCGCTGGAGGGCTCACGCCGCTCGTCGGCACGTGGCTCGCGCATCGCTATGTGGGGCAGTGGTGGCCGCTCGCCGTGTTCTATACGTGCCTCGCGGGTGTTTCGCTGCTGTGCATCGTCGCGCTCGACGCGCGCCGCCACGAGCATGCGCATGATGAGGCGGCAGCCGAGGCGCTGAGTGCGCGCTGATGTTGAGCAGGTGTACTGATGAGTTCGAGTGAAATGGATGGACCGATGAAAGACCTTTTGCAGATCGACGGCCCGCGCCTGTGGGCGAGCCTCATGGAGATGGCGCGTGTTGGCGCCACCGCGGGCGGCGGCGTGCGCCGTCTCGCGCTCACGGAAGAAGACCGGCGCGGGCGCGAACTGTTCGCGCGCTGGTGCCGCGAGGCGGGCATGACGGTGTGGACCGACGAAGTGGGGAACCTGTTCGCGCGCCGCGAGGGCGATGACGCGCAGGCCGCGCCCGTGCTGATGGGCAGCCACCTCGACACGCAGCCCGAAGGTGGCCGCTTCGACGGGGTGTACGGCGTGCTCGCCGCGCTCGAAGTCGTGCGCGCGCTCAACGACGCGGGCGCGCGAACCGAGAAGCCCATCGAGATTTGCTCGTGGACCAACGAGGAGGGCGCGCGCTTCACGCCGGCGATGCTGGGCTCGGCGGTATTCGCGGGCGCGATGTCGCTGGCGGACGCACTCGCGCGTACGGACGCGGATGGCGCGACGCTCGGCGCCGCGCTCGACGTATGCGGCGCGCGCGGCGCGCGTGCTGTGCAAGGCGTGGCCGTCGACGCCTACTTCGAAGCGCATATCGAGCAGGGCCCGATTCTGGAGGCGAACGGTACGACCATTGGCGTCGTGACGGGTGGCCAGGCGATCCGCTGGTTCGACGTGAACGTGACGGGCGTGGCCGCGCATGCGGGCACGACGCCCATGCGCTATCGCAAGGATGCGTGGTTCGGCGCGGCGCAAATGTCGCTCGACATCGAGCGTGTGATGGCGCGCTACGCGCCGCTCGGTCTCGTGACGATCGGCCAGGCGCAGATCGCGAATTCGTCGCGCAACACGATCGCGGCGAATCTGACTTTCACGGTCGATCTGCGCCATCCCGATGATGCGCAACTCGACGCGATGGAGCGCGACTTGCGCGCGCTATGCGCGGAGGTGGCCGCCGCGCGCGGCCTCGGCGTGCGGATCGCGCATTGCTGGACGAGCCCGGCGACGCCGTTTGACGCGCAGTGCGTCGCGCTGGTGGCCGATGCGACAGAGCGCTTTGGCTATCCGCACGAGCGTATCGTGAGTGGTGCGGGTCACGACGCGATCCACCTCGCACGCTACTGTCCGACCGCGATGGTGTTCATCCCCTGCGTGGACGGCCTGTCGCACAACGAAGCCGAGGACGCGCTGCCGGAAGACGTCACGGCTGGCGCGAACGTGCTGCTCAACGCTGTTGCGGCGCGCGCGGGTGTGCGCGTGGCCGTTGCCACCGACGCGTGAGAGAAACAGAAGGAGAACTGAACATGAAAACCTGGTTTCACCCCGATCAGCTGCTGCACCGTCCGCGTGCCTATTTTTCGCGCGGCCAGTTGCGTGAGCCGCAGGAAGTGCCGCAGCGCGCCGAACATCTAGTCGCCGCGGCGCGCTCGCTCGGCTTCGACGTCGCGGCGCCCGCCGACTTCGGCACGGCGCCCATTGCCGCCGTGCACGACATGAACTATCTGCGCTTTCTCGAAGAAGCGCACACCGAATGGAAACGCGTGCCCGAGGACTGGGGCGAAGAGGTGATGTCGAACATCTACGTGCGCGAGCCGAATCCACTACGCGGCGTACTCGCGCAGGCGGCGCGCTATCTCGCGGATGGCAGTTGCCCTATTGGTGCGAACACGTGGCGCGCGGCCTACTGGTCGGCGCAGAGCGCGTTGGCGGCTGCGGCGTGCGTGAACGAAGGCGCGCGCGAGTCGTACGCGCTTTCGCGTCCGCCCGGCCATCATGCCCGCGCGGATGCGGCGGGCGGCTTCTGCTATCTGAACAACGCGGCCATCGCGGCGCAGTCGCTGCGCAGCCGCTTCAAGCGCGTGGCGATCCTCGACACCGACATGCACCACGGCCAGGGCGTGCAGGAAATCTTCTATGGCCGCAGCGACGTGCTCTACATCTCGATCCACGGCGATCCGACCAACTTCTATCCCGTGGTCGCGGGCTACGAGGACGAGCGCGGCAATGGCGCGGGCGAGGGCTACAACGTCAATCTGCCGATGCCGCATGGCGCTTCCGAGGCGGTGTTCTTCGAGCGCGTGGAGGCGGCGCTGCGCGTGCTCAAGCGCTTCCAGCCGGACGCGCTTGTGCTTGCGCTTGGCTTCGACATTTACAAGGACGATCCGCAGTCGAAGGTCGCCGTGAGCACCGAAGGGTTCGGGCGGCTAGGCACGGCGATCGGCGCGCTCGGCCTGCCTTCGGTCATCGTGCAGGAAGGCGGCTATCACCTCGAAAGTCTCGAAGACAATGCGCGGGCGTTCTTCGGAGGCTTTATGGCGGCGCGCTGATCAGCGCGGGAACGCGCGTTTCAGGCCAACAGCAACCACGCCCCGCACGCGAGCCCGACCGTCGCGTAGACCGCGTAAGCGGGGAGCTTGAGCTTGCCGAAGCACATCGCCGAGAACACGGCCGTCAGCAGATACGACGGCTGCAACGGCACGTGGCGCGCGATGTGCCAGACGGCGATCGCGAGAAACGCGGTCGTCGCGGCGCGCAGCACGCGCATCGCGTGCTCGAAGCGCGGGTTCGCCTTCATGCGGTGCAGGTGCCGGCGCGCGAGCACGACGAGGCAGCCCGAAGGCACGAAGAGCGCGAGCGTGGCGACGAGCGCGCCGACCCAGCCATCCACGAGATAGCCGAAGAAGGGCACCACGTTCAGGAGCGGCCCCGGCGAAATCGGGGAGAGCGTGAACGCCAGCGTGAAGTCGTCGTTGGTGATGCCCACCGCCGGCGTGACGAACAGCGTTTTCAACACGGGCAGCGCGGAAAAACCGCCGCCGAACAGCGTCATGCCCGCGCCCGCGAGTCGCGGCCAGAGCAGCGCCAAGTCGAACGCGTGCGGCAATGGCAGCGCGAACACGACGATCAGCGCCGCAAGCGCGGCGAGCAACTGCACGTCGCGCCGCGTCACGCGTAAGTCGAGCCGCCTGGAAGGCACGGGGCTCGTGAGCCAGCCCGCGGCAAACGCGACAAGGAGAATCGCCACATAGGCCGCGGCGCTTGCGGCGAGCGCGAGCGTCGCGCAGGCCGCAAGCGCGACGCCCCATTCGAGCGGGCCGCGCACGAGCGCGCGGGTTTGCCGGTACCAGGTCACGCCGATCAGCATGGCGAGCACGACGCTGAAATGGTCGAGCAGCGTGCGTGACGCCATCGAGTGCACGAGCGGCGTGCGGTAGAAGATGGCGAACACCGTCATTAGCGCGAAGAACGGCAGCACGCTCGCCACGCCCGCGACCCACGCGCCCGCACGTCCACGCAGCGCGTGGCCGAGTTGCACCGCGACGTTGCACCCCACCGGCCCCGGCACCATCCAGGCGAGTGCCACCAGATCCGAGAACGCGGTTTGCGTGAGCCGCGCTTCGCGCTCGACATAGTGCTGCTCCAGTTGCGCCATGAGCGCGAGGCCGCCCCACGAGACTGCGGATACGGTCAGCACGACGCGAAAGAGCGTCAGGAGCGGTTCGTCGTTGTCGCGGAGTTCGCCTGTATCAGGCGCCGCGATCGCTTCGTCGGTGCGGGTTTGCATGGCTGCATCATGCGTGCGAGGGGGCGTGCGCGTCTGTGCGCGAAAGCACGCCGCTCGCGGAAGTCGCTGGAAATGGCGCAGAAAATACGCGCAACCTGCGCAATCGCAAATGTCAGCGCGATTGCGGCGCGTCGCTCAGTCGCTCGTTGCGGCGATCTTCGCGCGCGGCTTGCGTGCCCGGCTGCGTGGCGCTGCACACGCCGAAGCGCTCGATCAGCGCGGCCACGCCTTCCACCGGCACGGGGCGCGAGAACAGGAAGCCCTGCGCCTCGATCGGCCCGAGCGCGGAAAGCCACGCGATCTGCTCTTCGGTTTCGGTGCCTTCGACGACCACCGTGAGCCCGAGCGAGCGCGCGAGGTTGACGATCGCGGAGACCATCACGCACACGCTGCGGTCGGCGGGAATGGCCTGCACGAACGAGCGGTCGACCTTGAGCGTGTCGACGGCGAAGCGGTTCAGGTAGGAGAGCGACGAATAGCCGGTGCCGAAGTCGTCGAGCGCGACGCGCACGCCAAGACGCTTCAACGCGAAGATCTTCTCCGACACCAGCTCCGGGTACTCCATCATCGCGGTTTCGGTGATCTCGAGTTCGAGCCGGTGCGCGGCGATGCCGGTTTCTTCGATGGCGTGCGCCACCGTCTCGTAGAGGTCGCCGCGCCAGAACTGCACCGCCGAGATGTTGATGGCAAGCGTGAGCGACTCATAGCCTTGCTGCTGCCACTGCGCGAGCTGGGCGCAGGCGGTGCGGATCACGAAATCGCCCACCGGCACGATGAGGCCCGTGGATTCGGCCACCGGAATGAATTCGCCTGCGGGAATGAGCCCGTATTGCGGATGGTTCCAGCGCACGAGCGCCTCGAAGCCCGTGATGCAGCGCCGGCGCAAATCGATCTTCGGCTGGTAGGCGAGAAAGAGCTGGTCCTCGGCGAGCGCCACGCGCAACTGCTGCTCCCACTTCATCAGGTGGTCGGCGCGGTGCGCGAGCTGCGGCGAGTAGAAGCGAAAGCAGTTGCGTCCGGCCTCCTTCGCGGCGTACATCGCCAGGTCGGCCTTCTTGAGCAGATCGATTTCGCTCTCGTGCGCGACTGCGAAGAGTGCGATGCCCGTGCTCGCATGCAGCACGAACGCGCTGCCGCGCACGTCGAACGGATGCGTGAAAGCGGCATTGGTCGCTTCGGCGAGCGCGATGGCGCGCTTTTCGATGTCGTCGCCCTTCACGATCACCACGAACTCGTCGCCGCCGATGCGCGCGAGCGTGCCGGCACCGCCCACGGCGTCGGCGAGGCGCGCGGCGCTCATTTGCAGCACGATGTCGCCGGCGTTGTGGCCGAGCGTGTCGTTGACCGTCTTGAAGTTGTCGAGGTCGATGAAGAGAATGGCGAGCCGCCCGAGGTTGCCCGGCTGCGAGACTTCGTGTCGCAGACGCTGAAGCGTGGCGTAGCGGTTGGGCAGGCCCGTGAGCAGGTCGTACTGCACGAGTTGCGACATCTCGCGCTCGCGCCCGAGCAGCTTGCCGATCAGCCCGGTGGCCACGGCGAAGAACGAGAGCATGGCGAGCGAGATGAACGTCGCCATCATCAGGTAGACGTCGCGCGTGTGGTTGTAGTCGGCGAACTCCTCGGCTTGCGAGAGGCCGACCAGCACGGCGAGCGGATAGCCGTCGATATGGCGGTACGAGACGATGCGCGTGACGTGATCGATCGGGTCGACATACGTGCCCGAGACATGCTCGGAAATGGGATACACGCCGCTCGCCGAGAACGTGCCGTTTGCACGCTCGGCGCTGCCCGTACGGCGGGCGAGCACGGTGCCGCTGTCCGAGATCACGGCGATCACGCCGTCACGGCCGATTGCCGCGTTGTTGTAGAAGTCGCTCGTGAAATAGCTCGGGTCTTCGGACACCACCACGACGCCCGCGAACGAGCCGTCCGGGTGATTGAGACGGCGCGTCATCTGCAGGGTCCAGTGGCCGGACACGCGCCCGAGCACCGGCTTGCTGATATAGAGCTGGTCGTCGTTCTCGTGCTCGTGCACCTTGAAGTGCTCGCGGTCCGAGAGATCGATGGGCTTGGGATTCGGGTCCGCCGTGTTGGCGATGAGCGTGCCGTGCTCGTCGATGATCGACACCTGCACGAGCGAGTCGCTCTGCACCACACCCTTCTCGACCGTGCTCGCGAGATCGAAATGGCCCGGCGACTTCTCGAACTCGTACTTCACGAAGCGCGTGATCTGGTCGACCTGGTGGATCGCCTTGACGGTGTGCTGTTCGAGCGCGGCCGAGAGGATGGCCGCCGAGGCCGTGGCCTCGCGCATGGTCGCTTCCTTCTCGACCGAGAGGCGCGTGAAGATCACGGCCCATAGCAGCAGGAGCACCAGCACGCCGAGCAGCGGAATGGCGAGCAGCGCGCGCGGGCGCGTATACGCCGGGCCGGGCGCGTTGCGCAGGCTCGAATCGCGCGAGAACGGACCCCGCGTGGTGTTCATTGCGGCCGCCGTAGGCGCGTGAGTTCGCACCGCGATTGCGGTGGGCAGAACGGCAACGATGCGCTCGGTTGAGTCGGCGGCATGAATAACGGGTGGCTGGGGAAGACGCGCATTGCGCGCGAGCAATGAACGCCGGACGCGTCATGCGTCCGATGTTTCGATATTACTGGTTGGGGAATGATTAAGGAAGCTGTGGTCCCCCGGGTATACGCGAGGGTTACCTCAACACGCGCGCGATGCCCATGTGCGGTGCATAGATGTGCAGCGGCGCATGGCGGGCCATGCACCATGCATGAGAATCGCGCCGCCGCCGGTTAGCGGAGTCGGCAGGTCCCGTCGACGACTGTGACCGAATGGCCGCCAATCCAGATTTTTCTCGCCGCATCGTCATATTCGACGTGCACGCGCCCGTCGCGCCCGAGCGCCGTGCCCTGGCGCACCGTATAGCGGACGCCCGGACGCCGGTTCTGCTGTTCGAGCAGCATGGCGATGGCGGCGTTCGCGCTGCCGGTAACGGGGTCTTCGCCCTTGCCGAGGCCCGTCATCAGGCAGCGCACTTCAAAGGTGGCGGGGCCATCGGCCTCATGCGGGCCGTAGGCGGCCACGCCGTGCGCGCCCACGCTCGCGGCCACGGCTTCGATCGCCTCGTAGTCGACGTCGAGCGCGAGCACCGCTTGCGCCGACGCGAGTCGCACAACGAGCCACGGTGCGCCGTTATCGACGCCGCACGGTGTCGCCGTGAAGTCGATGGCTGCGGAGCGCAACACGGCGCGCAAAGCGTCGAACTGCGCGGTGGCGAGCGGCGTGATCCGCGCGGGCGGCGCGGCGAAAGCCCATGCGCCGTGCTCGCCGGCGGCCAGGTCGATGAGACCGGCGCCGCATTCCTGCACGAGGCGGCCCGGCGTTTTCGGCGTACGGCCGCTCTCGAGGAACGCGTGCGCGGTGCCGAGCGTCGGGTGGCCCGCGAAAGGCAACTCGCCCTTGGTCGTGAAGATGCGCACGCGGTAGTCGGCGCGCGCGTCGGTGGGGGCGAGCAGGAAGCTGGTTTCCGAGAGATTCGTCCAGCGCGCGATGGCCTGCATTTCGTCGCCGCTCAAGCCGTCGGCGTCGAACACCACGGCGAGCGGGTTGCCCTTGAAGGGTACCGACGTGAAGACGTCGACCTGTTTGAAGCGGACGCTGTGCTGGGCCATGGCGGATCGTAGAGGGAGAGGGACGGCGCGAGAAGATGCGCCAGATTGCGCGAACGCGCAACAGAAGACTGCATGAAAGTGCGCGGACCTTGATGCAGGTCCACGCACGTTACCAAAGCTTTTTACTCGACTTCGGCGATCAGTTCGATCTCGACGCACGCGCCAAGCGGAATCTGCGCGACGCCGAACGCCGAGCGCGCATGCTTGCCCTTCTCGCCAAAGACGTCGGCGATCAGCTCCGAAGCGCCATTCGTGACGACGTGCTGTTCGGTGAAGGTGAGCGTCGAATTCACGAGGCTCATGAGCTTGACCACGCGCTTGACCTTGTTGAGGTCGCCCGTGTGGGCGTGCAGCGTGGCGAGCAGATCGATCGCGATCGAGCGTGCGGCGGCCTTGCCTTCTTCGGTCGTGAGCGACTCGCCGAGCTTGCCGGCCCACACCTTGCCGTCCTTCTTCGCGATGTGACCCGACAGGTACACCGTGTTGCCGCTCTGGGCGCTCATCACGTAAGCCGCGGCGGGCGCGCCTGCCTGGGGCAGGGTGATGCCGAGCTGTTCGAGACGGTCGTAGATGTTGATGTCAGCCATGATCAGGATTCCTCGTTCGGGTATTGAGTCGGAAAAAGCCTGCCGAGCCTATCAGGCGTGCGACGCGTGCGCGCGGATCAGGGCCGCGAGCTTCGCGACGCCTTCTTCGATCTTCGCGGGCGGCACCGTAACGAACGACAGGCGCAGCTTGTTGTGTTGCGGCTCGTCGGCGAAGAACGGCGCGCCGGGCACGAAGGCCACGTTCTGCGCGACGGCTTCGGCCAGCAGCTTCATGCTGTCGATGTTCGAGGGCAGCGTCACCCAGATGAACATGCCGCCTTCGGGGCGGTTCCAGCTCACGCCTTCGGGCATGTTGCGCTTGAGCGAGTCGAGCATCGCCTCGCACTGGTCGCGGTAGAGCGCACGCACCTTCGGGATATGCGTGTCGAGGAAGCCGTTCTTCACCACCTCGTAGACGATGCGCTGCGTGAACGTCGGCGTGTGCAGGTCGGTGGCCTGCTTGGCCTGCACGAGTTTGAAGTGCAGGTCTTCGGGCGCAATGATGTAGCCGAGGCGCAAGCCCGGCGCCAGGATCTTCGAGAACGAGCCGAGATGCACGACATGCTCGGGTGCGAGCGAGTGCACCGTGGGCAGCGGCTCGCCCGCGTAGAGGAGCGCGCCGTAGGGGTCGTCTTCGATCACGGGGAAGGGCGCGCGCTTCGCGAACTCTGCGAGCGCCTGGCGGCGTTCGAGCGGCAGGCGGCGGCCCGTGGGGTTCTGGAAGTTCGGGATCGCGTAGAGCAGGCGCGCGCCGGCCGTCAATTCCGGCGTGAGGCCTTCGGGCACGAGACCCTTTTCGTCGGTCGGGACCTGGACGTACTTCGGCTCGTAAAGCGAGAACGATTGCAGCGCGCCGAGGTAGGTGGGGGTTTCCACGAGCACGGGGCTATCGGTCGAAATCAGCACCTTGCCGAGCAGGTCGAGCGCCTGCTGCGAGCCCGTCGTAATGAGCACCTGCGAGGGGCGCACTTTCACGCCGCCCACCGAGTGGCGCGCGGCCAGCCACTCGCGCAGCGGCATGTAGCCTTCGGTCGCGCTGTACTGGAGCGCGGCTGCGGGATCGTCGCGCAGGATGCGGTCGGCGGCGGCGCGCATTTCCTCGGCCGGGAAGCTGGCCGGCGCGGGCAGGCCGCCTGCGAACGAAATGACTTCGGGACGCTCGGTGACCTTCAGGATTTCGCGAATCGCCGAGCTCGTCAGCTTGATTGCACGCTCGGACAGTTGCCACGCGGGCGCGGCCTTGAGATCGCTCTGGTCCATGGGGTCTCCTTGTTGGGGTGGGGCGAGTGACGGATTCAGTGGCGGCATGGGGCGCGATCACGCGCCGCCGGATGCCGCCGAAAACCTTCGATTATGACGCGAAACCGGCTCATGCGCGCGCTGGCGCCGGGGCTGTGCGGATCGCCGCACGCCGGCCCAGCACCACGGTGGCGATCACGGCGGCCGCATAGAGCCATGCCGAGGGCGAGACCTGCTCGCCGAAAAAGAGCGCCGAGAACGCCATCGTGAAGAAAATCTGCAGCAGCTGCACCTGGCCCACGCGCGCCGTGCCGCCCATGGCCAGGCCCGCGTACCACGCGAAAAAGCCGATGAACTGCGAAAACAGCGTGACGTAGCCGAAGGCGAGCCAGGTTTTCATCGCGACGGGGCCAGGATGCGTTACATGCTGCGCCCACGCGAGCCAGCCGACCGGCAGCGCGAGAAACGGCGCCGAGACCACGAGCGCCCAGCAGATCACCTGCCAGCCGCCGAGCTGGCGCGCGAGGCGCGCACCTTCGGCGTAGCCGAGCGCGCCAATGCCCACCGCGATAAGCATCCACGCGTCGCCCGCGTGCAGCGAGCCGCCGCCCGCCTGGAGAGCGAACGCCACCACGAGCGCGCTGCCCAGGAGCGCGCTGACCCAGAACGCCTTCGAGGGCCGCTCGTGCGAGAGCCACGCGGCGTAGATCGCCACGGCGAGCGGCTGCAGCCCATTGACGATGGCGCCGTGCGAGGCCGGCACGGTCTTCATCGCAATGGCGGAAAACACCGGAAACGCAACGATCACGCCAAGCGACACCACCGCGAGGCTCTTGACCTGCGGCCAGGTGGGCCGCTTTTCGCGGCGGATGGCGAGCAGCAGCGCGGCCGGCACGGCGGCGGCGAGCGCGCGGCCAAGGCCGTTCAGGAGCGGATTGAATTCGGCGACGACGATGCGCGTCATCGGCAGCGTGAGGCTAAAGATCATGACGCCGATGAGGCCGAGCAGCATGCCTTGGGTTTCGCGTGCTTTCATGCGGGACTTTGCGCTCGACGGATCAACGTGCCGGCGCGCCGAGCGTGCGCGGACCGGACGGGGTTTCGAACTGCGCGACGAGCGCGGGCGAGAGGGCTTCCTCCACGGCGATCAGATGCGCCGCGCCGAGCCATTGAAGCTGCTCGCGCGCCACTTGCGCCTGAGGGTGAAAGCCGGAGAGCGACGTGAGCGCGATACCGGTGTCGGCCAGCCCCTGCGAGGGGTGATGCGCCGTGTCCCACTGGATGAGCGAGGGCAGAATGCCATCGCCCGCGCCTTGCCAGGCCGGGAGCGCGCCGTCCTGCGGCACGGTGAGTTGCCACGAGAAGTCGCCGCGCGTCATCGGCACGAGTTCAGGAATGCGCTGCGGGTACTGCTCGCGCCAGCGCGCGAGGTTTTTCGGCGGATCGACGCGGGCGACCCAGTGCGACAGGTACGGACCCTGTTCGAGGCGCGCCTGCACGGCGGGATCGTCGAGCGCGAAGAGGCGCGCGCGGGCGTTCGCGTCGCTTTTTGCAGCGGGATCGATCGAGATGACTTCCAGATATACGCCGCCCCACAGCCCGAGCAAACGGTTGTGCGTGCGCATGAGCGGGTGCGCGCCGCCGCCCGCGGGCGCGACGCCGAGCGTGTCGCTCACGTATTGCACGCCTTCTTCCAGCGTGCGCGCGGCAACGACAAGGTGATCGAGGCGAAGCGGCGAGGCGTTCATGTCAGGACGGGGCGAGGGGTGATCTCGGGGCCGGAAGGAAGAGGGGAGAAGCGCGCGCCGAAACAGTGTGCCGACGCCTCTACCGAATCCTTACCGGTACGCATGCGATCAAATGTACCGGTATGGCTGCGGACAGTAACGGTACAATCGGCCCGATAGTGCTCTGTACAGTTCGAGTTCAGGGAGTCCTCATGTCCTCCGTCCCGCTAGACCAGATCCCCGCCCCGCACGATGCGGCCACGCTCACGCTCGTCGACCAGCTCGTGCAGTGGGGCCGCCGCCGCATCGAGGAGCGCGTGTTCCGCCCTGGCATGCGCATGCCGTCCATCCGCAAGCTCGCGCTCGACAAGGGCGTGTCGCGTTTTACCGTGGTCGAGGCGTACGAGCGTCTGGTCGCGCAGGGCTACCTCGACTCGCGGCGCGGTTCCGGTTTCTACGTGCGCGAGCGGCTGGCGCTCGTGGCGGGCGGCGAACGCACGCCGGTTACAGCGGGCGCCTCGGCGCGCGCGGAAGGCGCGACGACGGCCGCCGCGCCCGCGCCGTCCACCATCGACGTGGTCTGGCTGCTGCGCAACATGCTTCACACCTCGACGCGGCCGGAAAAAGGGCCGGGTCTGGGCTATCTGCCTGCGCGCTGGCTGGACGGCGAGCTGCTGACTGGCGCGATGCGCTCGCTCGGCCGCCAGAGCGGCACGCAGCTGCTCGGCTTCGGGTCGCCGCAAGGCTTTCTGCCGCTGCGCCAGCAACTCCAGACGCGCATGGCGGAGCTCGAGATCGGCGCCACGCCCGACCAGATCGTGCTCGTTTCGGGCATCACCCAGGCGATCGACCTGCTCGCGCGCATCTACGTGCAGCCCGGCGACACGGTGATCGTGGGCGACCCCGCGTGGTTCCAGATGTTCGGACGCTTCGCCTCGCAGGGCGCGCGGCTCGTGGGCATGCCGTACACGCCCGAAGGGCCGGACCTCGACGCGCTCGAAGCGCTGGTCGAAACCTGGCGCCCGAAGATGCTTGTCATCAACTCCGTGCTGCAAAACCCCACCGGCACCTCGCTGACCGCCGCGCAGGCGTTCCGCATTCTGCGGCTGGCCGAACAGTACGACTTCATCGTCGTCGAAGACGATATTTACGGCGACCTTTGCCCGGCGGGCTATCCGGCCACGCGCCTCGCGAGCCTCGACCAGTTGCGCCGCGTGATCTACCTCGGCAGCTTTTCGAAGACGCTCGCGCCGAACCTGCGCGTGGGCTATATCGCGAGCGCGCTCGATGTGACCCAGGCCGTGGCGGACCAGAAGATGCTCGTCGGCATGACGAGCCCCGAGCTCAATGAGCGCGTGCTCTATCGCGTGCTCACGGAAGGCCATTACCGGCGTCACGTCGAGCGCCTGCGCGGGCGGCTGGACGGCGTGCGCGACAAGTCCGCGCGCATGCTGGAGCGCGCCGGCTTGCGCCTCTTCGCAGCGCCGGGCGCAGGCATGTTCCTGTGGGCGGACACCGGCGTCGACGCGGACGCGCTCACCGCGGCGGGCCACGAAGCGGGCTTCCTGCTCACGCCGGGGAGCCTTTTCTCGCCGCACCAGTCACCGACCACCTGGATGCGCTTCAACATCGCCAACTGCGGCGACCCGGCGCTGCCCGCGTTCCTCGCCGACTATCTCGAAGGCGTGGCCCGGCGCGGCGGGGGCGCGCAAGCGTGAATTCGCGGCCGGCGGCTCTTGAAACCGGCGCCGTCTGTCCCCAACTGCGCGTGCGGCGCGCCGCTGAGAACTCGCGGCCATCAATTTGTCAGACTAGAACTGCAACGAAAGAGGACTCCCGACCATGGCACAAGAAACCATGAGCTTCCAGGCAGAAGTGAAACAGCTTCTGCATCTGATGATCCATTCGCTGTACAGCAACAAGGAAATTTTCCTGCGCGAACTGATCTCGAACGCATCGGACGCGGCGGACAAGCTGCGCTTCGAGGCGATCGCGAACAGCGCGCTCTATGAAAACGATCCGAACCTGCGCATTCGCGTGGGCTTCGACAAAGAAGCGCGCACCATCACGATCGACGACAACGGCATCGGCATGAGCCATGACGAAGCCGTGTCGAACCTCGGTACGATTGCGCGCTCGGGCACGAAGGAATTCTTCGGCAAGCTTTCGGGCGACCAGCAGAAGGACGCCGCGCTCATCGGCCAGTTCGGCGTGGGCTTCTATTCGGGCTTCATCGTCGCGGACAAGATCACGGTGGAAAGCCGCCGCGCGGGGCTGTCGGCTGCCGAGGGCGTGCGCTGGACGAGCGCGGGCGAGGGCGAGTTCGCCGTCGAGACGATCGAGCGCGCGCAGCGCGGCACGACGATCACGCTGCATCTGCGCGAAGGCGAGGAAGAACTGCTTTCCGCGTGGAAGATCAAGTCGATCATCCAGAAGTATTCGGACCATGTCGGCCTGCCCATCGAGATGAAGAAGGAAGAATGGGACGCCGAAAAGAGCGAGATGGTCACGAAGGACGAGTACGAGACCATCAACCAGGCGAGCGCGCTGTGGACCCGTTCGAAGAGCGAGATCAGCGACGAGCAGTATCAGCAGTTCTATCAGCACCTCGCGCACGACCATCAGAATCCGCTCGCGTGGACGCATAACCGCGTGGAAGGCCGCAGCGAATACACGCAGCTGCTTTACGTGCCGTCGCATGCACCGTTCGATTTGTGGAACCGCGACCACAAGAGCGGGCTGAAGCTGTATGTGAAGCGCGTCTTCATCATGGACGACGCCGAGCAACTGTTGCCGAATTATCTGCGCTTCGTGAAGGGCGTGGTCGATTCGAGCGATCTGCCGCTCAACGTGTCGCGCGAAATCCTCCAGGAAAGCCGCGACGTCAAGGCGATTCGCGACGGCGTGACCAAGCGCGTGCTCTCGATGCTCGAAGAGATGGCCGGCGCTGTTACGGATGCCGAAGCAAGCGAAGAGGACAAGGCGAAGTACACGACGTTCTGGACCGAGTTCGGCCAGGTGCTCAAGGAAGGCATTGGCGAGGATCACGCCAATCGCGAGCGCGTGGCGAAGCTTGCGCGCTTTGCCTCCACGCACAACGACACGAACGAGCAGACCGTCTCGCTTGCCGACTACGTCGCGCGCATGAAGCCCGAGCAGACGAAGATCTACTACGTCACCGCCGACACGTGGCAGGCCGCGAAGAACAGCCCGCATCTCGAAGTGTTCCGCAAGAAGGGCGTGGAAGTGCTGCTGCTCACCGACCGTGTGGACGAATGGATGCTGTCGTTCCTGAACGAGTTCGACGGCAAGCCACTCGCGAGCGTGGCGCGTGGCGACCTCGACCTCGGCGCGCTCAACGACGAGGAAAAGCAGCAGCAGGAAAAGGTGAGCGAGGAACTCAAGCCGCTCGTCGAGCACATGAAGGAAGCGCTCAAGGACAAGGCCAAGGACGTGCGCCTCACGTTCCGCCTGACCGACTCGCCCTCGTGCCTCGTGGCCGACGAAGGCGACATGAGCGGCTATCTGCAGCGCATGCTGAAGGCGGCGGGGCAGCAGGCTCCGCAAATGCAGCCGATTCTCGAAGTGAACCCGGAGCACCCGCTCGTGAAGGCGCTGCGCACCGACAGCGCGGACTTTGGCGACTGGTGCAATCTGCTGTTCGATCAGGCGCTGCTGGCGGAAGGCGGCGCGCTGGAAGATCCGGCGAGTTTCGTGAAGCGCACGAATGCGTTGCTGATGGGGCGCGCTGGTTAAGGCCGAAGCCACAACCTCGGCTTTACATGACCGAGACCCCTTGCGGCTGCGCGCCGCAAGGGGTTTTTCTTTTGCTCGTCCAGTCCGCAGCGAACTGAAATCCTTGCGGCCTATAATGCGCGCCATGCCTCTTCGTTTCGATGCCGCTAACGCGCACTGGCGCGTCACGCCCTTGCCCGCCTTGAGCGCCGACCAGAAAGACTGCCTCACGCGCGGCGGTTCGCTCACGGCGCATTTGCGCACGCTCGGAGGCGTCGCGGTGCGCGTGACGCGCGAAGCCGTCGATATGCCGTGGTCCGACGAATGTGCAGCACTTGGCCTCGCACTGCGCGAGCGCGCGTGGGTGCGTGAGATCGTGCTCGAAGTCGACGGCGTGCCGTTCGTCGCCGCGCACAGCGTGACGCCGCTTGCCGCGAGTCAAGGCGTGTGGCAGGCCATGCGGCGCCTGCGCACGCGGCCGCTCGCGGAACTCCTTTATAGCGACAGCGGCGTGGCTCGCTCGGCGCTCGTGAGCCGGCGCGTGAGCGCCCGGCATCCGCTTTACGCTCTCGCGGCTCGCGAGATCGCGGTTGAGCCGGTGCATTCGCCGCATGCGTTCGTCGCGCGCCGCTCGGTGTTCGAGCGCGCGGGCGCGCCGCTGCTCGTGACCGAATGCATGCTGCCCGCGCTATGGGCGCGACTCGCGAGCGGCCCGCTCACGCAGGAAGCCGGTGTGCATCTCGGTCGTGAACGTGGACCGCTCGATCACACGGCCTCGCGCGCGCATCACGCGCCGCGTTGAACGTGCTGCACTACGTGCCATGACCTTCAAGCGCTGCTTCGATCCCGTCGTCGACGCGCGTACGCGCGTGCTCATACTCGGCAGTCTGCCGGGCGAGGCGTCGCTGGCGCACCAGCAGTACTACGCGCACAAGCAGAACAGGTTCTGGCATCTGGTGGGCGAGGTGATCGGACGTGATCTGGTCGCCATGGACTATGCGGCGCGTCTCGAAACGCTGCTCGAAAACGGCTTTGGATTATGGGATGTCGTGGCTCAGGCTCGTCGCGTGGGAAGCCTCGATAGCCGGATACGAGACCACGCCAGCAACGACCTCATCGCTCTCGTCGATACGTTGCCGAATCTGGCGACGATCGCTTTCAACGGCGCGACGGCAGCGAAGATCGGGATGAAAGCGCTTGGCGAGCACGGAGATCGATTTCGGCTTCTTGGTTTGCCCTCGAGCAGCCCTGCTCATGCTTCCGTTCCCTATGCCGACAAGCTGGCCATTTGGCGAAGGCTGCAGCCATCGGATTGAGGGCGATGGGGGGCGGCACAACGGATGGGGAGCGACCGCCTTTGCAACAACGCAGCGCTCAAGCCCCGCAAATGCGGGGCTTTCCTTCGATCAGCAACGTGGGGCCGCTGCTGACCCAACTGCGCCGTGCATGCAGTTATTTTTGCAGTTCGGGTGCCTTTGCCAGCGCCGACTGCAGTTTCGACACGGCATCGACCGTTGCAAGCTGCCCAGCCAGGCCGAGGTTGTGCTTGAATTCGCTGAACTCCGCGTGGCCGGTACCCGTTACGTCTTCGGTGGCCACGGTCTGACCGTCCGGGTCGGCCACGGTGCACGCCAGCGTGACGGAGAAGTCCGTGGGCGGCCACGTGAGCAGGCTCGGGGACGACGACGTCGTCTTGATCGTCGGCGTAATCACGTAGTCGAGATGCTTGGCCTGAATCGTTGCAGCGTCCGGCGCGCTCTTGAGCTTGGTCACATTCTTGAAGACGTGGCCGAGGCCGATGTACATCGGCAATTCAAGGTCGTGATACGGGTGATAGCTCACCTTGTCGCCGCCGCCGCCAGGTGTAATCACTTCTTTGGACAACTGATCATCCGTGATGACAAGGCCCACCGTCTTGTCGAGCGGGGCCGTGGAGAGGTCCGGAATCTTGTTTGCGTCGCCGGTCAGCGAAATTTCGTGCGCACAACCGGATAGTGCTGCGACTACGCCTGCGGTCGCGATCAATCGAATCAATGCCATTGTGTGAGTTCCCCGGGTTACGGTTATTAACGTTATTGAATTGCCTCAAGGAAGGCAGGGTCGGCGTATAGCTCGCCGAGCAGCTTCTGTACGGCGAGCGGATATTCTTCACGCGCCTTCGGTACTGCAATCATTGCGGCGAATGCCGAATCCCATTGCGTGTGCGCGGATTTGACCTGGTCGTAACGCACGGTGCCCGAGCGCATCACAACGAAACGCGCCGACAGTCTCGCGGCGCCGGTTGCAATGCCGACGTCGATGTCGTTTTCCAGCAGCGTCGCCTTGATTTCGACATCGCTTTGCGGGGAAAGCTTGCCGGCCAACTGCAGTTCCTTCGTCATCGCGTCGGCAAGATAGCCGCCAAACGAGCCGCCGACCGGCGATTTCATCGAATTGGCGCGCAAAGGAACCGGGTACGGATTCCTGGCATCCGTATGCGATTCGAATGCGCCGATTTTCGCGTGTGCGGTCGTGACGTTTTTGAGCGACTGAATGTTGTCGACGTCGGGGGAATAGGGCGGAGCGACCATTGAGCAAGCGCTCAATAGCAGAATCGGCGCGAGTATGCCGACTGCGCGAACGGTGTTGGGCATATTATTTTATTCACCTCGTGATTGTTGAATCGGCGAACACAAAGGACCCGCAACGCTATGCCATCCGGTGCGCGTACGGCGACGGTGAGCGCAAGGTCCTGTCTGGTGTGTGCCGCTTTGGCCTTCGCCCAGAATATCGGCGCAGGACTGCGAATCTTGAGCAGTCCGCAGATCAGGTACTGGGCCGGGGCCGTAGTGGCTCATAGTGGCTGCCAGTGGCTGGCTTATGAGCGCTGCCGCACACAAGCGTAAGCGCGCTGCAATCCGGCGGCGCTAACATGGCCCAGCGCACGCCGAGGTGCGCGCCCATGCAGACGGGACACGAGACCAAAATGAACAAGAAACGCCTGCTCCTGAGCGCTTTTCCCCTCATGCTCATGCTCGTGCTAGGCGCTTGCGCCTCCGACGACGTAACGCAGGTGGGCCCGCACGTGCGTCCCTCGCCGCAGCTGGTCATGACCCGCTGCCTCGCGGCGGTCGCGACGCCCGGATTCGCGCCGCCCACGGAAGCCAGCCTCGACTCGTGGCAATGGAAGCGCTACGTGAACTGCAAGCTCGGCGGCAACATGCGCATCAATCCAAGGAAAGTGCCGCTGGACGCGGAAGCGATTGTGTCGATCCGCGCCGCGTCGGACGGCTCCATCGTCTCCGTGACACTGCTGCGTTCGAGCGGCAATGACGACCTTGATGAGGCCGTCGAGCGCGGGATTGCCGCCGCCTCTCCTTTGCCGCCGGTGCCGCGCGCGCTGCACATCGCGCGCATCGACATGCATTTCCATCCCATACGGGTCGATCCGCTGGCTTTGCAGCCGGGGCAGCCCGGAATCGATAGCGCCCACAGCCACGAGGGGAGTGCAGGCGATAGCCACTGACTCGCAGCGCGCGCGCACGGCGCGCGAAGCGGCCGCGAAATCAGGCCCGAAGCGCCACGAATGCTATGCTCTCGGTCGCCCGGGCGGATGCCCCTGAATTTGCGACCCCACAGCAAGCGATTTTCCACATGACGACTCTCATCAAGCGCGCCTCCGCCGAGGCCCGCGCATTCAAGCAAACCGGCAACGCGACGCAGGCGAGCGAGACCGCGGACAACACCGCGAAGGTCACCAGGCGCCCGCGCCGCGCAGCGGCAGCCGCCGCCGCCGACCTCGACAACGCCCCGGTCATCGAAGCGCCGCGCAAGCCGCGTTTCGCGCCGGTCACGTTCTCGGAAGAGAGCGGTGTGCGCTATCTGCACTTCGGCACGGAATGGGTGCAAGGCGCGATGCGGCTTTCGAAGCCGCTGCACATCGAACTCGAATACGCGCAGCAGATGATGGCCTGGCTGCTCTTTATCGCCACGCCCGAGCGCATCGTGCAACTGGGTCTGGGCGCGGCTGCGCTCACCAAGTTCGCGCACCGCTATCTGCGTCCCGCGAAGGTCGAGGCGATCGAACTGAATCCGGCGGTCGTGGTGGCCGCGCGCACGATGTTCGAGCTGCCGTACGACGACGCGCGCCTCACCGTGCGCGAACTCGACGCTTGGGACTTCGTGCAGGACCGCGCCAATCACGGCACGATCGGCGCGCTGCAGATCGACGTGTACGACGCGACCGCGCGCGGCCCGGTGCTCGACAGCGTGGCGTTCTACCGTGCCGTGCGCGCGTGTTTGACCGACGCCGGCGTCGCGACGATCAACCTGTTCGGCGACCACCCGAGCTTCGTGCGCAACATGAAGCGTCTGAACGAAGCCTTCGAAGGCCGTGTGATCGCGCTGCCCGAAGTGCACGAAGGCAATCGCGTGGCGCTCGCCTTCTCGGGCCCGGCGCTCGAAGTCACGTACGAGGCGCTCGAAAAGCGTGCGCGCCTGCTCGAGAGCAAGCTCGGCCTGCCGGCGCACCAGTGGGTGAAGGCGCTGCGCGAGTCGAGCGGCCAGAACGGCGCGACGTTCTCGATCTGATCCGCGCGAACGGCGGCAACGCCGTTTCAGCACAGAAAACCGGCCTCAGGGCCGGTTTTTTTTCGCCCGCGCATCGCATGGGTGAACAATTTTCTGGATCTGGCGCAAGCCGTTGGCTCTTGACAACGTCCTCGAAATTCGGGTCCGCCCTGCTTGACCGTGCGGCGTGGCCTCGATACTCTTTTCAGCGCTTTCGGGGACCTTGCGGGCTATCCGTCTGTGAGGCCATCGGCCGCTCTACGCCAGACGGGCCGGACGGCGGACCGCGAACAGAGCAACGCCGCATAACTACATAAGCAACGAGGAGACGTCATGGCTCACGACGCCGACGCCGGAAAATCAAGCAAGCATTGGCTGTGGCTGCTGCTGCTGCCCTGGATCGCGATGATCTGGGTGCCGTCATACAACAAGATCGAGCCCACTCTGTGGGACTTCCCGTTTTTCTACTGGTATCAGCTTCTCTGGGTGCTGATTAGCGCTGCCATTACCGCGCTCGTCTACTTCAAGACGAAGACCCGCAAGGGCGATGCAGGGGGCGCGCAATGAACGTTACAGCAACGATTGTCTTTATTCTGTTCTTCCTCGGCGTCACGGTTCTCGGCTTCGTCGCCGCGCACTGGCGCAAGGGCGACCTCGCGCATCTCGAAGAGTGGGGCCTCGGCGGCCGCCGCTTCGGCACGATCGTCACATGGTTCCTGCTCGGCGGCGACCTCTACACCGCTTACACCTTCGTCGCCGTGCCGGCGCTCGTGTTTGGTGCGGGCGCAACGGGTTTCTTCGCGCTGCCGTACACGATCCTGATCTATCCGTTCGCGTTCGTCGTGTTCCCGAAGCTCTGGGCCGTCGCGAAGCGCCATCAATACGTCACCTCGGCCGACTTCGTGAGCGCGCGCTACGGCAGCCGCATGCTCGCGCTTGCCATCGCCGTGACGGGTATCGTCGCGACCATGCCGTATATCGCGCTGCAGCTGGTGGGTATCGAAGTGGTGATCGGCGCGCTCGGCTTCGACACGACCGGCTTCGTCGGCGACCTGCCGCTCATCATCGCGTTCGCGATTCTCGCCGCGTACACGTACACCTCGGGCCTGCGCGCGCCGGCCATGATCGCGGTGGTGAAGGACATCCTCATCTACATCACGATCATCGTCGCGATCATCGTGATTCCCGCGCAGATGGGCGGCTTCGGCCACATCTTCGGCGCGGTGCCGCCGGCCAAGCTGCTGCTCAAGTCGCCGGATGCCACGAGTTTGAACGGCTATAGCGCGTACGCGACACTCGCGGTGGGTTCGGCGCTCGCGCTGTTCCTGTACCCGCACTCGGTCACGGCGATTCTGTCGTCGTCGTCGGGCAACACCATCCGCCGCAACATGGCGATGCTGCCCGCGTACTCGCTGGTGCTCGGTCTGCTCGCGCTGCTCGGCTACATGGCGCTTGCCGCGGGCGTGAAGGACATGCCTGAATTCGCACCGTACTTCAAGGCCTTCGGTCCGAACTTCGCGGTGCCGGCGCTGTTCCTGCACTTCTTCCCGTCGTGGTTCGTGGGCGTGGCGTTTGCCGCCATCGGTATCGGCGCGCTGGTGCCCGCGGCGATCATGTCGATTGCAGCGGCCAACCTGTACACGCGCAACATCCACAAGGAGTTCATCAACCGCAACATGAATCACGAGCAGGAGACCAACATTGCCAAGCTGGTCTCGCTGATCGTGAAGGTCGGCGCGGTGGCGTTCATCCTGGGGCTGCCGCTCACGTACGCGATCCAGCTGCAGCTGCTTGGCGGCATCTGGATCATTCAGACGCTGCCCGCCATCGTGCTCGGTCTCTACACGCGCATGCTCGACTACCGCGGCCTGCTGGTCGGCTGGGCAGTCGGCATCGGCACCGGCACGTGGATGGCCATTTCGCTCAAGCTCGCAGGCTCGATCTTCACGATCCACCTGTTCGGCATGGCGATTCCGGGCTACGCCGCGGTGTGGTCGCTGATCGTGAACCTCGTGGTCTCGATCGTCGTGTCGGCGCTCGTGCATCTGGTTGGCATGCAGAAGAGCCAGGACCGCACGCGTCCGGAAGACTATCTCGACGTCGTCGAGGGCTGATCCGCTCAGCTGATTCGCTTAGGACAGTCCGGCCCGGCGCATGCCGCCGGGCCGGACTTGCCGAAAATGCCCGCAACACTTAGTTGCGGGCATTTGTTCTTCTGGTGCACGATGGCGGCTGTTCCGGCTCTCGTCCAGCCCGCGCCATGGCCCCATCCGAAACCGAATCCCGCTCGCGGTCCGCGCACAGCGGCGCACGCCGCCTGGGCCCGCCGCGCCGCCGGTCGCGCCTTGCGCGCATGTGGCGTGCGCTGACGTCGCCGTACTACCGCTACCGCAACGCCAAACTAATACACAGCGTGCGCGTGGGCCTCGCGATGCTCGCCTCGATTCTCGCGACCTCGGGCATCGATATTCCGCACGGCATTTGGGCGTCGGTTACGCTGCTCGTCGTCATTGGCGGGCTGCAGCATCAAGGCAACATCCGCAAGAAGGCCGCCGAGCGTGCGCTCGGCACGATGCTGGGCGCCGTGATCGGGCTCGTGCTCATCGTCGTGCAGGCCATCACGGGCTCCGTGCCGCTCACCTACGTGCTGATGTCGCTCGTTGCCGCCGTGTGCGGGTACTACGCCATTGGCAAGCCGGGCTACGTCGCGCTGCTTGCCGCCATCACCATGTGCATCGTCGCGGGGCACGGCGACAACCTCATCGACACGGGCCTCTGGCGTACGCTCAATGTGATTCTCGGCATCGTCATCGCGCTCGTGTTTTCGTTCGCCTTGCCGCTGCACGCCACGTATTCGTGGCGCTACAGCCTCGCCGACAATCTGCGCGAATGCGCGCGCGTGTATGCGCAGGTGGCGAGCGGCGTGCACGTCGATGCCGACGAGCAGGTGCAGACGTTCATGCGCCTGAACGCTCGGCTCGTGCAACTGCGCGCGCTGATGCCTTCCGTGGCCAAGGAAATCGATGTGCCGCTCGCGCGGCTCGAGCAGGTGCAGCGTCTGCATCGCTCGCTGCTGAGTGCGCTGGAAATGCTCTGCACAGGCACGGGCAGCTACGAGCAGTCGCTCGTGCGCGAGGCGTTCGCAGAGCGCAGCGAAACCGTGCGCAGGGCGCTGCTCGCCACGGCGCGGGCGCTGCGGTTTGGCGGCGGACGCCACCCGGAGGCGGCGCAGCAGGCGCTGCGCACGGTTGCGACACAAGTCGATGGAAGTGGCGACGGCGATACGGCAGGCGAGGCTGTCGACGAAGGACCGCCAGCGCCGCCGCAGGGTTGCCCCGAGCCGCAGATGCAGGGGCCGTACTGGCTCAGCCTGCGTGTGGAGGAGCAGGTGGAGCGCCTGCGCGCGCTCCTGCTCGAGACCGAGCCGCGCTGGAACATCGAGCGCGCCGCGACGCACCGCATGGTGTGACGCCGGGCGCGCAGCGGTTGCTGTGGCGGTAGATCAGGCCGCTTGCTCGTGCGGCGCCGAGACCATCCACGGCACGCCGAACTTGTCGGTCAGCATGCCGAAGCCAGGCGACCAGAAGGTCTTCGCAAACGGCATCGTGACCGTGCCGCCTTTGGCCAGCGCGTTGAAGTAACGCTCGGCCGTGGCGATGTCGGGGCCGGTTAGCGAGACGCCGAAGCCGAGGAACTTGTCGTTCTGCGTCATGCAGCCGCCGTCGGACACCATGATTTGCGCGTCGCCGATCTGGAGCGTCGCGTGCATGATCTTTTCGGCGAATTCGGGCGCCATCGGGCGGGCGGGGTCCGGCGGCGCTTCCTTGAAGCGCATCTTGATCACTTCCTTCGCGCCGAGCGCTTCGCCATAGAATGCGATCGCTTCGTCGCACGTGCCGGGGTAAAAGAGATAGGGCTGGATTTGCATCGTCGGTTTCCTTGCGGACGGGACGTTGGCCGGCCTGTTTTCGTGCGCGGGTAGGCACGGGGCCGGATCATGCGGCGGGTTGCGCCGCTGCCCTGATTCTAGGCGCGCGCCGGGGCTCTACCGAGCGATGTGTCGTCAGGGTTTGCGAGAGCGCAGACAGGAACGGACGTTGCTCGCCGTGCGCAAAAGAAAAGGCCGCACATGCGGCATGTGCGGCCCTTGATCATCGATCGCTCGATGCGCTCCGCATGGAGCGCCGGCGCGTTACTTCGCGCGCAGTTCCTCGATCATCTTTTCGAGCTTGATCGCATCGGCGGCGAATGCGCGGATGCCTTCCGCCAGCTTCTCCGTCGCCATGGCGTCTTCGTTGAGCTGGAAGCGGAACGACGGCTCGTCCACGGCCACACGCTCGATCTTCGCGTCCTTGAACGCTTCCGGCGACAGCTTGCGCTCGACCTTCTCGGTGCTGTCCTGGAGCTTTTGCAGCAGGTCCGGGCTGATGGTGAGCAGGTCGCAGCCGGCCAGTTCGACGATCTGGCTCGTGTTGCGGAAGCTCGCGCCCATCACTTCGGTCTTGTGGCCGAACTTCTTGTAGTACGCGTAGATCTTGCGCACCGACTGCACGCCCGGGTCGTTCGCGCCGCCGTCCTTGGCGTCGTCCCAGTCTGCGCCCTTGGCCTTCTTGTACCAGTCGTAGATGCGGCCCACGAACGGCGAGATGAGCTGCGCGCCGGCCTCGGCGCACGCGGCGGCTTGCGCGAGCGAGAAGAGCAGCGTCATGTTGCAGTGGATGCCGTCCTTTTGCAGCACTTCGGCGGCGCGAATGCCTTCCCAGGTGGAGGCGAGCTTGATCAGCACGCGCTCGCGGCCGATGCCGGCCTGCTTGTACAGGTCGATGATGTGGTGGGCCTTGTCGATCGACTTTTTCGTGTCGAACGAGAGGCGCGCATCGACTTCGGTCGAGACGCGGCCCGGAATGATCTTGAGGATTTCGGTGCCGAACGCGATCAGCAGATGGTCGATGATCGACTCGAGCGATTCGCTCGCGTGATCGCGCACGGTTTTTTCGAGCAGCGGACGGTACTCGGCTTTCTGGACCGCCTTGAGGATCAGCGACGGGTTGGTCGTCGCGTCCTGCGGCTTGTACTGCACGAATTGCTGGAAGTCGCCCGTATCGGCGACGACGGTGGTGTACTGCTTGAGCTGGTCGAGTGCGGTAGTCATGTCAGGCCTTGTGGGCGCGTGCGCGCCTGCATCGGTGAGAGTTGAACGGCCGGTGCGCTTCAGGCGTGAACCTGGGGCGCGCCGGGCGGAACGCGAAAAGGCGCTGCGCCGTTGCGGCCCGGCGCGCGAGTCGGCGGGCGGCCGCGCGGGCAGGCGGATCAGGCGCATTGGCCGCGCGTCTGGGCGCGGCTTACTTGACCATTTTATGGCGGAAACGCCTGGCGTTGCGTTTTCACGCGCGCCGCGCGTTCAGCACGAACTGCGTGATCACGCCCGCCACGAGCCCCCAGAACGCCGCGCCGATGGAAAGCAACGTGAGCCCGGATGCCGTCACCATGAAGGTGATGAGCGCAGCTTCACGCTCTTTGGGGTTCTGCATGGCGTTGGTGAGGCCGCTCATGATCGAGCCGAACAGCGCGAGCGCCGCGATCGAGACCACGAGCGCCTGCGGGAATGCCGCGAACAGCGCCGCGATGGTCGCGCCGAAGGTGCCGGCGATCAGATAGAAAATGCCGCACCACACGGCTGCCATATAGCGCTTCGTGCGGTCTTCGTGGGCGTGCGGGCCGGTGCAGATCGCCGCGGTAATGGCGGCGAGATTCACGCCGTGCGAACCGAACGGCGCGAGCACGAGCGAGGCGAGGCCCGTGGTCGCGATGAGCGGCGAGGAGGGCGCGGCCGTGTGGTCGTAGCCGTCGGCGCGCAGCACGGCGATGCCGGGCACGTTCTGCGAGGCCATCGCCACGACGAAAAGCGGAATGCCGATGCTCACCACCGCCGTGAGCGAGAACGCCGGCATCGTGAACACGGGCTTGGCCACTGCCACGCGGAAATGGCTGAAGTCGAGCAGACCGAGCACGGCGGCGGCGGCGATGCCGATCACGAGCGTCGCGACGATCGCATAGCGCGGCACGACGCGTTTCACGATCAGGTAGCCGAAGAACATCGTGAGCACGAGCGGCGTCTGCACCTGCGCGGCGTGGAAGATCTCGATGCCGATCTCGAACAGGATGCCCGCCAGCAGCGCCGCCGCGATGCCCGCGGGAATGCGCTTCATGAGGGTGTCGAACCAGCCGGTGAGACCCACGGCCGTGAGCAGCACGGCGCACACGATATAGGCGCCGATCGCCTCGGCATACGGCACATGCGGCAGCGAGCTGATGAGGAGCGCCGCGCCGGGCGTGGACCACGCGACCACGATGGGCGCGCGAAACCACAGCGACAGGCCGATGGTCGTCAACGCCATGCCGATGGAAAGCGCCCAGATCCACGAGGAAATCTGCGCATCGGAAAGATGCGCGGCCTGACCGGCCTGGAACATCAGCACGAGCGAGCTGGTGTAGCCGGTCATCATCGCGACGAAGCCGGCCACGATCGTGGCGACCGAGGTATCGGCGAAGGGCCGCAGCGGGCCTGGCCTGAACGTCGCGGGCAGCTCAGGGGAGGAGGGGGCGGTCATGCGGGTGGTCTCCAGATTTTGCGTAGGTATGACGGCATCGGGCGGCGCGGCCTGGTGGAACACTCAGGCACGCGCCGCCTCGAAAAAGCGGAAAAGGGCGGGAGTGCGGGCGCCTATTTGTTCAGCACGCGCATGGCCGTTTCGAGCCCGGCGACGGTGAGCGGATACATGCGGTGGCCGAGAATCTCGCGGATGATCGACACCGACTGGCGGTACTCCCATAGTCGCTCGGGCTCGGGGTTGAGCCAGGCGAAATGGGGGAACTGGTCGGCGAGTCGGCGCAGCCACACGGCGCCCGCTTCGGGGTTGTTGTATTCGACCGAGCCGCCCGGCTGCAGCACCTCGTACGGGCTCATGGTGGCGTCGCCCACGAAGATCAGCTTGTAGTCGGGCGTGAACTTGTGCAGCAGGTCCCACGTGGGCGTGCGCTCGGCGTGGCGGCGGCGATTGTTCTTCCACAGGTAGTCGTACACGCAGTTGTGGAAGTAGTAGAACTCCAGGTGCTTGAATTCGGCTTTTGCCGCCGAAAACAGCTCTTCCGTGCGCTTGATGTGATCGTCCATCGAACCGCCCACGTCGAGCAGCATCAGCACTTTCACGTTGTTGTGGCGCTCCGGCACCATCTTGAGATCGAGCCAGCCCGCGTTCGCGGCGGTGCTGCGGATCGTGTCGCCGAGGTCCAGTTCTTCGGCGGCGCCTTCGCGCGCGAAGCGGCGCAGACGGCGCAGCGCGACCTTGATGTTGCGTGTGCCGATTTCGACCTGGTCGTCGTAGTCGCGATAGGCGCGCGCGTCCCACACTTTCACGGCGCTGCGCTGGCCGCCTTCGCCGCCAATGCGGATGCCCTCGGGGTTGTAGCCGCCGTGGCCGAAGGGCGAGGTGCCGCCCGTGCCGATCCACTTGCTGCCGCCCTCGTGGCGCTCCTTCTGTTCCTCGAAGAGCTCCTTCAGGCGCTCCATGAGCTTGTCGAGCCCGCCCATGGCTTCGATCTGCGCGCGCTGCTCGGGCGTGAAGTCGCGCTCCAGACGCTTCTTGAGCCAGTCTTCGGGAATCTCGAAGGCGAGTTCGGACTTCTTCTCGATGCCGCGGAAATACGCGCCGAACGCCTGATCGAAGCGATCGAAGTATTGCTCGTCTTTCACGAGCGTCATGCGCGCGAGGTAGTAGAAGTCGTCGAGCGAGGGCGCGATCACGCGCGCCTTGAGCGCTTCGACGAGCGTGAGGTACTCCTTCACGGAAACCGGCAGCTTCGCGTCGCGCAGCGTGTAGAAGAAGTCGATCAGCATGCGGTGTCTCCGGCTTGCTCGCGCGGGGTCCTGGTCAACGGTTGTGGCGGTTCATGTAGATGAGGCGCTCGAACAGCGTCATGTCCTGCTCGTTCTTGAGCAGCGCGCCAGCAAGCGGCGGCATGGACTTCGAGCCGTCGGCCGCGCGCAGCGCCGAGGGCGGAATCTCTTCCGCGAGCAGGAGCTTGAGCCAGTCGAGCAGTTCGGACGTGGACGGCTTTTTCTTCAGGCCCGCGACGTTGCGCAGTTCGAAGAAGCTTTCCATCGCCGCGTTGAGCAGTTCCTTGCGGATGCCCGGATAGTGCACCTCGACGATGCGCTGCATCGTGGCCGGATCGGGAAAGCTGATGTAGTGGAAGAAACAGCGGCGCAGGAAAGCGTCCGGCAGCTCCTTCTCGTTGTTCGACGTGATGATGACGAGCGGACGCTGCTTCGCCTTGATAAGCTGGCGCGTCTCGTAGACGTAGAACTCCATGCGGTCGAGTTCGCGCAACAGGTCGTTCGGGAACTCGATGTCGGCCTTGTCGATTTCGTCGATCAGCAGCACGCTTTGCTCTTCCGACTCGAACGCCTGCCACAACACGCCTTTCACGATGTAGTTGGCGATGTCCTTCACGCGTTCGTCACCGAGTTGCGAGTCGCGCAGGCGCGAGACCGCGTCGTACTCGTAGAGCCCTTGCTGCGCCTTTGTCGTGGACTTGATGTGCCACTGCATGAGCGGCATACCCAGCGCCGCGGCCACCTCTTCGGCCAGCATGGTCTTGCCCGTGCCGGGCTCGCCCTTGATGAGCAGGGGGCGCTTGAGCGTAATCGCGGCGTTGACCGCGAGTTTGAGGTCGTCGGTGGCGACGTACTGCGATGAGCCTTCGAAACGCGTGGCGCGCATGGAGAATCCGCTCGCTGGGAAAAAAATCCCAGTATAAGTCAGATGGGGTGTTGCGTCGGCGCGCCACCGCGTATCATTGGGTCCGCTCTTTGGGGCACGGTCACGCAGGCTCCCAGGCGTGCGCGGCGAGTCCGTTGTGCGTGCCAGGGTTCCTCCGGGTTGCTTGCCGGCGAGCCGGCGCGACACGGCGCTGGGTGGCCGCTGCGAGCCCATCGCGGGCACGCAGCGTGACCCCGCCAGGCGCTCCGAGCCCCGCCAGGCGTGGCGCGGCCGGTGGACGGCCGGCGCGGCGTCGCGGTATACTCGGACCGATTTTTTTCGGCCTGCACGGCGACCCCAAAAGTAAAACAGCAGTAATGCGGCGCAGGCCGTGGCCTGCGGTTCGGGCGTTCGAATCCCCTCAAGCCAGGTTGGATGCTATGAAAAAAATTGTCGGCAAGCACGTCATCACGGGCGCAATCACCATGCTGGCGTGCTTCGCGGTCACGGCTCACGCGGACGTCGTGGGCAACGCGAAGGCGGGTCAGGACAAGGTGGCGATGTGTATCGGCTGTCATGGTATTCCCGACTACCGCACCGCGTACCCCGAGGTTTACCACGTGCCCATTCTGGGCGGCCAGAACGCGCAGTACATCATGAACGCGTTGCTCGCCTACAAGAAGGGCGACCGCCACTTCGAGACGATGCACGCGATCGCGTCCTCGCTCACCGAACAGGACATCGCCGACATCGCGGCCTACTATGCGTCGCAAACGGCCGCGTCGAAAGACAATCCGAATAAATAACCGGCAGGTGGAGAATCCATGAACAAGCCCTACACGGCTATGCCTTCGTTTGCCGGTGCAACCATCAAGCTTGCGGGCGGCGCTTTTGCACTGGCCGCCGCGCTCGCGCTCAGTCCCGCGCACGCGGCCGACGTCTCCAACGGCAAGGCCCTCGCCGACAGCCACAATTGCGCGGCCTGTCACGGCCCGGGCCTGAACAAACCCGTGAGCCCCGAATATCCGAAGCTCGCCGGCCAGCATGCCGACTACATCTACTGGGCGCTGCGCCAGTACCAGATGGGCACGGGCAATCCGCACCTCGGCCGCAACAACCCGATCATGCAGGCGCAGGTGCAGAGCCTTTCGCAGAGCGACATGAAGGATATCGCCGCGTATATCGAATCGCTCGGCGGCGATCTGGTCAACAAGAAGTAAGCGTGAGAGCGGCGCGCCATGCGTGCCGCATCATGCGAAACACCCCGCGAGGGCCTCGTTTTCGGCGAGGCGTTCGCGGGGTGTTTTTATTCGGCTTCGTTGGCTTCAGTCGCGCTTCGTTCGTTCTCAATCGCGTGAAGCGCGGCGCTCGATGCGCATGAGATAGGCGTCCGTATCGGGCGGCGTGTTCGTGCGCTGCGCTTCCCAGATCGTTTCGCCGAGGCATTCCATGATCGCGTGCTGCGCGTCGTGCGTGGAGCCCATGCGTGCGGCGAGCCGGTCGTGCGCCGCGCGGATGCCGGGCGGCTGATCGATCGACAGCTGCTCGCTGATCGCGAGGTGCATCGACAGATGCAGGAACGGATTGCTCTGGCCGCGCTCGGGCGAGTAGTCCTGCGCGGCGGCCGCATCGGCGTCGGCGAGTTCGGCGTGATACTCGGGGTGCTCGACGATCCAGTCGGCGGCGATCGCCTCCAGCGGCGTGAGGATTTCGCCTGCGCGCTGCTTGCGCCAGGTCTCGGTGAAGAAGCGGCGGACTTCGTCGCGGCTGGGATTGAACATCTTGAGTCGATCGAATAGGGGATGCGGCGTCGTGCGACGCCTGGAGCGCTCATTTTACGCCCGGGCGCTCGCGCTCGCGCTCGCTCAGAGCTCCGGCGGCGGCGTTTTCGGCTTGAACTCGCACAGCGGCTCGATCACGCAATGCCAGCATTCGGGGCGGCGCGCCTTGCACACATAGCGCCCGTGCAGGATGAGCCAGTGATGCGCGTCCTGGAGGAACTCGGGCGGCGTGAATTTTTCGAGTGCGGTTTCGACGGCGCGCACGTCCTTGCCGGGCGCGAGCCCCGTTCGGTTCGCAACCCGAAAGATATGCGTGTCGACGGCAATGGTCGGGTGGCCGAACGCCGTGTTGAGCACGACGTTCGCGGTTTTGCGTCCCACGCCGGGCAGGGCTTCGAGCGCCTCGCGCGTTGGCGGCACCTCGCTGCCGTATTGCTCGATGAGAATGCGGCAGGTCGCAATGACGTTTTTGGCCTTGGTGCGATACAGGCCGATCGTCTTGATGTAGTCGGCGACGCCTTCTTCGCCGAGCGCAAGCACCGTTTCCGGCGTGTTGGCGACCGGAAACATCCGGCGCATGGCTTTGTTCACCGAAACGTCGGTGGCCTGCGCGGAGAGCATCACGGCGATCAGGAGTTCGAACGGCGTGCTGAACTCCAGCTCGGTAGTCGGATGCGGATTGAGGCTTTGCAGCGTTTCGTAGATGGCGCGGCGCTTGGTGGCGTTCATGCTCGTTGTGCGTGGGGCCTTTTGGCTTGCGGTGTGTTAGCGCGCGGGCTTGTCGTCGTCGGGTGCCGAATCGGATGCATCCGATGCATTCGACTCGATACCGATACGCTTGCGGCGCGCCTCGGCAGCGTCGATCTGCGCCTGCACGTCGGCGCTCACGTGCTCGACGTTGCGCGGTCCCACACCCTGTTCGGCCAGTTCCGCCTTCTTGCGGCGCGCGCGTTCGAGCGCCGCCTGAATGATCGCTTTCTTCTTCGCTTCGGCGTCGTCGGCGGTGGGGCTTGCGGCTTGCGTAGCGGCGTCTTGCTGCGCCTGGGGTTGAGGCGCGCTCGTGGCCGCGCGGCGTGCTGCGGCGCGCGCTTCGGCCGCATTGCGTTCGGCGGCCTGGCGTGCTGCGCGCCGGTCATGCCGCACGCGGGCTTCGTCGGCCTGCTGTTGCGTCCATGCGTCCCAACCGGTCGCTGCACCCGTAACGGGAATCATTGCGATGCAGTCGACCGGGCAGGGCGCGACGCACAGGTCGCAGCCCGTGCACTGATCCTTGACGATGGTGTGCATCTGCTTGGGCGCGCCCACGATCGCGTCGACGGGGCAGGCCTGCATGCACAGCGTGCAGCCGATGCACAGTTGTTCGTCGATGAACGCCACGGGACGTGGACGTTCCACACCGTTGTCCGGATTGATCGGGATGACGGGTTTGCCGAGCAGTTTCGCGAGGCGCTCAACGCCTTCCAGGCCGCCGGGCGGACACTGGTTGTAGTTGGCGATGCCGGCGGCGACGGCTTCGGCATAGGGCCGGCAGCCGTCATAGCCGCACTTCGTGCATTGGGTCTGGGGCAGCAGATCTTCGATGCGATCTGCGAGTGTTTTGGGATCGTTCACGTTCGCTACATCGGGGCGGGGCGGGCGGTGGCGTGACCTTGGGCGCGCAGTTCCGCGTACACGGCCATGCGCAGGGTTACGCAGCAGGCCTGACAGGGCGCACACGCACAGCGCCAAAGCTTGCATTATCGCCGATTTCCCGCATTGCCATCGGCGGGCCATGTGCCATAATCAAAGCGCTTAATGCGAAGCGCTTTGCGGTTGAGGGGGAATCAGTAGACGTAAAGCGCGACGCACGAAGCAACAGGGGGAAGAACGATGTCGGCTCGCAACGACATCAAACAAACAAGAAGGAACGCAAGACCGTAGGTCGGAGGGTGTCTGTCCATTAACCTGGCGCGCCCCGCACAACGTTTGTCGATCCCAGGGCTAGGAGAGGCCCGGCGTGGTACTGCCCGACAACGTAAACCGGACAACGCGGCTTAACGAGATCCTGCCACCATGAATCAGCCAAAAATCAAAAGAGATCCTGAAGGCACCCGCCGCCGCATTCTGCTCGCCGCGGCGGAAGAATTCGCCAATGGCGGCCTGTTCGGCGCACGCGTCGACCAGATCGCGCGGCGCGCGGAAACCAATGAGCGCATGCTCTATTACTACTTCGGCAGCAAAGAGCAACTGTTCACGGCAGTCCTCGAACACGCCTTCGGCGCGCTCAACGAAGCCGAGCGCGCGCTCGATCTCGCGGGGCTCGCACCCGTCGAGGCGATCACGCGGCTCGCGCATTTCGTGTGGGACTACTATCGCGACAATCCCGAACTGCTGCGGCTCGTGAACAATGAGAATCTGCACGAGGCGCGCTATATGCAGAAGTCCACACGAATTCGCGAGATGATCTCGCCGATCGTGGCGACGCTCGGCTCGATCCTCACGCGCGGCGAATCGGCGGGGTTGTTCCGCCCGAGCATCGACCCATTGCGGCTCTATGTGACGCTCTCGGGCATGGGCTACTACATCGTATCGAACCGCTATACGCTCAACGCCACGCTCGGTCGCGACTTCAGCACGGCTGCCGAGCGCGCGGAAATCATTCAGCTCAACACGGAAATGCTGCTCGCGTATCTCATGCGTAAGTAGCGCACTGCAAGCGCGCGAGATCGTTTCACGCTCCACAAACGCCGCGCGCCGTCCTGGGACGGCGCGCGGATTGTGCTGCTGGCGTGTACTGCTTGCGCTCGCGTGGAGCGCGAGTCTGTGTCAGGCGACAGCGCCTTGTGCGGAGCGGCCACGGGCAGGCGTTTCTTTGCCCGAGTGGGCGGCGCCCTGCTGGTGTTGACGGATGAAGTCGCGCAGTTGCGGATAGATGATCGTGCGCCAGCGGCGGCCCGAGAAGATGCCGTAGTGGCCGCACTTCTCGGCGGTCAGATGATGCCGGTTCGTCTCGGGAATGCCCGTGCACAGATCGTGCGCGGCGCGCGTTTGGCCCGCGCCCGAAATGTCGTCGAGCTCGCCTTCGATCGTGAAGAGCGCCGTGTCGCGAATGTCCTGCGGGCGCACGCGTTCGCCGGCCACGTCCCACGTGCCTTCAGCGAGGCTGAAATCCTGGAACACGGTGCGGATGGTCTCGAGATAATACTCGGCGGCCATGTCGAGCACCGCGTTGTATTCGTCGTAGAACTGACGATGGGCTTCGGCGTCCTCTTCGTCGCCGCGCAGCAGGCTCTTGTAGAAGTCCCAATGCGCCGTGGTGTGACGGCCCGGATTCATCGCGACGAAACCCGCGTGCTGCAGGAAGCCCGGATACACCTCGCGCCCTTCGCCCGGATAGTTCGCCGGCACGGTATGGATCACGTTGTTCGCAAACCAGTCGAGCGAGTGTTCGGTGGCGAGCGAGTTGACGGCGGTGGGGCTGCGGCGCGCGTCGATCGGGCCGCCCATCATCGTCATCGTGAGCGGGGTGTCTTCGCCGCGGCTCGCCATGAGCGAGATGGCCGCGAGCACGGGCACCGTGGGCTGGCAAACGGACAGCACATGCAGATTCTTCGCGCCGATATGGCGGATGAATTCCTGGATGTACGCCACGTAGTCGTCGAGATGGAACGCGCCGGCTTCGAGCGGCACCATGCGCGCGTCGATCCAGTCGGTGATGTACACCTTGTGGTCCTGCAGCAGCGTGCGCACGGTGTCGCGCAGTAGCGTGGAGTGGTGACCCGACAGCGGCGCGCACACGAGCACGCTGGGCTCGTCCTTGAGCGCGGCCACGGCGCCGGTGTCGTCGGCGTAGCGCTTGAAGCGCAGCAGGCGGCAGAACGGCTTTTCGATGATGGTCTGCTCGACGATCGGAATATTGAAGCCGTCCTTCACGATCTGGCGAATGTTGAACTCGGGCTTCTCGTAGTCCTTGCCAAGGCGATAGAGCAGTTCGTAGCCTGCGGCGAAGCGCGTGGCGCCCGGCACGAGTGAAAACGGGCTCGTCGGATTCGAGAACGATTTCGAGGCGGCCTGGGCCCAGGCGGTCAGCGGGCTCAACAACGCACGCTGGAATTCACGGATTTGATAGAGCATGGGCGCTCCGGCATCTTCAAGGAGCGGTTCGCACCCGGGTCGCGCGCGGGTGAGGCGCGGAACAGATGCGGGCCGGCAAGGTTGGTCGGTCAGTCAGGTTGTTTATCGGCCGCCGCCCGGAGGGCTTTAGCGCGGGCGGTACTGTTTCGTGGCCGGGCCGTTGTGCAACGCAGCATGCCTAGTGTACCCCAGCTCGCGAAAACGTCCAGGCGCTTTCGAACATTTACGATGCGGATGCAACAGCTGTCTCGGCCGCCGCGCCGTCGACCGCCGGATGTCCCGTTTCCTTCGCCATGTCCTGTTCGTGCCGCATGAGGTTCAGGCCGGTATGCACGAGCGCCACATGCGAGAACGCCTGCGGGAAGTTGCCGACCAGACGCCCCGCAATGGGGTCATATTCCTCGGCGAGCAATCCCACGTCATTGGCGAGCGAAAGCAGGCGCTCGTACATGCGGCGTGCGTCGTCCATGCGGCCTTGCAGGGCCAGGTTGTCGACCATCCAGAAGCTGCACGCGAGGAAGGTGCCTTCCCCCGGCGGCAGTCCGTCGTTGAATTCGGTGGTGCGGTAGCGCATCACAAAACCTTCACACATCAGGTCGCGCTCGATCGCGGCGACCGTGCCCGCGATGCGCGGATCCGCCGCAGGCAGGAAGCCGACCAGCGGCATGAGCAGCAGGCTCGCGTCGAGATCGATGCCGCCGTAGATTTGCGTGAAGGAGTTCAGATCCTTGTTGAAGCTGCGCTCGCAAATGGTCGCGTGGATCGTCGAGCGCAGTTCGCGCCAGTGATCGAGCGGCCCGGGCAGATCGAATTTTTCCGCCGATTTGATCGCGCGGTCGAATGCGACCCACGCCATCACCTTCGAGAACGTGAAGTGCTGGCGGCCGCCGCGCGTTTCCCAGATGCCTTCGTCGGGCGCGGTCCAGATCGTTTCGAGGTGTTCGAGCATCGCGCACTGGATCGACCACGCGGTGTCGTCGGCCTGCAAGCCGCCCACGCGCGCGAGGTGCAATGCGTTCATCACTTCGCCGTACACGTCGAGCTGCAGCTGGCCGACTGCGTTGTTGCCCACGCGTACCGGTTTCGCGCCTTCGTAGCCTGGCAGCCAGTCGAGTTCGAATTCGGGCAGGCGGCGCTCGCCAGCGAGTCCGTACATGATCTGCAGCTGCGAGGGCGAGCCCGCCATCACGCGGCCGAGCCATGCGCGCCATGCGCGCGCCTCGTCGTAGTAGCCGCCGCGCATCATCGCGAGCAGCGTGATCGTCGCGTCGCGCAGCCAGCAGTAGCGGTAGTCCCAGTTGCGCGTGCCGCCCAGCTGTTCGGGCAGCGACGTGGTGGGCGCGGCGACGATGCCGCCGGTGGGCTCGTAGGCCAGTGCCTTGAGCGTGATGAGCGAGCGGCGGATGGGTTCGGCCCAGCGGCCTTCCACGGTGCTGCGCGAAGCCCATTCGGTCCAGAAGTTCTCCGTGCGCGCGAGCGCCGTGAACGGGTCGCGCGGCGGCGGCAGACGCAGGTGCGAGGCCGCATAGGAAAGCGAGAACGGCACGCGTTCGCCTTCTTTCACGTCGAATTGCGCGACCGTGTGCATGTTCTCGCCTTCGAGGTCGACGGGCGTGCGCAGCACGACCGTGTCCGGGCCCACGGTCGCCTTGATGCCGCTCTCGTAGGTGAGACGGCTGACCCACGGCACCGAAAAGCCGTAGTCGAAGCGCAGCACGAGCTGGCTTTCCATGCGCACGGTGCCGCGCCGCCCCACGACGATACGCACGAGTTCGGACCAGCCGTTGCCGGGCGGCATGAAGTCGATGAGCGTCACCGCGCCTTCGGGCGTTTCGAAATCGGTTTCGAGGATCAGCGTGTCGCCGCGATAGCGGCGCGTGGTCTTGATCTCCACTTTCGCGCCCGCTTCGGGCTGCGCGGGCGCGATGAGCCAACGGCCGTTTTCCTCGGTGCCGAGCAGGGCGGCGAAGCAGGCGCCGGAGTCGAAGCGCGGCCAGCAGAGCCAGTCGATGGATCCGGCGCGGGAAACGAGCGCGGCCGTGTGGCCGTCGCCGATCAATGCATAGTCTTCAATGGGTGCGGGCATAGTAAGCAGATTGACAGCGTTGCTCGAAAACGAAAGCCGCGCGCCGCGTGCAGGACAGTGTGCGCGGCATGCACGCACAAGAGTAGTGGCAGCGGGGCTGCCTGCGCAATGCGTTTTGCGCGGCAGCACACGCAAATACTCATCTCGCCGGCGTCAACAAACGCTGGCGAGCGTGACGAGGCGCGTCACAGATGCCCGTTCACGCCGAATAGCCCGATGATCCCGATGATGATCAGATACAGCGCGACGATATAGTTGAGCAGGCGCGGCACGGCAAGAATCAGAATGCCTGCGATGAGCGCGACGAGCGGCCCGATGGCGACGTGAATGTTCATGACGGCTCCCTGGTTGCGGCGGGTTTCGATCCTTTGCGTCGATCCTTTATTGCTGCGATTTTTCACGCCTTTTCCCGCTCGACGTGTTGCTGCGCGCTGGCGGGGCGGGCGTCGGCGACCTCTCTTATACTGGGTCGGTGTCTCATGTATCAGACGAAAGCGAGACGGGCACGGTCAGCGTCAAGACGCGGGCCTACCCGCTTCATTGCATCGACAAGAAAAAGGAGGTCGACATGTTCCTTCGCCGTGCCGTCGCAAACGCCGTGCCCGCGCCCTCCCGTTCAACTCCCCGTGCGCGCGGCCCCGCGCATCTCCTTAACCAGCTGATCAAAGGTGTTGTCATCATGGCTTCCGTCGCCGCGACGCATGCGTTCGCGCAATCCGCTTCCACGTCCGCGCCGGCGGGCGGTGTCTACAACCTGATCGTCGGCACATACACAGGCGGCAAGAGCGAGGGCCTCTACGTCTACCACTTCGATACGCAAACTGGCGACATGCAGCCGGTCAGCGTAGCGAAGACGGTGAATCCGTCGTTTCTCGTGGTGAACAAGGACAACCGTTTCGTCTACGCCGTGAACGAACTGCCCGGCGACAATGGTCCGGCGAGCCTGCGCGGCGACGTGAGCGCGTTCGGGTTCGATGCCGCGAGCGGGCAGCTCACGTTCCTCAACAAGGTCTCGGCGCAGGGCAACGATCCGTGCTACCTGAGCCTTTCGCCGGATGGGCGCTATCTCTTCGTGGCGAACTATTCGGTCGCGGCCGACCCCGGCGGCAGCTTCGCAGTCCTGCCTGTGCAGCAGGACGGCAAGCTCGGCGAGTCCGTGCTGACCGTGCATCACGAAGGCGGCGGTCCCGTGAAGGGGCGTCAGGACAACGCGCACGTGCATTCGACGGTGTTTTCGCCGGATGGCCACTATCTCTTCACGCAGGATCTCGGCACCGACAAGCTCTGGACCTACCTCTACACGCCGGACGGCAGCCGCGGGCTCGTGAGCCCGACCGAGTGGCGCTATACCGATGTGAAGTCAGGCAGCGGTCCGCGGCACCTCGTCTTCGGCAATGACGGCCGTCACGCGTATCTCACGAGCGAGCTGGCCGCGACCGTCACGGTGTTCGCGTATCGCGATGGGCATATGAAGGTGGAGCAGATCGAGAAGCTGGCGGAGCCGGGCTTCAAAGGAACGCAGGGCGCGGCGGCGCTGCATCTTTCGCCGGACGGCAAGTTCCTCTATGTCTCGAATCGCGGCGACGCCAACGACATCTCGATCTTCGCCGTCGACGGCGATAGCGGAAAGTTGAAGCGCGTGGGGCGCCAGTCGAGCCTCGGCAAGTCGCCGCGCGAGTTCGCGATCGATCCGACCGGGCAGTGGCTGATCGTCGGCAACCAGAACAGCGATACCGTCTATGTGTTCCGCCGCGATCAGCAGACCGGTTTGCTCGAGCCGAACCCGAAGCGCGTTGATATCGGCTCGCCGGTCGATTTCAAGTTTGTTGCGCAGTAACGCGCGCCGTAGCGGGTTGAGTTGAATAAAAAAGGCGCGTTTCGCGCCTTTTTTATTCGCTCTGGCCGCCGCCTGGCACGAGCACTTCGCGGCTGCCGTTGATGCCCATCGGCGAGACGAGGCCCGCCGCTTCCATTTGCTCGACCAGACGCGCGGCGCGGTTGTAGCCGATGCGCAATTGCCGCTGCACCGACGAGATCGACGCGCGCCGCGTGCGCACGACGAAGGCCACGGCCTCGTCGTAAAGCGGGTCGGCCTCGGCGTCGGGCGAGTCGCCGAAGAGGTCCTGCGGCGCGCCTTCGGAAGCCGGGCCGTCGAGAATGCCTTCGACGTATTCGGGCTCGCCGAACTGCTTCAGATACTCCACTACGGCGTGCACTTCCTCGTCGGCAACGAACGCGCCGTGCACGCGCTGCGGGTAGCCCGTGCCCGGCGGCAGGAACAGCATGTCGCCCTGACCGAGCAGCGACTCCGCGCCCATCTGGTCGAGAATCGTGCGCGAGTCGATTTTCGACGACACCTGGAACGCCACGCGGGTCGGAATGTTCGCCTTGATGAGACCGGTGATCACATCCACGGAAGGACGCTGCGTCGCGAGGATCAGGTGGATGCCGGCCGCGCGCGCCTTCTGCGCGAGACGCGCGATCAATTCTTCGATCTTCTTGCCCGCGACCATCATGAGGTCGGCGAGTTCGTCGATCACGACCACGATCATCGGCAGCGGCGAAAGCGGCTCGGGCGCCTCCGGCGTGAGCGAGAACGGGTTGCCGATCTTCTTTTCCTGCGCCTCGGCATCGCGGATCTTCTGGTTGAAGCCCGCGAGATTGCGCACGCCCACCGCCGACATCAGCCGGTAGCGTTTCTCCATCTCGCCCACGCACCAGTTAAGCGCGTTGGCGGCGAGCTTCATGTCGGTGACGACCGGCGCGAGCAGATGCGGAATGCCTTCGTACACGGAAAGCTCGAGCATCTTCGGGTCGATCATGATGAGCCGCACGTCCTCGGGCGTCGCCTTGTAGAGGAGCGAGAGGATCATCGCGTTGATCGCCACCGACTTGCCCGAACCGGTCGTGCCGGCCACGAGCATGTGCGGCGCCTTGGCGAGGTCCGTGACGATCGGATGGCCGACAATGTCCTTGCCCATCGCGATCGTGAGCTTCGATTGCGAGCGATGGTACGGCGCCGATTCGAGGATCTCGGAGAGGCGGATCATCTGGCGGCGCGCGTTCGGCAATTCGAGGCCCATGCAGGTCTTGCCGGGGATCGTTTCGACCACGCGGATCGACGTGAGGCCGAGGCCGCGCGAGAGGTCCTTCATGAGGCCGACGATCTGGCTGCCGCGCACGCCGAGCGCGGGCTCCACCTCGAAGCGCGTGATCACGGGGCCCGCCGACGCGCCAACCACCGTCACGGGGACCTTGAACTCCTGGAGACGCTGCTCGATGAGCTGGCTCGTTTCGGCGAGCTTCTGCTCGGAGACAGGCTCGGCTTCGGACGACGCGCGCTCGAGCAGTTCGAGCCCCGGCAGTTCGACCGCCGATGCGCTAAGCGGCTCGAACGCGAAGGCCGTGGGCGCGTGGCCGCGCACGGCGGGGCGCTGGACTACGGGTTCGGGGGCCTCGACGGCTTCGGGTGCTTCGATGACTTCGGGTTCGGAGTCGAAGCCGACGCTCGCAGCGCTGGGTTCGGTCGCGATGGCGGGGTAGGGTGCCGCGATCGGCGTGCTCACCGGCGCTGCGGGATGCGACGGGTTCGACGTGAACGTGGCTTCGGCCGGTGCAGGACGGTTTTCCGGCAGCGGTTCGGCGACCCACGGCGGCGTTGCAACGGGTGCCGGCGTTTGCTGCTCTGGAGGCAGGGGCGTCGCGTCGAAAGCCGGTGCCTGGGTTGCCGGCGCATCCATTGCCGGCAAGGCTTCAATTGCCGCGTTCGCAATCTCAGGCGCTTCATCGAAAGACGCAGTGGGCTGATCGACGATGCGCGCAATAGGGGCGAAAGTCTCGCTCGCCCTTTGTTCCATCGCCGACGAAGGCGCTGCGTCGAACGGCGTTGCGGGAGCGGCATGCGCGACCGTGGGTGCGACATGGGCGGGCGTCGCGCGCGCGGACGTTTCGAACGCGCTGCCGTAAGTGCCGTAGGCCGATTCGTCGCGGATCGCCTCTGATGCCGTATCCACAAACCCGGTGCGAGTGCTTACGTCAAGCGGTTGCTCGTTAATCGGCGTTGCGTGATGCACAGGCGCCGGGGCGGTCCCCGGTTGTGCCTCGCGAGCGAAGCGGGGGAAGTGCACGATGTTCGACTCGGCCGATGTGTCGTGCGCATCCTGCGCTTCGGCTGGAGCGGGTTGCGCGCTCCCTGCAACCGGTGTTTGCGTTGCTGCTGGCGCTGGCGCAATCGGAGGAACCGCCACCGCAGGCGCGGGCGCCTGGTCCTGCACCGGCGCAGGCGTGAACGTGTAGAACGGCTCGGCGGCGTGGCTCTCCGTGGGCGCGGCGGCCGACGGTTCGTCGTCGAGCAGGATCCACGGCATGCCGTGATCCAGCGTGGGCCAGGACGACGGCGTTGTGGCGTCCGACGCCGCAGCTTGCACCGGGTCGACGCGCGTCGCCGCGCTCAATGCGCCTTGCGTGGATTCGTCCACATGCGTATGCACCGGTTGCCACGAAGTTGGCTCAGCCGCGTAGCCGGTGCTAACCGGCTTCGGCTCGGACACCATGGGGCGGTGAGTCTCGGCGGGGGAGGGGGCTGCTTGCGCAGCGGGCGTCCAGCCTGTGGACGTGTCTTGCGGTTGCAGTGTGGCGCGCACGTCCTCGAACGATCGCAGGCCCAGGTTTGGCGCGACGTATTCTCCGTCTGGCTGCGTGACCGGAGCGAACGTCGTTTCCGGCGATTCGTCCGAAGGCGTCACCGGCGCCGCCGTCTTCGATATGTCTGGCGGTGCGATCGGGAATTGCGCGTGCGCTTCCGCTTCGGCCGCGAGCGGGCCCGCTTCGTCGAGGGTGCGCCGTGCGAGGCTCGCGCCGGCAAGAGTCGTCCAGCGTGCCGCGTTCTCTTCGATCGATCGCAACGTCTCGAGCACGCTCATCGACAGCGGCGCTTCCGCCTGCGACGCGCCGGTGGACGCTGGGCGCGAGTAGGCTGGCGTAGCGGGCGTGGTGTCGACCAGTTGCGAGCCGAACGGCGCAGTGCGCGGCGTGGCCATGGGCGGGCGCGGGTTCACGCGCGCGGGCTGCCCCTGCCACACGTACGGGCGCGGCGGCTTCGCGACGCGCGGCGGTGCGGCGGCCGCGGCACGCGCGGCCGTGCTGCCCGCCGCCGGCGGCGGCGCCGTGCGGCGTGGCGTGACGGGCTGTGCGAATGGTGAAGTCAACGGATCGAGCGGTGCCGGCGGCGAGCCGAACGCGGCACTGCGCGCGGCGGCCGCAGCGGCGGCGGCACCCGCCGCGAGCGGCGCACCGTGCACCGCGGCCGAAGCCGTGCGCGCGGCCGCCATCGCGGTGCTCATCGCAGGCCGGGCAGGGCCGGGCTCAGGGCGCCACGGCGCATTGGGTTGAGCGGGGATGCCCGGCGCGGCCGCCATATCTGAGACAGTGCCTGCGCCACGCGCCGGCTGGCGGCGCGGGTCGCCGAGCGGCGCGCCCTGGTGCAACGGCGTACGCGCAGGCTCCATCGGTGCACGCGGCGCAGCGACAGGGGGCGTTTGTACCGGTGCACGCGTGCCGCGCAGCCAGTCGGCTGCAGCGGTCGGCTCGGTACGTGCCCATGCCGCGGCGGGATCGGCGGGACCGCGAAAGCCTGGTTCGGCATGCCGCGGCGCGCCGTCCGCAAAAGCGTCCTGTGCAGCGGGAGCGGTCGACGCTGCGCCCGCTCCCGCGGCCATCGCGCCGGCTGTGCGCGGGTTATTGCGACCTTCGCGACCCTCGCGTGCAGGCGGGCGCCAGATCGTCGGCCGCTTGCGTCGCGTGCCGTCGTCGGGCATCGGCGGGTTGACGGTGGCGGCGCTATGGGTGGGAAGTCCCTCTTCGGCTGCGACGCGGCGGCTGCGGCGTTCGCGGCGCGGGCTCTCGTCGGTCTCGCGCGCGGCGCGAATGTTCAGGCCGAGCCCGAGCGAGATGTCGGCCCAGGCGAGGAATTCGCGCCAATGGAAGTCGAGCAGCCACGGCAAGCTCACGATGAGGAGCGCCAACATGGCGAGCGGCGCGGCCACGTGGCCGATGAGCTTGCCGAGCCCGCCCGCAAGCGCATGGCCGAGCGCATCGAAACCGGCGATGTCGAGCAGCGTCGCCTCGAGCGCGCAGCTTGCGACGAGCACGCCAACGAAGCCGAGCCACAGCCGGATCGTGCCCGGGCCGCGCAGACCCGCGCCGCCGGGCAGCACGGACTTGACGAGACGCCAGATCAGAGGGATGAACCAGACGGCCGAAACGCCGAACCAGCCAGGAACTACCGTGTGCATGCCGAAGATGTACGTAGAGAAGGTGTGAGACGTGTGGAGTGTAACCGCTCGGCCCCTGCGCTCCGCCATCCAGTTGAGCGCAGTGTTGCGCTCAGCCCGGCGGTCGTTGCGCGCCCGACACGCCAAAGACCCTGCGCGCGCTGTTTTGGTTCGCGCGCAACAAAAAAAGAGCCGCGCCGGGCAAGGGCGCGGCGGTTCATGCGGGCAGCCTCACTGCGCCGGTTTGGTGTCGGAGGCGGCGCCGGGCGTGTCGCCGGCCTTGGGCTCGCCGCCTTGCTCGGCGAACGTCAGACGGTCGCCGTTTTCGAGTACAAGAAAGAGCGATCGCGGAGGGCGCATCTGCACGCCCGAGCGCGCGATATGCGAGAGCGCTTCCAGATAAGCCCCCTCGATCTCGCCGCCCGCGCCGATGCAGGCCATGCGCGTGCCGCCGAGCTGGCTGAACGAGAGCAGGCCGCTCTTCAGCGCATAGGCGCCGAAATAGCGGTTGCAGCCCGAGAAGCCGCTTGCGCGGCGCTGGCCGCTCTCGGTCGAGAGGTCGAGCGTGATGGGGCGGGCGTCCGGGTTTTCGGTGTTGCCGGCGTCGGCGTTCGGGCCCGGCACGGCGCGCAGCGTGCCGTCGGCGCGCTTCCACTCCGTGAGCTGCCAGTGCGTGTTGTCGAGCAGCTGGGTCGTGGCGGGGTTGAAAGGATCGGGCAGCGGCGCGGAGGCGTCCGTGTGCACCGGCAGCTTGCACGCGCACACGAGCAGGGCCGCAGCGAGCATCGCCGTGCGCGAGGCCAGCTTTCGCGCGAATACGCCTTGGGCCGCGCGCAGGCGCTGGCGCGAATTCACGCGCGGACTCTGGCTCGGCGTCTGGCTTTGCGTCTGGCTCGACGTGTGGCTGATAGGCATCGCATCGTTCCTCGTAATCGGCGAAGGCGTAAGCGTAACGCACCGCGTTGCAGCATGCGAGCGCAAACGTGCGCGCAAGGCGCTTGAATACGGCGGTCGCGGGCTTGCCAAAGCGCCTCGCCGCGGCAATGCCGCGTGTTAACATCGGCCCTCTTACGCATTTGCGCCATACCGCCATTCTGGAGACATCATGCAAACCCGCCCCCGCATCGGCACGCCGCTTTCCGCTTCCGCCACCCGTGTCATGCTGCTCGGCGCGGGCGAGCTTGGCAAGGAAGTGATCATCGCGCTGCAACGTCTCGGCGTTGAGGTGATCGCCGTCGACCGCTACGAAAACGCGCCGGGCCATCAAGTCGCGCATCGTGCGCACGTGATCGACATGGCCGATCCCAAGGCGCTGCGCGCGCTGATCGACGCCGAGCGCCCGCATCTCGTCGTGCCCGAAATCGAAGCGATCGCCACCGACGCGCTCGCCGCCGTCGAATCCGAAGGTGTCGCCGAGGTGATCCCGACCGCGCGCGCCGCGCAGCTCACGATGAACCGTGAGGGCATCCGTCGCCTCGCCGCCGAGGAACTCGGCCTCGCCACCTCGCCCTACGCGTTTGCCGATTCGCTCGACGAGCTGAAGGCCGGCGTCGCCAAGGTCGGTTGCCCGTGCGTGGTGAAGCCGGTGATGTCTTCGTCGGGCAAGGGGCAGTCGGTCGTGCGCAGCGACGCCGACGTTGAGCGCGCCTGGGAATACGCGCTCGCGGGCGGGCGCGTGAATCGCGGGCGCGTGATCGTCGAGGGCTTCATCAACTTCGACTATGAAATCACGCAGCTCACCGTCCGCGCGATCGACCCGGCCAGCGGCCAGGTGCAAACGTACTTCTGCGATCCGATCGGCCACCTCCAGGTGGACGGCGATTACGTCGAATCGTGGCAGCCGCAGCCGATGAGCGCGAAGGCGCTCGAGCGCTCGCGCGAGATCTCGCACAAGGTGACCGAGGCGCTGGGCGGCCGAGGCCTGTTTGGCGTGGAATTGTTCGTGCGGGGCGACGAGGTGTGGTTCTCGGAAGTGAGCCCGCGCCCGCACGACACGGGCCTCGTCACGCTCGCGTCGCAGCGCTTCTCCGAGTTCGAACTGCACGCGCGCGCGATTCTCGGTCTGCCCGTCGATACGACGGCGCGCGGTCCGGGCGCATCGGCCGTGATCTACGGCGGCATGGACGCGCGCGGCATCGCTTTTGAAGGTGTCGCCGAGGCGCTGGCTGTGCCGGGCGCCGACCTGCGCCTCTTCGGCAAGCCGGAGAGCTTCGTGAAGCGCCGCATGGGCGTCGCGCTCGCCACGGGCGCCGACACCGACGAGGCCCGCTCGCGCGCCCGCGAAGCGGCCGCGGCGGTGCGTCCGGTGCCGGGCGAAGCCGCGCAGTGAGCGTGCGGCCGGCACGGTGCGTCGGCCACGCGCAAGGCGGCCGTCGCGCGTGCCGGTTATCGTGTGAGCCCACCCTCCGCACGTGAATGCCAGGCGGCGTGGTGCGCGGGAGCAACGCAACACACGGAGAACACGATGATCGATGGTCGAAGCGGCGCAATCCGCGCACTCAGGTCGGGCGGCGCGCTCGCGCTGACAGCATGCGGTCTCACCGCCGCGCTGCACCTGGGCGCGGCGAACGCGGCCCCGCTCGAGGTGCGCGACATCCAGGTGCAATCGCGCCACACGTTCAGCTACACCTGCGCAAACAGCAAGACCTTCAAGGTCACGTATCTCAACGCGGCGAACGGCCAGAGCTTCGCGCTCGTACCCGTGGAAGGCCGCAAGCTTCTTTTCGTCGGCGTGATCGCCGCCTCGGGCGTGAAGTACGTCGCCGACCGCTACACATGGTGGACCAAGGGCCCCGGCGCGGATCTCTACGACGTCACGTCCGACGCGAGTCCGAAGCCGGTGCTCTCGGGTTGCGCGACGATCATGCGCTAACGCCCCACGCACGCTTCACGACACATTCCGCCTCGCGGGAGTAACCTGTCGGCCTGTTCGCGAAGGCCGGCTGCCGTCCGCGCCGCCGGCCACGCTCTTGCCAACGAGGTGGTCGATGAAAGCATCGGATCTGTTCGTGAAGGCGCTCGAAGCAGAAGGCGTCGAGTATGTGTTCGGTATTCCGGGGGAAGAGAACCTCGATCTGCTCGAATCGCTGCGGCGCTCGAAGATTCGTCTGATCGTCACGCGCCACGAGCAGGCCGCGGGCTTCATGGCCGCCACTTACGGCCGGCTGACGGGCCGCACCGGCGTGTGCCTCGCCACGCTCGGCCCAGGCGCCACCAACTTCGTGACCGCCGCCGCCTACGCGCAGCTAGGCGGCATGCCCATGCTGATGGTCACGGGCCAGAAGCCCATCAAGTCGAGCAAGCAGGGCCACTTCCAGATCGTCGACGTGGTGCGCATGATGGAGCCGCTCACCAAGTACGCGCGGCAGATCGTCTCCATCGGCAATATTCCGGCGCTCGTGCGCGAGGCGTTTCGCCAGGCCGAGCAGGAGCGGCCCGGCGCCGTGCATCTCGAACTGCCCGAAGACGTGGCCGACGAAGAGGGCGACGGCAAGCCCATTCCCAAAAGCTTCAGCCGCCGGCCCGTGGCCGAGGAAAAGGCCGTGGCCCACGCCGTCGGGGCGATCTGCAAGGCGCGCCATCCGCTGCTCATGATCGGCGCGGGCGGAAACCGCAAGACCACGCGCAACGTGCTGCGCGAATTCGTCGACGAAACCGGCATCCCGTTTTTCACCACGCAGATGGGCAAGGGCGTGATCGACGAATCGCATCCGCTGTGGCTCGGCAACGCCACGCTCTCGGACGGCGACTTCGTGCACCGCGCGATCGAGCACGCCGACTGCATCATCAACGTCGGCCACGACGTGATCGAAAAGCCGCCGTTTTTCATGCGCAGCGCGGAAGAGAAAACCGTCATTCACGTGAATTTTCTTGGGGCGGAAGTCGACCCCGTGTATTTCCCGCAGATCGAGGTCGTGGGCGACATCGCCAACGCCGTGTGGCAGCTCAAGGAAAGCCTCAAGTCGCGCGAGCACGCATGGGACTTTGCCCGCTTCGAGGAGATCAAGCGCCATTTCGAGGCGCACCTCGCCAAAGGTCAGCACGACGAGCGCTTTCCGCTGTACCCGGTGCGGCTCGTGCACGACGTGTACGACGCGATGCCCGAGGACGGCATCCTGTGCCTCGACAACGGCATGTACAAGATCTGGTTCGCCCGCTACTACCGCGCGCGCGAGCCCAATTCGATCCTGCTCGACAACGCGCTCGCCTCGATGGGCGCGGGGCTGCCCTCGGCCATCGCCACCAAGATCGTGCATCCGCAGCGCAAGGTCGTGGCCGTGTGCGGCGATGGCGGCTTCATGATGAATTCGCAGGAGCTGGAGACGGCGGTGCGCCTGAAGCTCGATCTCGTCGTGCTGCTGCTGCGCGACGACGCGTTCGGCATGATCCGCTGGAAGCAGGAAAACATGAATTTCCCCGACTACGGGATGACGCTGCAGAACCCCGATTTCGTCGACTATGCGCAGAGCTACGGTGCGCATGGCCACCGCGTGGGCTCGGCGGACGAATTCAAGCCGCTCGTCGAGCAGTGTCTCGCCCAACCGGGCGTGCATCTGATCGACGTGCCGATCGATTATTCGGACAACGAGCGCGTGCTCAACCGCGACATCAAGCGCCTGAGCGCGCAGCTTTGACGCTGTATTTACGGAGAACCCGTCATGCTCAAACCGACTTATCCGTACTACCTGGCCAACGAGGCCGTCGCCGCCAACACCGACCTCGAAGTCACCGATAAATACAGCGGCGAAGTCGCCACGCGCGTCGCCCTCGCCGACGCGAAAGCGATCGACCAGGCCATCGCCGCCGCCGAAGCCGCCATGCCCGCCATGCGCGCGTTCCCGCCGTACAAGCGCCAGGCCGTGATCGATCATTGCGTGGCGCGCTTTCGCGAGCGCTTCGACGAGCTGGCGATGGCGCTGTGCATCGAGGCGGGCAAGCCGATCAACGACTCGCGCGGCGAGGCCACGCGTCTCATCGACACGTTCCGCGTCGCCGCCGAAGAGAGTGTGCGCATCGACGGCGAGATCGTGAACCTCGAGATTTCGGCACGCGCGAAGGGCTATCACGGCTACGTGAAGCGCGTGCCGATCGGGCCGTGCTCGTTCATCTCGCCGTTCAACTTCCCGCTCAACCTGGCGGCGCACAAGGTCGCGCCTGCGCTCGCGGCCGGTGTGCCGTTCGTGTTGAAGCCCGCGAGCCGCACGCCGGTGGGCGCGCTCATCATCGGCGAGGTGCTGGCGGAAACGGATCTGCCCAAGGGCGCGTTCTCGATCCTGCCCGCGCACCGCGACGGCGCCGACCTCTTCACGACCGACGAGCGCTTCAAGCTGCTCTCGTTCACGGGCTCGCCCGCGGTGGGCTGGGACCTCAAGAAGAAGGCCGGGAAGAAGAAGGTGGTGCTGGAGCTGGGCGGCAATGCGGCGGCCATTGTCGACGCCGATCAGGGCGGCAAACTCGACTACGTCGTCGATCGCCTCGCGTTCGGCGCGTACTACCAGTCGGGGCAGAGCTGCATCGGCGTGCAGCGCATTCTCGTGCACGCGTCGCTTTACGACTCGCTGCGCGAGAAGCTCATCGCCAAGGTCAAAACGCTGAAGATGGGCGACCCGAAGGACGAAAAAACCTTCGTCGGGCCGATGATCTCCGAGTCCGAATCGAAGCGCCTCGCCGGCTGGATGGAGAGCGCGGTGCTCGCAGGTGCGAAGATCATTGCGGGCGGCAAGGTGGACGGCGCGATGTTCGAGGCCACGCTGCTCGAAGACGTGGGCCGCGACACCGACCTCTATCGCAAGGAGGCGTTCGGGCCGGTCGCGATCCTGGAGCGTTTCGACGACTTCGGCCGTGCGTTGGAGATCGTCAACGACAGCGATTTCGGCCTGCAGGCCGGTGTGTTTACCGACTCGCTCGCCAACGCGCATCGCGCGTGGGACGGCCTCGACGTGGGCGGCGTCGTGGTCAACGATATTCCGTCATTTCGCGTTGATAACATGCCGTACGGCGGCGTGAAGGACTCCGGCCTCGGGCGTGAGGGCGTGCGCTACGCGATCGAGGACATGACCGAGCTGCGGCTGATGGTGATGCGCGAGACGTGGTGAGCAGCGGCCCGACAAAAAGGGTGCGATGCCTGGCCGCATGGCGCACGGGGTGTTCTCGTGCGCCGCGTTGCAGAACGCATGGCCTGCTGCCATAGGGATTTATGCCAAGGTGCTACAATACCGGCCTTTCGGCCCTTTGCGCCTGCTGCAAGGGGCAAGCAGAACGCCGGCTGTACGCTGGTAGCAAGCGGGTAGCAAGCCGCCCCGAGGCTTGCTGGATTGGCTTGAAAAGCCGGTCGAGCCGTTTTGACGAATCCGGTGCGCGCGTCAGTCGATAGACGACGCCGGCGCCGGGACCATCTGGAATCGAGCGAGTCTGGCCGGGTTGAACCCGAGCGAGCGCGGCGACGGAGCCAGCGCCCCGTCCCCGGCAAATTCTCTCGTCGTCCACGGGCCATCCCGGGCCGTTCGTTGCCGGGGGGCCCCTGCGGGCGTGCGTTCCGCCCGTCGCCGCAGGGCCGCCTGACGTATTGTCCGGCGCCTTTGCATCGACCTGCAATGCCCAGCAGTGACCTTTTGAGGCGCTTCCGCGCCTTGCGCGAATAGCGCCTTTATAGCGAAGCCACCATGTCCGACACAGCCGTCACGCCCAGCACTGCGAACTTTGACCAGTTTGGTCTGGCCCCCGAAATTCTCCGGGCCATCAAGGAGCAGGGCTACACGACGCCTACGCCCATCCAGGCGGAGGCGATTCCCGTGGTGCTCACGGGCCGCGACGTGATGGGCGCCGCGCAAACCGGCACGGGCAAGACCGCGAGTTTCTCGCTGCCGATCCTGCAACGCCTCCTGCCGATGGCGAATACGAGCGCTTCGCCCGCACGCCATCCGGTGCGCGCGCTGATTCTCACGCCTACGCGCGAACTGGCCGATCAGGTCGCCAACAACGTGCGCACCTACGCGCAGCACACACCGCTGCGCAGCGCGGTGGTGTTCGGCGGCGTCGACATGAATCCGCAGTCCGACGAGCTGCGCCGCGGCGTGGAAATCCTGATCGCCACGCCTGGCCGCCTGCTCGACCATGTGCAGCAAAAGACCACGAGCCTGGGCCAGGTGCAGATGCTCGTGCTCGACGAAGCCGACCGCATGCTCGACATGGGCTTCCTGCCCGACCTGCAGCGCATCCTGAACCTGCTGCCGAAGGAGCGCCAGACGCTGCTGTTCTCGGCCACGTTCTCTGGCGAGATCAAGAAGCTTGCCGCGACCTATCTGCGCTCGCCGCAGACCATCGAGGTGGCGCGCAGCAATTCCACGGCGACCAACGTCACGCAGGTCGTGTACGAAGTCGCCGAGGGCGACAAGACCGGCGCGGTCGTTCAGCTGATCCGCGACCGCGGCCTCAAACAGGTCATCGTGTTCTGCAACAGCAAGATCGGCGCGAGCCGCCTGGCCCGCCAGATCGAGAAGCAGGGCATCGTGGCCGCGGCAATTCACGGCGACCGCACGCAGAGCGAGCGCATGCAGGCGCTCGACGCCTTCAAGCGCGGCGAAATCGAAGCGCTCGTGGCGACCGACGTGGCCGCGCGCGGCCTCGACATCGCCGAACTGCCCGCCGTCATCAACTTCGACCTGCCTTTCAACGCTGAAGACTACGTGCACCGTATCGGCCGCACGGGCCGCGCGGGTGCCTCGGGTGACGCGCTTTCGCTGTGCAGCCCGAACGAGAAGAAGCAGCTCGCCGATATCGAGAAGCTCATCAAGCGTCCGCTGACCGTGGAGCGCCTCGTGGTCGACGTGCCGGTGCCGCATCACGAAGGGGGCAGCCGCCGCCGCGAGCGCGATGGCCATGAAAGCCGCGAAGGGCGCGGGGAACGTGGCGAGCGCGGTACGCACCGCCGTGCGGCGTCGTTCGACCGCCCGCATCATCATCGTTCGCAGCCCGTCGACGACTTTTTCCTGAAGCCCTACGAGCCCTCGGCGAACGCGCGCAGCAAGGCGGACGACAAGCCCGCGAACGCCGCACCGCAAAAACAGCAGTCGAAGCAGCCGCTCGCGGCGCTGTTGGGCGGTCTTGGCGCGTCGTGGCGCAATAAGCCGACGTCGTCTTCGTCGAGCTGAGTTTGAGCGCGCGAGAAGTTGCGCGGCGCAACGATAAAACGGCATGTCGCCTTCAACGACATGCCGTTTTTGTTTAGGTGGCTGGCAATTGTGCGAGCCGCCGCTGCCACGCATCGATTGCGTCTCGCTGGAACGCTTCGAGCGTCGCCGGCGCGGGATCGTGCAACGCGAGTCCGAGGTGCCGTGCCGCGGCTATCAGCGCTCCCAGCGGACGTGACGCATCGAGCGCTTGCGCTCCGGTCTGCTTCGAGAGCTTTTCCCCTTCCGCGTTCGTCACGACGGGCACGTGAAGGTAGGCGGGCGTTGGCACGCCAAGACACTGCTGAAGCCAGATTTGCCGCGCCGTCGAGTCGAGCAGGTCCGCGCCGCGCACCACGTGCGTGATGCGTTGTTCGGCGTCGTCGACGACAACGGCGAGCTGATAGGCCCATTGGCCGTCCGCGCGCAGGAGCACGAAATCGCCGACTTCGGTCGCGAGGTCTTGTCGCTGCGAACCCTGCCAGCGATCGTCGAAGCGGATCAGCGCGGGGTTTTCGGCACTGGAGGGAACGTCGTCGGGCACGCGCAGGCGCCACGCGCGTGCAGGCTTGCCGTGCAGGCCGTCGCGGCAGGTACCCGGATAGATCAGCGTGGTGTTGCGCTGGTGCGCGCGCAATTGCGAATCGGCGATTTCCTTGCGTGTGCAGCCGCATGGATACACATGACCCGAGGCGATCAGCCGGTCGAGCGCCGCGCGGTACAGATCGATGCGGCGGCTTTGCCATTCGGGCGGTTCGTCCGCGTGAAAGCCGAAGCGTTCGAGCGTCGCGAGGATATCCTCGGCTGCGCCCGGCACCGTGCGCGGGCCGTCGATGTCCTCCACGCGCACGAGCCACGCGCCGCCATGCGCGCGCGCGTCGAGCCAGCTCGCGAGCGCCGAAACGAGCGAGCCAAAATGCAATGGGCCAGTGGGTGAGGGCGCGAAGCGCCCGCGATACCCTTGCGGCGATGCGCTCACGCGCGTCGCTTAAGCGGCCGCCTGGGCCGCCGGCGCTGCTTCCGTCGCGCCGGCTCGCTCCGGATGGCACGCCGGGCAGCTCTTGCCCGCCACGTAGAGCGGCGAAGCCTGCTCTTGCGGCGTGACGACGGCGCGGCACGCGAAGCACTGCACGGTGTCGGTCGGTTCGAGCTGCGGATTGAGTGCCGTGCGCTGGTCGAACACGAAGCAGTCGCCGGTGTAGTGCGCGCCGCCCACTTCCTCGAAGTACTTGAGAATGCCGCCTTCGAGCTGGTAGACGCTTTCGATGCCCACTTCCTTCATGTGGATCGCGGCCTTCTCGCAGCGAATGCCGCCCGTGCAGAACGACACGACGGTCTTGCCTTCGAGGTCCGCGCGGTTCGCCTCGATCACGCCCGGGAATTCGCTGAACTTGTCGATGCGGTAGTCGAGCGCGTTGTCAAAGGTGCCAACGTCGATTTCGAACGCGTTGCGGGTGTCGAGCATGACAACGGGGCGGCCTTCGTCGTCGAAGCCGCGGTCGAGCCATTGCTTGAGCACGACCGGGGCCACGGAAGGCGCGCGGCCTTCTTCGGGGCGGATCGCGGGCTTCTTCATCGTGATGATCTCGCGCTTCAGGCGCACGAGCATGCGGTTGAAGGGCCGCGTTTCGGAGAAGCTCTCCTTGAACCGCAGCGTCGCGAACTTGCCCTCGAAGAGCGGATCATTGTTGATGTAGTCCATGAAGGCGCGCACGTTGCCTTCGTCGCCGGCGACGAACAGGTTGATGCCTTCCGGCGCGAGCAGGATCGTGCCCCGCAAATCGAGCGATTGGCAGCGCTCGAGCACGAGCGGACGCCATTCGGCGGTCTTCTCGAGCGTGGCGAACTGGTAAGCGGAAAGATTGAGGATACGCATGGTGCAACGGATAAGGCGCTATCGAAGCGCGTGAAACTGGAGCCGGGCGCGCGTGCTGTCTTACGTGGTGCAACTGGGCTGCCGGTCCTCCCAAAACGGGAATTGGGGCAGGGCGCGCGGCGGGCGCAATCCGTTATTATCCCTCAATCGCGCCTCGCGCCGCCTGCGGCGTAGTCGACACGCCGTGCGACGGGCCTGCGCTCGCGCAAGGTCTTATACGCACGGCCAACGTCGTGCCTCGATGCCGGCGAGCGCCGAAAATCGTGTGGCCCTAGAGTTACAATGACGCCCATGTCAGATCCCCGCTTCGTCCATCTCCGCGTCCATTCCGAATTCTCGATTGCCGACGGCATCGTGCGCCTCGACGACCTCGTCAAGGCGGCCGCCAAAGACGGCCAGGGCGCGCTCGCGCTCACCGACCTCGGCAACGCATTCGGCCTCGTCCGTTTCTACAGCGAAGCGCGCGGCAAAGGGGTCAAACCCATTGCCGGCTGCGACGTCTGGATCACGAATCCCGACGACCGCGACAAGCCGTCGCGCCTGCTGCTGCTGGTGAAGGACAAGCGCGGCTATTTGAATCTGTGCGAGCTGCTGTCCAAGGCGTGGCTCACGAACCAGTATCGCGGCCGCGCGGAAGTCGACGTTGCATGGCTCGAAGCAGGTCTGGCCGAGGGCCTGCTTGCGATCTCGGGCGCGCAACAGGGCGACGTGGGTCTCGCACTCGCGGCGGGCAATGCCGAAAGCGCGAAGCGCCATGCGCAGCGCTGGGCGAAGCTGTTTCCGAACGCGTATTACATCGAGCTGCAGCGCTGCGGGCAGCCCGGCGGCGAGCAGTATGTCGAGCAGGCCGTCGCGCTCGCGTCGCAACTGAAGCTGCCGGTGGTCGCCACGCACCCCATGCAGTTCATGACCGACGAGGAATACACCGCGCACGAAGCGCGCGTGTGCATCTCGGAAGGCGACATCCTCGCGAATCCGCGCCGCCAGAAGCGTTTCACGACCGATCAACGTTTTCGCACGCAGGAAGAAATGGCCGCGCTGTTCGCGGACATTCCGTCGGCCATTGCGAACACGATCGAAATCGCCAAGCGCTGCAATCTCACGCTCGAACTCGGCAAGCCGAAGCTGCCGCTCTTCCCGACGCCCGACGGCATGTCGCTCGACGACTATCTCGTGCAGCTTTCGCGAGAAGGCCTCGAAAAGCGCCTTGTGCAGCTGTATCCCAATGAAGCCGAACGCGAGCAGGAGCGTGCGCGCTACAACGAGCGGCTCGAATTCGAGTGCGGAACCATCATCAAGATGGGCTTCCCGGGCTACTTCCTGATCGTTGCGGACTTCATTAACTGGGCGAAGAACAACGGCGTGCCGGTGGGCCCTGGCCGGGGTTCGGGCGCGGGCTCGCTCGTCGCCTACGCGCTCGGCATTACCGACCTCGATCCGCTGCGCTACAACCTGCTGTTCGAGCGCTTCCTGAATCCGGAACGCGTGTCGATGCCCGACTTCGACATCGACTTCTGCCAGCACGGGCGCGACCGCGTCATTCAATACGTGAAGGAGAAGTACGGCGCCGACGCGGTGTCGCAGATCGCGACCTTCGGCACGATGGCCGCGAAGGCGGCCGTGCGTGACATCGGCCGCGTGCTCGACCTCGGCTACAACTTCACCGACGGCGTGGCCAAGCTCATTCCGTTCAAGCCCGGCAAGCACGTCACGATTGCCGATGCGATGAAGGAAGAGCCGCTCCTGCAGGAGCGCTACGACAACGAAGACGAAGTGCACCAGCTGCTCGACCTCGCGCAGCTCGTGGAAGGTCTCACGCGTAACGTGGGCATGCACGCGGGCGGCGTGCTGATCGCGCCCGGCAAGCTGACGGATTTTTGCCCGCTCTACACGCAGGGCGACGAAAGCGGCGTCGTGAGCCAGTACGACAAGGACGACGTGGAAGCCGTCGGCCTCGTGAAGTTCGACTTTCTGGGCCTGACCACGCTCACGATTCTCGACTGGGCCGAGCGCTATATCCGCATGCTCGATCCGTCGAAGCAAGACTGGTCGCTCGCGCAGGTGCCGCTCGACGACGCGCCGTCGTTCCAGATCCTCAAGAAGGCCAACACGGTCGCCGTGTTCCAGCTGGAAAGCCGCGGCATGCAGGGCATGCTGAAGGACGCGCAGCCCGACCGCTTCGAGGACATCATCGCGCTCGTGGCGTTGTACCGTCCGGGTCCGATGGACCTGATCCCGAGCTTCTGCGCGCGTAAGCACGGCCGCGAAGTGGTGGAGTACCCCGATCCGCGCGTCGAACCTGTCCTGAAAGAGACCTACGGCATCATGGTCTACCAGGAGCAGGTGATGCAGATGGCGCAGATCATCGGCGGGTACTCGCTTGGCGGCGCTGACTTGCTGCGCCGTGCGATGGGTAAGAAGAAGCCCGAGGAAATGGCCAAGCACCGCGAAATTTTCGCGGAAGGCGCGGCGAAGAACGGCCTCACGCGCGAGAAAGCCGACGAAACCTTCGACTTGATGGAGAAGTTCGCGGGCTACGGCTTCAACAAGTCGCACGCGGCCGCTTATGCGCTGCTCGCGTATCACACGGCGTGGCTCAAGGCGCACCATCCGGCGGAATTCATGGCGGCGAATATGTCGCTCGCCATGGACGACACCGACAAGGTGAAGATCCTCTTCGAGGACTGCCTGACCAACAAGATGGCCGTGCTGCCGCCGGACGTGAACGCTTCGGCGTATCGCTTCGAGCCGGTGGCCGATGCGAACGTCGCGGAAGGCAAGCGCTCGCGCACGATCCGCTACGGTCTGGGCGCGATCAAGGGCAGCGGCCAGAACGCCATCGAAGAAATCTTGCGCGCGCGCGAGGAGGGCGGTCCCTTCAAGGACCTGTTCGACTTCTGCGAGCGTATCGACCGTCGCCTTGTGAATCGCCGCACAGTCGAAGCGATGATCCGCGCCGGGGCATTCGACACGATCCACGCAAACCGCGCGCAGTTGCTCGCCTCCGTGCCAATGGCGATGGAAGCCGCCGACCAGGCGAGCGCCAACGCGATGCAGGCGGGCCTCTTCGACATGGGCGACGCGCCGCTTGCTGCTCACGAACTGGTCGACGAACCCGCGTGGGGCGAGAAGCGCAAGCTTCAGGAAGAGAAGGCCGCGCTCGGCTTCTATCTCTCGGGGCACCTCTTCGACGCCTACAAGGACGAAGTGCGCCGCTTCGTGCGCCAGAAGATCGGCGAGTTGAAGGAAGGGCGCGACAAGCTGATCGCGGGCGTGATCGCTTCATTGCGCACGCAAATGACGCAACGCGGCAAGATGCTGATCGCGCTGCTCGACGACGGCAGCGGCCAGTGCGAAGTGACGGTGTTCAACGAGCAGTTCGAAGCGCACAAGGCGCTCTTCAAGGAAGACGAGCTGCTCGTCGTGCAGGGCGGTGCGCGCAATGACGCATTCACGGGCGGCATTCGCTTTACCGTCGATACGGTCATGGACCTCGAGCGCGCGCGCAGTCGCTACGCGCAGGCCGTGAAGCTGCAGATGAACGGCAACGCCAATGCCGGTGCGCTGCGCACGGTGCTCGAAGCGTATCGCGCGAAGCCCGACGACTCGCTGCCGGCGCCGGCCGCGCAAGCGCGTGGCCGCGGCGGCTTCGGGCGCGATCGCGGCGAGCGCGCGCAAGCGGTCATCCCGAACGGACTCGCGGTGCAGATTGCCTACCGCAACGATCGGGCCGAAGGCGAAGTACGTCTGGGCGACGCCTGGCGCGTCAAGCCCTCCGACGATCTGCTCGCCGCACTGCGCGGCGAGTTTGCGGGCAGTGAGATCGAGATCGTTTATTGAACGTGCCTGGTGCTGCTCTGGCCTTGTTCGGCGAGCAGCGCAAGCTTCAGAAAACGGTAGTACACCGTCTCGGCATTGAATACGGCGATCTGAAAGCCAGCGCGGCCGTCGAGAAAGCCTGCTCGTAACACGTAGGTGCGCATGAACGCCCAGGCTCCGCGCGCGAGCGCCTTGCCAAAGCTGCCGCTTTTGCCGCTCGCCGCTCGCTGGCGGGCGCCTGCGCTGGAATAGGCGTCGAGCTTGCGCAGCACCGCGTCGAAGTCCTCGTAGGAGTAGTGCAGCAGCTTGCCGGTGAGGCGTTGGGCGCTCGCGTCGAACACGAGCCGCTCGTGCACGAGGTCGTCGGAGAAGCGGGCCTTGCCGCGCCTGAAAAGGCGCGGAATCCAGTCGGGATACCAGCCGCTGTGGCGGATCCATGCACCGCAGAAGCTCGAGAGCCGGTCCACGGCGTAGACGTCGGCTTGCGGCGCGGCGATGGCTGCGCGGATCGAAGCCGCCAGTTCGGGCGTCACGATCTCGTCGGCGTCGATTGAAAGGATCCAGTCGGTGGCGAGTGTATCGAGCGCGCGGTTCTTCTGCGGGCCGAAACCCGGCCAGTCGGCGTGTTCGATGACGCGCGCGCCGTGTTCGCGGGCGATCTCGGCGGTGCCGTCGGTGCTGCCGCCGTCGATCACGACGATGTCGTCGGCAAAGGACGCCGCGTCGAGGCATTGCGCGAGTCGCAATGCTGCGTTCTTCGTAATGATGGCGACGCCGAGCGTGGGTTTTTTCATGCGCTTTTGTTGTGGAAAGAAGCGCGCGTTGCGTCGCGCCCGGCAAGTATACACAGTGGGGCGGCGCATACGGGTGCGCCCGGGCGCCCGCCACGCCCACCATATACAATGCGGTACCGCTGCGACGGCACGCTGGGCGCGCCTGTTCGAGCCCGCATTTCGCAGTGGCAGTCACAACCTGCATTTCCAGAGGATTCCTTGAGCGACAAGACCACCCAGTCCACTCTCAGCAAGCCGATCGGCAGCGGCACGGCGACGTCCGCGGCGTCGGTCGGCCAGCGGCTTTGGCCGTATGTCAAACCGCTTTTCTGGGTAGTGCTCGCAGGCGTACTCGCCATGGCGGTGGTGGCCGCCACCGAGGCCGGCATTCCCGCGTTGCTCAAGCCGCTGCTCGACCATGGCTTCGGCACGAAAGGCAGCCCGAGCGCCAAGTGGCTCGTGCCGATCGCCGTGATCGGCCTGTCGCTCGTGCGCGGGCTTGCCCAATACGCGTCCGGCTACCTGCTGCAGTACGTCTCGAATCGTATTCTGCTGGACCTTCGCCTCAAGATGTTCGAGCGCATGATCCACGCAAGCGTCGGCTTCTTCCAGCGAGAAACCGCGAGCACGGTCATCAACGCGATCGTGTTCGAGGTCAACCAGATCCTGAGCGTCCTGATGGGTGTCATGGTCACGCTCGTGCGCGACTCCCTCACGGTGGTCTTCCTGCTCGGTTACCTGTTCTACCTGAACTGGCGGCTCACCATCATCGTTGCCGTGCTGCTGCCCGGCATCGGCTGGCTCGTCAGCAAGATCAACCGGCGGCTGCGACGGCTGAATCGCGAGCATCAGCTGCTGACGAACGATCTGTCGTACATCGTCGAGGAAACGGTGGGCGGCTACAAGGTCGTCAAGGTCCACAACGGCGAGCAGTACGAAATGGACCGCTTCGGCGAGATGAGCCGCCGGTTGCGCGGCTATCAGATGCGCATGACGATCTCAGGCGGCCTTGCGCAGCCGCTCACGCAGTTCCTCGCGTCGATTGCGCTTGCCGTCGTCGTGACGATCGCCGTGGTGCAGGCGTCGCACGACCAGACGACGGTCGGCGGCTTCGTTGCGTTCGTGACGTCCATGCTGCTCGTCATCTCGCCGCTCAAGCATCTGATCGACGTGAACCAGCCGCTTCAGCGCGGCATGACGGCCGCGGAGCTGATCTTCGGCCTGATCGACGAGCCGGCCGAGCCCGTTGGCGGCGGCAAGCGGCTCGATCATGCGCGCGGCGAAATCGAGTTTCGCCGGGTGTCGTTCTCGTTTGGGCCGGGTGGCCGCCCGATCCTCGGCAGCGTGTCGTTTAGGGCTGCGCCGGGCGAGATGATCGCGCTCGCGGGGCCGTCGGGCAGTGGCAAGACGACGCTCGTGAATCTCTTGCCGCGCTTTTTCGACCCAACGGGCGGGGAGGTCCTCGTCGACGGCGTACCGATCGCGGAATACGACGTGCATGCACTGCGCAAGCAGATTGCGATGGTGAGCCAGGATGTGACGCTCTTCAACGATACGGTCGCGAACAATGTCGCCTATGGCGAGACGGCGGATCGTGAACGCGTGCAGCGCGCGCTGCAGGCCGCGAATCTGTGGGACACGGTCATGGCCTTGCCCGACGGCATGGACACGCTAGTCGGCGACAACGGCATGAAGTTTTCGGGTGGCCAGCGCCAACGCCTTGCGATTGCGCGCGCAATCTACAAGGACGCGCCGATCCTGATTCTCGACGAGGCGACGTCAGCGCTCGATTCGGAATCGGAGCGCCACGTGCAGGAGGCGCTGGAAACGCTCATGAAAGGCCGCACGACGCTGGTGATCGCACACCGTCTGTCGACCATCGAGCGCGCGGACCGCATTCTCGTGATGGACGGCGGTCACATCGTCGAATCGGGCTCGCACCAGCAACTGCTCGACAACGGCGGCCTGTACGCCCATCTGCACAAGATCCAGTTCCAGCAGAGCGCGGCTTGAAGGAAGGGCGAGGGCGGGGGGGCCAAGCCGCCCGTTAGCGCCCGTTCTTGCGGGTGAGACGCTTGAGCCAGATCCCGGGCGCGTAAACCGCGGGGCAGGCGGCATAGAGGTACATCCGCACGCGCAGGCCCAGCTTCACCCCGTTGCTGCGCAGGAGCAGGGCGAGGCGTTCGCCCGTTCCCGTGGCTTCGAACATCGCCCGTACGAACTGCTTGCGCGCAAGCGCCGGCGCGAGCGCCGCGCGCATGCGCGCGCCAAGGCCGGCCGTGTCTGCGTCACGCTGCAACTGGACCAGTTCCGCCAGTTCGTAACGGTTGTTGCGCTGCATGCGCGCGACCTGTTCCTGAACGGATCGATAGCGGGCTTTTCGCGAAATGCCGCCGCGCCGATAGCGCACGAGCGGCTCGCGCAGACTCAACGCGCCGCCCGAAAGGATCGCGCGCAGCACCATGATCTGGTCTTCCGCCGCGGCGCCCGGCAGCATCGGGCCGAAGCGCTCGAAGAGCCGCCGCGACCAGGCGTGCGCCGCGCCGATCAGCCAGGGCCGCTCGCTTAGCCAGTCTTCGAGGTTGCGGTACCGGTCGAGTTCGGTGGGCGCAATATGCTCGCCGACGTTGCCGGCCTCGTCGATGTCGGCAAGGTCGGTGGCGATCAGATCGGGGCGCCGGTCGTGTGCGAGCCAGTACTCGACGACCCGTTCGCAGCGCGTGGGGAGCGAGAAGTCATCGCCTGCCGCCACGAACAGCAACTCTCCCTGCGCCATGGCGGCCAGCTGTGAAAGGTGCGCGCTGATGCCCTGGTTCGCATCGTTGCGGCGCACAATGACACGATGCGCACCGCTGTAGCCGCTCACGGCGGCTTCCATCTCGGCGAAGGTGCGGTCACTCGATGCGTCGTCCGAGAGGATGATCTCGAGCGGCGACCACGTCTGCGCGAGGATGCCGCGCACGGCTTCGGCGACCACCTTTTCCTGGTTGAACGCAATCAGCAGCACGGAAACGAGCGGCCGCTCGTTGCACGGTTCGGCAGTTCTTGCGAGCGGTGATGCCGATGGTGCGGAGGGCTGGCTGTCGTTCATAGGCGAGTGAAAGGAGTGCGCGCGGTGAAGTCCCGCTTTCTGGGCGCTCGGGCCGGAGCAAGATGCCATCAAAAACGCGGTAGGCGTCGATGGCGCCTGGTATCCGGCGCAGATTGTAACGTCTCATATTGCTACCGCGGCGGCATGAAATAAAGCACGTAGCGCCGCGACGGCAGCATCCTGTTCCACGCATGCTTGCGAATGTCGACGGACACCGGTTGTACGCCGGCGAGCGCCGCACAAGCCGCGCGACAGTGGGCGTCATCCGGGCGGCACACCAGCACCGCGCCTTGTCGGATCGCGTCCTGACGCGATAGCCACGGCGTGAGGTTGGGTTCGACGATGTCCCAGTAGTGCGTATGTCCAGAACTGTAGAACGCAATCGACTCCGCTTCATGCACCGAGCCCATGACGACGGGGATCGATTCTGCGCCATGCTGCTGCGCCCACACCGTCTGCGCGTAAGCTGCCAGTTCCTTGCGCGGTTCGGCTGCGTCGTCGGAATTGCGCAGGGCGCCGATATAGCCCACGGCAGGTGTCGCAACGAGGACAAGCAGCCAGTAGCCGATGAGCAGATTGACGGACCGCCTGGGCGCCAGATCGAACTCGTTCGTCTTGAGGACGACAAGCCACATGGGGACGATTGCGAACCACTGCGCCATGCCCCATACCGAAGCCATCTGTGTCTTCGCGGCGAGCGCGACAAACGCTACCGCGAACAGGGGCGCCAGCGTCAGCCACCATAGATCCGGGCACAGCGATGGGCGAACGAGACTCTTCAGCATCAGCCGCGCCGCTTCCCCGCGACGGTCGCGAACCAGGAAGACGACAAACCCGAAGCTCAGCAACAGATAGCCTGCCTGCGCCAGCGTATAGACGCCGAGCCGCAAGGCTGCGTGCACCAGGGTTCCGCCGGTGCGCTCTTTTGCATAGCCGAACGTCGGGAAATGATTCGTGACGAGCCAGTGCACATGCGGCGCCAGCACCGCGAGAAAGGCGGCGGCCGCGATCAGCGTGCGCCAGTCCAGAAGCCGCGCACGCCACGCGGGCCTCGCGAACGCGGCGACGAGGAACGCCAGCAGCAGCACCACTGAAAAATATTTCCCGAGGATCGCCGCGCCCGCGAGCGCGCCAAACGCCAGGGCGGAGCGCCATGTGCCGGTCTGCATGAAGCGGACAAACCAGTAAGCCGCCCATGGCCAGACCGATAGCAGCACCGAATTCGCGTTGAATTTGATGGCGAGGTTCGAATAGAGCGGTGAAACGGCCATCGCGAGACCTGCGGCGAACGCCAGTTGCCGGGGCAGGAACCGGCCAGCCAGGGCGACGATGCCGAGCAGTCCCAGCATCGCGTTGAACGCCGAGAGCCCGAAATAGGCGATGTCCCAGTGCGGAAAGACCTTGAACCAGGCCGCGGTGATCCATGCAAAGAGCGGCGGGTGTTTCGCGTAGCCCGCTTGCCATTCGACGCCCCACACGTAGTTTTCTACCATGTCCCCCTGGGTATCGAGATTGCCGCGCGAGAGCCAGGCGGCGAGCGTCCATACGAGAGCCTGGGCGAGGAACAGCCAGAGCAGCGATGGCGCGTTGCGGTGGCGATCAGCGCTCGAGTCCAATTCAGACTCGAGCTGGATGACAGTTGCAGTTTCAGACATGGAGGGACAGGCGTTTGCAGGAGCCGAAGTTCAGTGCGATAAACGGTCAGACGCGGCGGGGCGGAATGTCCACATGGCGCTCGCGGTGTACGTGAGCAGCAGCACGCATGCGGTCGTGACGATTTGTGCCGGCAGCCATGAAACATTCAGATGGCCCGTGAGCCCATTCATGAGTGCGCCGTTGAGGACGATGCCTGCGGCGGCGACCAGCGCGAAACGGGGAGCCGAGCGGCCATGCGTGGCGCTTGCCTTGAACGTAAAGCGATAGTTCAGGACGTAATTGACGATGGCGCCGGCGATCGCCCCGATACATGAGGCGACGACGGCACCCGACAGATCGAGGAAAACAAGCGCGGAGAGCACGGCGTACTGCGCGGCCGTCCCGGTCGCGCCAACGCACGCGTAGCCGGCGAATCTCAGCAGTGCGGCAGGCTTCATGCCCCGTCTCGCCGATACGCCTTGCGTACGATATAGACCGGGCGGCGCTTGGCTTCCATATAGATACGGCCCACATACTCGCCGATGACGCCGATGCCGACGAGCTGCATGCCGCCGAGAAATAGCACGGCGGTGAAAATCGACGCGTAGCCTGGCACATCGATGCCGTTGATCATCGTGCGCATGACCAGGTAAATCGCGTAGAGCATCGCGCAACCTGCCGTCAGGCCGCCAATGTAAGTCCAGATTCTCAACGGCAATGTGCCGAAGCTCGTGAGTCCTTCCAGCGCGAAATTCCACAGCTTCCAGCCGGAGAATTTCGACTTGCCGCCTGCACGCTCGCGACGTCGATATTCAACCTGCGTCGTGCGAAAGCCAACCCAGGCAAATAGCCCTTTCATGAAGCGACGGTTCTCGGGCAACTGCTTCAGCGCTTCGATGACCTGGCGCGACATCAGACGAAAATCGCCTGCATTGTCAGGGATGATCGTTTCGGAGATGGCGTTGTGAATCCGGTAAAAGAGCGCCGCCGTACCCCGTTTGGCCCAGGTGTCCGTATTGCGTTCGGCTCGTTTCGCGAGGACCACGTCGAAACCCTCTCGCCAACGTTGCACCAGCAACGGAATGACTTCCGGCGGATCCTGGAGGTCGGCGTCGAACGGCACGACGGCGTCGCCGATCGAAGCATCGATGCCCGCGCTCAAGGCCGCTTCCTTGCCGAAGTTGCGGGACAGGTCGACCACGCGCAGGCGCGGATCATATTGAGCGGCGTCGAGCAGGCGCTCGAGCGTCGCGTCCGTGCTGCCGTCGTTGACGCAGACGATCTCGAAGTCGGCATCAGGCAAATTGCCAAGGACTTCGGTAACTTCACGGAAAAACAGACTGACAATGTCGGCTTCGTTATAAAACGGCACGACAAGAGAGACGATGGCTCGCGAACCCCGGATGACACTCATAATTAGTAGTTTTGTTTAACTGCGGGAAGTGCGAATGCTTGAACAGCATTTGGCAGGATCGGCGAAGGCCGCAATGCATCGCGGCACGCGCCGACATGGCCCGGGCAATCCCGTCGCAGAGTCGCGGTACCGGTGGCACTCCCCGTTGGCACCGTCCGCACAAGCGACGGGCGCATTGTACACGACGGGGGATTACGCAAAGGCGCGCACTGGCAGGGTCCGAGACTTCGCTTGAATTCGGCGGCATTGATGCATTTCGCGTGATTGCCTTTCGCATGCCCGATTTGACTCAAAATCGCCGTTCACAGCCTTGTCCTGATTATCTCGGCCCTTTGAATTAATCAATGGCAAGTACGATCCCCGGGCCGTCGTCGCGTCAGTGGGAACCGGGCGTGTTGGTACAATCGCCGCTGTCCTGACCCGCAGGGGCGACGCAGCGTGCCCCGCGTTTCTTCATTAAGGCCCAAACCTTGTCCGAACCGATCCAGCGCACGCTCACCGATATCGCCCTGACTGCCCAGGCGCTCAAGAATGGCGGCGGTGCGGAGCGTTATACGCGCGACGTGATTGCGGGCTTTCACCGCCTCGGCTTGCGTCCGACCCTCTTTGCCCGCGAAATCGACCGCTCGATGCCTGAAGCCGCGTGGGTCGAGCAAAGGCCGCTCAACGTACGATGGGCGCCGCGCAAGCTGCGCAACCACGCGTTCGATTGGCGCCTGAAGCAGCAACTCAAGCGGCACCGTCCGGCGTGCGTATTCGCGATCAACCACTCTACGCAGGCCGATGTCGCGTTGTGTGGCGGCACGCACCCGGGATCGCTCGAAGCGGCTCGCCGGGCGATCCGGCGCAGCGACGCCTGGCAAATCGAACTCGAGCGCCGCGTCTACTCGCACGCTCGACGGATTGTCGCCCATTCGCAATTGATGAGCCGCGAGCTACAGCGCTTCTATGGCGTGAGCGCCGAGCGGATCGACGTGCTGTATCCGCCGGTCGATGTCGCGCGCTTTCGCGTGCGCTCCGCAGCCGAGCGGGCGCAGCTGCGCGAGAAGTTCGGCCTGCCGGACGATCGTGTGGTCTTCGTGTTTTCGTCGACGAGTCACGAACGCAAGGGCTATGCGCTGCTTGAAGCGTTCTTCGCCCAGACGACGTTGCCCGTTTTGCTCGTCGTGGCCGGCCGGCCCGTGCCGAAGACCGGCGAAACGATTCGCTATGCGGGTTACTGCAAGGAGATCGAAGAACTCTTCGCCGCTGCGGACTTCACGGTGGTCGCCTCGGAGTACGAGCCATTTGGCCTGGTTGCCGTGGAGTCCGTGATGTGCGGCACGCCGCTCGTGATTGCCGACAATGTCGGTGCGGCGGAGACGGTCGTGGGCGACGCGAAGATCGAATTCTCACGGCAGCGACCGGGAAGTTTCGAGCAGGCCATCGAGACCGCCGTGGCGCGCGCCCGCGGCGGCAATGGGCGAATCGCCGACCCGCTCGGGACGCTCGTCTACGACCCGTGCGTCGACGCGCACTGCGCAGCGCTTCTTGCGCTGATGTCGTCGATCTGAGTCGCGCCCGGGCAAGCGGCGGCGGCCTGCGCCGCCAGCTCGCGTTTGCGTGCGTCGATGACAGCCAGTAGTGTGGCGACCATCAGCGCGATCAGCACGGTCACCATCACCGGAACCAGCACGTCGATGGACAGCCCGAAAATGACCGTGCTGAATGCGACGGCGAGCCCCGCATACGAGGCCGCGCGAATCGTCGGATCGCTCGCTCGCCGCTCGCGCCAGAAGTACACCGTGATCCCGAAATAGAAGAGAAGCAGGCTCGCCACGCCAACCGAACCCATCTCCGCAAGCGTGGAGAAGAAGTCGCTATGCGCGCGCTCGTTGACCACAAGCGGCGATACTTCGCCGCGCTTCGCCATGCTGTCTAGTTCGGCCTCCAGGTGGCCCTTGCCAACCCCGTAAATGGGATGGCGCGCAAATATGTTGCTCGACGCCTGCCACAGCGCACGCCGGGCGCCGAACGAACTTTGCGCATCACCTTGCTGCATCCGTGCGATGTCCCGGGTGGCGTCCGTCATGCGCTGCGGGACCTCTTTGATCGACAGCAGCCCGGCCGTGATCGGCACGAGAACGAGCACCATCGCCACCAGGCGCTTCTTGTGCGTGAAACAGCGATATTGCGCGGCTAACAGCACGAGAAACACGGGAATGGCGATCCACCCGCCGCGCGTGCCTGAAACGAACGACACGTAGCCGCCGCTCACGAGCGCAAGCAGTCTGAGCGCCAGGGTGCGCCAGTCTCGCTTGTCGTCCCAGCCACGTGTGAAGACAGACAGGAAGGCGAGCAGAAGCGCGGTGTCGCCGAACGGAATGGCATTGGTGAACGAATTGCTCAGTCGCTCCTTGTCGCTCCAGCCCCCGGGCGGCTGGCTGAGGAGCGCCCATATGCCTACCACGAGCGCACCCGCAACGCAGCCCCAGCCGATCGTCTTCAGATAGCGCGTCGGCAACTGGCGCAACAGCAGGAAAATGAGCAGCGCGAGCGGGAAGCGCGCAAGCGCATCGAATTCACGCGGCATCCAGTAGCCGAACAGCGCTTGCTGAACGGCGATGCACACGAGCAGGGCGAACATGCCGACTGTGTACCAGCGATAGTCGCGAAGCGGCGAGAAATAGCCTGGGTTGCGCCAATTCACCATGGCGGCGCCGAGTGCAAGGGCCAGCAGGAGGAAGAAGCCGTAACCGCTGCCGCCGCGCCACATGAGATTGACGGCGGGTATGAGAAAGAGCAGGGCAGAGCAAGCCAGTAACAGGCTGCGACGAAAATTCATAGGCGACCAAAACGGGTGGGACAAGCTGATGGGACACTTTGCCCCTGGCTACGCGACCAATTATATCCGACGGCTCCTGGCGCTCGCGACCGGGCCAGCGGCCACGGCAGCACGTACGGGGCGCAGGTAAGGCCGCAAACGCGGCCCGCGGAGCGGGCGATCTCGGCTTCGGACTGCCCCAGCGGTACAATGCTCGGCCGGAGCCCGAGCCCGGCCCATTGCACCAGACCTTTTGCAGGCTGTTACGCAAGTTACCTTCTGGCGCTCGCGACGCGATCTTGGCGGCGCAATTGCGGCGCACAGGGCTGTATCGACCCAAACGGATCATTTAGATGTTTTCTATCATCATTCCGACCTGGAATAACCTGCCGTACCTCCGGCTCGTGATCGACAGCCTGCAGCGTCATTCGACGCACGAGCACGAGGTCATTGTCCATGTCAACGACGGATCCGACGGCACACTCGACTGGGTGCGGGAGCGCGGCATCAAGCACACGGCCTCTCCCGCGAACATCGGCATCTGCCATGCGGTCAATCTCGCGGCGGCGAGCGCCACGCGCGAGTACATCGTCTACATGAACGACGATATGTATTGCTGCCCGGGCTGGGACGAGGCACTGGTGCGCAAGATCGGCGAAATGCCGACCGATCTGTTCCTGTTGTCTGGCACGATGATCGAGCCCGTCGATACCGGCAACGCGTGCGTGGTGGTCCAGAACTTCGGCCGTAGTGCCGAAGACTTTCGTGCCGACGAACTCGCCGCCGCTACGCCGAAGCTTGTGCGGGGCGACTGGCGCGGCGCAACCTGGCCGCCCACGCTCGTGCATCGCGACTGGTGGATCAAGCTGGGGGGCTACAGTAGCGAGCTGAGCCCAGGCATGAGCAGCGACAACGACTTCTCGATGAAGCTGTGGGACGCCGGGTGCCGGGTATTCCTCGGCGTCGGCGATAGCCTCGTCTACCATTTCCAGCAAAAGAGCACCGGCAAGATCGTGAAGAACGACGGGCGCCGCCAGTTTCTCAACAAATGGGGTCTGACGCAGGCAACGTTCGACCGTTATTACTTGCGGCGAGGCGAGCCTGTCAATGGCCCACTGGCGCTCGCCGAGCCGGAGCGGAAGGGTAATCTGAAGCGCGCGTTGTTGAAGTCCCGCATCAAGCGCGCGTTTGGCTAGCCGGTTGCGGCCGTGATGTCGGCCGCGGTCAGCCGCGGACAACCGACGGCGTCAAGCCGCCAGATGGCCGATCATCACGACCAGACTGGCAACCAGCGCCACGAGGACGGATAGGTATGCCGCGTGCAGGTACCGGATCTGCCGCTTGTAACGCAAGCGCTACCGGGCCGGCGGGGGCGCGATCGAGTGGTCCGTAGGCGTTTCGCATCGCACGTCGCACGCGTGGCTGCCGGTTTCGTCGGTTTCGTCGGTTGCGCCGTCACGCAACTGTTCGAGCAGCGTGCGTGCCTGGGCGGCGAGATTGTCGCGCACGGGATGGAACGCGAAGTGCAGCGATTTTTCGAGTTTCGCGAAGTTGCGCCGCGTGCTGCGCGTGTAGGCGGGATCGTAGTGCTGCGCGACGAGGGCCTCGTAAAGCTGCGCGCGGCGATCCTCATCGAGCAGCTTGCACCACGATTCGATGCGCTCGCGCCCGTGCAACGGTATGAGCTTGTTCAGTTGCTCCCGGAAATACGCGGGTTCGTCGAACAGGTGTCCGTACTCCTCGAGCAGCAAGTCGATACGCTCTTCGCGCGCCACATCGAGAACGACACAAGGCGCGGCGTGCAGCCGGTCCACGAGCGCGGGCGGCAGCGTGATGGCGCCGATGCGCCGGCTCTCCGCTTCGACGAACACGGGGCGCGTGGCGTCGAAGGCGCGCAGCGTCTGCACGAGCGCCGTGTCGAACGACTTCTGCGAGGGCTGCGCTCGCGTGGGCAGCGCGCCCAGCAGCGAACCGCGATGCGCGGCGAGCGCTTCGAGATCGAGCATTTGCGCGTTGGCTTGTCCCAGCGCTTTCAAGAGCCGTGTCTTGCCGCTGCCGGTTGGCCCGGCGAGTACGATATAGCGAAACCCCGCGGGCAGCGTGCCGAGCGCCTCCACAACGGTGTGCCGGTACGCCTTGTATCCACCGTCGAGCTGACGCGCGCGCCAGCCGATCATGTTGAACCATGCTGTCATCGACCCGGAACGCTTGCCGCCGCGCCAGCAGTAGATGAGCGGACGCCAGTTGCGTGGACGGTCGGCGAACAGCGTATCGAGATGCATGGCGATGTTGCGCGCCACCATGGCGGCGCCCACGCGCGTCGCTTCGAAGGGCGAGTCCTTGTACATCGTGCCGACGATCACGCGCTCCTCGTTGCTGAGCACGGGCGCGTTGATCGCGCCTGGGATGTGGTCCTCGGCAAATTCGAGCGGCGTGCGTACGTCGACGATCTCGTCGAATTCGCCGATCTGTTCAATGGTGACGCGCTGGTGATTCAACTGCGAAGCTCCGGTGATGCCTGCAACGGCGTCGCGCTACATGAGCACGATGTCGTACTGTTTACGGGTTTTTTGGAATTTTCCTTTGAAATCAGGTTGCTAGAAAACCGGTAGCTGGCTTCTTGTCGAGCTGCCCATTCGAGCGTCGATGACCTGATCCCGAATGATACGCGGTGGCCGGTGAGAGCGCCCGATTTGCAAATCGGCGAACCTGAACAATCCTGACAGCGCTGTAGCAAAAGCTCGCCCGAATGCGTCATGCATCGAATGCGCGCCGGTCCAGATAGCGCAAGGTGTGTCGCCAGCGTGCGTGCTACGTATACCCGCCATCGCCAATGGCAATTGACGGGGTAGCCTGTGATGTGGAACACGCTGTATGTACCGCTCGAAACCGGCTGGCAATGCACGCTGATTCCGGGGCCGCAGTATTTCGACCTGACATGTTTTGGGCGCGGCTACCGGGATCTGCCGGCCCGCTGGCTTTACCCGAACGCGGGCCGGGACCGCGACGCCTCGATGTGGAGCGAATCTCCTGAGCGAAGAAGTCAAAAGCGAGCGGTGGGAAAAGGACCGTCGCAGGCAGCTCACGCAAGACCGAATGGGCTTTGCGCGTCATTTCCGTCCGAACTGGGACTTGCATACGATTACCGGAGAAAAGGCACTGCGCGAGGTTCAGACGTTTGTCCGCGACCGGTTGAAACTGGCGCACTGGAACCTGTCGACCGATGTCGCGGGCGTTCGCAAGTTGCTGTGTGATGCCGTGGCATCCGGTCGGCTTGTGCCGGTCATCAACCGCGAATATCGAGGCCAGCCGCACGTGGCGCAGCCCGATCCCGCGCCGCAGCGCTGGCCCGCAATGGGCGGCGGCGGTAGTGCGCATCGGCCAAAAGTCATCAGTTACGACGAGTTTCTGGCACTTCAGAGGGCCAATGGCGAACTTCCCCCACTGGACGCGCCCGCTGGGGGCGTTGGCGTTACGCTCGATCCGCTGCCGAACCACGGCGCACCGGCTACGGCTGACGATGGTTTTGGCTTGCTTAGCTTCGTTGAGTCGGCGGCGGGTGCTTCGCTCGGCAGCGGGGACGATGATTCAGACAGCGACGACGGTGATGCTGGCGGCGTTTCTGACGATGACCCGTTCAGCGTGGATTCTGGTGACGGTTCGACGCCGCTCGGCGACGCGCAGCCGTTCGACTATCAGCCGGACATGCCAGATGGCAACGTGGAAGCGCTGGCCGCCAGCACGAACAAGGAGAACTACGCCGCCAGGATGCTGGGCTATAACCGAAAGACTTTCGGCGACATGATCCATGCGATGAAGTCCTACAACAACTTGCGTGGCGACGACAACGTCATTTGGCACGATGATGGGGATGTCGAGTTCAACGGCGAAATTATCGACAACATGCACAATTGGGGTCGCTGAGGATCAAAATGAAATCTCGTTATCAACGTGCACATGCATCGTTCACTATCTATCAGGACGCGGAGCCGCCTGAATATTGGACGAGATATTTCGGTGTTGAGCCAGATACGCAGAGTGTGAAGGGGCAATTTCGCGTTACGCCGTCTGGTCAGACTAGCAAGTTTCCGGCTCGTGTCGGGCTGTGGGGAATCGAAAGTAGGGAGCACGTGCAGAGCGACCTACTAAGCCCTCATCTTCGCTATCTGGTCGCGCGCCTGGCGTTGCCTCGATCGGATTTGCCGGAATTGCTCAAGCGTACCGGTGCGCAGATACGCTTCTTCTGCTTTTGGGACAACGAAGCTGGGGACCGCGTGCCCGATGTACCTGACGACATCCGCGCCATGATGGAAGCGATGGGCGGCGCGGTCGAGGTTGATGAATACCGCTAGAGTCGCCTCGCCAAACGAAAAAACCGACCCTCGCGGGTCGGTTTTTTTGTGCCCATCTCTCCGGTCTATCGGCTGCTGCTTGGGCGCAGCAACAGTGTCTGGTGCAGATCTCCGGCCGCGGCTGATTTTTACATCAACACAATATCGTACTGTTCCTGACTCAAATTCGACTCCACCTGCAACGAAACCGGCTTGCCGATAAAGTCGATCAACATCGCGAGATGCTGCGACTCTTCCTCGAGAAAGAGGTCGATGACCTGCTGTGAAGCGACCACGCGAAACTCGCGCGGATTGAACTGTCGCGACTCGCGCAGAATCTCGCGCAGCACGTCATAGCAAACAGTACGCGCGGTCTTCACTTGCCCCTTGCCCATGCACGTCGGGCACGGCTCGCACAGCACATGCGCAAGCGATTCGCGTGTGCGCTTGCGCGTCATCTCCACAAGCCCCAGTTGCGAGAAGCCGTTCACGGTCACGCGCGTGCGGTCGCGCGAAAGCGCCTTCTTCAGTTCGCCGAGCACCTGGTCGCGATGCTCGACGTTCTCCATGTCGATGAAGTCGATGATGATGACGCCGCCCAGATTGCGCAGACGCAATTGCCGCGCGATCGTATGCGCCGCTTCGAGATTCGTCTTGAAGATCGTGTCGTCGAAGTTGCGCGCGCCCACATAGCCGCCCGTGTTCACGTCGATGGTCGTCATCGCCTCGGTCTGGTCGATCACGAGGTAGCCGCCCGACTTGAGGTCCACGCGGCGCGAGAGCGCGCGCTGGATTTCGGCCTCGATGTTGTAGAGGTCGAAGAGCGGACGCTCGCCCGAATAGTGATGCAGCTTCGGCAGCACGGCGGGCGTGAATTCTGTGGCGAACTCGGTGAGCTTCTGGAACGTTTCGCGCGAATCGACCTGAATGCGCGAGGTCTCGTCGTTCACGAAGTCGCGCAGCACGCGCTGCGAGAGATTCAGGTCCTGGTAGAGCAGGCTCGTGGCGGGCAGGCGCTGAGCCTGTGCGAGGATCGTCGCCCACGTCTTGCGCAGATACGCGACGTCCGCTGCAAGCTCTTCGCTCGTGGCGTCTTCGGCAATGGTTCGCACGATATAGCCGCCTTTTTCATCGGCGGGCAGCACGGCCGTGAGGCGCGCGCGCACCGCTTCGCGCTCGGCTTCGCTCTCGATCTTCTGCGAAATGCCGATGTGCGGCTCCTGCGGCAAATAGACCAACGTGCGGCCCGCAATGCTCACTTGCGTGGAAAGCCGCGCGCCCTTCGTGCCGATCGGGTCCTTCACGACCTGCACCATGAGCGTTTGCCCTTCGAACACGGTCTTTTCGATCGGCTGATGATGCACCGGCGCATGCGCTTCGCCGGCGATGCGCGGGTGCCAGATGTCGGCCACGTGGAGGAACGCAGCGCGCTCGAGACCGATGTCGATGAACGCGGACTGCATGCCCGGCAGCACGCGCACGACCTTGCCGAGATAGACATTGCCGACGCGCCCGCGCGACAGCGTGCGCTCGACGTGAAGCTCCTGTACTGCGCCTTGCTGGACCAATGCGACGCGCGTCTCCTGGGGCGTGACGTTGATCAGGATTTCTTCATTCATGATTTGTTCTAGAAGTCGATGCCCGCGGCGCGCAGGAGGGCGGCCGTTTCGAATAGTGGCAAACCCATGATACCCGAATAGGACCCGTCGATTCGCTCGACGAATTCCGCCGCGCGGCCCTGAATGCCGTACGCGCCGGCCTTGCCGAACGGCTCGCCGCTCGCCACGTAACGCGCGAGCGCGGCGGGCAGCGCAGGCGCGAAACGCACATGCGAACGCGAGACCGCGACCGGCAGACAGACGCCTTCGGCGTTCACGACGGCCACGGCCGTGAGCACTTCGTGCTCACGGCCGGCCAGGCGTTCGAGCATCGCGTAGGCATCGGCTGCGTCGTGCGGCTTGCCGAGGATATGGCCGTCGATGGAAACCGTGGTGTCGGCGGTGAGAATCGGCGCATGCGTGTGCGCGCCCGCGACGAGGCGCGCGCGGGCGGCATCTGCCTTCGCGGCGCACACGCGCTCGACATAGACGGCGGCTTGCTCGCCGGGCAGCGCGGTTTCGAGCGCTTCGGCGTCTTCGTCGGGGCGCGGCAGCAGCAGCTCGAAGCGCACGCCGAGCTGCTGCAGCAGTTCCTGGCGGCGCGGGCTTTGCGAGGCTAGATAGACGAACGGATAGGGCGCGTTGGTGGGCATCGGAGCGTCTTTGTCGTTACGGACTTCGGGTTGACGTGCGCGCCTGCATTCCGGGGCTCAAGCTGGGCGCTCGGCGGGGCGCCGGCGCACAGCGGAAAGCGGCTCAGGCGCGCTTCATACCTGCATCACACGCGATGATAGGGGTGATTCTGCGTGATGGTCCACGCGCGGTAAAGCTGCTCGGCGAGCAGCACGCGCACCATCGCATGCGGCAGCGTGAGGGACGAAAGGCGCAGCAGCGTGTCGGCGCGCGACTTGAGCTCGGGATCGAGCCCGTCCGCGCCGCCAATCAGGAACGCCACGTCGCGGCCGTCCTGCTGCCAGAGCGGCAGCGCCTTGGCAAGCTGCATCGTGGTCCAGTCCTTGCCGCGCTCGTCGAGCGCGACGATGCGCGCGTTCTTTGGCAGCGCGGCTTCGATGCGCGTGCGCTCGGCCGCCATGACACTCTCGGCCGAGCGGCCCGACGAACGCTGCTCGGGCTTCACCTCGCGCAGCTCGATGCGCAGCTCCGGCGGCATGCGCTTCGTATATTCCTCGAAGCCCTCGGCGATCCAGTCCGGCATCTTGTGGCCGACGGCGACGATATGCAGTTTCATCGTGCGTGACGATTGTCGTTCGCAAGCGCGCTGCGCTTACTTCGCGGCCTTACGCGCAGCGGTCTTGCGCGCGGGCTTCTTCACGGCCGGTGCGGCTTCCTCGTCTTCGTCCTCGTCGTCCATCGGCTCGCTCGGGCGCGCGCCCACGAAGCCCGTGTTGGCCGCGAGTTTCACGCGCACCGGCTTGTCGCCCCAGATTTCCTCGAGGTTGTAGTACTGGCGCAGCGCGGGCTGGAGGATGTGGACCACTGCGTCGCCGCAATCCACGAGCACCCATTCGCCGATGTCCTCGCCTTCCGTGCTGACGATGTCGCCGCCGGCTTCCTTGACCTTCTCGCGCACGCTGTTGGCGAGCGCCTTGGTCTGGCGGTTCGAGGTGCCGCTTGCGACGACCACGCGGTCGAACAGCTCGGTCAGATGGCTCGTGTTGAAGACGCGAATGTCTTGTGCCTTGACGTCTTCGAGACCGTCGACGATGGCGCGTTGAAGTTTGCGGATGTCCATAGTTACCCGTGATGCAGATAGAGATGATGTTGAAGGATATAGTCCCACACGGCTGCGGGAAGCTTGTCGGCGGCGGTGCCGCGACGTTGCCCGCTCGCCACGCAGGCCGGCAGGTCGCGCCGGATTTCGGTCGCCGAAACGTCGAGCGCGAGCGTTTCGTCGACCAGCAAGTGGCCATGCGGCGTTGCCGCAAGCGCGGCGGCGCCCGAGCGGCGCGTGGCGACTTCGCGCACGACTTCGGGCGGCAGCGCCGTAAAGTCGAAGCCCGGGCGGCTCGCCACGCCCAGATGCGCGAGTGCGAAAAGCTCGCGCCACTCGTGCCACGAATCGAGATGCAGCAACTGATCGGCGCCCATGAGCAGCGTGAGCGCGGCGGTGCGGTTGCTTTCGCTTGTTGCGCGCCAGCGGCGCAGGGTTTCGACCGTGTAGGTCGGGCCGTTGTGCTCGATTTCATCGGCGTCCACCGTCACCGTCACGCCCGGCAGCGCGAGCGAGGCAGCGGCGGCGCGCGTCATGGCGAGCCGATGCTGCGCCGCGGTCACCCCCGGCTTTTGCCACGGCTGGCCGGCCGGCAGCAGGATCACTTCGTTCAGGCCCAGCACGCGCGCAAAATGGCGCGCGAGCGCGAGGTGGCCCTCGTGGATCGGATCGAAGGTGCCGCCGAGCAGCCCGACGCGCCTTGCGAGCGCGTTGGGTGGGACGGTGAAAGCTTGCGTCACGGCGTCAGATCCAGTCGCGCACAGGCAGGAAGTCGCTGTAGAGGCGCGCTTCCGGCGTGCCGGGCTGCGGCTGCCAGTCGTAGCGCCAGGTCGCGCCCGGCGGCATCGACATCAGGATCGACTCCGTGCGGCCGCCGCTTTGCAGGCCGAAATGCGTGCCGCGGTCCCAGACCAGATTGAATTCGACGTAGCGCCCGCGCCGGTACGCCTGGAATTCGCGCTCGGCTTCGCCATAGGGCGTGGCGCGCCGTTTTTCGATGATCGGCAGATACGCTTTCAGGAAACCGTCGCCCACGCTGCGCAGCATCGCGAACGCTTCGTCGAAGCCGCCCGTGGCGTAGTCGTCGAAGAAAATGCCTCCCACGCCGCGCGCTTCGTTGCGGTGCTTCAGGAAGAAGTAGTCGTCGCACCAGCGCTTGAAGCGCGGGTACAGGTCCGCGCCATAGGGCGCGAGCGCGTCGCGGCACACGCGGTGAAAGTGCTGTGCGTCTTCCTCGAAGCCGTAGTAGGGCGTGAGATCCATGCCGCCGCCGAACCAGAACACCGGCGCTTCGCCCGCCTTGGTGGCGAGCAGCATGCGCACGTTCATGTGCACCGTCGGGCAATACGGATTACGCGGATGCAGCACGAGCGACACGCCCATCGCTTCGAAGCCGCGGCCGTTGAGTTCGGGGCGCGCTGCCGTGGCCGAGGGCGGCAGGGCGTCGCCGGAAACGTCGGAAAAGCCGATGCCCCCGCGCTCGAAGAACTGGCCGCCTTCGATGATGCGCGTGCAACCGCCGCCGCGCAGCTTCTCGCCGGGCCCGCGCTGCCAGTTGTCCGTGGCGAACGGCGTGCCGTCGAAGGCGCCGAGCGTGTCGGCGATCTGCGTCTGCAAGCTGGCCAGCCAGGCGCGGACGGCGGCGCTGTCGGGGGAGGCGCTGTTAGGGAAATCGGTCATCGATGAAATGGGGACGGCAGCGCACCGGCGCTGGGATCGGGTTATTCGTCGGGTTACTCGGACAGACCGCCCGGGCGGCCTGACAGCGGCAGTGTAGCGCCGATTGGCGCGATGCCCGGCGCCAGAGGCGCCCGCCTGGGCTGCGTGCTGAGTGCGCTCGGCTGCTGCGCTAGACGGCTTGACGGCCAGCGCAAGCGGGCAGACGAACAAGCCGTGGCGCCGATGGTTACGGCGCGCAGCCGGGCGGCCGTGGCCATATGTTTCATTCGGGGCCGCATCGACGCTCGCGGCCCCGGCAAGCGCTGCGTTTACTGCTTGCGCCCTGCGGCGCGATAGCCGATGTCGTTGCGATACTGCATGCCGTCGAACGAGATCCGGTTCACGGTTTCGTACGCGACGTTCTGCGCGCTGCGCACCGAATCGGCCAGACCGACCACGCACAGCACGCGGCCGCCCGAGGTCACGAGCTTGCCGTCCACCCTCTGCGTGCCGGCGTGGAACGTGACCGAATCGGCGGTCTCGGCGGGGATGTCGCTGATACGGTCGCCCTTGCGCGGCGTGTCCGGATAGTTGTGCGCGGCGAGCACGACGCCCAGCGCCGTGCGGCGGTCCCATTCGAGCTCGACCTGGTTGAGCGTGCCGGCAATGGCGTGCTCCACGACCTTCGAGAAGTCGCCCTTCAGGCGCGCCATGATCGGCTGCGTTTCGGGGTCGCCCATGCGGCAGTTGAATTCGAGCGTCTTCGGGTTGCCCTGCGCGTCGATCATGAGACCGGCGTAGAGGAAGCCCGTGTAGCGGATGCCTTCCTTCTCCATGCCCGCCACGGTCGGCAGGATGATTTCGCGCATCACGCGCGCGTGCAGCTGCGGCGTGACGATCGGCGCGGGCGAGTAGGCGCCCATGCCGCCCGTGTTCGGGCCCTGGTCGCCGTCCTGCAAGCGCTTGTGATCCTGGCTCGAAGCGAGCGCGAGCACGTGCTTGCCATCGACCATGACGATGAAGCTCGCTTCCTCGCCTGCGAGGAATTCCTCGATCACCACGCGCGCGCCGGCGTCGCCGAGCTTGTTGTCGGCGAGCATCATGTCGATGGCCTGATGCGCTTCTTCCAGCGACATCGCCACGACCACGCCCTTGCCGGCCGCGAGGCCGTCGGCCTTGATGACGATGGGCGCGCCGTTCTTCTCGACGTAGGCGTGCGCCGCCGTGGCGTCCGAGAACGTCTCGTACGCGGCGGTCGGGATATTGTGGCGCTTCATGAACGCCTTGGCGAAGTCCTTCGAGCTTTCGAGCTGCGCGGCTTCCTTCGACGGGCCGAACACCTTCAGGCCGCGCTGGCGGAACACGTTGACGATGCCCGCGGCGAGCGGCGCTTCCGGGCCGACCACGGTGAGGGCGACGCCTTCGCGCTCGGCGAAATCGGCGAGCTCGTGGATGTCCGTGATGTCGACGTTGGCGAGCCGCTCGTCCTGCGCGGTGCCACCGTTACCGGGTGCGACGTAGACGAGCTGCACGCGCGGCGCCTGCGCGAGCTTCCACGCCAGCGCATGTTCGCGGCCGCCAGAACCGACGACGAGTAACTTCATGAGAATCCCCGAAAGACCAAGACCAGAAACAGTTGCGGCCGGCGCACAGTGCGCCGGCCGTGAAAATCGCATGCGGGAGGCGTGTCACAAGCCGGGGCCTCCCGGGCCGATGCCTTACTCCTCGGCGATCGACGCGTTGGTGTACACGTCCTGGACGTCGTCCAGGTTTTCGAGGGCGTCGAGCAGCTTTTGCATTTTCACGGCGTCGTCGCCCGTGAATTCGACCTCGTTCTGCGGCTTCATCGTGACTTCGGCCATTTCCGCCTTGAAGCCCGCGGCTTCGAGCGCGGTCTTCACCTTCGTGAAGTCGAACGGCGGGCAGACCACTTCGATCGAACCGTCTTCGTTCGTCACGACGTCGTCGGCGCCCGCTTCGAGCGCGGCGTTCATGAGTTCGTCTTCGGGCGTGCCCGGCGCGAACACGAACTGGCCGACGTGATCGAACATGAACGCCACCGAGCCGTCCGTGCCCATGTTGCCGCCGAACTTCGAGAACGCGTGGCGCACTTCCGCGACCGTGCGGGTGCGGTTGTCGGTCATCGTGTCGACGATGACGGCCGCACCGCCGATGCCGTAGCCTTCGTAGCGGATTTCCTCGTAGTTCGCGCCATCGACGCCGCCCACGCCGCGCTGGATGGCGCGGTTGATGTTGTCCTTGGGCATGTTGGCGTCGTACGCCTTGTCGACGGCCAGACGCAGGCGCGGGTTCGTGTCGGCATCGCCGCCGCCCATGCGCGCCGCGACCTGGATTTCCTTGATGAGCCGCGTCCAGACCTTGCCGCGCTTCGCGTCAGCAGCAGCCTTCTTGTGCTTGATGTTGGCCCATTTCGAATGACCCGCCATACCTTTCTCCGTCTCACGCGCCGTGCGCGTGCAGTGTGCAATGTGCTGTTGTCGCTGCGATGTTCCCGGGCGCGGTCTTCGTGCGGCGCCCGTACGGAGCGCGTGATGCTTCGCGCCTCTCGTACCGCTCGCACTTCTCGCGTAAAGCCTGCGCGGCGGGATGTGCCGGCAGGACGGGACGCAGCGCCCGTTCAGGTGGATCTGAATTTTATCACGCCGGGACCGTCCGGCTTCGCCTGCCCACGTGACGAGGCGCCAGGCGATGGCAGGTTGCGCTGGCCGGGGAGGACACATTGGGGCGGGATCGGGTGTGCCCGCACGAGACGGGGAAGGGGCGAGGGCGGCCAGTCCTGCCGCCCGCCCCTATGCAACGGCGGTGCTGAGTTTAGTTCTTCGTGCCGAAGAGCCGGTCGCCGGCGTCGCCGAGACCCGGAATGATGTAGGCGTGCTCGTTCAGATGCGAGTCGAGCGAAGCCACGTAGAGCTTCACGTCCGGATGCGCCTTCTGGAACACGTCGACGCCCTCAGGGGCGGCCACCAGCGCGAGGAACAGAATGCGCTCGCCGGGCACGCCACGGCGCTTGAGCACGTCGATCGCGTGCGCCGCCGAATAGCCGGTCGCGACCATCGGATCGCACAGGATGAAGGTGCGGTCCTCGAGGTCGGGCAGGCGCACGAGATATTCGACCGGGCGGTGGTCGTCGGCACGGTACACGCCGATATGGCCGACACGCGCGGAGGGCACCAGTTCGAGCAGGCCGTCCGACATGCCCACGCCCGCACGCAGCACGGGCACGATGGCGAGTTTCTTGCCCGCGATCACGGGCGCATCGACTTCGACGAGCGGCGTCTTCACGCGGCGCGACGCGACCGGCAGGTCGCGCGTGATTTCATAGCCCATCAGCAGCGTGATCTCGCGCAGCAGCTCGCGGAACGTGCGCGTGGACGTGTCCTTGTCGCGCATATGCGTGAGCTTGTGCTGGATTAGCGGGTGATCGAGGATGAAGAGATTCGGGAAACGGCTGTCCTGTTTCATGGCGGGGCGCACAAGGCTGCAAGGGAATCGGGGAATCGGTCGTGCCGCTGCCGCGCGAACCCGAAGCGGCGTGCCCGGGTTGTACGGTTGCGGCGAGCGCTCGTGGCGTGCGAAGGCGCCGGGCCGCGCTACAGCCGCAAGTATACGGTAAGCACGCGCTCACCGGCACGCGCATGGCGCGTTGCGACGCCCTTTCGGGCACGGCTGCCGCGCCTCGCCGCCATCGGCCTTCCACGCGCCGCGCCCGATTCTTCTAGAATCCCAAAAAGGTCGCAGGGCGGGGCGGCGCAAGGTCTGGCCGCGTCCGCCCTGTCACAGGACGGTCATCCACGCAAAAAGGACACGAAAACAATGGACATGGGCATCGCAGGACGCAACGCGCTGGTATGCGCGGCCAGCAAGGGACTGGGGCGCGGCTGCGCCGAGGCGCTCGCCGCCGAAGGCGTCAACGTGACGATCGTCGCGCGCACCGCGCAGACGCTCGAGGAAACCGCCGCGCATATCCGCAAGAGCACGGGCGTCGACGTCAAGGCCGTGGCTTGCGACATCACCACGGAAGCGGGGCGCGCCGCCGCGCTCGCCGCTTGCCCGTCGCCGGATATCCTCGTGAACAATGCGGGCGGCCCGCCGCCGGGCGACTTCCGCACCTACACGCATGAAGCGTGGATCGCGGCGCTCGAAGCGAACATGCTCACGCCGATCGCGCTGATCCAGTCCACCATCGACGCCATGATCGCGCGCGGCTTCGGGCGCATCGTCAACATCACGAGCTCCTCGGTGAAGGCGCCGATCGACGTGCTCGGCCTCTCGAACGGCGCGCGCTCGGGGCTTACCGGCTTCGTCGCGGGCGTGGCGCGCCAGGTCGCGGCCACCGGCGTCACGATCAACAGCCTGCTGCCGGGCGCGTTCGACACCGACCGCATCCAGGCCACCATCGTCGCGCAGGCGAAGGCGAGCCATATTTCTGAAGAAGAAGCGCGCGCGCGCCGCATGAAGGCGATTCCGGCCGGACGTTTCGGTACGTCCGACGAATTCGGGCGCGCCTGCGCGTTCCTGTGCAGCGTGCACGCGGGCTATATCACCGGGCAGAACTGGCTGATCGACGGCGGGGCTTATCCGGGCACTTATTGAGTCAGCATCTGGGCAGACGCGGCGCCCTCGCGCCGCATGAAAACACGCATCACGGCTATCAAGCACGCAAACCCCACGTCAAGGAGACTTACGCCATGCCAACCCGCGTCGCACTGATCGCGCACGACCACAAGAAGGACGACATCGTCAAACTGGCGACTGAGTACGTCGATACGCTGCGCCACTGCGAGATCATCGCGACCGGCACGACCGGCTCGCGCATCGAGGCCGCGACGGGTGTCAACGTCGAGCGCATGCTGTCGGGCCCGCACGGCGGCGACCTGCAGATCGGCGCGCGGCTTGCGGAAGGCAACGTCGACATCGTGATCTTCCTGCGCGACCCGATGACGCCGCAGCCGCACGAGCCCGACATCAACGCGCTCGTGCGCGCGTGCGACGTGCACGACGTGCCGTGCGCGACGAATATTTCGACGGCGCGCATGCTGCTCGACGTGCTCACGCTGCGCCAGAAAAACGCGGCCTGAAGCGCGCGCGGGCGCGATGCGCCATGCAGGTAGCCAATAGCCAGGACAACACCAAGGAGACGTGATGACCAAGGCAATCCGATACGACAAAACCGGCGGCCCCGAAGTGATGAAGTGGGTGGACGTCGACGTGGGCGAGCCGGGCGAGGGCGAGGTGCGTTTGCGCCAGAGCGCGTGCGGCCTCAATTACATCGACGTGTACTTCCGCACCGGGCTTTATCCGCAGCCGCTGCCCGCCGGGCTCGGCATGGAGGCGGCCGGCGAGGTGACGGCGGTGGGTAGAGGCGTGAGCGCGCTGAAGGTGGGCGACCGCGTGGCGTATGTCGCGCGCCCGCCCGGCGCCTACGCGCAGGAGCGCGTGCTGCGCGCCGACCAGGTGATCAAGCTGCCCGACGCGATCAGCGACGAAGCGGCGGCCTCGATCATGCTGCAGGGCCTCACGGCGCAATACCTGCTGCGCCGCACGTACCGCGTGAAGGCCGGCGACACGATCCTCATTCAGGCGGCGGCCGGCGGCGTGGGCCTGCTCGTGTGCCAGTGGGCGAAGGCGCTGGGCGCGACCGTGATCGGCACCGTGGGCTCGGACGAAAAAGCCGCGATCGCGAAAGCGCACGGGTGCGACCATCCGATCGTCTACACGCGCGAGGACTTCACGGCGCGCGTGCGCGAGATCACGAACGGCGCGGGCGTGCCTGTGGTGTACGACTCGATCGGCAAGGACACCTACACGAAATCGCTCGATTGCCTCGCGCCGCTCGGCATGTTCGTGAGCTTCGGCAATGCGTCGGGGCCGCTGCCGCCGATCGACTCGTCGGAGTTCGCGGGGCGCGGCTCGCTCTTTTTCACGCGCCCGACACTCTTTACCTATATCGCGAAGCGTGCCGACTACGAAGCGATGTCCGCGGAACTGTTCGACGTGGTCGCTTCGGGCAAGGTCAAGACGTCGATCAACCAGCGCTATGCGCTCAAGGACGTCGGCCAGGCACACGCCGATCTCGAAGCGCGCAAGACCACGGGTTCGACCGTTCTGATCCCGTGACGTCGATATTGATGCACTGCCGCGCCGCAGGGGCCATGCCACCCGCGCCGCCGTATTGATTCGACCTTTACGCTCCATCACTGAGTCATGGAGACCCAAAAGGCGCGCAACGCCAATGTTGCGCGCCTTTTTTCTTTCCGCCGCCGCCTCCGCGCAGTTTCGCTCCCGCGTTTACGCGTTTTTTATACGCGCGCCAAAACCTTTGATCCGGATTTAATGCCGTAGCGGGTAACTTTCAGCCATCCGTCATCCGCGAATGGAGAACACGACAATGGATGTGCTGTATATCGGGGGGCTGGTGGTTTTCGCCGCGCTCACATACGCGTTGATCGCGGGCTGCGAGAAGCTGATGCAGTACCGCCGCGATCAAGGTGCGAAGGGGGTGCGCCCATGACCTGGATCTTCTGGCTATCGGGGGCGGCAACGCTGTTGCTGTTCGTTTATCTCGTCCATGCGCTGCTGCGCGCGGAGGATATCGAATGAACGCCAACACTTTGCTCCAGGCGGGGCTCTTCCTCGTCATCCTGCTCGCGCTCGCGGTGCCTGTCTCAGGCTACATGACGCGCGTGCTCGACGGGCGTTCTCGCGTCGTGCGGCTCTTTGCGCCGCTCGAAAACCTGCTTTATCGCATCGCAGGCGTCGATCCGCAGTCCGAGATGAACTGGAAGCGCTATGCGCTCGCCACCATCTCGTTCAACGTGCTCGGCGTGGGCTTTCTTTACGTGCTGCTGCGTATTCAGGGCTGGCTGCCTGGCAACCCGCAACAGTTCGGCCCGATGACCGTGGACGGCGCGTTCAACACGGCCGTGAGCTTCGTCACCAACACCAACTGGCAGGACTACACGCCCGAGCAAACGGTCAGCTATCTGACGCAGATGCTCGGTCTCACCGTGCAGAACTTCCTTTCGGCAGCGACGGGCATCGTGGTCGTGATCGCGCTGATTCGCGGCTTTGCACGCCACTCGGTGCAGACCATCGGCAACTTCTGGGTCGACCTCACGCGCACGACGCTTTACATCCTCGTGCCGATGGCGGCGATCATCGCCGCGCTCCTGATGAGCCAGGGCATGATCCAGAACTTCAAGGCGTATCAGGACGTGCCGGTGCTGCAAACCACGACCTACGCCGCGCCGAAGCTCGACGCCCAGGGCAACCCCGTGAAGGACGCGAAGGGCAATCCTGAAACGGTCAACACGAAGGTCACGTCGCAAACGCTCGCCATGGGCCCGGTCGCTTCGCAGGTCGCGATCAAGATGCTCGGCACCAACGGCGGGGGCTTCTTCAATGCGAACTCGGCGCATCCGTACGAGAACCCCACGCCAGTCTCGAACCTGATCGAAATGTTGGCGATCCTGATCATTCCGGCCGCACTGTGTCTCGTGTTCGGCAACGTGGTGGGTGACCGCCGGCAGGGTGTGGCCGTGCTCGCGGTGATGACGGTGGCGTTCGCCGTGGCCGTGGGCGGCGTGTTGTCCGCCGAGCAGGCGGGCAATCCGATGTTCACGTCGCTCAACGTCGACCAGCACGCCAGCGCGCTGCAGGCGGGCGGCAACATGGAAGGCAAGGAAACGCGCTTTGGCATCGCGCAAACGGGCATCTTCGTCGTCGCCACCACGGCGGCCTCGTGCGGCGCCGTGAATGCGGCGCACGACTCGCTTACGCCGCTCGGCGGCCTCGTCCCGATGCTCTTCATCCAGCTCGGCGAGGTGATCTTCGGCGGGGTCGGTTCAGGTCTCTACGGCATGCTTGTGTTCGCGCTGCTCGCGGTCTTCGTGGCCGGACTCATGATCGGCCGCACGCCGGAATACGTCGGCAAGAAGATCGAGTCGTTCGAGATGAAGATGGTGTCGATCGTCGTGCTGCTCACGCCGCTGCTCGTGCTGCTCGGCACGTCGATCGCCGTGCTTTCCGACGCGGGCAAGGCCGGCATCGCCAATCCGGGCGCGCATGGCTTCTCCGAGATCCTGTATGCGTTCAGTTCGGCGGCCAACAACAACGGCAGCGCATTCGCCGGCCTAACCGTGAACACGCCGTTCTATAACTGGCTGCTCGCGATCGCGATGTGGTTCGGCCGCTTCGGCACGATCGTCCCGGTGCTGGCCATCGCGGGGTCGCTGGCGAGCAAGAAGCGCATTGCGGTGACGGGCGGCACGCTGCCGACGCACGGCCCGCTCTTCGTCGTGCTGCTGCTCGGCACGGTGCTGCTGGTTGGCGCGCTCACCTATGTGCCCGCGCTCGCGCTCGGTCCCGGCGTCGAGCATCTGATCATGATGGGCGTGCATTGAACGGGGGCCTTCGCAACATGAGCGAAACGAAAATGAATCAGCATAGTGCAACTCGGTCCATGTTCGATCCGGCGCTGGTGCGTCCGGCTATCGTGGACTCGTTCAGAAAACTTAACCCGCGCACGCAGTTGCGCAATCCGGTGATGTTCTGCGTCTACGTGGGCAGCGTGCTCACGACGATCCTCTGGGTCGCGGCGCTCATGGGCCAGGCCGAAGCGCCCGCAGGCTTTATCCTCGCGGTCGCGCTGTGGCTGTGGTTCACGGTGCTGTTCGCGAACTTCGCGGAAGCGCTCGCCGAAGGGCGCTCGAAGGCGCAGGCCGCATCGCTGCGCCAGGCCAAGAAAGACGTGATGGCCAAAAAGCTCAACGAGCCGCATCCGAAGGCGCCGATCCGCATCATGACGGCGTCCGACCTGCGCCGCGGCGACGTGGTGCTGGTCGAAACCGGCGACACGATCCCGGCCGACGGCGAAGTGATCGAAGGCGTGGCATCGGTGGACGAGTCGGCCATTACGGGCGAATCGGCGCCTGTGATCCGCGAGTCGGGCGGCGACTTTTCCTCGGTGACGGGCGGCACGCGCGTGCTGTCCGACTGGATCGTCGTGCGCGTCACGGCGAATCCGGGTGAGGCCTTTCTCGACCGCATGATCGCGATGGTCGAAGGCGCGAAGCGCCAGAAGACGCCCAACGAAATCGCGCTCACGATCCTGCTCGTCGCGCTGTCCATCGTGCTCCTGCTTGCCACGGCGACGCTCTTGCCGTTCTCGATGTTCTCGGTCGAAGCCGCGAAGATGGGCCACGTGGTCACGATCACGGCGCTCGTGGCGCTGCTTGTCTGCCTGATTCCGACGACCATCGGCGGTCTGCTTTCCGCAATTGGCGTGGCCGGTATGAGCCGCATGATGCAGGCCAACGTAATCGCGACTTCGGGCCGCGCGGTGGAAGCCGCAGGCGACGTGGACGTGCTGCTGCTCGACAAGACCGGCACGATCACGCTCGGCAACCGGCAGGCTTCGATGTTCGTGCCCGCGCCGGGCGTGACCGAAGAAGCGCTCGCGGACGCCGCGCAACTGTCGTCGCTCGCCGACGAAACGCCGGAAGGCCGCAGCATCGTCGTGCTCGCGAAGCAGCGCTTCAACATTCGCCAGCGCGACATGCATTCGCTGCACGCCGTGTTCCTCGCGTTCAGCGCGCAAACGCGCATGAGCGGCGTGGACATGCCGGGCCGCGAAATCCGCAAAGGCGCCGCCGACGCCGTGAAGCACTACGTCGAAGCCCACGGCGGCCGCTTCCCCGCCGAAGTCGACAACGCCGTGGACGACGTGGCGCGCCGTGGCAGCACGCCGCTCGTGGTGGCGGAAATGCATGACGGCGCCGCACGCGTGCTCGGCGTGATCGAGCTGAAGGACGTGGTGAAGGGCGGCATCAAGGAGCGTTTCGCCGAGCTGCGCAAGATGGGCATCAAGACCGTGATGGTGACGGGCGACAACCGCCTGACCGCCGCCGCGATTGCTGCCGAAGCCGGCGTGGACGATTTCCTCGCGCAGGCCACGCCCGAAACCAAACTCGCGACGATCCGCGAGCACCAGGCGCAGGGCAAGCTCGTGGCGATGACGGGCGACGGCACCAACGACGCTCCGGCGCTCGCGCAGGCCGACGTGGCCGTGGCGATGAACACGGGCACCCAGGCCGCGAAGGAAGCGGGCAACATGGTCGACCTCGACTCGAACCCGACCAAGCTCATCGAGATCGTCGAGATCGGCAAGCAGATGCTCATGACGCGCGGCTCGCTCACGACGTTCTCGATCGCCAACGACGTCGCGAAGTACTTCGCGATCATTCCGGCGGCGTTCGCTTCGACGTATCCGCAACTGCGCGTGCTCGACGTCATGCACCTGACGTCGCCCTCGTCGGCGATCCTCTCGGCGGTGATCTTCAACGCGCTGATCATCGTGATGCTGATTCCGCTCGCGCTCAAGGGCGTGAAATACCGGCCGCTCGGCGCCGCGACGCTGCTGCGCCGCAATCTGTTGATCTACGGCCTCGGCGGCATCCTCCTGCCGTTCCCGTGCATCAAGCTGATCGACATGGTGCTCGCCGCGTTCGGCTGGGTCTGAGCCGCGCAGAAAGCCACACACGGATAGATACATAGGAAGCCAAAATGAAATCGCAGTTTCGTCCTCTGATCGTGATCTTCGCCGTGCTGACGGTCATCACCGGCCTCGTGTATCCGGCCGTGATGACCGCGTTCGGCCAGGCCGCGTTCCACCGCCAGGCTAACGGCAGCCTCATCGAAGTCGACGGCAAGGTGGTGGGCAGCGCGCTCATCGGCCAGCAGTTCGATGCGCCCCAGTACTTCTGGGGCCGTCTCTCGGCTACGTCGCCCATGCCGTACAACCCGACGGGGTCGGGCGCCTCGAACCTCGGGCCGACCAACCCGGCGCTCGCCGACGAGCTCAAAGGCCGCATCGACGCCTTGAAGGCCGCGGGCACCGACGTCTCGCAGCCCATTCCCGTCGATCTCGTGACGTCCTCGGGCAGCGGCCTCGATCCGGAAATCTCGCCGGCTGCCGCCGCGTACCAGGTGGCGCGCGTGGCGCAGGCGCGCCACATGAGCGCCAACGACGTGCAGGCGCTCGTGGATCGCCACACGAAGGGCCGTCAGTTCGGCCTGTTTGGCGAGCCGCGTGTGAACGTGCTCGAACTGAACCTCGCGCTCGACGGCAAAGCGGTTAGCTGAGCGAGAACGTCACGTCGCAACGCACGCTCGACGCCTTGCGCGTCGAGCGTGCGGTTTGCCATTTCCGCGCCACGGTGAGACGATCTTTCGTGCTTCCGGTGCAACCCAGATGTCAATCCACGTGAATTCCATTCCGGCTTCCGCATGAACCGCCCCGATCCCGACGAACTGCTCGACCGGCTGCAGCGCGACGAAGAAAAACGCCGCCGCGGCAAGCTGAAGATTTTTTTCGGCGCATCGGCAGGCGTCGGCAAGACCTATGCAATGCTGCAGGCCGCGCGCCGCCGCGCCGAGGAAGGCGTGGACGTGGTGGTCGGCATCGTCGAGACGCATGGCCGCAGCGAGACCGCCGCGCTCACCGCCGGCCTCGACGTCATGCCGCGCCAGCGCATTGCCTATCGCGGGCGTCTGCTCGAAGAATTCGATCTCGACGCCGCGCTCGAGCGCAAACCGCAACTCGTGCTCGTCGACGAACTCGCGCATTCGAACGTGGCCGGCGCGCGTCACATGAAGCGCTGGCAGGACGTGTACGAACTGCTTGACGCGGGCATCGACGTCTACACGACCGTCAATGTGCAGCACCTCGAAAGCCTCAACGACGTGGTCGGGCAGATCGCGGGCATTCGCGTGTGGGAGACCGTGCCCGACCGCGTGTTCGACCGCGCCGACGAAGTCACGCTCGTCGACCTGCCCGCCGAAGAACTGCTCGACCGCATGCGCGACGGCAAGGTCTACATGCCGGCGCAGGCCGAGCGCGCGGTGCGCAACTTCTTTCGCAAGGGCAACCTGATCGCGCTGCGCGAGCTGGCGCTGCGCCGCACGGCCGACCGTGTCGACGCGCAAATGCGCGAGTATCGCGCCGACCGCTCGATCCAGCATGTCTGGCAGGCGCGCGAGCGGCTGGTCGTCTGCGTGGGGCCGGGGCCCGAGGCGAACGCGCTGGTGCGCGCCGCCGCGCGGCTTGCCGCGAGCCTGAAGGCCGACTGGATCGCCGTGTATGTGGAAACGCCGAAGCTCCAGCGCCTGCCCGATGCCACGCGCGAGCGCACACTCGGCGCGCTCAAGCTTGCCTCCGAGCTCGGCGCCGAAACGGCCACGCTCGCGGGCGAGGACGCCGCGACGACACTCGTCGGCTATGCGCGGCTGCGCAATGTGTCGAAGCTCGTGGCGGGCGGCTCGTTGCGCACGGGCTTTTCGCGCTGGGTGAAGCGCCCGTTCGGCGAGCGTCTGGCCGAAAAGGCCGGCGACGTCGATCTCACGCTCGTGCGCGCGAGCGCGGGCGACGCGGTGCGCTCCGGCAGCGAGGCCGGCGCGGTCAGCGCCGCAACGCGCGCCGCCAATGCATGGCGCGAGGCGCTCGCGGCGGGCGGGGCCGAGCGCTCGCCGCCGCGCGCGTATGCGGCCGCGCTCGTGATCTGCGCGTGCGTGACGCTCATCGCGAACCAGCTGATCGATCGCATCGACCTCGCGAATCTCGTCATGCTGTACCTGCTCGGCGTGATCTTCGCGGCGACGAAGCTCGGGCGCGGGCCGGGCGTCATGCTGTCGTTCGCGAGCGTGGCGGCGTACGACTTTTTCTTCGTGCCGCCGCGCATGTCGTTCTCCGTCAGCGACACGCAATATCTGCTGACCTTCGTCGGCATGCTGCTCACGTCGCTCGTCATCAGCCATCTCACGTCTAGCCTGCGCCGCGAGGCAAGCGTCGCGCAGCGGCGCGAGCAGCGCACGGGGGCGATGTATGCGATGGCGCGCGAGCTGGCCGCGGCGCTTACTACGGAGCAGATCGTGGCGATCGGCAGTCGTCACGTGAGCGAGGTGTTCGGCGCGCGCGTGGCGCTGCTGTTGCCCGATAGCGCCGACAAGGTGCAGCAGAAGATCGAGGAGCCCGATCCGAAGATCATGCTCGACGCCGCAAACCTCGACATCGACGTGGGCCAGTGGGTGTACGACCAGCAAAAGCCCGCGGGCCACGGCACCGACACGCTGCCGGCCGCGGCTGCGCGCTACTTGCCGCTCAAGGCGCCGATGCGCACGCGCGGCGTGCTCGCGGTCGTGACGCGCGACGCGCGCGAGCTGCAGGTGCCCGAGCAGCAGCGCATGCTCGACGCGTTCGCCGCGCAGATCGCGCTCGCGCTCGAGCGCGTGCACTACGTGGACATCGCGCGCGACGCGCTCGTCAACATGGAGTCGGAGCGGCTGCGCAACTCGCTGCTCTCGGCCATCTCGCACGATTTGCGCACGCCGCTCACGGCGATCGTCGGCTTCTCGTCGATGCTCGCGCAAACGCATGAGCCCGAGGATGCGCACGATCCGCGCTCGGGCGAGCTGATCGAGGCGATTCACGACGAGGCGCTGCGCATGACGGGCATCGTCACGAACCTGCTCGACATGGCGCGGCTGCAAGCCGGTAGCCTCAAGCTCAATCGACAATGGACGCTGCTCGAAGAAACCGTGGGCGCGGCGCTCGCCGCTTGCCGACGCGTGCTGGCGCGGCACCCGGTGCGGGTGAAGCTGGAGGAGGGCTTGCCGCTGCTGCAGCTCGACGCCGTGCTGATGGAGCGGCTCTTTTCGAACCTGCTGGAGAACGCGGCCAAGTACACGCCCGCCGACACGCCGCTCACCATCGCGGCGCGCCGCGTGGAGGAGGGCGGCCAGCCGTTCGTGCGCGTTTCCATCGAGGACAACGGGCCGGGTTTGCCGCCCGGTATGGGCGAGCGCGTGTTCGAGAAGTTCACGCGCGGCGAGAAGGAGTCGGCCAAGCCCGGCATCGGGCTCGGACTCGCTATCTGCCGGGCGATCGTGGAGGCGCACGGGGGTACAATCGGCGCGGCGAATCGCGTCGCTGCCGATGGTCAAGTGGAAGGCGCGACGTTCTGGTTTGCGCTGCCTGTGGAGTCGCCGCCGCCGCTGCCCGCCGATGTGACCGATGCATCTGAGATGCATGAAACGCTCGAACCGCTAGATCCGCTTGATTCGTCCGGCGACGCGCAACGCGCGAGTACGACTGAGCCCGTCAGCGGCGAATCGGCACCACGAATGGCCGCCCCCGAAAAAACCGTCGATCCCAAACCCGCAAATGAGTGACCCGAGCATCGCCGTTGTCCTGATCGAAGACGAAAAACAGATTCGCCGATTCGTGCGCGCAACGCTCGAGGGCGAGGGCATCGTCGTGCACGACGCCGAGACTGGCAAGCAGGGCCTCGTCGAGGCCGCCACGCGCAAGCCCGACCTCGTGATCGTCGATCTGGGCCTGCCCGACACCGACGGCCTCGACGTGATCCGCGAACTGCGTGGCTGGAGCGATCTGCCCGTCATCGTGCTTTCGGCGCGCACCCAGGAAAGCGAGAAGGTGGCCGCACTGGACGCTGGCGCCGACGACTACCTGACCAAGCCGTTCGGCGTGTCCGAGTTGCTCGCGCGCATCCGGGCGCAGCTGCGCAGGCGCAACCGCGGCGGGGCGAACGAGGCGCCGCAGGTGAGCTTCGGCGCGGTGAACGTCGACCTGGCGCTGCGCCAGGTGACGCGCGAAGGCGCGCCCGTGCATCTCACACCTATCGAGTACCGCCTGCTCGCCACGCTCGTGCGCGACGCCGGGCGCGTGCTGACGCACAGGCAGCTGCTGCGCGAGGTCTGGGGGCCGTCGCATGTGGAGAGCAGCCATTACCTGCGGATCTACATGGCGCATCTGCGGCAGAAATTGGAGCGCGATCCCGCGCAGCCCGAGCACATCGTCACCGAGACGGGCGTGGGGTATCGGCTGGTCGGCGTGCAATGAGCCTGCACCGTGCTGGTGCTATAATTACAGCTCTGTAAGGACGGCCTTGCAGCTTTTTTTGTCATCGGGGACGGCCCCATTTTTCGATGGAGCGTTCCCTATGTCCTGGTTTCTTCTTCTCATCGCTGGCCTGCTCGAAGTGGCGTGGGCCGCCGGTCTCAAATCTTCCGAAGGATTCACGCGGCTGTGGCCCTCGGTGTTCACCGTGGTCACGGCGCTGGGCAGCTTTGTCCTGCTCGCCATGGCCATGCGTCAATTGCCGCTCGGCACTGCCTATGCGGTGTGGACGGGCATCGGCGCGGTCGGCGCATTCGTGTTCGGCATCGTCATGATGGGCGAGGCCGTGAGTGCCGCGCGTGTGGCAAGCGCCGCGCTGATCGTGCTCGGCCTGATCGGCCTCAAGCTTAGTTCGTCCGCCTGAGCGAATTCGCTGCGCATAACTCGGTGCGGACCTTATGCCGCGGCCGCGCAACACCGCTGCGGCACCGCAGCGAGCGTGGCTATAATGGAACGGTCATAACCCGATAACACTCCGCGCCGCATGAGCGGCGAGCGCGTGCGCACAGCGCGGGCTCTCCCGTTTCGCGCGTGGAGCGCCGGCGCCCCGGCCGCGCCGCGCGAGGAGGCAGCCATGCTGGAACCACTTTCGCTCGCAGCGGGCCTGTCCTGGGGCAGCGGCCTGCGCCTCTATCTCACGGTGCTGATGGCCGGCGTCTTGCAACGTCTTGGCCTGATTCACCTGCCCGACACGCTCGCCGTGCTCGCTTCGCCTTGGGTGATCGGCATTGCCGCCGCGCTCACGGTGCTCGAATTCCTCGCCGACAAGATTCCCGCGTTCGACTCGCTCTGGGACGCGGTGCATACCTTCATCCGCATTCCGGCCGGGGCCGTGCTGGCGGCCGGCGCGCTCGGCCACGCCGATCCGGCGCTGTTGACCGTCGCCGCGCTGGCGGGCGGCACGCTCGCGGGCACGGCGCATCTCGCCAAGGCGGGCACGCGCGCGCTCATCAATCTTTCGCCTGAGCCGGTGTCGAACGTCGTCACGTCGAGCGCCGAAGACGGCATGACCTTCGTGGGCGTGCTGCTCGCGTTCTTCGTGCCGCTGCTCTTCCTCGTCATGCTCGTGGCCTTCCTCGTGCTCGCGGCCTGGGCGCTGCCACGCCTGTGGCGCGGCGTTCAGGGCGGTTTTCGCGGCATGGCGACGCACATGGTTTCGCGTCTCTCGTTGCGGGGTCGTCACGATTGAGCGGCGGCGCGCCTCCTTCTTCTTCGAACGCAAAGCCTCCGCGCAGCGAAGGCGGCCCGGGTTTCGTGCAGGCTGAGCCGCCCGGCGCACCGAGTGCAACCGGCGGCGGCCAGGGCAGCCCACGTGGCCCCGTGGCCGTGCGTAGCACCCCACGCTGGTCCGATCTCGTGCATCTTGCCGCGCGCATGACGGCGCGCGACTGGCGCGCGGGCGAACTCACCATGCTGCTGCTGGCGCTGGTGCTCGCGGTGGCGGCGCTCGCCAGCGTCGGCTTTCTTGCCGACCGCCTGCAACGCGGTCTCGAACGCGACGCCCGGCGCATGATCGCCGCCGATTTCATCGTGCGCGCCGATCACCCCGTCGATCCCATGTTTGCGCGCGAGGCGCAGTCGCTCTCGCTGCGCACGGCGACCACGGCGATCTTTCCGAGCATGGTGGGTTCGGGGGCGCTACCGGCAGCGCCATCGGGCGCTTCCTCCGCTGCGGGCGCAACGGCCACGCGCCTAGCCGCCGTCAAGGCCGTCTCGGCGGACTATCCGCTGCGCGGCGCGCTGCGCATCGCCGCGGCGCCCGGCGCACCCGATCACGCAGCGCAGGGCATTCCGCCACCCGGCACCGTATGGGTGGACGACGAATTGCTCGACGCCCTCAAGCTGCATATTGGCGACACGGTGAAGGTGGGCACGCGCACCTTCACCGTGAACGCGCTCATCACCAAGGAACTCGACCGTGGCTTTTCGTTCGTGAACTTCTCGCCGCGCCTCATGATGCGCGCGGACGAAGTCGCGTCGACGGGGCTGCTCGGCTATGGCAGCCGCGTGACCTATCGCCTGCTCGTGGCAGGCGCCGATCCGGCCGTCGCGCAGTTCGCGTCCTGGTCGCGCGCACGCGTGGATGGCGGCAAGATGCGCGGCGTCGCGCTCGAATCGCTGCAGGACGGCCAGCCGCAGGTGCGCGAGACGCTCGACCGCGCGCGCCACTTCCTCACGCTCGTTTCGCTGCTCACGGCGCTGCTCGCGGCCGTGGCGATTGCGATGGCCGCGCATCGCTACACGCGCCGCCATCTCGATGCGTGCGCCGCGATGCGCTGCCTCGGCGCGAGCCAACGCACGCTGCGCACGCTCTTCGTGCTGGAATTCGCGGGGCTCGGACTCGCGGGCGGTGCGGTTGGCGTCGCGCTCGGCTACGCGGGCCATCTCGCGCTGCTGGCGTGGCTCGGCAATCTCATCGACGTCGTGTTGCCGCAGCCCGGACCGCTGCCCGTGCTCGAAGGCATCGCCGCGGGCCTCGTGCTGCTGCTGGGCTTCGCGCTGCCGCCGCTCCTGCCGCTCACGCGCGTGCCGCCGGTGCGCGTGCTGCGCCGCGAGTGGGGCGACGAAGGGCGCGCCGCGTGGGCGGCGTACGGCGTCGGCATTGCGCTCTTTGCGGGGCTGCTCGTGATCGCGGCGGGGGAGTTGAAGCTGGGCGGCATCGTCGCCGGTGGTTTCGCGATCGGATTGCTCGTGTTCGCCTGCCTGGCGCGCGCGGCGCTCTGGTGTGCGGCGCGCGTGGCGCGCAGCGCTCGCCTTTCTGGTCAGGCGCGCGCGGGCGTGGGCTGGCGCTATGCGCTGGCGTCGCTCGAACGGCGGCCGGGCGCAAGCGCGCTGCAGATTACGGCGCTCGCTATCGGCCTCATGTGCCTGTTGCTGATCGCGATGACGCGCAACGACCTCGTCGACGGCTGGCGCAAGTCCACGCCGCCGGATGCACCCAACGAGTTCCTCATCGACATCCAGCCCGACCAGCGCGATGCCGTGGCGGCCTGGCTGCGCACGCACGGAATTGCCGGGGCCAACGATAGCGATCTGCAGCCGATGGTCCGCGGGCGCCTCATCTCGATCAACGGCAAACCGGTGAATCCCGACTCGTACAAGAGCGAGGATGCACGCCGCCTGGTGGATCGTGAGTTCAATCTCTCGTACACGACGAAGCTGCCCGACGATAACCGCATCGAGGCGGGCACCTGGTACGGCGATTCGAGCACGCCGCAGCTTTCGATCGAGCAGGGTCTCGCGAAGCTCATCAACGTGAAGCCCGGCGACGTGCTCAAGTTCGACGTGACCGGCCTCGAAGTCACGGCGCCCGTGACGAGCGTGCGCAAGCTCGACTGGGGCTCGTTCAAGGTCAACTTCTTCGTGCTGATGCCGCCCGGGCTGCTGCGCGATTTTCCGGCGACCTACATCACGAGCTTTCACCTGCCGCCTGGGCAGCGCGACGTCGTGGACGGTCTCGTGGCGCGCTATCCCAACGTCACCGCCATCGACATCGCGCCGATTCTCGCGCAGATCGAGCGTGTGCTCGAGCAGGTGATCGGCGCGGTGCAGTTCCTCTTTCTCTTCACGCTCGCCGCCGGCGTGCTGGTGCTCTACGCGGCGCTCGCGGGCACGCGCGACGAGCGCATGCGCGAGTCGGCGCTGCTGCGCGCGCTTGGGGCATCCCACCAGCAGGTGCGCGCGGTGCAGGTGGCCGAATTCCTCTGCGTGGGGGCGCTCGCGGGGCTCATGGCGGCGATCGGCGCGCAGGCGATCGGCTCGGTGCTCGCCACGCACGTGTTCCTGTTCTATCTCCCGTTCGATCCGTGGCTATTCCCGGTCGGCATCGTCGCCGGCGTGGTGTGCGCGGGCGTGGGCGGGTGGATCAGCCTGCGGCACGTGCTCGCACGGCCGGCGCTGCAGTCGCTGCGCGATGCCTGATCATGGCCTGACAGCGGCCTGAGGCGTGAAGCGGCAACCCGCCACGCACCGCTATGCGAGAATTGTTGGTTTCCGGCAGCGTATTTTGCACGTGTTGCCGCCCCTCTTTTTGTCCTGATTCAACCGTATGACCGATCCAGCCGACGAAGCGCCGCAGAAACCCACGGCCTTCGAACTCGTCGGCGGCGAGGCGCGCGTGCGCGAGCTCGTCGACCGTTTCTATGACCTGATGGACCTCGAGGCCGACTTTGCGGGCATCCGCGCGATGCATCCGCAAACGCTCGACGGCTCGCGCGACAAGCTGTTCTGGTTCCTCTGCGGCTGGCTTGGCGGCCCGGACCATTACATCGAGCGCTTCGGCCACCCGCGCTTGCGCGCGCGCCATTTGCCGTTCGCGATCGCTTCGTCCGAGCGCGACCAGTGGCTGCGCTGCATGGCGTGGGCGATGGAAGACGTGGGCCTGCCGGAGCCGCTGCGCGAGCGCCTGCTGCACTCGTTCTTCGATACCGCGGACTGGATGCGCAATCACCCGGGTTGATACCTATCGCTCGATTGTGCCGGTCTGCGCTCCGGTACAGTCAGGCGCTCGCGCATCGCGGCCGTCCAGCGGGGTGCTTCACGAGGCGGCCATAATGCCCCTTTGGCTCGCAGCCGCCCTGGCGCGGCCAGCCATCAGCAAAACCAGGAGACACCCACGATGACGACCACCCGCGCGCTCTTTCGCGAAGACGCCTATCTCACGCAGTGCGAAGCGACGGTACTTGCCGTTGGCGAGGACGGTGTGCGGCTCGACCAGACCGTGTTCTATCCGCTCGGCGGCGGCCAGGCAGGCGACGCCGGCGCGCTGGTGCTCGCCGACGGCACACGCATCGAGATTGCCGACACCCGCAAGGCGAAGTTCGAAGGCGCGACGCCCGACGACGCGCTGCACGTTCCCGCACCCGGCCAGGAAGCGCTGCTCGCGCGTCTCGCCGCCGGAGAGCGCGTGCGCGCCGAGATCGACTGGGCGCGCCGCCACCGGCACATGCGCCTGCATACGGCGAGCCATCTGATGTGCGCGGTGCTCCCGTACCCGGTGGACGGCTGCAGCATCACGACCGACTATGCGCGCCTCGATTTCGCCACGGTCGAGCCGATCGAGCGTGAGATGGTCGAGGCACGGCTCGCGGAACTCGTTTCGGGCGCGCACGCGGTGGCGACCGAATGGATCACCGACGAAGAGATGGCACAACGTCCCGAACTCGTGCGCACGATGAGCGTGAAACCACCGATGGGCTTGGGCCGCGTGCGCCTCCTGCGCATCGAGAGCGTGGATTTGCAGCCTTGCGGCGGCACGCACGTGCGCAACACGCAGGAGATCGGCGCGCTGCGCGTGGCGAAGCTCGAGAAGAAGAGCGCGCGCACACGGCGGCTCGTGCTGGAACTCGCGTAATGCATGTCGACGCGCGTGCGCGCGAGGTGCTCGACTTCTGGTTCGGTGAGCCGGGTTCGGAGGCGTTCGGCCGCGAGCGCAAGATGTGGTTCCGTAAGAACGCGGCGTTCGACGCGAAGCTGCGCGAACGCTTCGGCGCGTTGCTCGACGCCGCCCGCGCGGGCGAACTCGACGCCTGGTGCGAGACGCCCGAAGGCGCGCTCGCGCTCGTGATCGTGCTCGACCAGTTCTCGCGCAACTGCCATCGCGGCACGCCGCACGCGTTCTCCGCCGACGACAAGGCGCTCGGCATCGCCCGCGAGATGGTGGCGAGCGGCGCGGATCGGCGTCTGCCCACGCTGCAGCACCGCTCATTCGCGTATCTGCCGTTCGAGCACGCCGAAAGCGCCGAAGCGCAGCGCGAATCGCTGCGACTTTTCGGCGAACTGGCGAAAGATCCGGAAGGGCAGGGCTACTACGATTACGCGGTGCGCCACGCAAACATCATCGAGCGCTTTGGGCGCTTTCCGCATCGCAATGCGCAACTGGGCCGCATTTCCAGCGATGAAGAAACCGCGTTCTTGCGCGAGCGCGGTTCGTCGTTCTAGCCAGGGCGAAGGCACAAGCGTGCGGCTTTAGCGCCCGCCGCTCACGTCGAGCAGGGCGCCTGTGACGTAAGACGCAGCGTCGCTCAGCAACCACACGATCGTCTGCGCGACCTCGTCGGCGCTGCCGGGCCGGCCGAGCGGCGTTTGCGCGCCGAGCACGGCGGCGCGATCCGGGCGGCCGCCGCTCGCGTGGATCTCGGTGTCGATCAGGCCTGGGCGCACGGCGTTCACGCGCACGCCCTGCGGACCGAGTTCCTTGGCCAGTCCGATCGTCATCGTGTCGACCGCGCCTTTCGACGACGCATAGTCGACATATTCGTTGGGCGAGCCCAGCCGCGCGGCAGCGGAAGAGACGTTGACGATTGCGCCGCCGTCGCCGCCGCGATCCTTCGACATGCGCCGCGCCGCTTCACGCGCGCACAGAAACGCGCCGTACACGTTCACGTCGAACATGCGCTTCAAACGCTCGGCGCTCATGTCGGCGACCTGGCTGCCGGGCGCGACGATCCCTGCATTGTTCACGAGCGCATCGATACGGCCGTAGGCCGATTCGAGCGCGTCGAACATCGCGACGACGTCCGCCTCGTTCGCCACGTCGCCGCGCAGCACGCGCGCGTGGCCGCCTGCGCGGCCCACCTCGGCGGCAGTTTCGTCGGCGGCCGGTTCGTTGTGCAGATAGTTCACGCCCACGGTCCAGCCGTGCGCGCCAAGCAGACGCGCCGTCGCGCGGCCAATGCCGCGGCTTGCGCCAGTAATCAGGACAACCTTGCTCATTGCGACGTGCTCATCGTAGTGCCTGCGGTTAGTCGAGGGAACAGCGTCGCGCGGCTAGATCAAACGTTCTCGCGCAAGTCCGCCCACTTGTCTTTCTCGGGCGCGTGATAGCGCTTCAGCTTCGCGATCAGTGCGACCGGATCGCTGTCGGTTTGCAGCATGTCGCGGTAGGTCTGACGCATGAAGCCTTCACGCACCGTGTGGTCGAGCAGCGACATCAGCGGATCGTAAAAGCCGCCGATATTGAGCACACCCACCGGCTTGCGGTGATAGCCAAGCTGCGCCCACGTGTAGACCTCGAACAGCTCTTCGAGCGTGCCCGCGCCGCCCGGCATCGCGACGAACGCGTCCGAGAGGTCGGCCATCATCTTCTTGCGATGGTGCATGTCGGGCACGACGTGCAGCTCGGTGAGGCCCGCATGGCCCACTTCCTTGTCCACCAGCAGCTCGGGGATCACACCGATGGCGCGGCCGCCGCCCGCCATCACGGTATCGGCGATCACGCCCATCAGGCCGACCTTGCCGCCGCCATAGACGAGCGCGAGGTTCGAGTCGACGAGCGCACGGCCAAAGGCCTGGGCGGCTTCGGTGTAAATCGGGTTGGCTCCAGGCGAGGAGCCGCAATACACGCAGACTGCTTTCATTCGGCTTTGGCCTTTATTCGCGGTTGTCCTTGGCGGCGCCCGCACCTTCGCGCGGCGGCAGGTAGTCGTAGAACTCGCGCTTCGGGAGCTTGCCCGAGACGAGATCGTCGAACAGCTCACGTGCGCGGCCGCGCAGATACGGCGCCATCAGCGAGACGATCTGCACGCTGACCTGGTGCAACTCGTCGCGAATCGCTTCCTGGTCGTTGTACTTGCGCGGGTTCATCACGAACTGGTACGAGAGCCAGTACGTGGCGATCACGCCGATATTGGTCGAGATCACGTCGATCTCGGCGGGCGTGGCGACCATGTCGCCGTCTTCCACGAGCTGCTCGCAGAACTGCTTCGCGAAGTGCACCTTGTGGCTGATGATCTGCTTGAAATGCATCTCCAGCGTGCGGTTGCGCGCGAGCAGGTCGTTCAGGTCGCGATAGAGAAAGCGGTAGCGCCACGTGAAGTCGACCATGTACTGCAGGTACGCCCACATCTCGTCGATGGTGGCGCGATGGTCTTCGGGAAAGCGCAGACGCTTTTCGATCTCCTGCTCGAACTGGCTGAAGATGCTGTTGATGATGTCGTCTTTGTTGCGGAAGTGGTAGTACAGGTTGCCTGGACTGATCTCCATTTCCTCGGCGATGGTCGTCGTGGTGACGTTCGGCTCGCCGATCTCATTGAACAGTTTCAGCGATAACTCGAGAATCCGTTCACGTGTACGGCGGGGAGGTTTGGCATCCATGTCGTCCGGCCCTGAAAAAGCTGTGCCGGGCGCGAGGCGCCCGCTTGAATGTTGCGGTGCGCGCGGCCCGGACGCGGTTGGTCGTTATAAGACTGTCGTTCGATTATAAACCGACGGCCCGCGCGCACCGACAGCTTGCGCCTGTCACGAGTGTGGGGCGGAGGCGAGGCCCCCGCTGAAGGGGGCTGCAGGGCGCTAGAGTACGCCGATTCCGTGCAGCAGCAGCGGCCCGAAACGAGGTATGAGGATCAGCCCCCAGGTCAGCACGCAGAGCAGCAACGCGAGCGTGACGGCGGCGCTGCCCAGGTCCTTGGCGCGGCCCGAAAGCTCGTTGCGCTCGAGGCCGATGCGATCCACTGCGTTCTCGATGCTCGAATTGAGCAGCTCGACGATCAGGACAAGGATCACCGAACCGAGCAGCAGCACGCGCTCGACCGGGTCGACCGGAATGAACACGCCGATTGGCACGAGGATGGCCGCAAGCGTGAGCTCCTGGCGAAACGCGCTTTCCTCGCGGATGGCGGCGCGAAAACCCTTGATCGAGTACTTGAGCGCCTTCCACGCGCGGGTGATGCCGCGGTTGCCCTTGTACGGGTTGAAGGGCAGTGGGGCGAGCGGATCGTCCGGACCGAGCGGTTCGTGCAGGTGTGGCGGCTCGGGCGGCTCCGGCGGGGCCGCGCGTGGCGCAACAGGCGCGGCAGAGTTGGCGTGCTCGCTTTCGGATGCGGCTTGCGGTGCGGCGCCAGGTGCCGCTGCGGCAGAAGTGGGCGCGCGCGGATCGAGCGCTTCGGCGGCGCGTGCGCCACGCACCGAGCCGCCGGCACTCGGGCGGGCTGGCGGATTGTTACTGCGTGCGCCCTGGGCGCTATGCGGCGGTGACGGAGGACGTGGCGTCATGGTGGTGCCAGGTAGTACCCCAGTATCGCACGCGTGGGCGGCGGTTGCGCCGGGGTCGTCCGTTTCCCCGGCGTGCTTGCTGACTGTCGAAGCGCGGACCATGGCCGGCCTCGTGCTCAGGCAGCGGCGCTGGATGGCTCCATCGTCGCGCGCGCGCGCGGCTTGAGATGCGCCGCGAATTGCTCGGAGGCGGCGCGCCACGAAAAGCGCTCGGCCCACGCGCGCGCCTCGGCGCGATCGATCTTCAACGCTTCGAGACACGCTTCACGCAGGTCTTCGTTCATCGAGCCCGCGCCGCCCGTCCCGAGCACATCGATCGGACCGGTCACCGGGTAGGCGGCCACGGGCGTGCCGCAGGCGAGCGCCTCGAGCAGCACGAGACCGAAGGTGTCGGTGCGACTCGGGAACACGAAGACGTCGGCGGCGGCGTAGACCTTGGCGAGTTCGGGCTGGCTCAGGACACCCAGGTAATTCGCCTGGGGATAGCGCGACTTCAGTTCGGCGAGCGCCGGGCCTTCGCCGCACACCCATTTGGAGCCTGGCAGATCGAGCTTGAGGAACGCCTCGACGTTCTTCTCCACGGCCACGCGGCCCACGTAGAGGAAAATGGGGCGCGCCGTGTTGAGCACCTTCGATTCCATCGGCCGGAAGATGTCGAGGTCCACGCCGCGCGTCCACAGCACGACGTTCGTGAAGCCGAACTTCTCGAGGTCGGTCTTCACGACGGGCGTGGGCGCCATCACCGCGAGCGAAGGCTTGTGGAACCAGCGCAGGAAACGGTACGTCAGCGAGAGCGGCACGCCGAAGCGCGCCTGCACGTACTCGGGAAAGCGCGTGTGATAGGCGGTCGTGAACGGCAAGTCGTGGTCGATCGCGTAGCGGCGCGCGGCGAGTCCGAGCGGACCTTCGGTCGCGATGTGGATGGCATCGGGCCCGAACGCGCGAATGCGGTCCCGCAGATGGCGCTTCGGAAATAGCGAGAGCTTGATTTCCGGGTACGTGGGGCACGGGATCGTGCGGAACTCCAGCGGCGTGAGCAGTTCGACCTGATGCCCGAGCGCGATGAGTTCGCGCGTCGTGTTCTTCAGCGTTCGAACCACGCCGTTCACCTGCGGCTCCCATGCATCGGTCACGATCATTACTTTCATTGGTCGTCGGCCCTCTCGTCGTTCCGTAGTGCGGTTATGGCTGCGATTGCGTAGCGGTGGTCGTTTCTCAAGCGGCGCTCACGCGCGCCTTACGTGTCGAGACCTGCTCTTCCGGTGCGCGCTTCACGGTCCAGTAGACGATGCGCAACTCGCCTTCGAACGTCTCGACGAGGGCGGAAAGGCTCTCCACCCAGTCGCCGTCGTTGCAGTACAGAATGCCGTCGATGTCGCGGATCTCGGCCTTGTGGATGTGGCCGCAGACCACGCCGTCGCAGCCGCGGCGGCGCGCTTCGTCGGTCATCACGCGCTCGAACGAAGAGATGAAGTTCACCGCGTTCTTCACCTGATGCTTGAGGTACTGCGAGAGCGACCAGTACTGGAAGCCGAGCTTCGCGCGCACACGGTTGAACCAGCGGTTGAGCAGGAGGATCAGCGTGTAGGCCGAGTCGCCGAGATAGGCGAGCCACTTGGCGTGCTGGATCACGCCGTCGAAGAGATCGCCGTGCACGACCCACAGGCGTTTGCCGGTGAGCGTCGTGTGAAAGGCTTCCTCGCGGACGTGGATGTCGCCGAACGCGAGATTGCAGAACTGGCGCGCGCTCTCGTCGTGGTTGCCCGGGATGTAGATGACCTGGGTGCCTTTGCGCGCTTTGCGCAGCACTTTTTGCACGACGTCGTTGTGCGCCTGCGGCCAGTACCAGCCCTTCTTCAACTGCCATCCGTCGATGATGTCGCCCACGAGGTACAGATACTCCGACTCGTTGTGGCGCAGAAAGTCGAGCAGATACGAGGCCTGGCAGCCGCCTGTGCCGAGATGGATATCGGAGAGCCAGATCGTGCGGTAGCGGGTGGGGTCGGGGTGATCGTCATCGTGGGAGCCGGTGCTCGGGGCGTCGTCGTACGATGAGGGCGGCAGGGGCGGGGCGGGAAAGGTGGCTCCGCCGGGGGACGGGTGGAACGTGGCGGAATCGGTGCCTCGTCCGGTGGTCTGCCGGAACAGGGTGGTCGCTGACGTCTTTTGGGCCATGGCGCGCGCGGCAGGTTGGAATACGCGCATTGCGCCATGCCGCCGTGACGGCAACATGACAGTCACGAGAAGGTCTCGTTACGCAGTCCCAGGTTGTGCCGCGCGCACGCCGTTACAGCGCGATCGGGGCGGAGGGTGCTGTCGCTACGCCGTCGCGCCCTGTCGCGTGATTGCGACAATGCGCGTGCCCGCAATGCGGTCGTGAAGGAACTGACGGTCGTGGGAGAAGCGGGCGCTGGCGGCCCAGATCACGAACCAGCACGCTTCGAGAGCCAGCGTGTGCGGAATCGAAAGATTGAGCAGCGGATGCATCACGAGCGGCGGCAGAAACCACAGCCACGCGGCGAGATAGCGCAAGGTCGCTCGCGCGAGCGTGGGCGGCTGGTCGTTCGGGCCGATCACGCGCAGTCGCCAGGTTTTCATCGGCAGCGTTTGTCCGCCCTTGTGCCAGAAGCCGACGAAGTACGCACCGGCTACGAAGACGATCCAGGCCGCCATCGCGTTGTGATGCGTGTAGCCATTACGCTGCTGCATGACGAGACTGAACGCGAGTCCGGCGGCGAAGACGACGCCGAAAAGCAGCACGCTCTCGTAGACGAGCGCGGCGAGGCGGCGGCGAATCGAAACGGGCGCGGGTTCAACGGGGAGGGCGACGGCGGGCGGCAGGGCGGCTTGAGCGCTTTCGGACACGATGGCGTCGGTTCAGGGAAGGGACGCCCAAGCATAACCTCGAAAGCGCGCGCGACGAAATGGCTGGAACGCCGCGGCGGGGTTAACGAGGGTGCCCGCGGAGGGTGTCCATGGAAGGTGTCCACGGAGGGGGCGCGCAAGCGCCGCTGGAAGCTTCAGGAGCCCTTGAACGCCGCGGGCGCTTCGGCTGGCGAGACAGGAATCGGCGTGGCCGGCACGAAACTGCCGGCAGCGGGAATGCCCGACGCAAACGACGAAGCTGCCGGTGGCTCGGTCGGCGTGCCGGGCGCTGCAGGCGCGAGACCCGAACCCGTGCTGCTCGCGCCAGCTGTGCCCGATGCCCCGGTGGCGCCCGCGGGCGCACGCGGCAAACTACCGTGATCACGTTCGTTGACGAGCCGCTGAATATCGCGAATTTCGCTCTTGTTGCCGCTCGGCGGGGCGCTCACGACCGTTGGCCGGCGCTTGTGCTCGCTCGCGGCAAGGCGTTCTTTCTGCTCTTCGGGGAGTTGCTGATAAGCCTTCCAGGCGCGCTGGCGCGCCTGCGCCGGCAATTCCTTGGAAACCTGGTAGTTTTCACGCGCGACGCGCCGTTGCTCCGGCGTCATGCCGACCCATTCCGCCATGCGCTCATGCAGACGCTTCTGCGCTTCAGGTGACATTTTCGGGTAACGTGCTGCGATCTTCAGCCATTTTCGCTTTCGTTCGTCGCTGAAGCGGTCCCATTCGGTGGCGAATGGCGCGAGAGCGACGTGCTGTGCATCGCTGAGACGCACCCACGCGAGCGGGTCGGACTGGCCTGGCAACGGCGCGAACGCGGTTGCGATCGGATTGTCGGTCGAGGGCGCTTTCGCCGGCGTGGCCGCGCCAGCGGTGTTTTCGCCAGTCGGCTCGGGGTGAAAGCGCGGGTAGGTCGCCACATACGACACGACTGCCGCGACCACAGATCCAATGACAACGGCCAGGCCGCGCTTGTAACTCACCCCGTCAGTCTCCTGCTCAGATTTTCCTTAGTGCGCGCGCGTCAGATACGCGTTGAACCCGTGATCGAGGTAGGCCGTGAGCGGCAGGTCGTCGCTCAGCATGGCTGCGTCGATATCGGCGAGTTCGGCGGTGCGTTGCTGATCTTCGAAGTACGCGATGGCAAAGAGGCCCGCCACGAGCGCCGCGAGCGGCCAGGCGAGCGCGAAGCGTGCGAACGCCGAACGGCGCCGCGCGGGCAGGTGCGCAGGCGCGCCGGACAGGCTGCCAACGCCGGCCGCGGCGAGCGATGGTGCGCGCACGAGCACGACCTCGGCCTTTTTATGGGCGAGTGCGGTCTTGCGTGCGGCGGCGAGCCGGGCGGTGGTACCAGCGGGGAGGCTGGCGGCGCTCTCGTCGAGCGCACGACGCATCTCCCGCACGAACGCTAGTTCTTTATTTTCGAGGGCGGAGCTCATAGCGTGATTCCTTTGGCCTTGAGCGCTTGCGCCAGCGTGTGGGTGGCCCGGGAGCAGTGCGTTTTCACGCTGCCTTCGGAGCAGCCCATTGCGGCGGCAGTCTCAGCGACATCCATATCCTCCCAGTAACGCATCAGAAACGCCTCCCGTTGACGTGCCGGTAATTTCTGGATCTCGTCGTCGATCATCTGGAGCACCTGAGCGCGCTCGATCTGCTGCTCGCTGCTCTCGGCGCCGGCCGTGCCCTGCTCCGCTTCGAAGGTCTCGAGGGGGTCGAACTCCTCGTCGTCGGCGTTGCCGAGCGACGAAAACAGACTCACCCAAGTATTGCGTACTTTCTGCCGACGAAAATAGTCGTGCATCGTATTTTGCAAAATACGCTGAAAGAGCAGGGGGAGTTCTGCGGCCGGGCGGTCTCCGTATTTTTCCGCGAGCTTGATCATCGCGTCCTGCACGATGTCGAGCGAGGCGTCGTCGTCCCTTACGGCGTAGACCGTCTGCTTGAACGCGCGTCTTTCGACGCCCGCCAGAAAGTCGGCGAGTTCCTTGTCTGATGCCATCCGTTGCAGGGCGCCGCCGCCAGCGTACGCGTAATCGTTCGAAAAATGTCGTAAAACTCGCGGATCCTAGCAAATTTTCGCGCCGTCAGGGTAGCGGGAAGGCCGTGAGAATGTTTCGCATCATGGATGCGCATGCCTTGGCGGCTTCCCTGTCGGCCCCTGGCCGGCGCCGCGAGGCGTGCGCGCTGTCGCAACGTTCGTGCCCGCGTTCTCAATAATTGCTTGACCGAAAAGCATCGAGCCGCTATCTTCGACGGTTCGCAACATAAGTGACTTGTCTCAATTCGGATGTGGCCCAAGAAGCTCATCTGTCAACTGGACGCGCCGCTTGAACCCGAGCCACAAGCCCGGCAGAGAGCACCCGATCAATTTTTTGCCGAAAATTCGAAAGGTGAATGATGAATATGCCCAGCGCGGAATTCTCCACGTCGGCCCCCCCTTCGCAAGAATCTGACCCTCAAGGCAACACCCAATCCATCGGCGGAACCGTGCTGATGAAGGCGCTCGCCGACGAGCAGGTCGAATTCATCTGGGGCTACCCCGGCGGCTCGGTACTCTACATCTACGACGAGCTGTACAAGCAGGACAAGATCCAGCACGTTCTCGTGCGCCACGAACAGGCAGCCGTGCACGCGGCCGACGCCTATGCGCGTTCGACCGGCAACGTCGGCGTGTGTCTCGTGACCTCGGGACCTGGCGTCACCAATGCGGTGACGGGCATCGCGACGGCCTATATGGACTCGATCCCGATGGTGATCATCAGCGGCCAGGTGCCTACCGCCGCGATTGGTCAAGACGCCTTCCAGGAGTGCGACACGGTCGGTATCACGCGTCCCTGCGTGAAGCACAACTTCCTCGTGAAGGACGTGCGCGATCTCGCCGCCACCGTCAAGAAAGCTTTTTACATTGCGCGCACCGGCCGTCCCGGCCCCGTGCTGATCGACATTCCGAAGGACGTGTCGAAGACGCCGTGCGCGTATGAACCGGTCAAGAACGTCACGCTGCGTTCGTACAACCCGGTCACCAAGGGCCACTCGGGGCAGATCCGCAAGGCGGTTTCGCTGCTCCTCTCGGCCAAACGTCCGTATATCTACACCGGCGGCGGCATCATCCTCGCGGATGCGTCGCGCGAACTGAACCAGTTCGCCGATCTGCTCGGCTACCCGGTCACGAACACGCTGATGGGGCTGGGCGGCTACCGCGCGAGCGACCGCAAGTTCCTCGGCATGCTCGGCATGCACGGCACCTACGAAGCCAACATGGCGATGCAGCACTGCGACGTGCTGATCGCGATCGGTGCGCGCTTCGACGACCGTGTGATCGGCGATCCGGCGCACTTCGCCTCGCGTCCGCGCAAGATCATTCACATCGACATCGACCCGTCGTCGATCTCGAAGCGCGTGAAGGTCGATATCCCCATCGTCGGCGACGTGAAGGAAGTGCTCAAGGAGCTCATCGAGCAGCTTCAGCACGCCGAACACGGCCCGGACACGGCCGCGCTTGCCGACTGGTGGAAGGACATCGAAGGCTGGCGCGAGAAGAACTGCCTGAAGTTCGACCGCTCGAGCGACATCATCAAGCCGCAGTACGTGGTGGAAAAGGCGTGGGAACTCACGGGCGGCAACGCGTTCGTGTGTTCGGACGTCGGCCAGCACCAGATGTGGGCCGCGCAGTTCTATCGCTTCAACCAGCCGCGCCGCTGGATCAACTCCGGTGGTCTCGGCACGATGGGCTTCGGCCTGCCGGCTGCGATGGGCGTGAAGATGGCGCACCCCGACGACGACGTGCTGTGCATCACGGGCGAAGGCTCGATCCAGATGTGTATTCAGGAGCTGTCGACCTGCAAGCAGTACGACACGCCCGTGAAGATCATTTCGCTGAATAACCGCTACCTCGGCATGGTCCGCCAGTGGCAGCAGATCGAATACAGCAAGCGCTATTCGCATTCGTACATGGATGCGCTGCCTGACTTCGTGAAGCTCGCCGAAGCGTATGGCCACGTCGGCATGCGGATCGAAAAGACGGCGGACGTCGAGCCGGCGCTGAAGGAAGCGCTGCGTTTGAAGGACCGCACGGTGTTCCTCGATTTCCAGACCGACCCTTCCGAAAACGTCTGGCCGATGGTACAGGCCGGCAAGGGCATCACCGAGATGCTGCTCGGTTCGGAAGACCTCTAACGGTATTTGCACGGCGCCGTTCCAACCTCGCGCGGCACGCGTCCACACAACGGGCGCGCGGGTTCGCGGGGAAGGGCGGCAGCCTCGTCAAACTGGATAAATCGCGGATCACATCATGAGACACATTATTTCCGTTTTGCTGGAAAACGAGCCGGGCGCGCTTTCGCGCGTGGTCGGCCTCTTCTCCGCACGCGGCTACAACATTGAAACCTTGACGGTGGCGCCGACCGAAGACCGTTCGCTGTCGCGCATGACCATCGTTTCCATTGGCTCGGACGACGTGATCGAACAGATCACGAAGCATCTGAACCGCCTGATCGAGGTGGTGAAAGTGGTCGACCTTACCGAGGGCGCCCACATCGAGCGCGAGCTGATGCTGATCAAGGTAAGGGCGGTCGGCAAGGAACGTGAGGAGATGAAGCGGATGGCGGATATTTTCCGCGGCCGCATCATCGACGTCACCGAAAAGACCTACACGATCGAACTGACGGGCGCGAGCGACAAGCTCGACGCGTTCATCGAAGCGATCGATGCGACCGCGATTCTCGAAACCGTCCGTACGGGCGGCTCGGGCATTGGGCGCGGAGAGCGCATTCTGAAGGTGTGACCCGACCACAGTCGATCTTGCACCGGAACTTGACCGGATGCGTTTTCAATCGCATCCGGTGCAGCAAAAGCTAATAGCAGTACCGAAATTCACCAGACTCTCGCCAAGGAACCAACATGAAAGTTTTCTACGACAAGGACGCCGATCTCTCCCTCATCAAGGGCAAGCAGGTCACGATCATCGGTTACGGCTCGCAAGGCCACGCACACGCGCTGAACCTGAAGGACAGCGGCGTGAACGTCACGGTCGGTCTGCGCAAGAACGGCGCATCGTGGAGCAAGGCTGAGAACGCCGGCCTGCAGGTCAAGGAAGTGGCCGAAGCGGTGAAGAACGCCGACGTCGTCATGATGCTCCTGCCCGACGAGCAGATCGCCGATGTCTACGCGAAGGAAGTCCACGCGAACATCAAGAACGGCGCAGCGCTGGCATTCGCGCACGGCTTCAACGTGCACTACGGTCAGGTGATCCCGCGCGCGGATCTCGACGTCATCATGATCGCCCCGAAGGCGCCGGGCCACACGGTTCGCGGCACGTACTCGCAAGGCGGCGGCGTGCCCCACCTGATCGCTGTCCACCAGGACAAGTCGGGCGCAGCGCGTGACATCGCGCTGTCGTACGCAGCGGCGAACGGCGGCGGCCGTGCCGGCATCATCGAAACGAACTTCCGCGAAGAAACCGAAACCGACCTGTTCGGCGAACAAGCCGTGCTGTGCGGCGGTACGGTCGACCTGATCAAGGCTGGCTTCGAAACGCTGGTGGAAGCCGGCTACGCGCCGGAAATGGCGTACTTCGAGTGCCTGCACGAACTGAAGCTGATCGTCGATCTGATCTACGAAGGCGGCATCGCCAACATGAACTACTCGATCTCGAACAACGCCGAATACGGCGAGTACGTGACGGGCCCGCGCGTCATCACGGCCGAGACGAAGAAGGTCATGAAGGAAGTCCTGAAGGACATCCAGACCGGCGAATACGCCAAGAGCTTCATCCTGGAAAACAAGGCCGGCGCGCCGACGCTGCAATCGCGCCGCCGCCTTGGCGCCGAGCACCAGATCGAAGTGGTCGGTGCGAAGCTGCGCGCGATGATGCCGTGGATCGCCGCGAACAAGCTCGTCGACCAGTCGAAGAACTAATCTGACGGTTCGAATCTGATTGCGCGTGCGGTTTTTGACCGTCGTGCAGCAGTTTGATCTGAGTCAGACCCGAAAAAGCCGCCCAGGTGGGATGAACCCTGGGCGGCTTTTGCTATCCTACGGTTTTTAAAATAACAGCGAAGCCACCATGAATTACCCCCATCCGATCATCGCGCGCGAAGGCTGGCCGTTCATCGCCATTGCGGCCGTCGTGGCGCTCTTGATCCATGCGGTCGCAGGCTTCGGACTCGCATGGCCCTTCTGGCTGATCCTGATCTTCGTCGTTCAGTTCTTCCGCGATCCGCCGCGCCCGATCCCGAGCCAGGCCAACGCCGTGCTGTGCCCGGCCGACGGCCGCATCGTCGCCGTGGAAACCGCGCACGACCCGTATGCAAACCGTGAAGCGCTCAAGATCAGCGTGTTCATGAACGTTTTCAACGTGCACTCGCAACGCTCGCCCGTGGATGGCGCCGTCGCAAAGGTCGAGTACTTCCCGGGCGCGTATCTGAACGCCGCCATCGACAAGGCTTCGACCGAGAACGAGCGCAACGCCGTGGTCCTGACGATGGCAGACGGCACGACCGTCACGTCGGTGCAGATCGCGGGCCTCATCGCGCGCCGCATTCTCTGCTACGTGCGCGCCGGCGAGCCGCTTTCGCGCGGCCAGCGCTATGGCTTCATCCGCTTCGGCTCGCGCGTCGATGTCTACCTGCCCGTGGGCAGCCGCCCGCGCGTGTCGATCGGCGAGAAGGTGTCCGCCTCGTCGACGATCCTCGCCGAACTGCCGACCCAATCGGCATAAAGGAGGGCTGCGATGGCCGGATTCAAACAGCGTCGACCCCGTAACCCCGCCGGCGCGCCGCTGCCGCGGCCGTTCCGGCGCAACAAGGCCGTGCAGGAACCGATGGGCGTCGCCGCGAACCGGCGCGCGGCGCGCCAGGAGTTCCTGAAGAAGCGCGGCATCTACCTGCTGCCCAACGCGTTCACCACGGCGGCGCTCTTCTGCGGCTTCTTCGCGGTCGTGCAGGCCATGAACGTGCGTTTCGAGGTGGCGGCCATCGCCATTTTCGTGGCGATGGTGCTCGACGGCATGGACGGGCGCGTGGCGCGCATGACGCACTCGCAGAGCGCGTTCGGCGAGCAGTTCGACAGCCTTTCGGACATGGTGTCGTTCGGCGTCGCGCCGGCGCTCGTGATGTACGAGTGGGTGCTCAAGGATCTCGGGCGCTGGGGCTGGCTCGCGGCTTTTATCTACTGTTCGGGGGCGGCGCTGCGTCTCGCGCGCTTCAACACGAATATCGGCGTGGTGGACAAGCGCTTCTTCCAGGGCATGCCGAGCCCGGCAGCGGCCGCGCTGATCGCCGGCTTCGTCTGGCTGGCCACCGACAACCGCGTGCCCGTGAAGCTGTCGTGGCTGCCGTGGGTGGCCTTCGTGCTGACGATCTACGCGGGCGTGACGATGGTGTCGAATGCGCCGTTCTACAGCGGCAAGGCGCTGGATGTGCGCCATCGCGTGCCGTTCGCGGCCACGCTGCTCGTGGTGGTGGCGTTCGTGCTGGTGTCGTCCGATCCGCCGTTGATGCTGTTCGGCCTCTTCGTGCTCTACGGGCTTTCGGGCTATGTGTTCTGGGCCTGGCAGGCCGTGCGCGGGCGCTCGAACCCGGCGCGTTCTTCGCCGCGCGAGCGGTAGGGCGCGGGTGCGGGATTGCCGGCAAGAGGGCTGCGCGCGAGCGCGGCCCTTTTTCTTTTTGCGCTTGCCCGCGCTGGTCTGCCTATAGCGGCCCTCTCCAATTGCGCTATCGGCGGATTCCGGCTATAGTCGGCGGCATGGACACCATCCAGTTCCCCCTCTTTTCTCTTCAAGCCGGCGCGCTACTAAGCACGCTAGCGCTAGCGCGCCTGCCGCGCTGATCTCGCTCGCCCTCCGTAAGCCTCGTTCATTGTCAGCGTCGCCATCGGTGGCGCGAACACCCAAAATCCGTTTTAGACACTGAACAAGTCCCCCTGGAGACCCGAAATGGCAGCAGACAAGCTCATCATCTTCGATACGACGTTGCGTGACGGCGAGCAGTCGCCCGGTGCGTCGATGACGAAGGAAGAGAAAATCCGCATCGCGAAGCAGCTCGAGCGCATGAAGGTCGACATCATCGAAGCGGGCTTCGCGGCCAGCTCGAACGGCGACTTCGACGCGATCCACACGATCGCCGGCATGGTGAAGGACAGCACGATCTGCTCGCTCGCCCGCGCGAACGACAAGGACATCCAGCGCGCCGCCGACGCACTCAAGCCCGCCGACCACTTCCGCATCCACACGTTCATCGCTACCTCGGCGCTGCACATGGAGAAGAAGCTGCGCATGTCGCCCGAGCAGGTGCTCGAGCAGGCGAAGCTGGCGGTGCGCTTTGCACGCAAGTTCACGAACGACGTGGAGTTCTCGCCCGAAGACGGCAGCCGCTCGGACATGGACTTCCTGTGCCGCGTGCTCGAAGCCGTGATCAACGAAGGCGCGACGACGATCAATATCGCCGATACGGTCGGCTACGGCATTCCCGAGCTGTACGGCAACCTCGTCAAGACGCTGCGCGAGCGCATTCCGAACTCGGACAAGGCCGTGTTCTCGGTGCACTGCCACAACGACCTCGGCATGGCCGTGGCGAACTCGCTGGCCGGCGTGCAGATCGGCGGCGCACGCCAGGTGGAGTGCACGATCAACGGTCTCGGCGAGCGCGCGGGCAACACGTCGCTCGAAGAAATCGTGATGGCCGTGAAGACCCGCAAGGACTACTTCGGTCTCGATCTCGGCATCGACACCACGCAGATCGTGCCGGCTTCGAAGCTCGTTTCGCAGATCACCGGTTTCGTCGTGCAGCCGAATAAGGCAGTGGTCGGCGCGAACGCGTTTGCGCACGCTTCGGGCATTCACCAGGACGGCGTGCTCAAGGCCCGCGACACCTACGAAATCATGCGCGCGGAAGACGTGGGCTGGAGCGCGAACAAGATCGTGCTCGGCAAGCTCTCGGGCCGCAACGCGTTCAAGCAGCGTCTGCAGGAACTGGGCATCACGCTCGACAGCGAAGGCGAACTGAATAACGCGTTCGCGCGCTTCAAGGAACTGGCCGACCGCAAGGCCGAAATCTTCGACGAAGACATCATCGCAATCGTCACGGAAGAGTCGGCTCAGGCGCAGGATCAGGAGCACTTCAAGTTCATCTCGCTCGCGCAGCACTCGGAAACGGGTGAGCGTCCGCACGCACGCGTGGTGTTCTCTGCCGACGGCAAGGAAGTGACCGGCGAAGCCGCGGGCAACGGCCCGGTGGACGCCACGCTCAACGCCATCGAAACCGAAGTGGGCAGCGGCTCGGAGCTTCTGCTGTACTCGGTGAACGCGATCACGACGGGCACCCAGGCGCAGGGCGAAGTGACGGTGCGTCTCTCGAAGGCCGGCCGCATCGTCAATGGCGTGGGTACCGATCCGGATATCGTGGCTGCTTCCGCGAAGGCGTATATCTCGGCGCTCAACAAGCTCTATTCGGGCGACAAGGTGAATCCGCAGCGTTCCGAAGCGGTGTGAGCGTAAGCGGGGCGCTTTGCCTCGCTTCACGCCTTTACGTCAGCAAGCAATGAAAAACCCCCGGGCTCGCAAGAGCGCGGGGGTTTTGTTTTGGCTGCGCCGGGACCGGCGCGATCAGCGATCAAAACAGGCTGCGTCGATCCGGGTCGTGCAACGGATCGGGCGTCTTCTGCGTGAGACGCAGAATGCCCTGATCGTCGAAGTAGAAGCTGTAGAGCATGTACCAGACGTTGTCTTCGAGGTAGCGGTAGGTCCACGCTTCCTTCTTCATCAGCGGGAAGTAGGCGGTCTCGACCGGGCGGCCGAAGTTCACCAGCACGTCGGCGCGCGTCCACTTGCCGATTTCCGCGCGATAGAACTCGTTGGGCTGCAGCACCTGGCGCACGTTCACGACGTGGCCGCTGGCGTCGATGTCGGCGGCCGTGGTGGTTTCGCCCATCGGCTGGGTCGGCCACATCAGGCGCTTGCCGCCATCGGGCAGGTCGTAGGTTTCAGCCGGCGGGCCGAAACGGGCGATGACCGACTGTGCGTCGTCGCCCGCATGGAATTGCTGCCACGGCTGGGCGCAACCGGCGAGCGCGAGTGCGCCCACGCCCGCGAGGAGGGCGAGACGCAAGCGGCGCGCGGCGAGATGCACAGCCGTTGCGAGCGAGGTGGATAGGCGCGTGAACATGATGTCCCCCGATGGCAAGATTCCAATGACCGCCGTGTATGTGGAACCGTTATTTTGACACGACGCGACGCGCTCGCGGGCCGGGCCTGTCCAGTCAAGCGGTGGATCGCGGCCTTGCCGTCGCACCGCCTCGCGGCCTATGATCCGCGCTTCGAATGACAATCCGGCTGGCATCAAAAATGAGAGAAAAGCGCATAACGGCACGCATGGCGCGTGCGGCAGCAGCCATGTTCGCGATGGCAGCGATGGCGGCAGGGCTTGCGGGCGCAACCGGGGCGCAGGCGGATGAGATGCCGACCGGCAAGCCGATCCAGCTCGCGCTCATCGAAGGCATGTCCGGCCCGTTCGCGGATGCGGGCGCGGCCGTGGAGCGCAACCTGCGCTTCGGCGTGGAGCGGGTCAACGCGAGCGGCGGCGTGGTGCTGCGCGACGGGCGGCATCCGCTCGAACTGGTCACGCTCGACAGCAAGGGCAGCCCGGAGGCGGCGCTCGTGCAGTTGCGCATGGCGCAGGACCGCCGGATCGGCTATGTCATGCAGGGCAACAGCTCGGCGGTGGCGGCGGCGCTCGTTACGGCGATCGATCGCCAGAACGAGCGCGATCCGCAAAACCGCCAGATCTTCCTGAACTATTCCGCCGACGATCCCGCACTGACGAACGCGAATTGCAGCTTCTGGCATTTCCGCTTCGACGCGCACGCGGGCATGCGCATGGACGCGCTGGCCGATGTCATCGCCGCGGACAAGTCGGTGAAGAAGGTGTATCTGCTCAACCAGGACTACAGCTTCGGCCACGACGTGAGCACGCTCGCTCGCGCTGCGCTCGCGAAGGATCGTCCGGACATTGCCATCGTCGGCGACGAGTTCCATCCCATTGGGCGCGTGAAGGACTTCGCGCCGTACATCGCGAAGATTCGCGCCGCGGGAGCCGACGCCGTCATCACCGGAAACTGGGGCAACGACCTCACGCTGCTCGTGAAGGCCGCGCGCGAGCAGGGGCTCGACACGAAGTTCTACACGTTCTACGGCAACAGCCTCGGCGCGCCGGCGGCGCTGGGCGACGCGGGCGTGAAGCGCGTGATCGCGGTGGCCGACTGGCACCCGAACGTGGGCGGCGCAGCCTCTGACGCGTGGTACAAGGCGTTCCGCGCGCGCTACCCGGCGGCTAAGGACGACTACCCGGTGCTGCGCATGTCGATGATGGTGGAGCTGCTCGCGCAGGCCATGACGAAGGCCGGCACGGCCGACCCCGAGGCGGTGGCGCGGGTGTTGGAGGGCATGCGCTTCAAAGGCGACGAAGCGGGCTTCCACCCGATGTGGATGCGCGCGGACGATCACCAGGTGATCCAGCCCCTTTACGTCATGGAAATGGACAAGCAGGGCACGCCCGGCGTGCGTTACGACAACGAGGGCTCAGGCTACGGCTTTCGCACTGTGCTGACGCTGCCTGCGGAGCGCACGGTGCCCGCGACTGTCTGCCAGATGAAGCGGCCCTGACGGCGCGCCTTACAAGCGGGTTCGCGGCAAAACGGGGCTGTGCTACAATACGCGCCTTGTCGCAAAACCTGCGGCAAGCAATCAGTAGTTAGAACCAAGCCACGGCACGGCCTTTCTTCCGTGACCGCTCGTTTGTTTTAAAGGAAAAGCAAAATGTCCGTAGCAGATATCAAGAAGTCCGACGTCGTCGCGCAATTCGCGCGCGGCACCAATGACACGGGTTCGCCCGAAGTTCAGGTTGCGCTCCTGACGTCGCGTATCAACGAACTGACCTCGCACTTCAAGTCGCACGCGAAGGATCACCACAGCCGCCGTGGTCTGCTGCGCATGGTGAGCCGCCGCCGCAAGCTGCTCGACTACCTGAAGGGCAAGGACGCCGACCGTTACCGCGCGCTGATCGAAAAGCTGGGTCTGCGTAAGTAATCGGAAGGTCTTCCGCAAAGATGCCTGTGTCAGTTCCACTGATGCAGGCATTTTGTTTTTGAACGGTGCGCTTCATGCTGCTTTTCGAGTTGCCTTGATGCGATCAACACCGTTCAAGACATCAGGCAACACCACGTAGCACCAGCAGTACAAGCAGCAGGGCCGGGCCTCGGGGCAGAGCTTTGTGTCATTCCAGCAGATCGTGAGCGGCGATACGCCGCAACGGTGTTGCCACTACGCGATTCGCTGGAATGGCATAACACTCCTCTTCCTGCGCGGTGCCGGAGCCTGTCTTGCCGCGTCGTCCGCGTGTGCGGGCGGCGCATAACAAATGAGTAAGGAGTGAGTGACCATGACCATGTTCAATAAAGTCGTGAAGGAATTCAAATGGGGCCAGCACAACGTGCGCCTCGAAACGGGTGAGATCGCCCGTCAGGCCAGCGGTGCTGTCATCGTCGACGTCGAAGACACCGTCGTGCTCGCGACCGTTGTCGGCGCGAAGACCGCCAAGCCGGGTCAGGACTTCTTCCCGCTCACCGTCGACTACATCGAAAAGACCTATTCGGCCGGCAAGATCCCGGGCGGTTTCTTCCGCCGCGAAGGCCGTCCGTCGGAAGGCGAGACGCTGATCTCGCGCCTGATCGACCGTCCGCTGCGTCCGCTGTTCCCGGAAGGCTATTACAACGAAGTCCAGGTCGTGATCCACGTCCTGTCGATCAACCCGGAAGTCCCGGCTGACATCCCCGCGCTGATCGGCGCGTCGGCTGCGCTGGCCATCTCGGGTCTGCCGTTCAACGGCCCGGTCGGCGCCGCACGCGTGGCCTACATCAACAACGAGTACGTGCTGAACCCGACGCGCGCGCAGATCAAGGAATCGCGCCTCGACCTCGTGGTGGCCGGTACCGAGCGTGCCGTGCTGATGGTGGAATCGGAAGCCGACCAGCTGCCGGAAGACGTGATGCTCGGCGCGGTCGTGTTCGGCCACGAGCAGATGCAAACGGCCATCGACGCGATCCACGAACTGGTGCGCGACGGCGGCAAGCCCGAGTGGGACTGGACGCCGGCGCCGAAGGACGAAGCGCTCATCGCGCGCGTCACGGCTATCGCCAACGACAGCCTGCTCGCCGCGTACCAGCTGCGCGACAAGCAACAACGCTCGACCAAGCTGAAGGAAGTCTACGCAGCCACGTCGGCCAAGCTCGAAGAAGAAGCGGCTGCGGCCGGCACGACGGCGGCCGACAAGGCCACGGTCGGCAACATCGTGTTCGACCTCGAAGCGAAGATCGTCCGCTCGCAGATCCTGAACGGCGAGCCGCGTATCGACGGCCGCGACACGCGCACCGTGCGTCCGATCGAGATCCGCACGGGCGTCCTGCCGCGCACCCACGGTTCGGCGCTGTTCACGCGCGGCGAAACGCAGGCGCTGGTCGTGGCGACGCTCGGCACCAAGGGCGACGAGCAGATCATCGACGCGCTCGAAGGCGAGTACCGCGACCGCTTCATGCTCCACTACAACATGCCCCCGTTCGCGACCGGCGAAACGGGCCGTGTTGGCTCGCCCAAGCGCCGTGAAATCGGCCACGGCCGTCTCGCGAAGCGCGCGCTCGTCGCGTGCCTGCCGAGCGCCGAAGAGTTCGGCTACTCGATCCGCGTGGTCTCGGAAATCACCGAGTCGAACGGTTCGTCGTCGATGGCTTCGGTGTGCGGCGGCTGCCTCGCGCTGATGGACGCCGGCGTGCCGATGAAGGCGCACGTCGCGGGTATCGCGATGGGCCTGATCCTCGAAGGCAACAAGTTCGCCGTGCTGACCGACATCCTCGGCGACGAAGATCACCTCGGCGACATGGACTTCAAGGTGGCGGGTACGGAAGCTGGCGTGACCGCGCTGCAGATGGACATCAAGATCCAGGGCATCACGAAGGAAATCATGCAGGTCGCCCTCGCGCAAGCGAAGGAAGGCCGTATGCACATCCTCGGCAAGATGACCTCGGCGGTGTCGGGCGTGAACACGGAGCTGTCGGCTTACGCTCCGCGCATGATCACCATCAAGATCAACCCGGAAAAGATCCGCGACGTGATCGGCAAGGGCGGTTCGGTGATCCGCGCGCTGACGGAAGAAACCGGCACGACGATCGACATTTCGGACGACGGCGTCGTGACCATCGCTTCGACGTCGAGCGAAGGCATGGCCGAAGCGAAGAAGCGCATCGAGAACATCACGGCCGAAATCGAAGTGGGCCAGGTGTACGAAGGCGCGGTTCTCAAGCTGCTGGACTTCGGCGCGATCGTGAACCTGCTGCCGGGCAAGGATGGTCTGCTGCACATCTCCGAGATCGCCAACGAGCGTATCAAGGACATCAACGACTATCTGAAGGAAGGCCAGATCGTGAAGGTCAAGGTCATCCAGACGGACGAGAAGGGCCGCGTGCGCCTGTCCGCCAAGGCGCTGCTCAACGAGCAAGCGGGTGGCGCACCGCAGGGCGAGCCGCAGCAGTAAAGCAGTAAGCTCCAACGGCCGGCAGCGTGCAAAACGCGCCGGCCGTTTTTCATGACAATGAGGGTGAATGGCAGTGCGCACGCGGCAATCGTGTCGCGTGCGCAGCGCCATTCAGACGGAGGCGCCCAGGCGGGGCGCAGAGACCGGGGCGCGAGGCGCAGAGGAGACGCGAGATGAAGGCAGTCGAGATTACGGAATTCGGTGCGCCGGACGTGCTCAAGCTGGCCGAACGGCCAACCCCTGAGCCGAAGGCCGGCGAAGTGCTGATCAAGGTGAGCGCCTCGGGCGTGAACCGTCCTGACGTGTTCCAGCGCAAGGGCTCGTACGCGCCGCCGCCGGGCATTTCCGACCTGCCGGGGCTCGAGGTGGCGGGCGAGATCGTCGGCGGCTCGATCGATGAGAAGAACAATCCGTTCGGGCTGAAGATTGGCGATCGCGTGTGCGCGCTGATTGCGGGCGGCGGTTACGCCGAATACGCGGTCGCACCGCTCGGGCAATGCCTGCCGGTGCCCAAGGGGCTCACGGACGTCGAGGCGGCCTCGCTGCCCGAAACCTTCTTCACGGTCTGGAGCAATGTGTTCCAGCGCGCCTATCTCGGCCAGGGCGAGGGCGGCGAAAACGAGACGCTGCTCGTGCAGGGCGGCTCGAGCGGCATCGGCGTGACGGCGATCCAGATCGCGCACGCCCTTGGCTTTCGCGTGTTCGCCACCGCGGGTTCGGACGACAAGTGTCACGCCTGTGAGGCGCTTGGCGCCGATCGCGCCATCAACTACCGCACCAGCGATTTCGTGGAAGTCGTGAAGGCGCTCACGAACGACCGCGGCGTGGACGTGATTCTCGACATGGTCGCCGGCGGCTATGTGGCGCGCGAGCTTTCCGCCCTCGCAACCGGTGGCCGAATCGTGCTGATCGCGACGCTCGGCGGCTCCAAGGCCGAACTCAACATGGGCGAGATCCTGCGCCGCCGCCTCACGGTGACCGGTTCGACGCTGCGTGCGCGCTCTGTGGAATTCAAGGCGCAGATTGCCCAGGAGCTCAAGGCGAAGGTCTGGCCCCTGATCGAAGAGGGTCGCATCAAACCCGTCGTGTTCCGTGTATTTCCCGCCGCGCAGGCTGCCGAAGCCCATGCGTTGATGGAGAGCAGCGAGCATATCGGCAAGATCATGCTCGACTGGAGCGGCGCGGCCTGACGGCGCATCGGCGCGGGCGAATCGCTCGCGCTTGATTTTTCGGGACTTTTTTCGCGTCTTTTTTGTGTCTCGCAGGCGGGGTTGTTTGACCCGCCTGGATTTCACGCAGTAAAATTATGTGTTTTGCGTCCGCTTTTAACAGCAACCGGAACAATGACGAAACAACGATCGAAGCTCGTAGTCGGTAACTGGAAGATGCACGGCCGCCTCGCGGCCAATGCAGCACTGCTGGAAGGCGTTGCACGAGGCGCGCAGGCGCTGCCCCCGGACGTGCATGTTGGTGTGTGCGTGCCGTTTCCGTATCTCGCGCAGGCGCAGGCGCTGCTCGGCGGCAGCCGGGTTCAGTGGGGCGCGCAGGACGTTTCGGCGCACGAGCAGGGCGCCTATACGGGCGAGGTCGCGGCAGGCATGGTTGCCGACTTCGAATCCGCTTTTGCGATCGTTGGCCACTCGGAGCGCCGCGCTTACCACGGCGAAAGCTCCGAACTCGTCGCCGTGAAGACGCAGCGCGCGCTGGCGGCAGGCCTCACGCCTATCGTCTGTGTGGGCGAGACGCTCGAAGAGCGCGAATCGGGTGCGACTGAGCGCGTGGTGGGTGCGCAGATCGATGCGGTGCTGGCCGTGCTGTCGGTTGAAGAGGCGGCGCGTATCGTCGTCGCTTATGAGCCCGTCTGGGCGATCGGCACGGGCAAGAGCGCAAGCTCGGAGCAGGCCCAGCAGATGCATGCATTCCTGCGCGCGCGCCTCGCTGCCAAGGGCGCGCAAGTGGCGGACGTGCCGCTGCTCTACGGCGGCAGCGTGAAGCCGGAAAATGCGGCGGAGCTCTTCCGTCAGGCCGACATCGACGGTGGCCTGATCGGCGGTGCTTCGCTCAAAGCGGGTGATTTCCTTGCGATCTGCGCGGCCGCCACGGCGGGCGCCAGTGTCGCGAGCTAAAGGCTTGCGCACGAAGCGTTCGAGATGAAGCGCGTCGTGCGGGCTGCTTATGCGTCTGCCCCAGCAGGGGCGGGCATTCAACCAGGACTCAGGTGAGTGTGATGCTGTATTTGAAAACGTTGATTATCGTCGTCCAGCTTCTGTCGGCGCTCGGGGTGATCGGCCTCGTCTTGCTGCAGCACGGCAAAGGCGCGGACATGGGCGCTGCTTTTGGCAGCGGCGCGTCGGGCAGCCTGTTCGGCGCGAGCGGTTCCGCGAACTTCCTTTCGCGTACTACTGCAGTTCTCGCAACGGTGTTTTTCGTATCGACCCTTGCGTTAACTTACCTGGGGTCGTATCATGCGAAGCCTTCGGCGGGCGTGCTTGGCGCTTCGGTTCCAGCCCCGGTCGTAGCTTCGGCGCCGGCTGTTTCGGCGCCGGTTGCACCTGCTCCTGGCGCATCCGCTCCGGCGGCGGCCTCGCCTGCGGCAGCCTCGCAACCCGGCAACGACGTACCGAAATAAATTTGAAAAACTTGTTTTGTGCGTTGAACAACAAACGGAAACAAGTTAGAATTTAAGTCTTGAAGCGATTCGCGGGTTGCAATAATTGTTGTCCCGGATTGCATGCAGTGCCGACGTGGTGAAATTGGTAGACACGCTATCTTGAGGGGGTAGTGGCGAAAGCTGTGCGAGTTCGAGTCTCGCCGTCGGCACCAATGTTATCTAAAAAATGCCAGCCGCTTGCTTCAGCTTCGGCTGGCATTTTTGCTTCTTACGTCGTGTTCGTTTTCTGTTCGCAGCGCGAAGTACGTGAAGTGATTCCCGCGGAGCGATGCAAGTTCCAGCGGAACCTCAGAACCAACCGATATAGAGGATAGCCTTGAACCTCGCTGCCTATTTCCCCGTCCTTCTGTTCCTCCTCGTGGGTGTTGGTCTGGGCATAGCGCTAGTGACGATCGGCAAGGTCCTCGGTCCCAACCGGCCAGACAGCGAAAAGAATTCGCCGTACGAATGCGGCTTCGAAGCCTTCGAAGACGCTCGAATGAAGTTCGACGTACGCTACTACCTGGTCGCCATTCTTTTCATCATCTTCGACCTCGAAACGGCGTTCCTGTTTCCGTGGGGCGTGGCCCTGCGCGATATCGGCTGGCCGGGTTTCCTGTCGATGATGCTGTTTCTGCTCGAATTCCTGCTGGGCTTTGCCTACATCTGGAAGAAGGGCGGTCTCGACTGGGAATAATGGGTTAATCGCCGGATTGTATGGGCGGCACTGCGGGGAAACTGTGGGCTGTCCGTCTGGAGTGGAAAGCACATGAGTATCGAAGGGGTCTTGAAGGAAGGGTTTGTCACCACCACGGCTGACAAGCTGATCAACTGGACGCGCACTGGCTCGCTGTGGCCAATGACGTTCGGGCTGGCGTGTTGCGCGGTCGAGATGATGCACGCGGGCGCGGCCCGTTATGACCTGGACCGTTTCGGCGTGGTGTTTCGTCCGAGCCCGCGTCAGTCGGACGTCATGATCGTCGCCGGCACGCTCTGCAACAAGATGGCGCCCGCGCTGCGCAAGGTCTACGACCAGATGGCCGAGCCGCGCTGGGTCATTTCGATGGGGTCGTGCGCCAATGGCGGCGGCTACTACCACTATTCGTATTCGGTCGTGCGCGGTTGTGATCGCATCGTGCCGGTCGACGTCTATGTGCCGGGATGCCCGCCGACAGCGGAAGCCCTGGTCTACGGGGTGATCCAGTTGCAGGCGAAGATTCGCCGCACCAGCACCATCGCCCGTCAATAAAGGCCGCGTGCCTCCCCACAATATGGCAAGCAAACTCGAGACCCTGAAAGCGAACCTCGAAGCGGCCCTTGGCGCGCGCATCGTCAGCCTCACCGAGGCGCTCGGCGAGCTGACGCTGGTCGTCAAGGCGGGCGATTCCCTCGCGGTGGCCAAGGAGCTGCGCGACAATCCCTCGCTGCGCTTCGAGCAACTGCTCGACCTGTGCGGCGTCGACTACCAGACCTTCGGCGACGGCGCGTGGGAAGGCCCGCGCTTTGCCGCCGTGTCGCATCTGCTCTCCCTCGCGAACAACTGGCGCGTGCGTCTGCGCGTGTTCGCGCCGGACGACGAAGTGCCGATCGTGCCCTCGCTCGTCGAGATCTGGAATTCGGCCAACTGGTACGAGCGCGAAGCGTTCGACCTGTTCGGCATCGTCTTCGAAGGCCACCCCGACCTGCGCCGCATCCTGACCGACTACGGTTTCATCGGCCACCCGTTCCGCAAGGACTTCCCGGTTTCGGGCTATGTCGAAATGCGTTACGACCCGGAGCAGAAGCGCGTGGTCTACCAGCCCGTCACGATCGAGCCGCGCGAGATCACGCCGCGTGTGATTCGCGAAGATCGCTACGGCGGTCTGAAGAAACACTAAGAGGGTCGCATGTCAGAGATCAAGAACTACACGCTCAACTTCGGCCCGCAGCACCCGGCAGCGCACGGTGTGCTGCGCCTCGTGCTCGAGCTCGACGGCGAAGTGATCCAGCGCGCCGATCCGCACATCGGCCTGCTGCATCGCGCGACGGAAAAGCTGGCTGAAAGCAAGACGTTCATCCAGTCGGTGCCGTACATGGACCGTCTCGACTACGTGTCGATGATGGTCAACGAGCACGGCTATGTGCTCGCGATCGAAAAGCTGCTCGGCATCGAAGTGCCGATTCGCGCGAAGTACATCCGCGTGCTGTTCGACGAAGTCACGCGCGTGCTGAACCACCTCATGTGGATCGGCTCGCACGCGCTCGACGTCGGCGCGATGGCGGTGTTCCTCTACGCGTTCCGCGAGCGCGAAGACCTGATGGACGTCTACGAGGCGGTCTCGGGCGCGCGCATGCACGCGGCTTACTATCGTCCGGGCGGCGTGTATCGCGATCTGCCCGACGCCATGCCGCAATACAAGGCTTCGAAGATCCACAACGAGAAGGCGCTTGCCCGCATGAACGAGGCGCGCCAGGGTTCGGTGCTGGACTTCATCGACGACTTCTTCACGCGTTTCCCGGGTTGCGTCGACGAGTACGAAACGCTCCTCACCGACAACCGTATCTGGAAGCAGCGTCTGGTCGGCATCGGCGTGGTGAGCCCCGAGCGCGCCATGCAGCTCGGCCTCACGGGCGCGATGCTGCGCGGTTCGGGCATCGAGTGGGATCTGCGCAAGAAGCAGCCGTACGAAGTGTACGACCAGATGGACTTCGACATTCCGGTGGGCGTGAACGGCGACTGCTACGACCGCTATCTCGTGCGCGTCGAAGAAATGCGCCAATCCACTCGCATTGCGAAACAGTGCATTGAGTGGCTGCGCAAGAATCCCGGCCCCGTGATGATCGACAATCACAAGGTTGCGCCGCCCTCGCGCGTGAACATGAAGTCGAACATGGAAGAGCTGATTCACCACTTCAAGCTCTTCACGGAAGGCTTCCACGTGCCGGAAGGCGAGGCGTACGCTGCCGTCGAACATCCGAAGGGTGAATTCGGCATCTACCTGGTGTCAGATGGCGCGAACAAGCCTTATCGTCTGAAGATCCGTGCGCCGGGTTATGCCCACCTGTCCGCGCTCGATGAAATGGCGCGCGGCCACATGATTGCCGACGCGGTCACGATCATCGGCACGCAGGACATCGTGTTCGGTGAGATTGATCGCTAAGCAGCAAACTGCCAGTGCGCCCGGTCAAGAAGGGCGCACTGCGAAATACCGGGAACGCCACGTCCGTCGCAGCGAGCAGGTTGGCTAACGCGCGGCGGGTGTTTGTGTGGCGGGAATTGAAACGGTAGGAATTGAAAGAGTCGTGTCTGAAAATGATCTCAGCTGAAGGCCTGAAAGAAATCGATCGCGCGTTGACGAAGTACCCCGCCGATCAGCGACAGTCCGCCGTGATGGCGGCTTTGGCCGTGGCTCAAGAAGAGCACGGCTGGCTGTCTCCCGAAATCATGCAGTTCGTGGCCGACTACATCGGCATGCCGCCTGTCGCGGTGCAGGAAGTCGCCACGTTCTACACGATGTTCGAGACGCGGCCCGTCGGCAAGCACAAGATCACGCTCTGCACGAATCTGCCGTGCCAGCTCGGCCCGGAAGGCGGCTCGGAGAGCGCCGCCGAATACCTGAAGCAGAAGCTCGGTATCGACTTCGGCGAAACCACGCCCGACGGCAAGTTCACCTTGAAAGAAGGTGAGTGCATGGGCGCGTGCGGCGATGCACCGGTGATGCTCGTGAACAATCACCGCATGTGCAGCTTCATGAGCCGCGCGAAGATCGACCAGCTGCTCGAGGAGCTTTCGAAATGACTTCGTTGCACGACCGTCACATCAAACCGCTGATCCTCGCGGGCCTCAACGGCGAGAACTGGCATCTCGAAGACTACGTCGCGCGCGGCGGCTACAAGCAGCTGCGCCGTATTCTCGAAGAAAAGATTCCGCCCGAGCAGGTGATCGCCGACGTGAAGGCAAGCGGTCTGCGCGGCCGCGGCGGTGCGGGCTTCCCCACCGGCCTGAAGTGGAGCTTCATGCCGCGTCAGTTCCCGGGGCAGAAATATCTCGTCTGCAACTCGGACGAGGGCGAGCCGGGCACGTTCAAGGATCGCGACATCCTGCGCTGGAACCCGCATAGCGTGATCGAAGGCATGGCCATCGGCGCGTACGCGATGGGCATCACCGTGGGCTACAACTACATCCACGGCGAAATTTTCGAGGTGTATCGCCGCTTCGAGGCTGCGCTGGAAGAAGCGCGCCAGGCCGGCTATCTCGGCGACAACATTCTTGGCACGGACTTCTCGTTCCAGCTGCACGCTCACCATGGCTATGGCGCGTACATCTGCGGCGAGGAAACCGCGCTGCTCGAGTCGCTCGAAGGCAAGAAGGGCCAGCCGCGCTTCAAGCCGCCGTTCCCGGCGAGCTTCGGCGTGTACGGCAAGCCGACGACGATCAACAACACCGAGACCTTCGCCGCGGTGCCGTTCCTGCTGACCGTGGGTCCGCAGACGTACATGGAGCTCGGCAAGCCGAACAACGGCGGCACGAAGATCTTCTCGATCTCGGGCGACGTGGAGCGTCCGGGCAATTACGAGATTCCGCTCGGCACCCCGTTCGCGACGCTCATGGAGCTGGCCGGCGGCGTGCGCGGCGGCAAGAAGCTGAAGGCCGTGATTCCGGGCGGCTCGTCGGCGCCGGTCATTCCGGGCGACCTGATGATGCAAACGGACATGGACTATGACTCCATCGCCAAGCAGGGCTCGATGCTCGGTTCGGGCGCGGTCATCGTCATGGACGAAACGCGCTGCATGGTGCGCTCACTGCTGCGTCTCTCGTACTTCTATTACGAAGAGTCGTGCGGCCAGTGCACGCCGTGCCGCGAAGGCACGGGCTGGCTGTATCGCGTGGTGAACCGTATCGAGCACGGCGAGGGGCGCCAGGAAGACCTGGACCTGCTGAACTCGGTGGCGGGCAACATCATGGGCCGTACGATTTGCGCGCTCGGCGACGCGGCAGCCATGCCGGTGCGCGGCATGCTCAAGCACTACTGGGACGAATTCGAATATCACGTGCACAACAAGCGTTGTCTCGTCGGCGGTCATGCCGGCTCGCACGCGGCCTCGGAAACGGTGGCCGCCTAAGAGGCGAAAGACAGCGCGTTGTGCCGGGTTGCGCACATCACGGCGTAGCACGACGCAACGGGGAATGCCGCTGTGAAATTGAGCGGTAACAGGTTAGGGACGATTAACCATCATGGTTGAACTTGAAATAGACGGCAAGACGGTGCAGGTGCCCGAGGGCAGCATGGTGATCCAGGCTGCTCAGCGCGTGGACACGTACATCCCGCACTTCTGCTATCACAAGAAGCTCTCCATCGCGGCCAACTGCCGGATGTGTCTCGTCGATGTCGAGAAGATGCCGAAGGCCGTGCCCGCGTGCGCGACGCCGGTGTCGCAAGGCATGGTCGTGCGCACCATGTCGGACAAGGCCGTGCAGGGTCAGCAAGCCGTGATGGAATTCCTGCTGATCAACCACCCGCTCGACTGCCCGATCTGCGATCAGGGCGGCGAATGCCAGCTGCAGGATCTGGCCGTTGGTTACGGCAAGTCCGCCTCGCGCTACAGCGAAGAGAAGCGCGTGGTGTTCCACAAGAACGTCGGGCCGCTCATCTCGATGGAAGAGATGTCGCGCTGCATCCACTGCACGCGCTGCGTGCGCTTCGGCGACGAAATCGCCGGCGTGATGGAGCTCGGCATGCTCGGCCGCGGCGAGCACTCGGAAATCACGTCGTTCGTCGGCAAGACGGTCGACTCGGAACTGTCGGGCAACATGATCGACCTGTGCCCGGTCGGCGCGCTCACGAGCAAGCCGTTCCGCTTCTCGGCACGCACATGGGAACTGTCGCGCCGCAAGTCGGTGAGCCCGCACGATGCAACGGGTGCGAACCTTGTGGTGCAGGTGAAGAACAACCGCGTGATGCGCGTGCTGCCGTTCGAGAACGAATCCATCAACGAATGCTGGATCTCGGACAAGGACCGCTTCTCGTACGAAGGCCTGAACAGCGAAGACCGTCTCACGCGCCCGATGATCAAGCAGGGCGGCGAGTGGATCGAGACCGACTGGCAGACCGCGCTCGAATACGTCGTGAAGGGCATCAAGGGCATTTGCGACGAGCACGGCGAGAACCAGCTCGCGCTGCTCGCGAGCCCGCACAGCACGCTCGAAGAACTCTATCTCGCGAAGCAGTTCGCGGATGCGATCGGCACGCCGAACGTCGACTTCCGTCTGCGCCAGAGCGACTTCTCGGCGCCGCTCGAAGGCGCGCCGTGGCTCGGCACCAAGATCGCGGAACTCTCGTACGCCGACTCGGCGTTCGTGATCGGCTCGTTCCTGCGCCGCGACCACGCGCTGTTCGCCGCGCGTCTGCGTCAGGCCGCGAAGGGCGGTGCACAGATCAGCTTCCTGCAAGCCACCGCTGACGGCTCGCTGATCCCGAACGCGCAGCGCATCGTCGCCGCGCCCTCGGCATGGCTCGACGAACTCGCTGCGATCGCAGCGGCTGTTGCTGAGGCAAAGGGCGTTGCGGTGCCGGAAGGCTTCGCAGGCGCACAGGCTACCGACGCCGCGAAGCAGGTCGCCGCATCGCTCGCAAGCGGTGAGCGCCGCTACGTGCTGCTTGGCAACGTCGCGGTTCAGCATCCGGAATTCTCGCGCCTGCACGCAGCCGCGCAGTTCATCGCCGAAACGACGGGCGCGACGCTTGGCTTCCTCACGGAAGCGGCCAACACGGTTGGCGCGCACATTGCCGGCGCACTGCCGGGCCGCGACGGCCTGAACGCACGCGAAGCGTTCGAGCAGCCGCGCAAGGGCTATCTGCTCTTCAACGTCGAGCCGGAATTCGATACGGCAAACCCGGCAGCCGCGCGCGCCGCGCTCGCGCAGGCCGAAATGGTCGCCGTGTTCTCGCCGTACAAGACGGGCCTCGACTACGCCGACGTGCTGCTGCCGATCGCGCCGTACACGGAAACCTCGGGTACGTTCATCAACGCCGAAGGCACGGCTCAGACGTTCAACGGCGTCGTGCGCCCGCTCGGCGACACGCGTCCGGCATGGAAGGTCCTGCGCGTGCTCGGCACGCTGCTGGGCGCGAAGGGCTTCGAGTACGACACGGCTGAAGAAGTGCGCCGCAAGGCGATGGGCGATGGCAGCTTCGAAGGCCGTCTGTCGAACAAGGCCAGCGCCACGATTGCGCGCGGCCGCCTCGCGAAAGCCGCGGAAGGCCGCTTCGAGCGCATCGCCGACGTGCCGATTTACCACGCCGATCACATCGTGCGCCGCGGCGAAGCGCTGCAGCTCACCACGGCTGCCCGCGTGGCGAACGCCATCGGCCTGCCGGCGACATACTTCGACCAGCTCGGCCTGAAGGAAGGCGACGCCGTGCGCGTGCGCCAGGGCGACCTGTCGGTTACGGCGCCTGCAACGCGCGATGCGAATCTTGCGCCGACGGTGGTGCGCGTGTCGGCGGCGACGCCGGCCGGTGCGCAACTCGGCAGCCTGTTCGGTGAACTGCTGGTGGAGAAGGCGTAAATGAGCTTGTTCGAAACGATCAATGCAGGCGGCAGCCAGCTGCTCGGCGTGGCATGGCCCACCGTGTGGGCGCTGGTGCGCATTCTCGTCGTCGCAGTGGTGATCCTGCTGTGCGTCGCGTACCTGATCCTTTGGGAGCGCAAGCTGATCGGCTGGATGCACGTGCGTCTCGGTCCGAACCGCGTGGGCCCGGCAGGTCTGTTGCAGCCGATCGCCGACGTGCTGAAGCTGCTTCTGAAGGAAGTGATTCAGCCCGCGCAGGCAAGCCGCTGGATCTACATGGTCGCGCCGATCATGGTGGTGGTGCCGGCCTTCGCGGTCTGGGCGGTGATTCCGTTCCAGGCGGGCGCGGTGCTCGGCGACATCAACGCGGGCCTGCTCTACGCGATGGCGATCTCGTCGATCGGCGTCTACGGCGTGATTCTCGCGGGCTGGGCCTCGAACTCGAAGTACGCGTTCCTCGGCGCCATGCGCGCCGCGGCGCAGATGGTTTCGTACGAAATTTCGATGGGCTTCGCGCTCGTCGTCGTGCTGATGGTGTCGGGCAGCCTGAATCTTTCGGTGATCGTCGAAGGCCAGATGCGCGGCATGTTCGCAAACTGGGGCATCACGTTCCTCTCGTGGAACTGGCTGCCGCTGTTGCCGATGTTCGTCGTCTACTTCATCTCGGGCATCGCCGAAACGAACCGTCACCCGTTCGACGTGGTGGAAGGGGAGTCGGAAATCGTCGCGGGTCACATGATCGATTACTCGGGTATGGCGTTCGCGCTGTTCTTCCTCGCCGAGTACATCAACATGATCGTGATCTCGGCGCTCGCCTCGGTGCTGTTCCTTGGCGGCTGGAGCGCCCCGTTCGCGTTCCTCGACTTCATCCCGGGCGTGTTCTGGCTCGTGCTGAAGGTCTTCTGCCTGCTGTCGATTTTCATCTGGGCCCGCGCGACGTTCCCGCGTTATCGCTATGACCAGATCATGCGTCTCGGCTGGAAAGTGTTCATTCCGGTGTGCATCGTATGGCTGATCGTAGTCGGCTTCTGGTACATGTCGCCGTTGAGCATCTGGAAATAAGGGGCGAACACAACCATGAACGCTATCCAAAACTTCTTTAAGACGTTTTTCCTGACCGAGTTGCTCAAGGGCCTCGCGCTGACGGGTCGTTACACGTTCAAGCGCAAGTTCACGGTGCAATTCCCGGAAGAAAAGACGCCTATTTCCCCGCGTTTTCGCGGTCTGCACGCGCTGCGCCGCTATGAAAATGGCGAAGAGCGCTGCATCGCGTGCAAGCTGTGCGAGGCCGTGTGCCCCGCGCTCGCGATCACGATCGAATCGGAAGTGCGCGAGGACAACACGCGCCGCACGACACGTTACGACATCGACCTGACCAAGTGCATCTTCTGTGGTTTCTGCGAAGAGAGCTGCCCGGTCGACTCGATCGTCGAAACGCACATTCTCGAGTATCACGGCGAGAAGCGCGGCGATCTGTATTTCACGAAGGATATGCTGCTGGCCGTTGGCGATCGCTATGAAGCGCAGATCGCGGCGAACAAGGCAGCGGATGCACCGTACCGTTGATCTTTCAGTTTGACGCTGCATCGGCCCGCGGTCCGGGCCGGCTGTGGGGAACGCGTGTGCCGAACGCCCGCGCTTTACCGCAGCCCGACCGCCGCGGCGCAACGCTCCCTGGTCTGGCCGCCAGTCTGCGTCGCGCAATCCGCTTCACGAAGGCCTCAACGATGAACCAGTAATCATGGAATTCACGACCGTCCTGTTCTACATCTTCGCGCTGCTGCTCACGCTGTCAGGGCTGAAGGTGATCACTTCGCGCAATCCTGTCGCGTCTGCGCTCTTCCTCGTGCTCGCGTTCTTCAACGCGGCCGCGATCTGGATGCTGCTCGAGGCCGAATTCCTCGCGATCCTGCTGGTGCTCGTCTACGTGGGCGCGGTGATGGTGCTGTTCCTGTTCGTGGTGATGATGCTGGACATCAACATCGACGTGCTGAGCCGCGACTTCAAGCGCTTCATCCCCGTGGCGACCATCGTGGGCGCGATCATCGTGATCGAAACCGCGCTGATCCTGTGGCACGGCTACGGCGCGACGAGCACGCCGGTGCCCGACACCACGCCGGCTGCCGCCGCCGCGATCTCGAACGCGCACCTGATCGGCAAGATCATCTACACCGACTACATCTTCGCCTTCGAAGTCGCCGGCCTCGTGCTGCTGGTGGCGATCGTCGCGGCTATCGCGCTGACTGTGCGCGAGCCGAAGGACTCGAAGCGCCAGAACGTGTCGAAGCAGGTCGCCGTGCGTCGCCAGGACCGCGTGCGCCTCGTGAAGATGCAGGCCGTCGTGGAAGTGCCGGAGCCGGCGGAACCGGCGCAAGCGGAAGCCGGGGCTGCGCCCGCGGCAGGCGCGGCAGCTGCGCCCGCGGCTGCACCGGCAACCAAGAGCTAAGCGCGAAGGAGCGAACCATGTTGACACTGGCCCATTACCTCGTCCTCGGCGCGATCCTCTTTGCGATCTCGATCGTCGGAATCTTTTTGAATCGGCGCAACGTCATCATCATCCTGATGGCGATTGAGCTGATGCTGTTAGCGGTGAACACGAACTTCGTCGCGTTCTCGCATTATCTCGGTGACGTTCACGGACAGATTTTCGTGTTCTTCGTGCTAACTGTTGCGGCAGCGGAAGCCGCGATTGGTCTGGCTATTCTTGTGACTCTGTTCCGCAGCCTCGACACGATCAACGTCGAGGACCTCGATCAGCTCAAAGGCTAAGGCAGGCTGCTATGGCAACAACACTCAACGAAACCTTATTGCTGGCGATCCCGCTGGCGCCTCTCGCCGGTTCTCTCATTGCCGGTTTGTTCGGCAAAACGGTCGGGCGCGCGGGCGCGCATACGGTGACCATTCTTGGCGTCGCGATTGCGTTCGTGCTGTCGTGCATCACGTTGTTCGACGTGATGGGCGGTGCGAGCTTCAACGCGACGATCTACGAATGGATGTCGGTAGGCGGCCTGAAGTTCGAAGTCGGCTTCCTGATCGACTCGTTGACTGCGCTCATGATGGTCGTCGTGACCTTCGTGTCGCTGATGGTCCACATCTACACGATCGGCTACATGGCGGAAGAAGAGGGCTACCAGCGCTTCTTCTCGTACATCGCGCTCTTCACGTTCTCGATGCTGATGCTCGTGATGAGCAACAACTTCCTGCAGCTGTTCTTCGGTTGGGAAGCGGTGGGTCTCGTCTCGTACCTGCTGATCGGCTTCTACTTCAAGCGTGAAAGCGCCATCTACGCGAACATGAAGGCGTTCCTCGTGAACCGCGTGGGCGACTTCGGCTTCCTGCTGGGCATCGGTCTCCTGCTCGCGTACGGCGGCTCGCTGAACTACAACGACATCTTCGCGAAGGGTCATGAACTCGCCGCGCTGACGTTCCCGGGCACCTCGTGGAACCTGCTCACCGCTGCGTGTATCTGCCTGTTCATCGGCGCGATGGGTAAGTCGGCGCAGTTCCCGCTGCACGTCTGGCTCCCGGACTCGATGGAAGGCCCGACGCCGATTTCCGCGCTGATTCACGCGGCAACCATGGTGACGGCCGGTATCTTCATGGTCGCGCGCATGTCGCCGCTGTTCGAGCTTTCGGAAGCCGCGCTCTCGTTTATCGTCGTGATCGGTGCGATTACCGCGCTCTTCATGGGCTTCCTTGGCGTCGTGCAGAACGACATCAAGCGTGTGGTTGCGTACTCCACGCTCTCGCAGCTCGGCTACATGACGGTCGCACTCGGCGTGTCGGCTTACCCGGTCGCGATCTTCCACCTGATGACGCACGCGTTCTTCAAGGCGCTGCTGTTCCTTGGCGCGGGCTCGGTCATCATCGGCATGCACCACGACCAGGACATGCGCAACATGGGCGGCCTGCGCAAGTACATGCCCATCACGTGGATCACTTCGCTCGTCGGTTCGCTCGCGCTGATCGGCACGCCGTTCTTCTCGGGCTTCTACTCGAAGGACTCGATCATCGACGCCGTGAAGCTCTCGCACCTGCCGGGTTCGGGCTTCGCGTACTTCGCAGTGGTGGCGAGCGTGTTCGTTACGGCGCTGTACTCGTTCCGTATGTACTTCCTCGTGTTCCACGGTGAAGAGCGCTTCCGCGGTCCGAAGCATCCGGAATCGCCGATGGCGATCGAAGCGGCGAATGCAGCCCACAACGGTCACGGCGATCATGGCCACGGTCACGACGAACACCACGTGCACGTGCCGCACGAGTCGCCGTGGGTCATCTGGGTACCGCTCGTTCTGCTTGCGATTCCTTCGGTGATCGCCGGCGCGTTCGCGATCCAGCCGCTGCTCTTCGGCGACTTCTTCTCGCATGGCGTGGCGTTCCAGAACGTCATCTTCGTTGGCGAGAACCACGATGCGCTCGTGGAAATGGGCAAGGAATTCCAGGGCTGGGCCGCGATGGGCGCGCATGCGTTCTCTGGTCTGCCGGTGTGGCTCGCACTCGCGGGTGTGGTGGTGGCGTGGTTCTTCTACATGAAGCGCCCGGATCTGCCGACCGTCGTGTCGCGCACGTTCGCGCCGGTCTACAAGCTGCTGGCAAACGCGTATTACCTCGACAAGATCAACGAAATCGTCTTCGCTCGCGGAGCAGTCGCTATCGGTCGCGGTCTGTGGAAGGAGGGCGATGTCGTCGTGATCGACGGCGTCGTAAACGGGAGCGCCAAGTTTATCGGCTGGTTTGCAACTGTCATTCGTTTCCTGCAATCCGGCTATATCTACCACTACGCATTTGCCATGATCATTGGCATGCTTGGCCTCCTTACCCTGTTTGTAACGCTCAGCGGCAAATAAGGCAAAATAAGGCGAGGAAACGCATGCACGCAACTCCGATTCTCAGTATTGCGATCTGGATGCCGATCGTATTCGGCATCATCGTTCTTGTAGTGGGTTCCCGTCGGAACCCGAGTGCGGACCGCTGGCTCGCACTCATCGGTTCGGTGCTTAGTTTCCTCGTCACCATTCCGCTCGTTACGGGCTTCGACACGACTACGGCTTCGCTGCAGTTCGAGGAGAAGTCGGTCTGGATCGAGCGGTTCAATATTGCGTATCACCTGGGCGTCGACGGCATTGCGATGTGGTTCGTCGTGCTCACGGCGCTCATCACCGTGATCGTCGTGATCGCGGGCTGGCAGGTCATCACGAAGAATGTCGCGCAGTATTACGCGTCGTTCCTCATCCTGTCGGGCATCATGATCGGCGTTTTCTGCGCCGCCGACGGCCTGTTGTTCTACGTGTTCTTCGAAGCCACGCTCATTCCGATGTACATCATCATCGGCGTGTGGGGCGGACCGAACCGTGTGTATGCGGCGTTCAAGTTCTTTCTCTACACGCTGGCCGGCTCGCTGCTCATGCTGGTCGCGTTGCTGTACCTGTACCGCATTACCGGGACCTTCGACCTCGCTACCTGGCAGGCCGCGAAGATCGCCATGACGCCGCAAATCCTGCTGTTCGTCGCGTTCTTCTTCGCGTTCGCCGTCAAGGTGCCGATGTGGCCGGTCCACACGTGGTTGCCGGACGCGCACGTTGAAGCGCCGACGGGCGGTTCGGTCGTGCTGGCCGCAATCATGCTCAAGCTCGGCGCGTACGGTTTCCTGCGTTTCTCGCTGCCGGTCACGCCGGACGCGAGCCACTACCTGGCGCCGGTCATCATCACGCTGTCCTTGATCGCCGTGATCTACATCGGCCTCGTGGCGATGGTGCAGTCGGACATGAAAAAGCTGGTCGCGTACTCGTCGATCGCCCACATGGGCTTCGTCACGCTCGGCTTCTTTATGTTCGGCCCGTCGAGCCAGCTCGCGATGGAAGGCGGGATCATCCAGATGATCTCGCACGGCTTCGTCTCGGGCGCGATGTTCCTGTGCATCGGTGTGCTGTATGACCGTATGCATACACGTGATATCGCGGACTACGGCGGTGTGGTCAACACCATGCCGAAGTTCGCGGCGCTGGTCATGCTGTTTGCCATGGCCAACTGCGGTCTGCCGGGCACCTCTGGATTCGTCGGCGAATTCATGGTGATTCTGGCGGCCGTGAAGTACAACTTCTGGATCGCTTTCGGGGCGGCGTTCACGCTGATCCTGGGTGCGGCCTATACGTTGTGGATGTACAAGCGGGTGTACTTCGGCGCCATCGCGAACGACCACGTTCGCGAGCTGAAGGACATCAACGGTCGCGAATACTTCATGCTTGCGGTGCTCGCGCTGTTTACGCTTTTCATGGGCATCTACCCGAAGCCCTTTACCGATGTGATGCACGTTTCCGTGGAAAACCTCCTCTCCCACGTCGCAGTGTCGAAACTGCCGCTGTCACAGTAATACCGAGCGGAGGAACAAAAGATCATGCCAAACGCCCCTTTGAACGCTCTGCTACCCGACGCGCTGGTGATGACCGGCCTCGTCGTCGCGTGGCTCAACGACACGTTCACCGGCCCTTCGGGCCGTCGCACGACCTATTTCATCGCGCTCTTGACCACGGTCATAGCCGGTATCTGGTTTGCGGTGAACGCGTTCGATCCGCACGTGTACTACTACTTCACGCGCATGTACGTGATCGATCCGTTCGCGAGCGCCATGAAGTCGGTGGTCACGCTCGGCTACGCCGTGTCGATCGTGTACTCGCGCAAGTATCTCGAAGACCGCGACATGTTCCGGGGCGAGTTCTTCCTGCTTGGCATGTTCTCGCTGCTCGGCCAGATCACGATGATCTCGGGCAACAACTTCCTCACCCTGTACCTCGGCCTCGAGCTGATGTCGCTCTCGCTCTACGCGGTCATCGCACTGCGTCGTGACGCGACGCAGTCGAACGAAGCCGCGATGAAGTACTACGTGCTGGGTGCGCTCGCTTCGGGCTTCCTGCTCTATGGCATTTCGATGCTGTACGGCGCGACCGGCTCGCTCGAACTGAACGAAGTGTTCAAGGCGGTGGCTTCGGGCCATATCAACGATATCGTCCTGCTGTTCGGCGTGGTGTTCATCGTCGCCGGCGTAGCGTTCAAGATGGGCGCGGTGCCGTTCCATATGTGGGTGCCGGACGTCTATCAAGGCGCGCCGACGGCCATGACGCTGCTCACCGGCGGCGGCCCGAAGGTCGCGGCATTCGCCTGGGCCGTGCGCTTCCTCGTGATGGGCCTGCTGCCGCTGGCAGTGGACTGGCAAGAGATGCTGATCATCCTTGCCGCGCTTTCGATGATCGTGGGCAACATCACGGGTATCGTGCAGCGCAACGTCAAGCGGATGCTCGCGTACTCGGCCATTTCGAACATGGGCTTCGTGCTGCTCGGCCTGCTCGCCGGCATCGTCGACAACAAGGCGACGGGCGCGGCCAGCGCATACAGCTCGGCCATGTTCTACAGCATCGTCTATCTGATCACAACGCTCGGCGCGTTCGGCGTGGTCATGCTGCTGTCCCGCCGCGATTTCGAAGCCGAAACGATCGACGACTTCAAGGGCCTGAACCAGCGCAACCCCGTGTTCGCGTTCGTCATGATGCTCATGATGTTCTCGCTCGCCGGTATTCCGCCGACGGTTGGCTTCTACGCGAAGCTCGCCGTGCTCGAAGCGACCATGAACGCCGGCCTCACGTGGCTTGCCGTGCTCGCCGTGATCACGTCGCTGTTCGGCGCGTTCTATTACCTGCGTATCGTCAAGCTGATGTACTTCGACGCACCGCAGGACGAAGCACCGATCGAAAGCCATGCATGCAACCGCGCGCTGCTCACGCTCAACGGCGTGGCGGTGCTCGTGCTGGGCATCATCCCGGGCCCGCTGATGTCGGTCTGCCTGCAAGCCGTCACGCATACGCTGCCGCTCTAATGTCGGCAGCAGGTTGGTTCATTGTGCTGTTGGCGCTCGCGGGCGCCAACCTGCCGTTCCTCAACCAGCGATTGTTCGGCGTCGTGCCGCTTCGCGCACCGAAGAAGAGTGCGTGGATTCGCATCGCTGAAATGATCGTGCTGTATTTTGTGGTCGGTACGTTCGGCTTCCTGCTGGAGGCGCGTGCCGGCAACCGTTTTGACCAGGGCTGGCAGTTCTACGCGATCACCTTCAGTCTTTTTGTCGTGTTCGCGTTCCCCGGCTTCACCTGGCAATATCTCGTCAAACGCCGCTCGGCGTGATGCGCGTAGCCGGCCCGCGGCCGGCACGCGCTGTGCGTCCCCGAAGTCCGGCTGGCAGTCTGGCCGACTTTACTTCTTGCGGCGCGCCCGCGGCTTCCCGATTTTCCTGAGCACCCACGAGGCTGACAATGGCTGAACATCATCAACACGACCCGGCGCTCGCCGAGACGTGCGTGGAAAGCACGACGCTCTACGCCGGCAATTTTCTTACCCTGAAGCGCGACACGGTCGCCTTGCCGGACGGCAAGCACGCCACGCGCGAGTACGTTCAGCACCCCGGCGCGGTGATGGTGATCCCGCTGTTCGATGACGGGCGCGTGCTGATGGAGCGCCAGTACCGCTATCCGCTCTCGCGCGTGATGACGGAATTCCCGGCCGGCAAACTCGATCCGCAGGAAGGCGCGCTCGCCTGCGCGATCCGCGAACTCAAGGAAGAGACGGGCTATACCGCGCGCGAGTACGTTTATCTCGCGCAGATCCATCCGGTCATCTCGTACTCGACCGAATTCATCGACATCTATCTTGCCCGTGGGCTGACCGCAGGTGCGGCGCAGCTCGACGACGGCGAGTTTCTCGAAACCTTCACGGCGACGGTTCCCGAACTGCTCGAATGGGTGCGCACGGGCAAGATCACCGACGTGAAGACGATCATCGGTACGTTCTGGCTCGAAAAGGCGCTGTCGGGCGCGTGGCCGCTCGCGAAGGCAGAGCAGGGCTGACACCCCCGGAGCATCGAACTCCGATCAACGGCGGCCCTCGTGGCCGCCGTTGTCGCATCTGCGCGCGCAAGCACCTTCAGCGCGTCCACCCGAGCAGCGCTACAATCGAACCCCCGGGAAAATCCCGGTGCCTGGCCGCAGGAATTTTTTCGAACGGTCGTTCACAAATTTACGATTTGCGCTAAACTCATCGCAAGCCTCGATTCCCCATGAAGGTCCTCGATTTACAGTGTCCAGACGGCCATCGGTTTGAAGGCTGGTTCGCATCGGTTGACGATTTCGAATCGCAACTGTCCCGCAAGCTGGTCGAATGTCCGATGTGCGGCGCCACCCACGTGACCCGCCTGCCGTCCGCGCCCCGGTTGAACCTGTCCGGCGCGAGCGAAACGCCGAAAGCGTCGTCGCACGAGCAGGCGGCGCAATGGCAAGCGCATGCGATGCGTGTAATCCGCGAGGTCCTCGACAAGACGGAGAACGTAGGCGACCGTTTCGCCGAGGAGGCGCGGCGCATTCACTACAACGAAGCGCCGTCGCGCAACATCCGTGGAGTTGCTTCCGCGGAAGATGCGCAAGCTCTCGTCGAAGAAGGCATCGATGTGATGCCGCTGCCGGTTCCGGCCGCGCTGAAGGGTCCGCTGCAATAACGTCATGCGGGTCTTCACCGCGGCGCGAGCAATGCTTCGCACCGGCCGCGGCCAGGAGACATAGCGCATGGATCTGGACTACACCCCCGCTGACGACGCATTTCGCGCCGAAATCCGCGCCTGGCTCGAGGCCAATCTGCCTCAGGCGATGCGCGACAAGGTTCTCAACCACAAGCGCCTCTCGCGCGACGACATCGCCAGCTGGCACCAGCTGCTAGGGAAGAAGGGCTGGTCCGCGCCTGCGTGGCCTGCGGAGTGGGGCGGCCCCGGCTGGACCGAAGCGCAACGCCACCTCTGGGACGCCGAATGCGGTCGCATCGGGGCGCCGCCGGTGCTGCCGTTCGGCGTCTCGATGGTCGCGCCCGTGCTCATGAAGTACGGCAACGAGGCGCAAAAGCGCCGCTATCTCCCGCGTATCCTTTCCGGTGAAGACTGGTGGTGCCAGGGCTACTCCGAGCCGGGCTCGGGATCCGATCTCGCTTCGCTGCGCACGCGTGCTGTCCGGGAAGGCGATCACTACGTCGTGAACGGCCAGAAGACCTGGACCACGCTCGGCCAGCACGCCGACATGATGTTCTGCCTCGTGCGCACCGATCCCGCTGCCAAGAAGCAGGAAGGCATTTCGTTCCTCCTCATCGACATGAAAACGCCGGGCATTACCGTGCGTCCGATCATTACGCTCGATGAAGACCATGAGGTGAACGAAGTCTTTTTCGAAGACGTGAAGGTGCCTGTTGAAAATCTTGTCGGCGAGGAGAACCGCGGCTGGACTTACGCGAAGTATCTGCTGGGGCACGAGCGCACGGGCATCGCGCGCGTGGGTGCGTCGAACCGCGAACTGGCATTCCTCAAGGGCGTCGCGCTCAAGCAGAAGAAGCACGGCAAACCGCTGCTGGAAGATCCCGTATTCGCGGCGCGCGTGGCAGCCGTCGAAATCGAACTGATGGCACTCGAAGTCACCGCCGAGCGCGTGATCGCGAGCGCGTCGAACGGGCGCGGCCCCGGTCCCGAAGCGTCGATGCTCAAGATCAAGGGCACGGAGATCCAGCAGGCGCTGACCGAACTGATGGTCGATGCGGTCGGCCCGCTTGCTGCTGCGTTCGATCCGGCCTTCCTCGAGGGCGAGCATGAACACGCGGCAGGCGGCGACGACGACGCAGCACCGCTCGCGGCGTACTACTTCAACTATCGCAAGACGTCGATCTACGGCGGGTCGAACGAAATTCAGAAGAACATCATCTCGCAGATGATTCTGGGGATTTGAGGAGCGGCGCAATGAACTTCAACTTCACCGAAGAGCAACAGCAACTCGCCGACGCGCTGCGTCGCTATCTCGACAAAAACTATGGTTTCGAAGCGCGCCAGGCGATCGTGAAGACGCCTGCGGGCGTATCGGATGCGCACTGGAACGCGTTCGTCGAACTTGGCCTGACCGCGCTGCCGGTGCCGGCGGAGCAGGGCGGCTTCGACGGCGCGCCGTTCGATATGCTCGTCGTCATGCAGGAGCTGGGCCGTGCGCTCGTGATCGAGCCGTACTGGGCAACCGCGGTGGGCGTCGAGGCGCTCAAGCTCGCGGGCGGCGCCGCCAATGCTGAAAACGCGGCGCTGCTCGAACGCGTCGCCTCGGGCGAGATCAAACTCGCCGCCGCTTTCCATGAGCCGCAGTCTCGCTACGACCTGTTCTCGCTGGAGACGCAAGCGAAGGAAACCGGCGACGGCTTCGCGCTCACCGGCACGAAATCGATCGTGCAGCACGGCGCGCAGGCCGACTACTGGATCGTGCCTGCACGGTTCGCGGGCGAGGTGGCGCTCTTCGTCGTCGCGCGCGATGCGAAGGGTGTCGAGGTGAGCGACTACCGTACGATCGACGGCCAGCGCGCCGCAACGCTGACCTTCAAGGAAGCACACGCGCGACGCCTTGGCGACGCAAGCACGGGCGCGGCGACCTGGGAAAAGATCGCCGACTACGCCACCTTCCTGCTGTGCGCGGAAGCCGTGGGCGCCATGGACGCGCTCAACCACGCCACGGTCGAATACACGAAAACGCGCCAGCAGTTCGGCGTGCCGATCGCGCGCTTCCAGGCGCTGCAGCACCGCATGGCCGAAATGCTGATCCACGCGGAGCAGGCGCGCTCGCTGACTTACCTCGCTGCCGCGCGTTACAGTAGCGAATCGGCCGACGAGCGGCGTCGCGCGATCTCGGCGGCGAAGGTGCGCGTTGGCCAGGCGGCGCGCTTCATCGGCCAGCAGGCCGTGCAACTGCACGGCGGCATGGGCGTCACCAACGAAGTCGCGGCCGCGCATTTGTTCAAGCGTCTCGCGATCATCGAAACGACGCTCGGCGATGTCGATCATCATCTTGAACGCTTCGCCTCGCTGCCCGGCTTCGCGCAGGCAGCGTAACGCGTGGCGGCAGCAAGCAACATCAGCGGAGAATACGGATGGGCCTGAGTTTCGAAGATCTCGAAGTGGGCAAGCGCTATGCGGTCGGTTCGCACACGTTTGGGCGCGACGAGGTGGTGCATTTCGCGGAGCAGTTCGATCCGCAGCCGTTCCACATGAGCGAGGCCGGTGGCGAGGCATCGATGTTCGGCGGCCTCGTCGCGAGCGGGTGGCATACGTGCTCGATCATGATGGGCATGCTCGTGCGCAACTTCCTCAAGGACTCGACTTCGATGGGCTCACCCGGCGTCGATGAGATTCGCTGGCTCAAGCCTACGCGCGTAGGCGACACCCTCACGATGACGAACACGATCGTGAGCAAGCGCGTTTCTGCGAGCAAGCCCGATCGCGGTATCGTCGAAACGCAGTGGGAAGGCCATAACCAGCACGGCGAACTGATCGTGGTCGTGCGTTCGAAGGCGCTCTTCGGCCTTCGTCATCCGGGGAGTGCATCGTGAGTGAAAGCGACATCACGCAGATTGCCGACGCGGCGGCGTTGCGCGCGCTGATTGGCGCGGGGCCGCTCGTGAGCGGCTGGCGCGAAGTGAGCGAAGCGGACGTGCACGGTTTTGCCGATGCCACGGGCGACCACCAGTGGATCCACATCGACGCCGAACGTGCGCGCCGCGAGTCACCGTTCGGCGGCCCGATTGCGCATGGCTTTCTCACGCTTTCGCTGATTCCTGTGCTGCTCGGCGCAACGCTGCACATGCGCCAGCGCATGGGCGTGAACTACGGGCTCAACCGCGTGCGCTTCACGCAGCCGGTGCCCGTGGGCGCGCAAGTGCGTGCGCGTATCGCGGTGAAAGAAGTGAGCGACGTGGAAGGCGGCGGCGTGCAGGTCGTGTGGGATGTGAGCATCGAGCGGGAAGGAAGCGAGCGGCCCGCTTGCGTGGCCGAATTCATCACACGGCATTACTTCTAACGTAGTTGCGTGCTCAACGAAAAGGGGCGCTCCGCTGCAAGGCGGGCGCCCCTTCAGTTTTGCCGGTGTTTCAGCGCAATCAGTGTTTGGCGTATTGCGTTGCGCCGAAAAGCATTTCCTTCGCTTTTTCGTCCATGAGCGGCTTGCGCGCATTCGCCAGCACTTCGACGCCACGCTTGACCGCAGGCCGCGAGGCGATCGCTTCGTGCCAACGCTTTACATTGGGCAACGAATCGAGATCGATGCCCTGGTTTTGCCAGGAGCGCGTCCACGGGAAAGCGGCAATATCCGCAATGGTGTACTCGTCGCCGGCCAGATATTCGGTCTTTTCCAACTGCGTTTCCATCACGTTGTAGAGGCGCTTGGCTTCGTTCGTGTAGCGATTGACCGCATAGTCGATCTTTTCGGGCGCGTAGATGCGGAAGTGGTGCGCCTGGCCGAGCATGGGGCCGAGGCCGCCCATCTGGAACATCACCCATTGCAGCACGTCGTAGCGCGCGGCGAGGTCTTCGGGCATGAAGCGGCCCGTTTTTGCCGCGAGATAAATGAGGATCGCACCCGACTCGAACAGCGAGAACGGCTGGCCGTCGGCACGGCGCGGGCCTTCGGAGTCGGTAATCGCGGGAATTTTGTTGTTCGGGCTGATGGCGAGGAATTCGGCCTTGAACTGGTCGCCCGCACCGATATCGACCGGATGGACCCGATATTCGAGGCCGGTTTCCTCGAGCATGATATGGACTTTGTGACCATTCGGCGTGGCCCAGCTGTAGACGTCGATCATCGTGGCTCCTTGGCACCCTGAAGGAAGGCGCCGCGATAGTCTGGAGAGTCTGGCGCGACGCCGGATCTGGCGCAAATTAGCATAGATCGGCGTCGCTCGCAGAGGGCGGCCGAGCGCCCCTGCTGCACTTGTGGACTTACGAGCGTGTGACCGGCATTTCCACGCGCGATGCCGCGCCCGCGTCCATATGGCGCGCCAGTTCGAGCTTGGCGATGGCATTGCGGTGCACCTCGTCGGGGCCGTCCGCGAAGCGCAGCGTGCGTGCCGAAGCGTACGAGTAGGCGAGCGGGAAGTCGCCGCTCACGCCCGCCGCGCCGTGCACCTGCATGGCCCAGTCGATTACCTGACAAGCCATGTTCGGCGCGACCACCTTGATCATCGCGATCTCGCCGCGCGCGCCCTTGTTACCCACGGTGTCCATCATGTACGCCGTCTTGAGCGTAAGCAGGCGCGCCTGTTCGATCATGCAGCGCGCTTCGGCAATGCGCTCCTGCGTGACGGTCTGCTGGGCGACCGGCTTGCCGAACGCCACGCGCGAGAGCGCGCGTTTCGCCATGAATTCGAGCGCACGTTCGGCCAGGCCAATGAGGCGCATGCAGTGATGGATGCGGCCCGGGCCGAGGCGTCCTTGCGCGATTTCGAAGCCACGGCCTTCGCCGAGCAGGATATTCGATGCGGGCACGCGCACGTTTTCGAGCGTGATTTCCATGTGGCCGTGCGGCGCGTCGTCGTAGCCGAATACCGTGAGCGGGCGGCGCACGGTGATGCCGGCCGTATCCGAAGGCACGAGAATCATCGACTGCTGCGCATGGCGCGGTGCGTCGGGATCGGTTTTGCCCATCAGGATATAGATCGCGCAGCGCGGGTCGCCCGCACCCGACGACCACCACTTCGTGCCATTGATGACATAGTCGTCGCCGTCGCGCTCGATGCGCGTCTGGATGTTCGTCGCGTCCGACGAGGCTACGTCGGGCTCGGTCATCAGAAACGCCGACCGGATCTGGCCTGCCAGCAGCGGCGCGAGCCATTGCTGCTTGTGCGCCTCGCTGCCGTAGCGCTCGATCGTCTCCATGTTGCCGGTATCGGGCGCGCTGCAGTTGAACACTTCGGGCGCCCAGTGCACGCGGCCCATGATTTCGCACAGCGGCGCATATTCGAGGTTCGTGAGGCCCGCGCCGCGTTCCGAGGCGGGCAGGAACAGGTTCCATAGTCCGGCCGCGCGCGCCTTCTCCTTCAACTGCTCGACGATTTGCGTGGGCACCCACGGGTTGCCGTTTGCGCGATTGCGCTCGACCTCTTCGTGGAAGACCGCCTCGTTCGGGTAAATGTGTTCGTCGAAGAACGCGAGCAGTTTCTCGCGCAGCGCCTGCACTTTCGGGGAGTAATCGAAATTCATCGGTGACCTCTCAATGCGATGCAGTGACAGTGAAAAGTAAGTCGTTCTCGTTTTAGCGAACTTTCTGCGCGTAGCGCCAGGCGAGTTCGGCCATGGGCTTCGCGCGGCGCCCTGCGTCGATTGCCTGCGCGCTCGCGGCGGTGCCGTCCACCACGCGCTTCATGATGCCCTGCAGGATCGCCGCGATCCGGAACATGTTGTAGGCGAGATAGAAGTTCCAGTCGCCGCGAATCTCGACGCCGGTGCGCTCGCAATAGCGCGCGACGTACTGCGCCTCGTCGGGAATGCCGAGCACCTGCCAGTCGAGCCCGGCAATGCCGCGGAACTGCGCGGGATCGACGTGCCATGCCATGCAGTGATACGAGAAGTCGGCGAGCGGGTCGCCGAGTGTGGATAGCTCCCAATCGAGCACGGCCAGCACGCGCGGCTCGCTCGGGTGGAAGATCAGGTTGTCGAGGCGGTAGTCGCCATGCACGACCGACACGCGCGAACCTGAGTCGTCCGGCATGTGCTTCGGCAGCCATTCGATCAGGTGATGCATGGCGTCGATGCGTTCCGTCTCCGAGGCCTGATACTGGCGGCTCCAGCGATCGATCTGGCGTGCGAAATAATTGCCGGACTTGCCATAGTCGGCAAGGCCCACGGCATCGGGCTTCACGTTATGGAGCGCGGCTATCACACGGTTCATCTCGTCGTAGATTGCGGCGCGTTCCTCGCGAGTCATGCCGGGAAGCGACTGGTCCCAGAGCACGCGGCCCTCGACGAACTCCATCACATAGAACGCGCGGCCGATCACCGCCTCGTCCTCGCAAAGCGCGAGCATGTTCGCGACCGGCACATCGGTTGCAGCGAGCGCGTCCATCACGCGGTATTCGCGTTCGATCGCGTGCGCGGAGGGCAGCAGTTTCGACTTGGGCCCAGGCTTGGCGCGCATGACATAGGTGCGGCCCGGCGTGACGAGCTTGAACGTCGGGTTGGACTGGCCGCCGGCAAACTGCTCGATCGCGAGCGGGCCTTTGAAGCTCTCCACGTGAGCGGTGAGCCAGGCGCTCAGCGCCTCGGTGTCGAAGCGCTGGCGCTCGGCAACTGGGCGCGTGCCTTCGAACGCCGAGTAGTCGGTGCGCGTTTGCGCGGTTTTTTGCGTGTCTCCATCCGGGGTGGCTTGCGCCATATTTGTCTCCCTTCTCCTGATGCTCCTGTGGGCCGCCGCGTTCGAGCGTAGTTACTTGTAGACGGGCGCGCGCTTTTCGAGGAACGCAGTAATGCCTTCGAGGCCGTCGCGGTGATGGAGCGACGCGACAAAACTATCGCGCTCCGCGGCGAGTTGCGCGTCGAGCGGCTGCATGTCCGCGACGTTCGTCAAACCCTTGATGCGCGCCACCGAATTCGGCGAGATCTTCGCCAGTTCGTCGGCCCAGGCAAGCGCCGTGTCGAGCGCCGTTTGCGGTTTCGCGAGCCGGTTCACCACACCCAGCTCCGCGAGACGCGGCGCGCCGATCGGCTTGCCTTCCACCATCAGTTCGAACGCGAGCGAGCGTGGCAGCGAGCGCGCGAGGAACCACGAGCCGCCGCCGTCGGGCGTCAGGCCCACGCGTGAATACGCCATGACGAACTTCGCGTCGTCGGCGGCGACGAGCAGGTCGGCCGCGAGCGCGAGCGAGAAGCCCGCGCCGGCGGCGGCTCCCTCCACGGCCGCGATGATCGGCTTGCTCGACTGGTGCATCGCCGTGACCCAGGCGCCGAGTAGGTCGATGCTGGCGGCTTGCACGGACGGGTCCTTCGCGCGGTTTTCGAGCAGGCGGTTGAGGTTGCCGCCCGCGCAGAAAAAGTTGTCGGCGCCCGTGAGGATGATTGCGCGCAGCGACGGGTCGCGCTCGGCGGCGTCGAAGGCTTCGATGGCCGCCGCGTACATGTCGGGATGCAGCGCATTGCGTGAGCCGGGGTTCGACAGTGTGAGGACGAGTGTCGATTCGTGGCCTTGCGGGCGGGTGCTGCGGAGTTCGGCGCTCATTGCGGGGCCTCGTTCGATGCGTGGATGTCTGCTGCGTCGGCTTGCGTCAGCGAAAGGCCGAGCTGCGCGCGTCGCGCGAGCCACGGCGACGGGCGATAACGCGGATCGCCGAGCACGGTGTGGATGTTGCGCAGGATCGTGAGGATCGTGCGTGCGCCCAGCGCGTCGCCGAGCGCGAGCGGGCCGCGCGGATAACCGAGCCCGAGCGTGACCGCGAGGTCGATGTCGCCCGGCGTGGCGATCTGCTTCTGCGCGATGTCGCAGCCGATATTGACGATGGTCGCGACGATGCGCTGCGCGACGAAGCCCGTCGAGTCGCGGATCACCGTGACTGGCACACCGTCGGCGGCGAAGAGCGCATGACCTGCGTCGCGTGCTTCACGAGTGGTGGCGGGCGTTGTCATCAGCGTGCGGCGCTTCGCTGCGTCGAGCGGAAACAGCGTGTCGATGGCGACGACGCGCCGCGCGTCGAGCCCTTCGTCGAGGGCGGCGGTTGTCGCGTCGAGGCCGAGTGGCGCGACCACGATCAGCGCGTCGGCGGCGGGCGTATCGCCTTCGTCGATCGCCACACCGGCTTTCGACGCAAGCGCGATCACGATGTCACGCGCGGCGGCGTTGCGGCGGCTCACCCAGACGCGCGTGGGCAGCGCAGTGGGCGCCGCCGGTTCGTCGGGCACCTGCTGCTTGCCATCCACATAGCGATAGAAGCCTTCGCCCGCCTTGCGGCCAACCAGACCGCCCGCGAGCCGTACGCCCGTAATGGGCGAGGGCGTGAAGCGCGGCTCCTCGTAGAACTGGTGATAGATCGACTCCATCACCGGATGCGAGACATCGAGCGCGGTGAGGTCGAGCAGCTCGAACGGTCCGAGCCGGAAGCCCGCCTGCTCGCGCATGATGCGATCGATCTCGACGAAGCTCGCCACGCCTTCGCCCGCCACGCGCAGGCCTTCGGTGTTCATGCCGCGGCCCGCGTGATTGACGATGAAACCGGGCATATCCTTCGCGCGCACCGGCGTGTGGCCGATGCGGCGCGCGAGCGCCATGAGCGCGTCGCCGGCGGCGGGATCGCTGCGCAGCCCGTCGATCACTTCGACCACCTTCATGAGCGGCACGGGGTTGAAGAAGTGATAGCCCGCGACGCGCGACGGGTCGCTGCACGCGGAGGCGATGGCCGTAATGGAGAGGGAAGAGGTGTTCGAGACGAGCAGGCAGCGCTCGCTCACCACAGTTTCCAGCTCGCGAAACAGCGTGCGTTTGGCTTCGAGATTCTCGACGATCGCTTCGATCACGAGATCGCAGCCAGCGAGTTCATCGAGCGTGTGCGCGCCGGTCACGCGTTCGAGCGCGGCGTGGGCGGCGGGCTCGTCGAGCTTGCCTTTTGCCGCGAGTTTCGCGAAGGTATCGGCGAGATAATCGCGCGCGGCGGCGATCGCCTGCGGATTCGTGTCGTAGAGGCGCACCGCCAGGCCCGCCTGCGCGGCGATCTGGGCAATGCCGCGGCCCATTGCGCCGGTGCCGACGATGCCGATTGTCTCAATGTTGAAATGATGTGAAGTCATTGGAAGCCTGGCTCCATGATTGGCCTAGAATAGCACGGTCGTACAATTTTATGAAAACGGTTCGGCGGTTTTGGTAACGCAACTGTCCCGCCCAAGGAGGCAATGAGGATGATCAAGCTGCACGGTTTCGCGCTTTCGAATTACTACAACAAGGTCAAGCTCCTGCTGCTCGAACACGGTATCGCGTTCGAGGAGGTGCCGAACAAGCTGCCGCTCGATGAGGCGCTGCTCGCGCAGTCGCCGGCCGGCAAGGTGCCATTTATCGAAACGGAACAAGGCTTTTTGTGCGAATCGGAGGTGATCGTCGAGTATCTGGCGGCGCGCTTTCCTGAAAAGCCCATCTTCGCGGCGGATCCGTGGCAGGCGGCGAAGGAGCGCGAACTGATCGTCTTCATCGAGACGCATCTCGAACTCAACGCGCGCGAGCTTTACGGTGAGGCGTTCTTCGGTAGCAAGGCGACCGAAGAGGTCAAGGCGACCATGGAAAAGCGGTTGCGCCGTTATGTGGCGGCGTTCAAGCGGATCGCGAAGTTCTCGCCTTACGTGGCGGGCGATCGTTTCGGCGTGGCCGATGCCGCAGCGTTCGTGAGCTTGCCGCTCGTGGGACGCGCCACGCAGGCCGTGTATGGCAGCGATTTCCTCGCCGATGTGGGCATCGACTGGAAGTCGTATATCAAACTGATCGGCGAGCGCCCGACGGCGCAGCGCGTCAACGCCGACCGCAAGGCGTATATCGAGGCGAATTCGTAAGCGTTGCTGCGCCTCGCAACGCGCGGCGCACGCTATCGCGCGCGATGATCGGGAACGCACTGCCGTTCGCGGAATCATCGCGCGCGAAGCACGTCAGAGTCGCGCGAGCCGCTCGAGCGCGGTCGCGAGCGTGCCTTCCTGCTTGGCGAAGCAAAAGCGTACGACGCCCGATTCGTGTGCTTCGTGATAGAACGCCGAAACCGGAATGGCCGCCACGCCGATCTCTGCCGTGAGCCACTTCGAGAACTCCGCTTCGGGCAAATCGCTGATCGCCGAATAATCCACGCACTGGAAGTAGGTGCCTTCACACGGCAGCAGCTTGAAGCGCGTGTTGGCAAGACCTGCGCGGAAGAAGTCGCGCTTCTTCTGATAGAACGCGGGCAGTTCCAGATACGGTTTGGGATCGCGCAGATATTGCGCGAGGCCGAACTGCATCGGCGTGTTCACGGTGAACACGTTGAACTGGTGCACCTTGCGGAACTCGGCCGTGAGCGGCGCGGGCGCGGCCACATAGCCCACCTTCCAGCCCGTCACGTGATAGGTCTTGCCGAAGCTCGACACGATGAAGCTGCGCGCGGCCAGTTCCGGATAGCGCGCGACGCTCTCGTGCGGCTGACCGTCGTAGACCATGTGCTCGTACACCTCGTCGGAGAGGATCAGCACGTTGGTGCCGCGCACGATCTCCTCGAGCTTTTGCATGTCCTCGGCGCGCCACACCGTGCCCGTGGGGTTGTGCGGCGTGTTGATGAGGATGAGGCGCGTTTTCGGCGTGATGGCCGCTGCGAGCCGGTCGAACGGAATCGCATAGTCGGGCGCTTCGAGCGTCACGAACACAGGTTTGCCGCCCGCCAGTTCGATCGAAGGCAGATAGCTGTCGTAGGTCGGCTCGACCACGATCACCTCGTCGCCCGCGTGCACAGTCGCGAGAATCGCCGTGAGCAGCGCTTGCGTGGCGCCCGCCGTCACGGTGATCTCGCTGTTGGCGTCGTAACGGCGGCCGTACACGTGCTCGATCTTGTCCGCGATCGCTTCGCGCAGCGCGCCCACGCCGGCCATCGGCGGGTACTGGTTGTGGCCCTCGCGCATGGCTTGCGTGACAGCGTCGACGATGCGCGGGTCGCAATCGAAGTCGGGAAAGCCCTGACCCAGGTTGACCGCGCCCTTTTCAGCGGCGAGCGCGCTCATCACGGTGAAGATCGTCGTGCCGACGTTCGGCAGACGCGACGGAAAAGAGGGCGTGAGCAGGGTGTCCTGCGAATTCTGCGTGGGATGCGGTGCGTTCATGTCGCGGGCGGAAGTCAGACGTTGGGACGGGAAAGGTTGATTGTAGGCAAATCGGCGCCGCTACGGTGTTCCGGCCGGGCGCGCGCGGCGATCCCGGGGGATCAGGCCTGCGCCGCTTGAGCAGCGTTTTGCACGCATTCGGCGACGAAGGCGTCGGGCGTCGCGATGCGAAAGCCGAAGTCGCGCGCCACGCGCTTCGCGAGCTTGAGCACCGCGCGGTCCTTCGAAACGAGCCACTGTGCGCCGCTTGCACGCGCCAGCTCCAGAAATTTCTGGTCGTCGCGGTCGCGGCATTGGGGCAGGGGCCGCGCGTCAGCAGGAAGCTCTGGCAACTCGATCAGCGTAACGAGCCCTGCCAGCGCGGCCAGTGCGTCCGCTTTCGCGACGCCGCGGCCGGCGAACTGCGGATAGTCGAGCACGTGGGCCAGTTCGGCCCGGCAGCGTGCGTCGACCAGCGCCCGGATCGCGCCGCGCTCGAGCGCCACGCGAATGGGGCGCGTGTGCGGGTCGTCGAACACGAGAATATCGAGCCAGACGTTGGAGTCGAGAACCACGGGAAGCGCCGCAGCGGCGGCAGGCGAGAGGGAGGTTGCGGTTGGGGGCGTGAGGCCGGTCATTCGTGAATTCGCTACAATCGGGCTTTCGCCTTTGAACATCGGCACATCGTGCCTGCAAGCCTCTATGATAATCGTTCTGTCGCCGGCCAAATCGCTCGACTATGACACGCCGGCGCATGTCGAAACCCACACCATCCCCGATTTCGTCGACGACGCAGCCGAGTTGATCGCGGGCCTGCGCCGCCTTTCGCCGCAGCAGATCGGATCGCTCATGAGCATTTCCGACCCGCTCGCGCGCCTGAATTTCCAGCGCTATGCCGACTGGTCGAAGCAGTTCAGCCAGACCAACGCGAAACAAGCCGTACTCGCATTCAACGGCGACGTCTACGAAGGCTTCGACGCGAAGTCGCTCTCGCTGGCGGATCTCGACTATGCGCAACAGCATGTGCGCGTGCTGTCGGGACTCTACGGCTTGCTGCGTCCGCTCGACCTGCTTCAGCCTTATCGTCTCGAAATGGGTACGCGTTTCGAAAACGCGCGCGGCAAGGATCTCTATGCGTTCTGGGGCGAGCGCATCACGCACGCGCTCAATGCACAGATCGAGCGCAATCGGGACGTCGCGTCGAAAAGCGCGAGCGTGCTCGTGAACTGCGCGTCGAACGAGTACTTCAAGGCCGTGAAGCCGAAGAAGCTCGCCGTGCCCGTCGTCACGCCGGTTTTCGAAGACTGGAAGGGCGGGCGTTACAAGATCATCAGCTTCCATGCGAAGCGGGCGCGCGGATTGATGGCGCGTTACGCCGTCGAGAACCGCGTGGCCGAGCCCGAGGGGCTCAAGGCGTTCGACGTGGAAGGCTATGCGTTCGATGCGGATGCATCGAACGATTCGACCTATGTATTTCGTCGGCGCATCGCCGAGTAAGTGAACAAGCAAGCCGGAAGGAAAAGACTATGACGATTGCCATCACCAGCCAGTTCGATGCAGGCGCGATCGAGGTTCTGTCGAGCGAGCGCGCCGACGATATCCGTCTGCGCGTGCGGGCGGATAACCAGTCCGAGTTCGCGCAGTGGTTCTACTTTCGCGTGTCGGGCGTGCGCGGCGAACGTTGCGTGATGACGTTCGAGAATGCGTCGGCCTGTGCATTTCCCGAGGGCTGGCGCAACTACCAGGCCGCGGCGAGCTATGACCGCGTGAACTGGTTCCGCGTGCCGACGAGCTACGACGGCACGCAACTCATCATCGACCATACGCCCGACTTCGACAGCATCTATTACGCGTACTTCGAGCCGTATAGCGAAGAGCGCCACGCGGAGTTCCTCGGCGCGCTTCAGCAACTGCCGCACGCCGCGCTCACGGATCTCGGCCAGAGCGTGGAAGGCCGTCCCATGTCGCTGCTCTCGCTCGGCATGCCTGGCGATACCGCACCCGACGGCAAGCCCAAGAAGACCGTGTGGATCATCGCGCGCCAGCATCCTGGCGAGAGCATGGCCGAGTGGTTCGTGGAGGGTCTCGTCAAGCGGCTCGCCGGCTGGGGTGACTGGGCGGGCGATCCGGTCGCGCGCAAGCTGTACGACCGCGCGGTGTTCCATATCGTGCCGAACATGAATCCGGACGGCAGCGTGCACGGTAACTTGCGCACCAACGCCGTGGGCGCGAACCTGAACCGCGAGTGGATGGAGCCGGACGCGCAGCGCAGTCCCGAGGTGCTGGTCGTGCGCGATGCGATCGAAGCCACGGGCGTCGATCTTTTCTTCGATATCCACGGCGACGAGACGCTGCCTTATGTATTCGTCGCGGGTTCGGAAATGCTGCCGGGCTTTACCGATCAGCAACGCACGGAGCAGAAGGCGTTCATCGAGGCGTTCAAGGTGGCGAGCCCTGACTTTCAGGATCAGCACGGCTACGAGGCGAGCCGCTACCGCGAAGATGCACTCAAGCTCGCGTCGAAGTACATCGGCCACCGCTATGGCTGCCTGTCCCTCACGCTCGAGATGCCGTTCAAGGACAACGCCAATCTGCCCGACGAACGCGTAGGCTGGAATGGCGAGCGCAGCGCCGCGCTCGGCGCTGCGATGTTGCAGGCCATCTTGCATCACGTGGAGACGTTCGCGTAACGTCGTCATTGCTACGCAAGCATAAAAAAGGGGGAAGCGGCCAGGCCGTTTCCCCTTTTTTTTACATCGAGAGCGGCAACGACCTTTAGTGAGTCGTCGTCTTCTTTGAAGTGGTTTTCTTTGCAGTCGATTTCGTTGTCGATTTCGTCGACTTGCTGGCCGACTTCGCGCCGCTCGTCGACGAACTGTGGCTCGACTTGCCCGGCGCCGTCTTCTTCGAACCCTTGCCGGTGGCCTTCTTGGTCGAATGCTTGCCCTTGCCGTGTGCGCCGCTTTGCGACGCCGTGCCGCGCGCGCTGCGTGCGTGCGCTGGCGGGACCGGATCGTTCCAGCTGAACGCGAGCATCTGTTGCCCGACATAGCCGCAGCGGAACTTCAGATCGTAGGGCGCGTTACCGCTTTCCTTGGCAATGCCGATGCCGTCGACGGTCACGATCGTGTCGACCTTCACGCGCTGCTTGCCTTCGTCGAACGAGTCGTTCCACGGCGTTACGCTCGCGTGCGCACTGTCGAACGAACTCGGCGGAAACTCGACGTGATCGAGCGCCGCCGAAGTACTTGCTACGAAATCGCCATGCGCGGCACAGTCCGCGACCAGCGGGTCTGCGTGCATCTGGGTAACGAACTGATTGACGAGATCGTTGTGTTGTTCAAGTTGATCGGCCTGTGCGGCTGGCGCGGCGATGAGTATGAGGCTCGCGGCGCACGCCGCCAGTTGACCGGCTACCAACAACAGCCGGCGGGATGCATGATTGCAGTCCATCTGCTTGCTAGAGAAGAGGGTGTGACGTCAGGCACCGTAAGATGCGGCACGGCCGGGTTGAGTTCAATCCGGAAACAATTATTTTCTTCTGTCTGAGCGGAGGGACCGGCGCAAACGTTGCTACATATGCGCCGCCGGCCAATTGCGACGTGTCGCCGCGCCCGGCATCGCGTTACTGGCGGCGGGGCTGTCGAACGAGCCGTGGCTCAGGTCCGCGGGCCGCCCAACCGATAGCGGCGCACGTCGTAGGTGGTGACCCAGGTCGGCCGGTAGACGGCAATCAACGCCGTTGCCATGCCGGTGAACCAGGCCTCACCCGAAGCGAGCAGAAATACGCTGAATGCATAACCCGCGGGCACGGTGATCGCCGAGCCGCCGTTGAGTGCGACATGGGTGCCGAGCGCGAGATAAGCCGCCGCCGAAACGGCGATAGCCGGCGACACGAAACCTTGACCGACAATGAACATGAAGAGGTTGCGCGGCAGCCAGGCGGTACAGGCGCGCTGCAGCAGCGCCGAAATCGCAACAGGGAACGCGCCGAATACCAGGAAGGTGAGGGCGACGCCTTCCCAGGTGGCGTCGAACACGAGTGCGGCGAGCCCCACGACGACGCCCATGGCGACAAGCGCGAGCCCCCAGTCGAATAGCGTAACCACGAGCGTGGCGCCGAGCAGGTGCAGCACGGTACCGTCTTCGAGCCACGCGTTGCTCGCCCACAGCACCGAGATCGCGACGACGATCGCGAGCCACACGTGCTGGAGCGTCGCGTCCTGAAGACGCTTGAAGGGGTTCTTCCACAACGCGAGCGCGAGCAACCCCACGGTGACAACCCAGGCACCGATAGCAACCCAGAGCGGAAGCGGCGTAAATAGGAACCCCATGTGCTTCATATTACTCGTTGGAGGGCAAGACGTGTGCACGAGCTAGCACCAGGGCTTCCTCGTCCACGCTCTCGCTGGCCTCGTGAGCCTCGACGGGGCGCACCTGCTGCGCCGCGGCAGGGTCGCCATAAGGCGGTGTCTGCGGCTCCGCGGCAATGGGCAGCGGCTCCGCACTGTCGCCTGACAGCAACGGATAGCGAAACGCGAGACTCTCGCGTGCACGCAACGGCACCGGGCCATGCTCGCCGTGCCTCGGCTTCGCCGGCCGCTCGCACTGCGCGCGCAGCACCTGCAGCTGGTTTGCGAGCAGGCCGTTGTAGATCGCGACAGCCGCAGCGCGATTGGGCGCGCCTAGCTGCTGAAAGATGCTTGTCAGATGGACTTTCACGGTGCCCTCGCTGATGCCTAGCGCTCGAGCGATCATCTTGTTCGTATTACCCATATGGACGCAGCGCAGGATCTGCTCCTGTCGCGGCGACAGGTTGACCTTTGGCCGCACCTTGCGGGCCTGTGCGGCGGCCTTGGCGTTGCGTCGGGGCGGCAGGGGCCACGGCGTGCACGGGCCGAGCACGTCGGCCGGGAGGTGATCGCCGCCGAGCATGATCAGCTCCAGAAATTTCACGATCAGGATGGAGTCCGTCGTGCGCCGGATGATGCCGCGGGCGCCTTCGTCGATGAGCGCTCGCACGGTCGCGGGCGTCTCCCCACTGTCCACCAGGATGGCCACGGGCAGGCTGCGGTGCCGCATGACAAAGTGGCGCAGCTCGCCGGCGCGAATGCCGTCGTGCCAGTCGATCACGATCAGGTTGGGAGTGAAGCGTTGCATCGCGCGCTCAGCACTGCGCCAGTCCGGCGCGTCATTGAAGCGTGCGCGGCGGTCGATTTGTCTTAACAGCGCCTTGAGCCCTTCACGCCTTTCGGCGTCCGGATTGAGTACAACGAACCGCATGGATATGCCCTCCTGTCGTTGACGGTCTCTCGAAATGTTGTGCAATGCGCATCGCTTCTAAGCGACGGTGAACCAGACCAACAGCTCCATGATGACAAAAAGGTCGAGCGCTGGCGGCCTGTCCAAAAGGCATAAGACATAGGGCAAAAAAAAGTCCCGCACACAGGCGGGACCGGGTAGGAATTCTGGAGTTTTCTTAGTGGAAGTGTGGCTGTACAGGCTCAGCATCTTCCGGCATCTCGGCGTGGACGATCTCGCCGAGTGGGTCCGCGTAGAGCGGGACGCCGCAGTCATCGCAATATTCCGGCTCGAAGCGGCCCGCATGACGACGGATGTCGGTGATACCCGATTCCTTGAGCAACGCAACGATCTCTTCGAGCGGGCCGCTGCTGACACTCTCTTCGGTCGGTTCTTCGTCGATATCGGCGTCGCCGTTCTCGCGGCCATAAAGCGGCCAGACCACGCCATACAGCACATCATTGCTGCCGCGCTTCGTGAAACCGATGCGGTATTCGTCGATGCGACGCTCGCCGAAGCCGGCGACGACGGCGCGCAAGTCCTGCGCACTCGCGCCAATCGTGTCGAGCAGGTAGCGCACCGCGGTGCGGATCGTGTGCGGGCGCACGCGCTCGTCCGCGTCGCGGCAGGCGGAGTAGTAGGCGTCGGGCAGCAGGCACTCGAACTCGCAGCCCGGCATGACGACGGCAAGATTGGCGCCGCCCTGGGTGGCCCATTGCTCGAGGCATTGACCGCGCTCGATGCGCGAGCCGTGCTCCTCTTCCTGCCAGCGGAAGAGCGGGGCGCCGACAGGCGCAGCGACGACGGCGAGCAGGAAACGCGGATCGGCGAGGATCGGCGACGTTTCCGGCAGTTCGCCCGAGCTGATTTTCGCCGCTGCGCCGCTCAGCGCCGCCTGCGTCAGTTGTTGTGCCAGGCGCCAGGTTTCGACATGGTGGCGCGGCAGTTGGTCGATGCTATAGAGATAAGGGGCCATCGCCACGCGCGTGCCACTCGCGAGCACGTGCGCCTGCAGATGGGTACGCAGCGCGTCTGCTCCCTCGGCCTTCAACGGGCCCGAAGGGATGACGTAGCGCGTCCAGGCCAACACTGGCGCGGCGACGAGCAGCGCTTCGTATTGCGCGCCGTCGTGTTCGACGATGAACGATTCGCTGTGCGTCTCGGCCATATCTGCGAGCGCGCCGTAGGCGTCCGGGTGATTCTGCTGCAGATGATCGAGCGCGGCGTCGAGCGTAGTCTGATTGCCGTTGCGCACGACTTTCGTTAGCAGCGTGTCGAGCTTGGCCTCCCAGAAGCGGTCTTCGGTGCGGCTGCCCGAAGCGAACAGGGCAAGCGAGAGACCGACGAGCTTGTCGGCGTCAGGAGGAAGGCGTTTGGCGATTCGCGAGCGCATAAATCTGTGAGTTGGGGCAGAGAACCCCATATTCTAGTCGGTTCCGTGCGCGCCATCGGATTGGACAGCAAGGGCGCGTCGGATGGGCGCGGGCGCAATGCGTGATCGTCGTGGGTGCGCGGGACAAAGGCATCGGCTGGAGGCACTATGGCGACCGCTATATGGAGCCGCGGAGCCGTGTTCAGTCTGACTTGGCTACCGTGTCAAAAAACCGCTTGCAAGATGTCATCTGCGTGACTAGAATTCCGGTCTTTCGCGCTTTCGATGAAGGCGCGGGGAGGCGGGAAGCCCAGGCGAAAGCCTTGTGGCGACTGGGTCTGCGGGTGATGGGAAGTTGAGCGGCAGGTTGAACGAAGTAAAAAAACCTGTTGACGAATCGCCAGACAGTCTTCATAATCTCGTTTCTCTGCTGCTGACGCAGCAACGCAGAAAGAAGCCGGTGGTTGAGCAGTTCTAACGGCGCTTTCGCGAACGATCTTTAAAAATTTACAGCCGATAAGTGTGGGCGCTTGATGCGGTGGCGACCCGGATTCGTTCTTCGGAATGAAGCCGGGAGCAGCAAAAGTATCAAGAGTCTCACACTAAAGTAAGTCAGGTTTTTGAATTTATTCAATGACCTGTCAGCTTTGAGTGAGCGACCGGTTCGAGAGAACCGAAAACAGTAACAGGTTTAAACTGAAGAGTTTGATCCTGGCTCAGATTGAACGCTGGCGGCATGCCTTACACATGCAAGTCGAACGGCAGCACGGGTGCTTGCACCTGGTGGCGAGTGGCGAACGGGTGAGTAATACATCGGAACATGTCCAGTAGTGGGGGATAGCCCGGCGAAAGCCGGATTAATACCGCATACGATCTTTGGATGAAAGCGGGGGACCTTCGGGCCTCGCGCTATTGGGGTGGCCGATGGCGGATTAGCTAGTTGGTGGGGTAAAGGCCCACCAAGGCGACGATCCGTAGCTGGTCTGAGAGGACGACCAGCCACACTGGGACTGAGACACGGCCCAGACTCCTACGGGAGGCAGCAGTGGGGAATTTTGGACAATGGGCGAAAGCCTGATCCAGCAATGCCGCGTGTGTGAAGAAGGCCTTCGGGTTGTAAAGCACTTTTGTCCGGAAAGAAATCCTTTGGGTTAATACCTCAGGGGGATGACGGTACCGGAAGAATAAGCACCGGCTAACTACGTGCCAGCAGCCGCGGTAATACGTAGGGTGCGAGCGTTAATCGGAATTACTGGGCGTAAAGCGTGCGCAGGCGGTGATGTAAGACCGATGTGAAATCCCCGGGCTTAACCTGGGAACTGCATTGGTGACTGCATCGCTGGAGTATGGCAGAGGGGGGTAGAATTCCACGTGTAGCAGTGAAATGCGTAGAGATGTGGAGGAATACCGATGGCGAAGGCAGCCCCCTGGGCCAATACTGACGCTCATGCACGAAAGCGTGGGGAGCAAACAGGATTAGATACCCTGGTAGTCCACGCCCTAAACGATGTCAACTGGTTGTCGGGCCTTCATTGGCTTGGTAACGTAGCTAACGCGTGAAGTTGACCGCCTGGGGAGTACGGTCGCAAGATTAAAACTCAAAGGAATTGACGGGGACCCGCACAAGCGGTGGATGATGTGGATTAATTCGATGCAACGCGAAAAACCTTACCTACCCTTGACATGTACGGAATCCTGCTGAGAGGTGGGAGTGCCCGAAAGGGAGCCGTAACACAGGTGCTGCATGGCTGTCGTCAGCTCGTGTCGTGAGATGTTGGGTTAAGTCCCGCAACGAGCGCAACCCTTGTCCCTAGTTGCTACGCAAGAGCACTCGAGGGAGACTGCCGGTGACAAACCGGAGGAAGGTGGGGATGACGTCAAGTCCTCATGGCCCTTATGGGTAGGGCTTCACACGTCATACAATGGTCGGAACAGAGGGTTGCCAAGCCGCGAGGTGGAGCCAATCCCAGAAAACCGATCGTAGTCCGGATCGCAGTCTGCAACTCGACTGCGTGAAGCTGGAATCGCTAGTAATCGCGGATCAGCATGCCGCGGTGAATACGTTCCCGGGTCTTGTACACACCGCCCGTCACACCATGGGAGTGGGTTTTGCCAGAAGTGGCTAGTCTAACCGCAAGGAGGACGGTCACCACGGCAGGATTCATGACTGGGGTGAAGTCGTAACAAGGTAGCCGTATCGGAAGGTGCGGCTGGATCACCTCCTTTCCAGAGCTCATCGCTCACACGCGTTTTAAGCGCTCACACTTGTCGGCTGTAAGAAAGACAGACTCAGGGGTCTGTAGCTCAGTCGGTTAGAGCACCGTCTTGATAAGGCGGGGGTCGATGGTTCGAATCCATCCAGACCCACCACTTTGTCTGCATAAGGCGAAATGATCCCTCGAGTATGTGTGACTGGGGGATTAGCTCAGCTGGGAGAGCACCTGCTTTGCAAGCAGGGGTCGTCGGTTCGATCCCGTCATCCTCCACCAATCCTCAATGCCTAGTGTCCGGTGAAACACAAACCGGGGATTACGCATTGGCGATTGAGCCAGTCAGAGCGGTATGTGAAAACGTATCGGCTGTCGTTCTTTAACAATCAGGAAGAAGTAGTAAAGAGATTCATCCAAAAATGTCTAGAGATGGGCATGAGTAGGTGAATCAGGGTTGTGATTGTATCAATGTATTTTTAAGTGATCGAAAGATTGCCTTGAAATACGGCGCAACACGAATACTCAACCTGTAGCGGATGTGAATCGGAAGAGACACACCCGTTATAGGGTCAAGCGAACAAGTGCATGTGGTGGATGCCTTGGCGATCACAGGCGATGAAGGACGCGGTAGCCTGCGAAAAGCTACGGGGAGCTGGCAAACAAGCTTTGATCCGTAGATGTCCGAATGGGGAAACCCACTCCGAATGGAGTATCCATGACTGAATACATAGGTCATGTGAAGCGAACGCGGTGAACTGAAACATCTAAGTAACCGCAGGAAAAGAAATCAACCGAGATTCCCAAAGTAGTGGCGAGCGAAATGGGACCAGCCTGCATTCTTTATCTGTACCGTCAGCCGAACGCTCTGGAAAGTGCGGCCATAGTGGGTGATAGCCCCGTAGGCGAAGGCGGAATGGAAGAACTAGGTATGCGACAAGTAGGGCGGGACACGTGAAATCCTGTCTGAAGATGGGGGGACCATCCTCCAAGGCTAAATACTCGTGATCGACCGATAGTGAACCAGTACCGTGAGGGAAAGGCGAAAAGAACCCCGGGAGGGGAGTGAAACAGATCCTGAAACCGCATGCATACAAACAGTCGGAGCCTCGCAAGGGGTGACGGCGTACCTTTTGTATAATGGGTCAGCGACTTACATTCAGTGGCAAGCTTAACCGAATAGGGCAGGCGTAGCGAAAGCGAGTCCGAACAGGGCGTCCAGTCGCTGGGTGTAGACCCGAAACCAGGTGATCTATCCATGGCGGGTTGAAGGCACGGTAACACGTGCTGGAGGACCGAACCCACTAACGTTGAAAAGTTAGGGGATGAGCTGTGGATAGGGGTGAAAGGCTAAACAAACCTGGAAATAGCTGGTTCTCTCCGAAAACTATTTAGGTAGTGCCTCGTGTATCACCTTCGGGGGTAGAGCACTGTCATGGTTGATGGGTCCATTGCGGATTACGTCGCCATAGCAAACTCCGAATACCGAAGAGTGCAATCACGGGAGACAGACATCGGGTGCTAACGTCCGGTGTCAAGAGGGAAACAACCCAGACCGCCAGCTAAGGTCCCCAAATATGGCTAAGTGGGAAACGAAGTGGGAAGGCTAAAACAGTCAGGAGGTTGGCTTAGAAGCAGCCACCCTTTAAAGAAAGCGTAATAGCTCACTGATCGAGTCGTCCTGCGCGGAAGATGTAACGGGGCTAAGCCATATACCGAAGCTGCGGATGCACATTTATGTGCATGGTAGGAGAGCGTTCCGTAAGCCTGCGAAGGTGCGTTGAAAAGCGTGCTGGAGGTATCGGAAGTGCGAATGCTGACATGAGTAGCGATAAAGGGGGTGAAAGGCCCCCTCGCCGTAAGCCCAAGGTTTCCTACGCAACGTTCATCGGCGTAGGGTGAGTCGGCCCCTAAGGCGAGGCAGAAATGCGTAGCTGATGGGAAGCAGGTCAATATTCCTGCACCATTGTGAAATGCGATGGGGGGACGGATCGCGGAAGGTTGTCCGGGTGTTGGAAGTCCCGGTCCTTGCATTGGAGAAGGCGCTTTGGCAAATCCGGGCGCGGAATTCAAGGGTGCGAGGCCATTCACTTAGGTGAAGAAGCAACTGGAAGTGGTTCCAAGAAAAGCCTCTAAGCTTCAGTTTCACAGTGACCGTACCGCAAACCGACACAGGTGGGCGAGATGAGTATTCTAAGGCGCTTGAGAGAACTCGGGAGAAGGAACTCGGCAAATTGGTACCGTAACTTCGGGATAAGGTACGCCCGGTAGCTTGACTGGCTTGCGCCAGAAGGGTGAAGGGGTTGCAATAAACTGGTGGCTGCGACTGTTTAATAAAAACACAGCACTCTGCAAACACGAAAGTGGACGTATAGGGTGTGACGCCTGCCCGGTGCCGGAAGATTAAATGATGGGGTGCAAGCTCTTGATTGAAGTCCCGGTAAACGGCGGCCGTAACTATAACGGTCCTAAGGTAGCGAAATTCCTTGTCGGGTAAGTTCCGACCTGCACGAATGGCGTAACGATGGCCACACTGTCTCCTCCCGAGACTCAGCGAAGTTGAAGTGTTTGTGATGATGCAATCTCCCCGCGGCTAGACGGAAAGACCCCATGAACCTTTACTGTAGCTTTGCATTGGACTTTGAACCGGTTTGTGTAGGATAGGTGGGAGGCTGTGAAGCGGGAACGCTAGTTTCCGTGGAGCCGTCCTTGAAATACCACCCTGATCTGTTTGAGGTTCTAACCTTGGTCCGTGATCCGGATCGGGGACAGTGCATGGTAGGCAGTTTGACTGGGGCGGTCTCCTCCCAAAGGGTAACGGAGGAGTACGAAGGTACGCTAGGTACGGTCGGAAATCGTGCTGATAGTGCAATGGCATAAGCGTGCTTGACTGTGAGACCCACAAGTCGAACAGGTGCGAAAGCAGGTCATAGTGATCCGGTGGTTCTGTATGGAAGGGCCATCGCTCAACGGATAAAAGGTACTCTGGGGATAACAGGCTGATACCGCCCAAGAGTTCATATCGACGGCGGTGTTTGGCACCTCGATGTCGGCTCATCTCATCCTGGGGCTGTAGCCGGTCCCAAGGGTATGGCTGTTCGCCATTTAAAGAGGTACGTGAGCTGGGTTTAAAACGTCGTGAGACAGTTTGGTCCCTATCTGCCGTGGGCGCTGGAAGTTTGAGGGGGCCTGCTCCTAGTACGAGAGGACCGGAGTGGACGAACCTCTGGTGTACCGGTTGTGACGCCAGTCGCATCGCCGGGTAGCTATGTTCGGAAGAGATAACCGCTGAAAGCATCTAAGCGGGAAACTCGCCTCAAGATGAGACTTCCCCGGGGACTAGATCCCCTTGAAGGGTCGTTCGAGACCAGGACGTTGATAGGTCAGGTGTGGAAGCGCAGTAATGCGTTAAGCTAACTGATACTAATTGCCCGTAAGGCTTGATCCTATAACAGGTGTGTCTCGCTCCCGCAGTGGAGAGCAGGACGCACAGGTTGAGAGATCGGTGTTGTGCCAGAAACAACACAACCCCAATTCAGCAACACCTCTTTACGCTTCTTCCCGATTGGCTGTGGCGCCAGGTTCACCAGAACCCGCGCGACGCAGCAACCCGTCATGCCTGATGACCATAGCGAGCTGGTCCCACCCCTTCCCATCCCGAACAGGACCGTGAAACAGCTCCACGCCGATGATAGTGCGGATTGCCCGTGTGAAAGTAGGTAATCGTCAGGCTCCTTATGCAGTAACGTCCAGAACCCCGGTGTCTCCGAAAGAGAACCGGGGTTCTGGCGTTGGGGCGCGCGAAGAAATGAAAACGCGAACCTGCCGTTCGCGAAACGAGCAACGAAAGCCGCCACACGGCCAGCTCGACTGGTCGCGGCGAGATTCAGGCAAGGTGCGCGCCGGTGGGTGTCGGCGCTGGGTTCAGTGCCTGCGACGAACCCGGTCGAGCACATGATGCTCGGCCAGCCAGTGATGCATCATCCCTTCGCCGTCGTGCTCCTTCCGGTAGGCGCGCGATTCGAAAATCGATAGCCCGAGAAGAACGAGCAGACCCACACCAAGACCGATCAGACCCGCAATAGTTTCGGCATCCATGGCAGCCTCCTGTCGATTGCAGCCATGTCCGCATCTTAGAACAATGTCGCGACGGAAAAAATAGCGAGTTCAGCCGTTTCGCTACCTGTCTGGAGCGCTGATCGGATCACCACTCAGCAAGGATTTGAGGCAATGTTCCGTGTTTATCTGGCCCTTGCAATGGCCGCTTTGCTTTCCGCATGTGCCGACAACGCAACGAACCACCACCACGGCACTCCCCCGCAGGATCCGCCCGACTACCACGGCGTGCCAACCGACGATCGGCCGCCGATGATGATCGACAACCCGCCGCCCGCTCAATAAGCTAAGCGCCAATGCTGGGCGCGAGGGTGCTCAGCGTAATTGCGTGGACATCGCGTTGATCGCGCCGCTAATGCGCGGCAGCAAGGGCGAGAGCGTCAGACCGCGCGCGGCCATAAAGACGAGCAGGGCAATCCATAATCCATGATTGCCGAGTGGCCCGACCAGCGCCCAGGACGCGCACAGAAACACAGCCAGCGACACAGCCATGGCTTGCATGAGTTCGCGTGTCCGCGTGGCCCCGATGAATACGCCGTCCAGCAGAAACCCCCAGACGGAAATGAGCGGCGAAAGCGCGGCCCACGGCAGGAATGCCTGGGCGGCGGCACGCACCGCCGGCTGATTGGTGAGCTGAGCGATGATCCACGGGCCACAGGCCCAATAAACCAGCGAAAAACCAAAGGCACCTAGCGCGGCCCAGAACAGGTTGATCTTCACGGCCTGCCGGAATGCATGACGATTGCCCGCGCCGATTGCCGCGCCAACCAGCGCCTCGGCTGCATGAGCGAAGCCGTCGAGACCGTAGGCCATGAAGGTCTGGAAGTTCAGCAGCAGCGCGTTCGCAGCAAGGATCGCGTCGCCTTGCTTCGCGCCCAGATGCGCGAACCACCCAAACGAGCCCAACAGACAAAGCGTACGCAGAAAGATGTCGCGATTGATCGCGACGAGGCGCTTGAGCGCCGCGGGTTCGAGCACGGTTTGCAGCGCAAGCGGTGCGAGCCCGCGAGGACGTAGCGTCCACAGTATGCAGGCGCCGAAGACAAACCCGAGCGTATCCGCCGTTGCCGTCGCAGCACCGATACCGGCGATGCCCCATCGCAGCCAGTACACATAGGCGAGCACCGCGACGATATTCGTGAGATTGATAAATATCTGCGAAAGCAGGGCAATGCGCACCCGCTGCGTGCCGAGCAGAAAGCCGAGTACGACGTAGTTAGCCAGGGCGAACGGTGCCGAGCCGATACGCGCAAGGCAGTAAATGCCAGCGTTGCGTTGCACCTCGCTGCTGCCACCAATGCCCGCGAGCGTGTAACGGATCAACGGAGATTGAATCACCAGGATTGCGGCGCCAATCGCAAATGCTAGAAGCAGGGCGCGTACGACATTCGCGCGCAATGCGGGGAGGTCGCGCGCGCCGTAGGCCTGTGCGACGAGCCCGGTCGTCCCCATGCGCAGGAAGCCGAAGCCCCAAAACACGAAGTTGAAGAACAGCCCGCCCAGCGCGACGCCGCCAAGGTCGGCTGCGCTGCCGAGGTGACCCGCCACAGCCGTGTCGACAGCCCCGAGGATGGGCTGCGTGAGATTGGCGAGGACGATGGGAAACGCGAGCGTCAGCACGCGTCGATGCCAACCTCGCTGGTCGGGCAGGGCCTCGGCGCCGCTCAAGCGCGTTCCTGCACGCACACCCACGGCGAGACGACAACCGCCCACAATTCCGGCTTGCGAGCGGCGTAATCGGCCGCGGTTTCCGCTTGCATTCGCGCGACGAGCCCCGAGGACAGCCACTGGGTCACGACAGCACTGTCGTCGTTGGCAATGGCCTCAGCCACGCTCACGAGGTCAAGGTCGCGCGCCACGCTCAGCAGCTTGCCTTGCGCGAAGAAACGTTCGAGATCCTGCCAGTCGATCTTGGCGGTTTCGCCGAGCAGCTTGGCGTACGTCGAACTGGGGTTGGCGTTTTCAATAGTCATGATGATTGGGAATTCGTTGCGGCCAATACTATAAACGATAGTCTGCGCGCCAACCGCTGGCCGGATAGAGGACACCGATTCGGCGGTATTAATCACATTAATTGTCGATATCCAGGCTTGTGCCGCCAAAATACAGACAATAAGCAACATTAAATCAGCCAAACATCTGATCTAAGCGTGCTGCGAATTGATGTTTCAAATTTGTACAGCATGGCGAATAAATGCACGGTTACGTGCGCTCGCCCACTAAAGCCGGTAGCCTCGAAAATGCGCAAAGTACCGCGCCTTAAACCGACGATACGGGCTTGTGAAAAGCCCTCGAAAAGCAATCTACGTCAGCCTGAATGGCCTGCCCAGCAAGCCTTTGCGCCATTCGACGACTTGTCGCTGTGTGTCACTGGAGTGCGCGATTCCATACGCAGGAACAGTTGATCCGGCGTCCTCATTCGTTGCTGAAAAGTGATGCGACACATAATCCGTGCGGCGTAGCACATTTTCGGGCTAATTAAGTGATTGCGTCGCAGGAAGCCCGTTGATAGATTGCGATTCGGCGCATGGTAAACCGGTCCTTTGCCGATATGCGCCAAACCCCCGTTAGCCCGGCGCCATGCCGGGCTTTTTTTTCGTCCATTGATCGTCTGACCGCAATGGCCTGTCTCAGCGCGCAGGGAGTTGTCGCGTTGGATCGATCGAGCGTCCCTGGTATCGCAGTTCGAAATGCAGCATGACGCGATCGTTGTCGCTATTGCCCATTTCCGCGATCTTTTGCCCTTGCGTGACGCTTTGACCTTCCTTCACGAACAATGCCTGATTGTGCGCATAGGCTGTCAGGTAATCGCCGCTGTGCTTGATGATCAGCAAGTTACCGTAGCCACGCAGCCCGTTGCCGGCATAAACCACGGTGCCGGGCGCGGCTGCGACGATCGGCGTCCCTGCCGCATTGACGATGTCGATGCCCTTCGAATTGCGCCCATCAAAGCCGCGGATGACCTGACCACTAGCCGGCCAGACAAGCGCAATCGAAGGCGCGGCGGCTGCCGTCGGTGTGGATGATTCCGCGGATGACGGCGCAGATGCCGTGTCGGCTGCATTGGCGCTCTCGCGCGAGCCAGGCGCAGCACTACGGGCTGCGCCACCGCTACGCGCGCTCGCGGTACCGGCGGGCGGCTCCACACGCAGGACCTGGCCGACTTCGATGGCGTCCGGGTTCGACAGATTGTTCCAGCGCACGATGTTCTGCACGGACTGGCGATTGCTGCGCGCGATCTTGTACACGGTGTCGCCGCGTTCCACGCGGTAAAAGCCTGGGCCGACCGGGGCCGATCCGCACGCCGCGACCAACGCAACGAGCGCCGCACATGCAATCCGTCTGATTCCTGGTGCCAACATTGAACCTCGCATGACTTTGCCTCGATGGACCGCGCTACGCGGCCCATCGAGCTGGCAAAACGCACGATTTTAGCGGTTTTGCCAACGCAACTGGGGTTTTGCCTGACGAATGACTGACGAAAGCGGAAGCACGCCTTCCCGTGCCGGCGCCAAAGGCGGTCGGCGAGATTAGCCGCCAAGCGTCTCGACGCGTATGCGCAACGTCGCTGTCTCCGTTTGGCCCTGCGCGAGCCAGCGCAAGCCGAGCCCGTTGTGGATTGCATCGGGTAGACCAAGCCAGGGTTCGACACAGTAGAAGTCCGAATCGGGGGCTTCGGTCCACGTCGTCACGGCATACCAGGGCAGCGAGCCGGGCCGGTTCAGATCGATGGTCACCGCGCGGCCGAGTCCTGGCGCGACGAGCCGCACAGGCGTGGCCGGCGGCGTCGGTTCGAGCACATGGAAGCGGTCGATGATGCTTGCGTCGTCGAGCCTGTACTGCGCCTTGCCGGGTTCGGGCGCGCTGATCGAACCGTCCGCGAGTTGATGCCGGCGCTGGGCGGGCGGCAAATCGAGCGTCGTTTGTGCGCGCTGGGCATGCGGCAAGGCGAAATAGAAATGATGGCCCGCGTACCAGGGAAGCGACTGTGTGCCGGTATTGGTCACAGCCAGCGTTACGTCGAGCGTATGTGCGTCGGCCAGCCGATAGGCCGCTTCGAAGCGAAAGGCGAACGGGTAGCCAGTGCGCGTTGCATCGGAGTCGACGAGCGTCATTTTCAGGCCATGCTCATCGTCGTCGACTTGCGCGGCAAATGGCAGGTCGCGCGCAAAGCCGTGCATGGGCAGATCACGAATCACGCCTTGGGCGTCGCGCCAGCGGCCGATCTGGCCGTCCACGCGATGACGGCCGAGGAACGGGAAAAGCAGCGGATTGCCGCCGCGCACGCGTGCCGGCTCGGCCCAGTTTGCATTCTCGGGCCAGACGATAACCGGGCGGCCGTCGACTTGCCAAGATAGCAAGCGGCCACCGGCCCACGGCGCGAAACGCAGCGTCGAGGCACCACGGTTGAGGGTGAGGATGTCCTGTTCTGGATGAGCGTTCATGGGCGCGCCTGGGGTGGATGGAAGGAGGGCGGCGCACAGGCGCCGGGCAGGCGGATTTTGCGCTGCTTTCTCATGCGTGAAAACCCTTGTCGGGAAAGCGTGGGTTTTGTTCAAGGATGAGAGTCAGCATAATCCGCATGACCGTGCGCTGGCGCACAGAGCATTTTCGCAGGAGACCTCCCCATGGACCTCGCAATGGCAATGAGCATGGCGCTGTTCAGCCTCTTTGTCGGTAGCAGCGCGTATTTCTTCTACAAGATGGCGCGCTGATCGCGCCACGTTCCGTCCCCCTCGTTAGGTTCCCGCGAGCACGACGCGCGCGTTCACGCCAGGATCCGTGCATTCGCAGCCAACTTTGTTGCGACGCAGTAACTTTTCCGACAAATCCATCTCCAGGCTTGGCGCTGCAATACGGCCCAGGCATAATCGGTGCGCTTTGCCGCACCGGCTCCGCAACGGTCCGGCCCCTTACACCATCATTACGAGGATCCGCGCGTGAGTCTCTGGTTTCTATTCTTCCTGAGCGTGTTGCAAGGCGTCACCGAACTGTTTCCGGTGAGCAGTCTTGGCCATACACTGCTCGTACCCGCGCTGTTCGGCATGCATATCGACAAGCACGCGCCGCAACTGCTGCCGTTCCTCGTCGCATTGCATCTGGGAACCGCGGTCGCTCTCCTCTGGTATTTCCGTGAGCGCTGGGTCGCGCTGATCAGTGGCTTCTTCAACTCGCTGGCCGGCCGCAAGAACGACGATGGCCACATGATGTGGGCGCTCATTATCGGGACGATTCCGACGGGTATCGTTGGCCTCGTGCTCGAAAAGCGCATCGAAGCCATCTTTCACGATCTGCGCATTGTCGCGGCCGCGTTGATGGTCAATGGCGTGCTGCTGTGGTTCGGCGATCGCCTCCAGCGTGCGCGTGTGCATCGTGCGCCCGAGAAGCTCACGTTCCGCCAGGCATTTCTCGTTGGCCTCGCGCAGATCGGCGCGCTCATTCCCGGCTTTTCGCGCAGCGGCCTCACGATGATCGCCGGCAATGCGGCAGGCCTCACGGCTGAAAAAGCTGCGGAGTTTTCGTTCCTGCTCGGTACGCCGATCATCTTCGCGGCTGGCGTGCTCGAACTGCCGAAGCTTTTTCACGCGAAAGATCAATTGATGACTGCGGTCGTTGGCGGCGTGCTCACGGGTATTGCGGCGTGGCTGAGCGTGAAGTTCCTGATGCGCTATTTCGAAGGACGCGGACGCCTCGCATCGTTCGGTGCGTATTGCCTGATCGCGGGCGCGATCTTCCTCGGCTGGTTTGCGCTGCATCAGCAGCCGGTTTGAATCTGGCGCGAAGGCCCTTGCCAGGCGTGACGAGCGAGGCGCGACCGCGTGGGACGATCGCGGTATAATCCAGCCCCGTCTTCGTGCGGCCCGCTCGCGGCCTTGCGCACGTTCACGCGACAGTAGCTCAGCTGGATAGAGCATCGGCCTTCTAAGCCGAGGGTCGGGGGTTCGAGCCCCTCCTGTCGCGCCAGTTTCAAGGATTTACGCCCCTGCGGGGTTACGCCGGGGTTACACGGCTCGCAGCGAGTTAGCCGATCCGGAAGAATCTGACGAGCCCAGTAGGGCGCGCACAAAACCACAAAAACAATGCCTACGCTTCCAGACTGGGGAACGATTCAGCAAGTACACGCCGCCTGGGTTCAGGCAATTGGATCGATCGGTGCAATTCTGGTCGCAGTCATCGTGCCGACGGCGCTTTGGGCTCTGGATCGCCACCGGGCGCATCTGGCTGAAAAGAGGCGACTGCAGGCAATTGCAACTATCACCCGCCTAGCGCAAAGCGCTCTACGATTCCTCCGCATCGAGGCTGCGCGAACCGGTTTGCCCGGTTCGAACGTGGTGGCCGTCGAAGCATTTCACGAAGTGCGGATTGCTGCGGACGCCATCAATTCGATCCGCATCGACGAGCTTGGCAGTCCCACCCTAGTGACCAACGTAACAACTATCAAGCGCTGCATTGGCAGGGCGAGCGGCATCATCCCCGAAATGCTTCCACCGACAGGGACCGTCCTTGCATCCCCGCTAAACTTTGCCGCGCTGGTGGAGGAAGTTGACGCAGCGCAATGGGCCATCGATAAAGAAGTTGGCAGCCTTCGCTGACGGGGTGGGGTAGCCCGACGGCAATCGAGCTAAGGAAGTAAGCTTCGAAGCGCGATGATATCGGCGCGCAGTTGAGGCAGATCTTTCTGGATTGTGGCCCAGACGATCGTCGGGTCAACGTGATGATAGATGTGGGCCAGGCGCGTCCGGAGCTTGTGAGCGAAAGAGAGGCCCATGGCCAAGCCGGGATGTTGGCCGCGGAGCTGACTAATCTCGTTTGAACAATCCCTGCACAAACAATCCGCTGCCTCGCCGATAACGACGAAGCGGTAGTAGCAGGCGTCTCTGAGCACGTCGTTCTGCAAGAACGCTTGCTCATCGCTTCCATTCACGTAAGCGGATATGCGGTCGATCGCTTCCAGTACGTGCTCGCAACGCTCACCGGCGGTGGGCATCGCTCAGACCTTTTCGGCCATTCCGAGAATCCGATTCCGGTCGGTGCCTTCCAGGCCGCCCTCTGTCAAGACCGCAACCTTCGCGCGCAATTCCGCCTCCAGTGCGAGCTCGAGCTTGAACAGGTCGAAGTACGACACTCCTCGGTCTGGCTGGACGAGCAAAACCACATCAACCGGCTCCGTCGCCTCCGGAACGTAGCGCAGATTGCGCACGTGAAACTGCGCCAGCACGTCGCTGATCGCGGCCTTGTGGTCACGAACAAATTCGATCGATTTCATGGCGCACTCCCGAGATTCGACACGCATAATTGCGGCTTGACAAACGCATAGAGACAGTATCCGTCCGATTTTCCCGCCGTCAAGTGGGGCTTTCGGATATCTGGGGCGAGTCGAACGGACCTCCAAGACATGCAATTTCTGGACCAAGCCTCATGCTTGAAGTCTTCCGGCGGGATCGCTGTCCAAGCGCTTCTGGCTCTGGGCCGAACTGTATCAGTCCTGCAACAAACGGCCGCACGCAGGCCCATGCGCCCGCTGTCATCCGACAAAGCTTGGGGTCTCGATGGCATCAAGGATGGTCTTGCACGCGCTGGCGACTGCTCGCGACTGTCGAGGCGATGCTATAAGATCGCGCCGAGTCCCTTCTATCGTGGAACTGACCGATGCTGAGTAAAGCCGACCTGCGAGACGTGACCTTTGCCGATATTCAGGCGCTCAAGGACAACCAGATCCCGGAATCGCACACGCTCGACTTTAAGCGCGACTTCCCATTTGAAAAGGACGCGCGCGTCAGTCTTGCCGCGGATGTCGTTGCCTTCGCCAATACCCGTGGCGGTGATTTGATTCTGGGCGCTGATGAGCAAGGTGGTGTCATCTCGGAATTCAAGCCGATCAAACTCGAGGACAAAGACGAGGCGCTACGCACGCTGCAGTCGGCACTGACTGACCTCATCGAACCCAAGGTTCCTGGCGTGCACCTCGGGACCGTCGACGTGCCGGATGGTGGGCATATCGTCATCGTGCGCACGCCACCGAGCTTCCAGGCACCGCACCGCGTGCGCAAAGGTGGCGCTTTCTATTCACGGACCTCAACCGGCATCGATCCGATGGACATCACGACATTGCGCAGCGCTTTTCTTCAAAGTGCAACGGCGAACGAGAAGGTGCGGGTGTTTCGCGAAGAGCGGATAACCGGGTTGCGCCACCGGCCGCTTTCGGCGCCTCTGCGGAAAGGGGCTGTTGGCGTGCTGCATATCATTCCGATGGCTTCCATCCTTGGAACGTTGAATTTCGCCATCGGCAATCTGCACGACGTGGCGCAATACCTGCGGCCGCCTTTGGCTTCGGGTGGCTGGAGCTCCCGCATTAATCTGGACGGTGCCATGAGCATCTCGGCGGTTGACGAGACGTTCTCCTATACACAGCTGTTCAGGAACGGGAGCATTGAAACGGTGATGCCCGTGCAAGCGAACCATTCACCAGTGGCGTGGGTGGGGGCGTTTGAAGATGCACTCGTCAAGGAGTTCCATCATCAGGTGCTCATAGAAGCTCACACGAAGCTTGGAGTTGACGGCCCGGCGTTCGTGATGCTCTCTTTCGTTGATATCGGGGGAGCACCTCTGGACACAGGCAACACCGTGATGGCGGCAATTCACGGCGGCCCGGCAGTGGTGCCCGCATACCACGCGAATCTCTATCTGCCTGAGATTTTCGTAGAGTCGTTTGTCGCGACGTCTTCCGATATCTACGGTCCACTTTTCGATATGGTCTGGAACGCCGCGGGGCGGGCGGGGCGACCCGCGGCGGGGCGGTAGCGGGCGCCGTCAAGGCCACGCCGTGGCGGTGCCGGTCGGGCAAACCGAGGGTTACGTCTCCGTTGCCGGAACGCCATCGTCGTGTCGCGCCACGTACACCCGCATTCCCTCACGGATCCTCGCCTCGCTTTCGCTCGGGAAGCCGGCCTGGTCATCGATCGTGGCGGACTGGACGTCCGAGTTGTTCACACGGATGGAGGGCACAGGCAGTTCCTCGAAATAGATTGGGCCTTCAATGGCAAGCGTGTCGCCGACTTTGACGACTCCACTCTCAATGACAACGCCGAATGCTTTCGCCTTCGGCCAAACTCCTGCAACGGTGCCGATGTACTCGTAGTGCGCTGGCACAACCCCGATGCGCTTGCTCGCATACAGCAGAGGCATGACGTCGCTCGAAGTCCAGTTCCAGCGACGCATGTTGACGATGATTCGATATAGGTCGAACGACGTCATCAGCCCGAGATCTGTTTCTTCCGCGACCGTGAGCAGCTCTTGACGAAACGGCATCGCGTTGTCGCGCTCGAGCGGTGGCATATGCCGTTCATGATTGATGATCGACAAGCCCTGAACTTCAGGGTTTTTCGATTCCTTGGCATGGATCAGGGCATGCTTGTTGGCCTGCGTGGCGTCCTCGTCCGTTGGGCGCCCGCCGATGCCCTTGACGTCGACCACGAGCACCGGGTTGCGATCTTCGATGCGCAGATCCTCGCGTCGGCTCTGCCCAGCGTTATCACGGATCTCGTCGACGTCCACGACGGCGCTGAACCCAAACTCAGCGAGTGCACGCTTCACGGCATTCACCAGGTCGTCGCCGGTCGTGGTGAGGAGATCGTGAATCCAGCCGTTTGTGGCCTGCTCGGTTTCGATCTGGTCGTCTAACGAAGCGATAGCTGCGCGGGTCTCTTCTTCGAGCCGCGTCTTTTCGGCGCGCAGTTCTGCAATTTTCGGGAGCTCGTATTCGGGCCGCTTCGTCCACGCACCAGTCGAATTTTCCGGGAACAGGTCGGGTAAGTACGCAGGCAAGACTGTCGTCAGTAGTTCACTGAGGAATTCCGCTTTGTTCGCCAGTTGGGGAACGACGAGCGCAACAAGTCGCCCCTCCTTTCCGAGGGCAGCTGCAACACATTCTTTGAATTTGTTGACGGCTAGGGGCGCCCATTGATCACCCGAGTAGCGCGATTTGAACGTGCAGGTAAATTTGCTTTCCGGGAGGTACTTCGCTACCAGTTTGCCGAGGTCGGATGAGTCGGTAGACGCCATAACGGAGCCATGGTCATCAGATACCTGCATAAGCTCGAGGGGCTGAACCAAGTTCCAGACATTCAGGTTTGCCGCTGACCCGGGTACCAATTTGCCTCTGTAGTCAGCGGACGTCATGATCGCGTCGTGTTGCGGCGCGTAATCCGCAAAAACGATGAGGACGCCGCCTTGCTTGACGATCCGATCGAACGTTTCGCGTTCGCGCATCCCGGTCAATCCGCGATTATCAATATAGCCGAGATTGTTTCGCGCCCACAGATCTGTTTCCGCGTCCGGTCGATGCTTTTCCCCGGGTGAAGTCTTCACGATCCGGCGCACCTGGAAATCCACGGCGATGATGTCGCACTCCTTGTGTCCAGATAGAAAGGCGTGGTTAATCACCGGCGTATAGCCCGAAGCCTGTTCGACTGCGTATGGTTGGCCAAGAGTACCAGTAACGACGTCGGACCATTTTGAAGTGACAGCTGCAACGACTTCCGGGTCGAGATCCAATAGAAGTAGCTTTGGCTTGCCGTGCTTTCCGGGAATCGCGGTGTCGGGCTGCTCTTCCAGATCGAGCGTCAGCGGCACTCCGCCGCTTCCGTTTGATTCATGCCGAGCACGGGATGTCCCCGGGGTCATTTTCTTGTCTTTTGCGCGAAAAATCATCGTGCTGTCAGCGGATTGTTGGAACCGACAATTATTGCCGAAAATATGCGATACCTGGTACGAGCAAACGTGCGAATCTGCTTGACCTCCTCATAACGTGGCCCTATTCTGTAATCGTCGCTGAGACAACAGCGACCGGGTTTAGCAGCCCGAGAAACGTAGGCGGACGAAACCGCCACCAGGCGGTATTTTTTCGTCCGTAGTATCATTGCGCGCCCAGTTTACGGGCGGGCCATGGTGGGGAGGCGCTCGCGCCTGCCGGTACCTACGTTCCGGTCTGCTAACCCTGCCATGCGCCTGCCCACCCGTTTAGCAGCGGCGGCAGGCTCTTACAAAACGTAGGAGTCCGGATCATGAGCCGCAAAGCACTTGCTCGTCCTGAGCAAACTCTCACTCCCCCTCTTCGCAAAGGCGATCGCGTGCGCAACTCGTGCGCAACGCGCGTTGGCGTAGCCGTACGGGTGTATCCGAATGGCTCGGCCGCCGTACGCTGGGACGATGCCCCTCTGAAGCCGGGAAGGCTTGTGCACGAAAGAGTGCCGCGCGAACTGCTGGCGGCGCACGAGCCGCTCGAGCTGAACGGGCACATCCGTTTTGTATGCATGCGAGCGCTGCGCGAAGCCGCAATGGCGCCGACGGTCTATGACGCGCTCGACGTCGCCGGTGAAGCACTCCGCCAGCTGTCGGGTCTCCCACGCGAGGGAGGCCATCATGCTTAAGCCCGTGCGCAACAGCGTGGCGTCGGTTCTCGACCATGACCACTTCAGGAGTGAAGAGCCCAACGACACCGGCTCGACCGTCCTGCGCCGTGCGGCAAGCGCGATCCAGACGATCGCCCGCCTCGTGGGCAACAGCGTCAGGCAGGAAGGGAATGACGAGCGCGTAGCGCTCAGTCTCGACGCGCAGGGCGGCCTGCTCGACGCGCTCGAGTTGATCGCGTACGCCATGCAATACGAAGCCGAACTGGTCGATGACAACGCGCAGGCTGGTGCGCGCCGTCACGGTTCCCCTGAAGAGTGACCGGCAAAGGCGCAACAATGAGGAAGGCGCAGCATGGACGACATTGACGACGTTGTGAGGCGCCTCCGCCATCGCGCGGCAAGCAGCCGCGGTCAGGCCGAATCGCTCGAATCGAAAGCTGCCGATGCTCTCGAGCGGCTTCGGCAGAAGCGCAGGCAGCCACCGGCTGAGCCTGCCGCAAGCGAGCCGCAGACGCGTGCCGCAGCGCCCGCGCAACCGCCTGACGAGCCCGATGTGGTCGAGGAGCCACCGGACACCCCAGCGGTGCCCGGGAGCCCGCCTCGTGGGCCGGATATGAGCCAGCGGGCACTCACGCTGAAGGAAGCTGCGGCGCTGCTGAACGTCTCGTACTGGACCGTGCACGCCCACCGGGAGAGCCTCGGCTTTTTCAAGGTGGGCGGTGCCTGGCGCGTCTGGCCGGACAAGCTGAGAGAAGCGACCGCCCCGAGCAATACGCCTCCACCAACGCCCAAGGAACAGGAGAGCAAGCCATGTCGATCCGAAAACGCGAAAACGGCGTCTACTACCTCGATGTCCGCACGCCAGGCGGCAAGCGAATTAGACAAACTACTGGCACAGCCGACAAGGCGGAAGCCCAGGAACTCCACGACAAGGTAAAGCACGAGCTCTGGCGGGCCGCGAAGTTCGGCGAGCGCCCCTCGCGGACGTTCGACGAGGCGGCGCTGCGGTTCCTGCAGGAAAGCGCTGGCACCGCGGACTACGCGAACAAGGCCCTGCACATCCGGCACTTTCGTGAGCACTTCGGCGGCCGGAAGCTCGACTCGCTCACGCGCGACGAGATCTTCGCAGCATTGCCCACGGTCAACCGGCGCACGCGCGAGCCCAGGCCCGTCTCGAAGGCGACGAAAAATCTCTACCTTTCGACGATTCGCGTCATGCTCAATACGGCCCTCAACGACTGGGAGTGGGTCGAGCACATGCCGAAACTGCCGGCGATCCCGGGCAACGCGAAGCGCATCCGCTGGATCACGCGCGAAGAGGCGCAGCGGCTGCTCGAGGCGATCAGCGCGGACTGGATGCGTGACGTCGCGATACTGGGGTTCGCGACCGGGCTTCGGCAGGCCAATCTGCTGGGTCTGGAGTGGTCACAGGTCGACCTTGTAAAGCGCCGGGCGTGGATCCATCCCGACCAGGCCAAGGCGCGCCGACCGATTGGTGTGCCGCTGAACGCCGAAGCGGTGGACGTGATCCGCCGCCAGCTCGGCAAGCACAACACGTACGTGTTCACGCGCAAGGGTAAGCCGATCGCGAAGTGGGACATCGGCCAGTGGGACCGTGCCGTAGCTCGAGCAGGGATCGAGCATTTCCGGTTCCACGATGTCCGGCACACGTGGGCGTCGTGGCACGTCCAGAGCGGGACACCGTTGCCGCGGCTGATGGAGCTCGGTGCCTGGTCGAAGTACGAAAACGTGCTTCGCTACGCCCACCTCGCGCCCGACCACCTCGCGCCGCACGCCGACGCGGTCACGATATGGGCGCAGGACGGCTCGGCGAGCGCAGGACGGGGCACAGGAGGGGGCGAGGACGTGGAAGCCGCTGGCGGCATCGTTGCGCGCTTGCCCGAGCCACTATTACGCTCGGCGTAGGCTCGCACGCTTCACGACTGGTCAGAAAATGGCGGCGGTGCCGGCGCACTACTGCGCGGTGCCTGTTCCGCCGCCAAACAGGAGACCCTTGCGCAGACAGTGCATCTGGGCGAATGGATCGCCCTGTTCGGCGGAAGCGATAGCAATCTTGTCGAAAATGCTGTCGAAGACTTCCGGGCCAATGTGCCCCACGAAATCACGCAGCAGGCCCGCCTTGTTCGCGCGGAAGATGGCGGCGCAGATGAGCTGGTTTTCAGCGCCGGTCAGGCTGATTGTGATGTCCACGTAGCGCAGCGGTGGATCGGGCTGTTTGGTGTCGTTCGCCATCGTCTCCCTCACATCGTGAAGCCGTACGAGTTGCTACCACCGTACGTGTAGCCGCCGCCATAACCCGATGGGCCGAACGTCGTTGGGTCATAGAATCCGCTCGACGAAAACGGCGTCGCAGCGGAAAAGTCCCCCGTGTAGTTCGAGCCGCCGAAATAGTTGCCTAGCGCGGTATTGATCCCTTGTGAAACCATGCTGCCCGCAGCACCGGCACCGGCCGCCTGAGACTGGTACGGGATCGACTGCGCGCCCTGGCCGTAGTTCATGTACGGGATGATCCCGCTCATGATGCTCGAGGCCGACGAAAGCGGTCCCTGCTCGACACCGCTGGCGTACTGGCCCGCGAGCGTACCCGGCAGGCTCGCGATCGTCTGCCCGGTCGTGTACGGCAGTTGCCCGGCCTGCAGCAGGTAGGACGGCACCTGCGAGGCCTGGTTCGACGCGAGCTGACCGTAGTTTCCGGCGACGTTCGCGATCTGGCCGTAGCCCTGCAGACCCTGCAGCGCGCGGCTGAGCTGGTTGTTTTGCCAGTCGATGTTGAAGTTCGACAGCGCCTGATTCTGCACGCCGGCGCCTGCCGCCGACGAGCCGAGTCCATACATTGAGTTCGTCGCGCCCGTCTGCTGCTGGAGCTGGTTGAGTGTGGAGTTGTAGAGCGCGCTCTGCGGGTCCAACCCGAGGTTGAACACGGACTGCCCGGCGCCCTGCAGCGCCTGCTGCATGTTGAAATTCTGGTTGGACTGCTGCGCAAGCGTACTGCCCAGGCCGTTGTAATACTGCGCCGCGTTACTGGCCGCGTTCTCGTAGCCCGGTGCATACGTGCTGCCCGCCTGGAGTCCCCCGTTCAACGATTGCCCGTAATACGGCAACTGGTCGGAAATTCCGTTCTGCGCACTGACCGCACCGTTCAGCAGGTTCTGCCACGTCGTGTCGGCGGTACCGAGGCCGGTCGGAATGTAGTAGCTGGGGCCGCCACTGCCCCCGCTGCTGCCGCCAGATGTGCCCGGCGACATCGCACTCGAGACGGCTGCGCCCGCTACGCTACCTACTACGCCGGCTGCAATACCCCACGGCATGGCTTACTCCTTGATCAGAACGCTGATGGTTGATCATCCAATTGTTTCCCGCGTTACGCACGCACGCGTGCGCGCACATCACGTAGGCACGCGCATGTACGCGCTCGCGCACATGTGCACGGGAACGTTGCAGGCGATTGCGGATTCGGGTCCTGGGGTGTTTTTTCGCAGCGCGGTTCGGAGAGCTGGCCTGCGACTCTTTGGCCGCGCGTGTCGGGACGCGTTGCGGTCCCAGAGTTCGGCCTGCGCTTAGATGGGCGGAGGAGATGCCGGGGCAAAGGGCAGACGGCGGCATAGATCGGCATGCCGGATTGAATGTCGGCCGGACGGTCAATGCCGGCCGACGGGGTCCGAAAGCGTACGGTGCGCCGGTCGTTTAAGTCACGTAGGACCCTTGAACCGCCGACGTCTCGACCGAACTGCAGCGTTCATCGAAGTGCGTGAGCAGCATTTCGGCGAACCGGCCGTGGTACACGCCGTATACCGGCTTGGTGAGACGCTCGTCCTTGCGCTGGATCAGGTGAAGTTTCAAGCCGCCAGCGACAACGTACGGCCGCAGCCACGCTTTGCGGTCCCATTGCGGGGGCGTATGGTAAAAATCGCCGTCGCGGTCGTAGGCCCACGTCTCGATCCCGCGCTCGTCGATGAGCTTCCTGATAGATTTGAGAAGGGCCGCAGGATCGGCCGTTTTTACAAAAATCGTCATGTCGATCTCGTTCGTCATGCCAGGCAACGGGATTTTTGATTCCCGGTGAACCCGTTGCCTGGCGGGTGTTTACACGCTCGGTGCTGAACGCCAGTGCTGGCAGACACGTTCGATGCGGCCGAAGCGGCGACGAACGTAGCTGCTCACACGGACGACTTTCGGACGCAGGTTCTGTGTGAACATGCGACACCTCCGTAGAAGCGTGCCCCGATGGGAACTCACGACTTGACTACCCGGAATTGACCACCTAACATTCCGGTCGCACGTAAGCAAGTAGTGAGGGAGCGCCAGGAGCAGTTTGGCGTTCCTTTCCTGGAAGCGCGTTGATGAGCTGCAACTCGTCAACGCGCTTTTCATTTGCCGGCTGCGTACAGGTTCATCTGGTACTCAGCGGCGTCGTAAGAAACCCCGCACTCCTTCGCAACATCCCAGACGCTCATGCCACCGACGAGATGTTTGGGGATCAGCAACTCGCCCTGGAACGCCTTGGCCTGCCATTCCGGATCCTCATAGGATTTAAGCGGGCCGCCAAAGTGGCGGTGCAGCGCCGGTGAACGCGCATGAAGCAGATAGTGCCCCGCTTCATGCGCTACCGTTCCGCGATCGCGACCCTCATCGGAGAAGGCGCGATCGTAAATGTCCTCGCGGATCTTGATGCAGACCGAATCGCCGTCGCGCACCGTGAGCCCATGTGACTCGCCGAGTTCTTCGTGTTCCGCAACTTCAAAGTGGTACTGCTTGTCGAGGCGCGGGAACGCGTGCTCTACCAGCTGCAGCACCGGGAACCACAACAGGCCCTCGAGACCGAGCGAGCGTCGAAGATCGCGGGCAACATCCCGGATTTCGGTCCGCTTCATCGGCAGAGCACGAAAGTCATGCATTACTTACCTCCCTTCGGTTTAAGCAAAAACATGTTCTGTCGGAGTTGCTGCAGCTCTTCGTCGGACATTTCGTTAAAGCGCCGCGCCAGAGCTACCGCCACACCTCTTCGCGCTGCGGACTGACCGTCGAGATCGATCGTTACACTGCGTTGCGATTCGTCGATCGCTTTCTGCAGCTTCGTGGCCTCAGCTTTCGGTAATGCATAGAGGGCAGCGATCTTTCCGCACCAGTCGGCCGGAATGCTTTTGCGCCCTACCTCAACTGCCGACAAAAAAGCCGACGTCACCGTGAGCTTCTCCGCCATGTCCTTAAGCAACTCGGAATGCTTATGGCGCAGATCCCGTACGAACTCGCCAAACGCACTGATCATCTCGCTCTCCTGTGAGTGATTAACTTTTAGAGGTTAACTTAACCTGGTGCGGTTAAGCTGTCAACCTCTCGCGGTTAACTTCGGTTCGCGCACTTCAGCGTGCAAGAAATTGCAATTTTGTCCGGGTGTTTTTTCGGTTCGCGGTTCGGAGAGCTGGTCTGCCAAATTTGCCCACCCGTCCGTGGGGGACCCAGGGTGGTCCCAGAGTTAGCGATTAAAAGGGACCGACTCCATAACGGGACTAGGGGCCTCGGGCGGCACCCACCGACCTCGGCGTGAGGCAGGTACCCCGGAGGGCCACCAACCGCGGCGAGTACGCGTTGCATCTGTGTGAGGGGCCGCTGGCTAACCGCCAGCCGTAGGCACAGCTAGGCGTGGCTAGGCATAGGTACGAATACGTTCGTATGCGTACGCAATCGGGTAATGGCGTTCGGATGAGTACGTAAATTAGCTTTGCGTTATTCCGTACCTGTACTAAACTACAGATACGTTTTCGTACTCATTCCCCGGAGTCAGCCATGTCCCGCACCTTCGTCTATGCCCGCGTCTCGACCGTCGAGCAGCACACGGCCAACCAGCTGCAGGAGATCCAGTCCGCTGGCTTCAATGTCGATAAGCGGCGCGTGATCGAAGAGGCGATCAGCGGCAGCACGCCGGCTGCAGACCGCCCGGGCTTCCTGAAGCTCCTCGAGCGGATGGAGGAAGGTGACGTGCTGGTGGTGACGAAGCTCGACCGCCTCGGCCGTAACGCGATGGACGTTCAGAGCACCGTGCAGATGCTGGCGGACACCGGCATCCGCGTGCACTGCCTCGCGCTCGGCGGCGTCGATCTCACGTCCGCTGCGGGCCGCATGACGATGGGCGTACTGACTGCCGTTGCGCAGTTCGAGCGCGATCTGCTGATCGAGCGCACGCAAGCGGGGCTGGCACGCACGAAGGCGGCCGGCACGCGCCTCGGTCGTCCGTCGGCGCTGTCCGACGCGCAGCAGGCAGACGTAAAGCAGCGGCTGGCGGCTGGCGAGACGGTCTATGGCATTGCCCAGGCGCTCGGCACGTCGCGTCAGGTCATCATGCGCGTGCGCGATCGGCTCAACACGGCCGCATAGGTCGAGTATCAGCGCGGCGCGGGCAACTCGCGCCCGGCAGTGGCTCTCGGTGCCGCCGATGAGCCCGACGCGCAGCAGGCCCGCGCAACGCGTATTTCTCGGTCACGCACGACACCTTCCCGCGCCGCCTTTCGACCAGGCCGCAGACCGCTATTGGCGAGCCTTTGCGCGCGTACGCGCGCGCGTGAGGACCGATTGAGCGAGCGCGCGACACCCGATCGCGCGAAGCGCGCGCACCGTGATCGGGTTCGCAGTCTGCTCCACGTATGCCCGCCCGCACCACGGCTCAATCTGCAAAATTTTTCAGGTTGATTGCAGAACCACCCGGAACCACCAGAACCCCCTGTTTCCGGAAACCTCCCTGTACCGCCTATTCTCACACGCGCGTAATAACTATAAAGGTGGTTCTGGTGGTTCCAGTGGTTCCGGCCCAATCAGGACAACAGTTTCGCCCGGAACCACCCACGCTTACCGAGGTGGTTCAGGTGGTGCCTGCTGCCTTCATCCAGACACGAATTCGGCGCGCCCCGTCGTACCGGAGCGCACGCTCATACCCGAAACGCTGCAAGCATTTACCAATTCGCATTTCTTCGCGCTTTCCTAGCGCCTTTACGTCGAGCCGAAGCGCTCCAGTCGCCACGTCGTGAACCCGCAAAAATTCGCGCGTCTCTGGCGCTGGCCCCTGATCGAACTCGTCCGGCGTGATGAGCCACTGAGCAATCGCCGGCACCCAAGCGTCAGTGATCTTGTGCTGGGCGTGCACCGCCCGCGCCAATGTCTCAGCTTCCCGCCAATCGATCCCAACCAGCTCGAACGCCTCGCGCGCCTCGGCCCATAGCTGCAGGCAGTCGCGCTGCACCGCCTCGACATCGCACGACTGGACGGTCACCGGGAGCCAGCGGCGCTCGCCGGAGTCATCGTCGAGAAACTCATCCTGATTGGTGGTGCCGAAGAACAGGAAGCGGCGCGCGAACGTGGTGTTGAACTCCTTGTAGAGTGCGCGCCACTCTTCGGCCGTGCGGCTGATGAAGGCCTTGATGGATTCCGCGTCGCGCGAGTGCAGGCCACGCAGCTCGCCCAGCTCGATCACGAGACGCCCGCGCATGCGCCGGCTCGCCTCGGAATCGCGGTCCGCGAGGTTGAGCTCGGTGTAGAACTCCGGCGCCGGCGCGAGGGCCTTCACCGAGCGCGTCTTGCCGCAACCCTGAGCACCGATCAGCACCGGCACCATGGGCGCTTCGCAGCCGGGTTCGAGCACGCGGCCCGCCAGCGCCGTCCAGATGTATCGCGACACCGCGCGGGTATAGGGCGAATCCTGCGCGCCCATGTAGCGCGAGAGGAAGGTATCGATGCGCGCCTCGCCGTCGTGGCATAGCGAGCGCAGCCAGAGCTGGGCCGAATCGAACTGGTTGTCGTCGGCCACGAGCCACACCGCCGATTTCAGCATCTCGACCGACAGCGGCCGGAACCCGACACGCTCGAGCTGCAGCTGCAGCCGTGTGTAATCCGCGTCGGTCAACGCGCGCCAGCCATCCGTGCCGGCCGCGGCGATCATGACCTCGGCGCGGAAAGTGTCGTAACGGATCTGCACCCCGCACTCGAGCGGATCGCGCAGGCCCGTCAGGATATTTTCAAGCCGCGCGTGGATCTCGCCCTTGTCGTTACGCAGGTAGCGCGGGCGTTCGCGCCTGGAAGCGGGGAGCGCCTCGAAGCCATCGCCCAGTGTGGGATCTTCCCAGCCGTAGCTGGCGGCGATGTCCTTGATGGTCTGGAGCGTGGCTTTAGCGCCGTCGCGATTGTCCTTCGCCTTCTGCCAGTCGCGATCGAAGTTCGCCTCATTGAATGTTGGCGAGAGCTCGGCCCACGGGCGAACGATGTCGTATGCCTGCTGGCTGCCGCGCCACTCATAATGCGCGCCCAGCACAACTTTCAGATAGATCGGGCGAGACGGCTCCCTCGGCGTGCCCTGCGGAATCGCGTTGAGTATCGACTCGAGCAAGGCCAGATCGGCTGAACGCCTCTCGGCCGGTGGGAGCACTGGGGCTGGCGGCGCTGCCGCTACCGCAACCGCGGAAGCGTCAATCGCTGCAGCGGCCGCCAGCAGCGCGTCGACATCCGCAAAATCGCCATCCTGCGAGCCCGATTCAAAGGGAGCGCCCTGATTCTGGACGGGCAGGAACATCATCTGTGCCGGTTTCACGCTTGCCGCGTCGATCGTCGCCGCGAACTGTGCCGCGATTACCGGAACGAGCGCCCGGTATTCGTCCGGTGTCGCCGGCCGGTTGAACGGCACCACGATCCGCAGGCGCGGCGCGAGCTCGGTATGGGAGCGCGTGGTGTGCCAGACGTAGGCGAACGGGATGTCGAGGCAATCGAGCGCGAGCGCGCCATAGACCGCGTCAGCGTGCTCATCGATGTCGAGTGTTGCCGCGCTGCGCGACTCGAGATGCGCGTCGTCGCGCTTTCCGTCACGGCAGACACCGGGGAGCATGAAGGAATCGCGCTTTTTTAGCTTTTCGCGTTCATCCTTCGAAAGCGACAGGTAGACATCGTGGCCGACATCAGCCTGGCTCGGCACCGTGAGCCTCGCGACGAAATCGCGCCACGTGACAACAGTCGGCTTGACCGTGCCGAGATTGCCGCGCCCGAAGCCGACAGCGATCCTGCCCCCGGGAAAACCCGTTTCGCAACAAATTTCATCAGTTATACTAAGTGCGGTGTTGAGCGACATCATGTTTTCCTTGTCCGGGCCCGCCTGCAAGCGGGCCTTTTTATTTCGCAGTCAGGAGCCGCTGGGCGCTCTGGCGCTGGCGTTCTCTTCCTGATGTTGCAGCTCCCTTGCGAAAATCCGGCGCCGGAGTGATCGGCGCGACCGCCCGCAGGAGGCTGCGGCCCTCCTTGGCCTTGACATAGCGCTGCCGCTCGAGCCGCGCGCGGAATTCGTGGAACGTCTTCGCGTTCGCGGCGATGGCGCGCTTGGCGATCGCTTCGGCACGCTTGTAACTTGTGCCGCTGGGCAGTCCGGCGATTGCGTCCAGATCGAGGCAGAGGAACGAAGCGCTGCACCGCTCGTCGACGCTCGAGGCTGGATGAAAGCTGCCTGCGAACATTTCGCCGCTTCGGCCGCCGAGATCCTGAATCGCCATTGCGAACACGTGGTCAGGCTCGTCCACCTTCCGGAATGCCTTGCCGGTCAACCGGTGCTTCCACATCGTCGCGCCGTGCCACACCACTCCATCCCAGGTGACGCGCGACTCATCGAACCGCCAGCCGAGTGCGGCACACAGGATCGCGTGTCCGGCCTCGTGCGCCGCCGCCTGCTCGCTTGTGCCCGGGTCGTCGCCGTATTTCGCGCGCAGCGCGATGAGTTCGGTCTGGAAGATCCGCATTTCGGCCGGCGTGAAATCGCCCGTGCTGTCGATCACATTCAGGTTCATTCGGTATCCTCCGACTCGTCGTCGAGCTCGTCGGCGCGCGCGAACAAGACGCCTGAAAGCGCGAGGTCGACCAGCTCATCAGGGTCATCTCCGGTGAGCTGGTCTGCGAAGTCGTTGAACGCCGTCTGGTCCGCACCTATCGGCGTGACCACGACGCAATAGTCGACGTGCGTGCCGCTCTCACGGACACGCTCGAACAGCTGCACGCGCGCTTCGCGCGCCGGCTCGCGCATGCCGCCAGCGTCAGGAATCAACACGTCGATCGGTATCGTGCGGGCGGGGCCGACAGGAACGAGCCTGAGCGGTGTCACGAGGGGGCTGGCGATCGAATCGCTTGAGAGGCGGCGCATGCTATTCGGCTCCCGTGGCGGCGAACTGTCCGGCGCGATAGCTGGCGGGGTCGCGCATCCAGCGGTGGACCTCTTCGTTGCTGTACACCGTGCAGCGTTCGGTCCATCGCTGTGGCTGTGGCGCTCGGCCGTCGCGGACGAGCCGTCGCCACGTTTCGCGGCTTACAGGGACAAAATGACGCAGTTGTTCCCATCGAGAAAACCCCATCGTGGGCAGTGTCGTGGGTGCCGGGTTGGGTGAGGCATCGGTACGCATGTTTTGCGCTCCTGTGGCGTTGTATGGAGTTGCCGGACCGATGATCGAGTTGTTTCCCGCATTCACCCAAACGAATTTGTGTTGGTCGCAGGTGCTTATGCCTCGAGGTGGTCAGGCAGTGACTCGACCAAGGCGCGGACAGCGGCGAGATCGGCAAGTGCGGCGGCGCGCTTGCTTGCCAACTTCTCCCACTGGGGCTCCTCTGCGCCAAACGCCAGATATTTCGTGAGCGCAATGTGCCCATGGCGCGCGAGTTCGCGCACGGCGTTTTTGTGGCCAGCCAGCCGGACCGCTTTGCGCGATGCAGTGCAGCCAGCGCCGTCACCGGCGTTGATCCATTCCCACGCCGGCAGGAGGCCGGGCGCTTGAGGGGCGAGTCGTGGCCGCATCTCCAGCTCCTTGCCCGGCTTGAGACCCGCGCACATGTATTGCAGGCGACTCATCGGGATCCCCGTCGCATCGACGAGCTCGAGGTCGGTCATGCGACGGCCACGGATGTGCTTCCAGATCTCCTGCAGCGTTTCGACAGGAGGTGCGCGCAGTTCTATCGCTTCCTCGTGAGTTCGCCAGACGTGCGGTCGTGCGATTATCACGTGCTCGTGCGCTAAGGCGGTCGCGCGCGTGACGCGTGCCAGTGAGAAGGGCGCTTCGACGAAGATCAGCACGTCGGTCTCGCCTGCCTTGTCGGGGACCGAATTGCGATCGATGAGCACGCCCCCATTCGCACGCCAGCGCTCGAGCTGCGCTAACGATGCGGGCTCCCATGGCGCGTAGCTGAAGATGGGCTCGACGCTTAGCTTTTCGCTGCGGAAATAGGTTGGCCGTATGGACGCGTAGCTGCGATTCACGAGGACGTGAGTGAACGCCTCGTGAGCTCGCTGGATCGACGCGACGACGTCGTTCGTTGCGTAGAGCTTGGCGGCCATTTCAAGCCTCCACGACGCGTGATTGAATCCATGCGTCGAGGTCGGCTTTGCGATAGCGCACGCGGCCCCCGATCTTCACGAAGGGAATGCGTTGCTGGCGGTTCGATCGCCATTGCGCGAGCGTGTGCTCGTTGATGCTGAGGTATGTGGCGGCCTGCTCTGGTGTCAGGACGGCTGGCGTGATTTCCGGCGTGGTCGTGGGCATGGTGTTGTCCCTGTCGGGGAAGCCATGCCGCACAAACGAAAAGGGCGGGCATGGCAACGAGTGCCATACCTTGCCCCTCCTGGGACTGCGCGCTGCGATATCGACGAGTTCCGACGGGTACGTGTCGTCGGCGCACTCATCGCGCCCAGTGGATTGGCGCCACTGCCGCCCGCGGAATTGTGTTGCCCGGGATCCGCGCCCCGCTGCCCGATTCTAGTGAATTCCGCAGACTTCGCAAGAATTTGATGTAAAGCCGTGTAACCGCCAGCCCGCGGATCTGCACCGCGCCCGTCTATTTTTGCCCTCGCGGCGTTGGCAGCTTCCCCGTATTCGCCGCCGCGGTAGCCATCGCATCGTGCGCAATGCCCACGACTGCCGCGACGGCTTCGGTCTGGAGCCGCGCATAGACCTCAGTCGAACGCGGATCCTTGTGCCCGAGCGCGCGGCCGATCGCGGGCAGCGACACGCCCGACATCGCGAGCCACGAGCCGAGCGTGCGGCGCAGGTCGTGCACCCACAGATCCTGGATCTCTGCACGCGCGAGCAGGCGTGCCCAGGCCTTACGCGGGCTCGTGATATGCCCGGTGCGGCCGCCGCCGGGGAACACCCAGACGGGTGACTCCTTTTCCGCGCTGCGCTTGAGCAGGGCCGACAGCGCGGGCCCGGCCACGGGCAGGATGATCGGATCGCCATTCTTCGCGCGTTCGCCCGGCACGCGCCAGATGCCCGCCTCGACGTCGAGATCCTGCCAGCGCATCGCCGCGACGGCGGCGCGCCGGTATCCGACGTACAGGAGCACCGTGAAGTAGTCGCGCCATGGCTGCTCCTCCTGCTCGAGCGCGGCGAGAAAGCGCGGCAGTTCGCCACCCTGCACGAACCGCTCGCGCTCCTTCTCCGGCGCGAACGTGATGCCGACGGCGGGGTTGTCGATCACGATCCGGTGATCGAGCCCGTAGCCGTAAATCGCGCGCACGAGCGCGATCACCTTGTTTGCGGTGCGCTCCTTGCCGGCCGCGCAGATCCGGCGGTGCAGCTGCGCGAGCATCGAGACCGTGATCTCGGACACGCGCTTGCCCGACCAGTCGACGCCGTCGGCCGGCTTCTCACGCTTGCTCGCGTGGGCTTTGCGCGGCGCGTCGGGCAGGGGGCCGAGATAGAGCTCCCAGAGCCCGCGGATCAGATCTGGGCGCTTCTTGCCTGCGGTGATCCGGCCTTTTAGATATGCGTCGTAGAGCTCGCCGAACGTCATCTCGGCACGCACCGCGCGGCGCGCCGCGGCGGGGCTCTCAGCGGCAGCCAGCTTGGCGACAAGGCCGGCCGCCTGGCGCCGCGCGTCGTCGACGGTGATGTCGGGCCAGCGCCCGATCGTGACACGCTCAGGCGCGCCGTTGCGCACGCGGCGGTACACGCAGAAGGTCTTGGCGCCGCCAGCCGATACGCGCAGCTGCAGCCCAGGCTGCTTCGTATCGCGATAGGTCGTGCGCTGTCCGGCAGCGGACAGGGGGAGTGCCCGAAGCCGGGCTTCGGTGAAGGGGAACGAGGTTTCCATGGCTCAGCGGGGTTACGCCGGGGTTACGCAAAAGCGGGAATTTGCCGTAACCCCAAATAATTTCGAAGAGCTATGGTATCTGGAAGTGATTGAAAAATATAGGGTTATCGAGTTAGCGGGAAATCGCGAGAATGCAGGCTCTAGGCCTTCTAAGCCGAGGGTCGGGGGTTCGAGCCCCTCCTGTCGCGCCAGATCAAATAAACAAAAAGCCCGGCGTTCACCGCCGGGCTTTTTGCTTTTTCACACACCACGAATTCACGCCGAATCAACCCCTCACGCCACGAGTCGCAACGGCACTGGCTCTTCGGCCGCCTGCGCGAGAAACACCATACGGCGAAACTCATGCGGATTTGCGATGCCGGGAATCGGCGTCGCGATGAGGCCTCCGCCCCCAATGACGAGCGAACCGTAGTCGAACATCCGGCCAATCAGGCTTTGCTCGACCCGCACGCTTTCGATCTTCGCAAGCGTCAACTCCACCGTGTGCCGGCGCAGTGCGCCGAACTTCGCCACCACGCGCTTATTGGTCACGGCGAATTCCGTCGTCCACCAGGCGAGTAGCGAGGCGCCGAACAGTCCCAGCCCTGCGACGAAAAAACCCACCGCGGCGAACGGCGACGTCCCCACAGTGCCGATGAGCACGCCCCAAACCATGAGCAAAAGGCTCAGTGTGAAACGCGGACCCATCGCCCAGAAGCAAGGGTGTCCCTCGCAGACGATCCTCTCGCCCGGCAAGAGAGTCGATTCGACGTATTTCACAATGACCTCCGTCAAGATTTGTGCAGTAACTAATTTGTAAGGTAGTGCATCTCGCGGAGAAGGATCCGTGGTCAAACGTCGCGGTTCGGCGCCCGGCTGGCATATAGGGTGCGCGGAGGACATACAGGGAGCGATGAATCCCGGGCGCAATAAAAAAGGGCAGCCCGAAGGCTGCCCGTCAAACCGGATGATCGACATCCGGCCATCGATGGTTGGATGGCGTTTAGCGCTTAGAGCCTGACGTCGAGCGCGTTGGTCAGATCGCCCATCGGCTGGGCGCCGTTGCTCTTGAGCGCGGCGTCGCGGTTAGCGAGTCCCGGCAGCGTCGGCAGCGAGAAGCGCCGCGTGATGAGGCGCAGGATCGAGGTCGTGTCGTACTGCGTGTGGTCGACGTAGCCCTTCTTCGCGTACGGCGAGATGATGAGCGCCGGAATGCGCGAGCCCGGACCCCAGCGGTCGCCCTTGGGCGGCGCAACGTGATCCCAGAAGCCGCCGTTTTCGTCGTAGGTGACGACCACGACCATGTTGTTCCATTGCGGGCTTTTCTGCAGGTGCGCGATGACGTCGGCGATGTGCTGGTCGCCACTCGTCACATCCGTGTAGCCCGCGTGCTCGTTCAGGTTGCCCTGCGGCTTGTAGAACGCCACCGCCGGCAGCGCGCCTGCGTCGATCGCCTTGATGAACTCCGTGCCGTCCATGCCGCCGTCGAGCAGGTGCTTCGCGCGCGCATCGGTGCCCGGCGCGTAGTTCGCGAAGTAGTTGAACGGCTGATGGTGCGGCTGGAAATTCGGCGCGGTCATGTTCGAGCCGTAGATCACGCCCGAGGTGCTGCTCTGCGCCGCGCTCACGGCCGCGCCCCACGCGCCGCCATACCATGCCCACGTCACGCCTGCATTCGAAAGCAGGTCGCCAATGTTCTGCGCCGTTTGCGCGGGCATCGTGGACGCCTTCGACGGGTCGGCCATGTTCGCGTCGCCGCCTGAAGCCGGTGCGTTGCCGCTCGGCTGGTACGGCGGTTGCATCGTGTTCACCGCGTAGAAGTCCGGCGTCAGATTGCCCGAGTTCACGAACTTCGGAATGCCAGTCAGCGCCGATTTCGGCGAACCCGACGAGAGCGTGAGCGAGACGCCGTCGGCGTCTACGGCTGCGATCGTCGGCTTGGCCGGATTGGTGTCGGCGTTCGCGTAGTACGGCGTGCACGCGCAGATCAACCACTGGTGATTCAGGAACGAGCCGCCGAACGCGCCCATGAAGAAGTTGTCGGCGAGCGTGTATTGCTGGGCGATTTTCCAGAGCGGCAGCTGTTCGGCGCTCGTCGTGTAGTGACCCATCACGAGACCGCCGGAGTCGCCGTAGGCCGCGAACATGTCGTTCTTGCCGCCGTGGATCTGCATCTGGTTCTCGTAGAAGCGGTGATACAGGTCGCGCGTCGTGACCGAGAGCGGCACGTTGTAGCCCTTCGCGTCGTCGATGGCGAACGGCGCATTCGGCATGTTCTCGGTCATCGCCGCGGTCACCGCGGGCGTGACGCCCGTTTGCGTGAGGCCGCTCCAGACGGTGGGCAGCGTGGCGAGCACAGAGCCGTCGCGATCGAGCTGCTGTGTGCTTTGCGCGCTCAGGTTCTGCAGACCGTTGGCGCCCGGGAAGCTGCCGTACAGGTTGTCGAAGCTGCGGTTTTCCGCGTAGATCACGACGATGTTCTTCACCGACGAAAAGCTGGGCTTGCTGCTGTCGCTGCCGCCGCAAGCTGCGACGGCCAGGGTTGCCGCCGCTACCGCGATCGGCGTGGCATAGAACCACTTGCTGTTGATCATTTTTCTCTCTCTCGCGTTGGGGGCCCGCATGCAGGCTGGCGAGAACGACACCGGCCTTCGGGCGAGGCGCAGTGTCGCAATGGAATTTGACAGCGATATGTAAAAAATTACATTTAGCTTTTTTATAGCCTGTGATTGCATGACATCTGTCTTACTGCATGTCATTTGAGCGTCATATGTCTGACATACGCTTTCGCGACTTCGGTGTGCGTGTGAGCGCATCGGCATTCGCACTACAGCGGCGGCGTGCCAGGCGCGCGCCGCGCCCAAGCTTCGGGGACTCAGGCATGTTGCGTAGATTGGCGCGTCGTTCGGCGCGAAGACAAAATGAGATGCGGGCTCGATCCCACGGCGGCGTGCGCCGCCAGGCGGGGCGCTTCGCGATGGCGGCGGCGCTGTCGACGCTGCTTATGGCATGCGACGGCAACGCGCCCGGTTCCGCCAATGCGGATGCAACGACAGGCTCATCCGGCAGCGCCTCGCGTGCGCAAGACGCCAATGCCAACGCGCGCGCCGGACAGGGTGCGAATCTGATGAAAATCGCCGCACCCGCGCAAGGTGGCCAGACGCGTGCCGAGGTCTACGCACAGGTGCGCCGCATGACGGTGCTCGGCAAGCAGATGTTCTTCGACCCGTCGCTCTCGGGCTCGGGCAAGATGGCGTGTGCGTCGTGCCACAGCCCGGACCACGCGTTCACGCCGGCCAACTCGCTCGACGTGCAGATCGGCGGCACGGACATGCGACGCCCCGGCATGCGCGCCGTGCCGACGCTCAAGTACTTGCAGGCCGTGCCGGCGTTCGCCGAGCACTATCACGACTCCGACGACGAAGGCGATGAAAGCGTCGATGCGGGGCCGACCGGCGGGCTCACGTGGGATGGCCGTGTCGATCGAGGTTCGGATCAGGCGCGCATTCCGTTGCTCTCGACGTTCGAGATGGCGAGTTCGCCGAAGAAAGTGGCCGAGGCCGTGCGGGCGGCCCCCTACGCAGACGCGTTTCGCGAGGCATTCGGCGCGCGCGTCCTCTCCGACGACGATGCGACTTTCAAGGCCGTGCTGAAGTCACTGGAGACATTCGAGCAGTCGCCCGAGGTGTTCTATCCGTACACGAGCAAGTACGACGCGTACCTGGCCGGCAACGCCACGCTCACTGCCGCCGAACTGCGCGGGCTGCAACTTTTCAACGACGAGAAGAAGGGCAATTGCGCGAGCTGCCATATCAGCCAGCGTGCGAAGGACGGCTCGCCTCCGCAGTTCAGCGACTTCGGTTTGATTGCTGTGGGCGTGCCGCGCAATCGCGCGCTTGCCGTGAACCACGACCGCAAATTCTTTGACCTGGGCGCGTGCGGTCCGGAGCGCACGGACCTCGATCACCGCGCGGAATTTTGCGGGCTCTTCCGTACGCCGACGCTGCGCAACGTCGCGCTCAAGAAGTCGTTCTTCCACAACGGCATCTACCACTCGCTGGAAGACGTGCTGCGTTTCTACGCGCGGCGCGATACGAATCCGGAGGCGTTCTATCCGGTGGTGAAGGGCCGCGTGCAGAAGTTCGACGATCTACCGCGCCGCTACTGGGTCAATCTCAACACAGACCCGCCGTTCGATCGCAAGCCCGGCGACGCGCCGGTGTTCAGCAACGCCGAAATCAAGGACGTGATCGCGTTCCTCGACACGCTTACCGACGGCTGGCAGCCGGGAGCGCATTGAGGTGAACTCAGCGTGAACTGAGCGTGAACTGAGCGCGCTGCGTCAGACGCCCGCGATCAGCAGGCAGACCCCCGCGAGTACGACGAAGGACACGAGCAAGGCGACCGTGCCGATACGCACCGTGGCGTCGGGCCAGCGCGGCGCATGTTCGGGGCGGATTGCCAGGTTCGGGCCGGGTGCCTGAGTTTGTGGCATGTGCGTGTAGTGCGCGACGAAGGACATCAGGCCGATGCAGATGAGGGCCAGCAGGATCGCGAAGACCCTTAATGCGATGGTGTAGGTCATGTCGGATATTCCTGATGGCGTGTAAGTGGACGACGAGTCATCGTAGTCATCGGCCATCACCCGGACCATCAGATCAGTCTGAAAAGGACCCGGCGCGCGGCCTTGCTCGGCAAGCCGAAAAAAGGGCGCGTGTTATGCTTTTCGCCGAATCGCTCAGTCCGTCGAGGAGAACACATCATGTCGAGAATGCCCCGAACCCTGCACACGCTGAGCGCCCTGGGCGCGGCGCTCTTTGTCACGATCGGCATGGGCAGCGCGCATGCCGCCAACCTGGGTTTTCTGAACAACACGCCCATGTCGTTCATGAACCAGGCGGACTACAACTCGCTGCAGAACGCCGTGCGCGACGCCGTCGAGCACAAGGCCGATGGCGAAAGCACGTCGTGGTCGAACGAAGGTTCGCGCAATGGCACGCGCATCACGTCGACCATCACGCCGTCGAATACGCAAAAGGAAGGCGACAAGACCTGCCGCGATACCGAGGTCGTCATCAACGCGAAAGGCCAGTCGATGACGCTGCGTCCGCACTTCTGCCGCACGGGCGAAGGCGCATGGGTCTTCCAGAAGCAGCACTGAGCGCGGTGAACGGCAAGATCGTTTCGTGCGGCATCGTGCTGCTCGATCCTGAAGGCCGCGTGCTGCTCGCGCACGCAACCGGCACGAATCACTGGGACATTCCGAAGGGGCAGGGGGAGCCCGGCGAGACCGAATCGCAGAGCGCGCGCCGCGAGATGGTCGAGGAGACCGGCATCGAAGTCGCGCCGTCGCGGCTCGTCGATCTTGGCCGCTATCTGTACCGGCGCGACAAGGATCTGCATCTCTTTGCCGCGCGCGCGAGTGACGATGAACTCGACCTCTCGCGTTGCGTTTGCGTGTCGCTCTTTCCGCGCCGGGAAGACGGCGTGATGATTCCGGAAATGGACGCCTGGCGCTGGACCGTGCCCGGCGAAGTGGATCGCTACGCGAGCCGCAGTCTCGCGCGCCTCTTTAACACGACGCTTTCGCTCGCGGAATTGCATCGCAGAATTTAGGCTTGCTCTCGCAAGCCGCTGTCGAAATAAAAAAAGCCCGCACGACTTCCGTGCGGGCTTTTTGCTTCCTGGCGCGTGCGGGCCTTACTTGCCCCAGCTGTCGCGCAGACCAACGATGCGATTGAACACCGGCGCACCCGGCTTCGAATCGTAGCGGTCGGCGACGAAGTAGCCATGGCGCTCGAACTGATAGCGGTCTTCGGGCGCGGCGTCGCGCGCGCCCGGTTCGACAAACGCCTGGACTACGCGCTTCGAGTCCGGATTCAGCGCTTCGAGGAAGTCGCGGCCGCCCGCGTCGGGCTGCTCTTCGCGGAACAGGCGGTCATAGAGGCGCACTTCGGCCGGCACGGCGTTGTCGGCGCTGAGCCAGTGGATCGTGCCCTTGACCTTGTAGTTGCTCGCGCCTTCGGTGCCCGATTTGCTGTCGGGGAAGTAGTTGCAGTGCACGGCAATGATGTTGCCGCCGGCGTCCTTCTCGGCGCCCGTGCATTCGACGACGAAGCCGTACTTCAGCCGCACCTTGTTACCCGGGAACAGGCGGAAATAGCCCTTCGGCGGCGTTTCCTGGAAGTCCTCGCGCTCGATCCACAGTTCGCGCGAAAACGAGAACGCGCGATTGCCGCGCTCCGGATGATGCGGATGCACCGGCGCGCTGCATGCCTCGGACTGGCCTTCGGGGTAGTTGTCGATCACGAGCTTGAGCGGGTCGAGCACGGCGGTCGCACGCGGCGCCTTGTCGTCGAGGTCGTCGCGCAGCGCGCCTTCGAACACGCTCATGTCGATCCACGAATCGACCTTCGTCACGCCGATGCGCTCGCAGAAAAGCTGGATGCTTTCCGGCGTGAAGCCGCGGCGGCGCACACCAACGATGGTCGGCATGCGCGGATCGTCCCAGCCGTCCACGTGTTTTTCGGTCACGAGTTGCAGCAGCTTGCGCTTGCTCGTGATCGCGTACGTGAGGTTCAGACGCGAAAACTCGATTTGCTGCGGCAGCGGGCGCGTGAACACGCCGGCGTCGGCCAGTTCGCCCAGCACCCAGTCGTACAGCGGGCGATGGTCTTCGAACTCGAGCGTGCACAGCGAATGCGTGATGTTTTCCAGTGCGTCCGAGATGCAGTGCGTGTAGTCGTACATCGGGTACACGCACCACTTGTCGCCGGTGCGGTAGTGATGCGCGAAGCGGATGCGGTAGATGACCGGGTCGCGCATGTTGAAGTTCGGCGACGCCATGTCGATCTTCGCGCGCAGCACGTGCGCGCCTTCCTCGAATTCACCGGCCTTCATGCGGCGGAACAGGTCGAGGTTTTCGTCGACGGAGCGATCGCGGAACGGCGAGTTCTTGCCGGCCTCCGTGGCCGAGCCGCGGTTCGCGCGCATCTCTTCGGGCGACTGGCTGTCGACATACGCCTTGCCGCGCTGGATCAGCAGTTCGGCGAACTCGTAGAGCTTGTCGTAGTAGTCGCTCGCGTAGAAGAGGTATTCCTTGTCGGCCTTCTTCCACTCGAAGCCGAGCCACTCCACGGCGTCGATGATCGAGTTGACGTACTCGACGTCTTCCTTCTCCGGGTTCGTGTCGTCGAAGCGCAGGTGGCACACGCCGCCGTAGCTTTTCGCCACGCCGAAGTTCAGGCAGATGCTCTTCGCGTGGCCGATATGCAGATAGCCGTTCGGCTCCGGCGGGAAGCGCGTTTCGACGCGCTGTGCCCACTTGCCCGACTGGTTGTCGTCGTCGATGATGTTGCGGATGAAATTGGATGCCGCAGGCGCGTCCGTGCGGTCGGCGTCTTTACGTTCGGTATTCATGCGAAAAGGGAGTCGTTCGAGGGCGCCCGTCAAAAGGATAAAAGCGCGTAACCGGGCACCCGATGGTGTCTTCCATTCTACCTGACGCGACCCGCCGTGCCAGTCCCGGTGCCGGATCGTCGCGCGGACCACGAAAAGCGAGGGGAAAAGTGACGAAGAGCGAAACGCGCGTGTTGGTGCTGCCGGGTTATATGAACTCGGGGCCGGGGCACTGGCAAACGCGCTGGGAGGCCGCGCACGCGGGCTTCGAGCGGGTGCGGATGCCCGACTGGATGCATCCGGACTGCGAGGCGTGGTGCGCGGCGCTCGAGGCCGCCGTGCAACGCGCGCCTGCTGGCGTGCGCCTCGCCGCCCATAGCCTGGGCTGCCTGACCGTGGCGCACTGGGCCGTGCATCACGCGAGCGCCGCGACCCGCGAGAAGGTGGCCGGCGCGCTGCTGGTGGCGCTACCCGATCCGCACGGTCCCGAATTTCCGCGCGACGCGCGGGGCTTCGATCCGGTTCCGCTGGCGGCGCTGCCGTTTGCGAGCGTCGTGGTCGCGAGCAGCGACGATCCGTATGGCGGCGTGGCGTTTTCCGAGCGCTGCGCGCAGGCGTGGGACAGCCGCTGGGTCGAGATCGGCGCGCGCGGCCATATCAACGCGGAAAGCGGGCTCGTTGACTGGCCGCAGGGGTACGAGTGGCTGATGTCGGCGGGGAAACAGGGCGGCTAAGCACCGCCGCCCGAGGCGTGGCGGTCACACCACGCCCTTGCCCCGCAGCGCCGCCACCTGCTCGTCGCCGTAGCCGAGCACCTCGCGCAGCACCGCATCGGTATGCTCGCCGAGCGTGGGCGGATGGCTCGTCACGCGCGGCGGCGTCTCGCTCATGCGGATGGGGTTGCCCACGAGCCGCGCCGTGCCGCCCGAAGGATGCGGCACATCCACCTGCAGTCCGCGCGCGATCACCTGCTCGTTTTCGAACACTTCCGCGAGGTTGTTGATCGGCCCGCACGGCACGCCCGCGGCTTCGAGCGCGCCGATCCAGTCGGCTTTCGTGCGTGCGCGGATCAACCCGGCGACGATCGGCACGAGCGTGTCGCGATGGCGCACGCGCGCCGGGTTGGTCGCGAAGCGCTCGTCGTCGGCGAGTTCGGGCTGGCCCGCCACTTCGACGAACTTGCGGAACTGCCCGTCGTTGCCCACCGCGAGGATGATCCAGCTGTCGCTCGTCTGGAACGCCTGATAGGGCACGATGTTGGGATGCGCGTTGCCCCAGCGCGCGGGCGGATTGCCGCTTGCGAGGTAGTTCGAGTTCATGTTCGCGAGCATGGCCACCTGGACGTCGAGCAGCGCCATGTCGATGTACTGGCCCACGCCCGTGCGGTCACGGTGTGCGAGCGCCGTGAGCACGGCGATGGTCGAATACATCCCGGTCATGAGGTCGGCGATCGCGACGCCGGCCTTTTGCGGACCGCCGCCCGGCAACGCATCGCGCTCGCCGGTGATGCTCATGAAGCCGCCCATGCCCTGCACGATGAAGTCGTAACCCGCACGCGAGGCGTAGGGCCCCGTCTGGCCGAAGCCGGTGACCGAGCAGTAGATGAGGTCGGGCTTCACTTCGCGCAGCGACTCGTAGTCGAGCCCGTATTTCTTCAACTGGCCAGCCTTGTAGTTTTCCAGCACGACATCGCTTTGCGCAGCCAGCTCGCGCACGATGCGCTGCCCCTCGGGCGTGGCGATGTCCACCGTGACCGAGCGCTTGTTGCGGTTCGCGGCGAGGTAGTAGGCAGCCTCGGCGGTGTCCGCGCCGTCGGGCGTTTTCAGGTACGGAGGCCCCCAATGGCGCGTGTCGTCGCCGGCGCCGGGGCGTTCCACCTTGATCACGTCGGCACCGAAGTCGGCGAGGGTCTGTGCGCACCACGGTCCGGCGAGGACGCGGGTGAGATCGAGTACGCGGATATGGCTGAGAGCGCCCATGCTGTGTCTTCCAATGTCGTTCTAAGGCAGGCAGCGAGCGCACGTTGCGCGCTGGCCGATGCCGCCCATAGTAAGCGAAAAGGCACGGCATGCGTCAATTTTCGGTACATGGTTCCGCAGTGCGGAACTAAATCCATCGACTCATCGTGCCACGGCACACCTTGTCGTGCTCTCGCAAACCACGCCGGCTGCGCCGCCGCGAGGGCGCGGCGATCCCGTATAATCGTTCGATTCAGCATCGGGGTTTTCGCCACCGGCCGGGGCCCCGACCACGACCAAGATTGACGCACCGGACGCCCCAGGAAGGACCCAACGCACGCCATGAAAGCCGCCGACATCCGCGAGAAATTCCTCAAGTTCTTCGAATCGAAGGGCCACACGATCGTGCGCTCGTCGAGCCTCGTGCCGGGCAACGACCCGACACTGCTCTTCACCAACTCGGGCATGGTGCAGTTCAAGGACGTGTTCCTCGGCACCGACAAGCGCCCGTACACGCGCGCCACGACCGCGCAGCGCAGCGTGCGCGCCGGCGGCAAGCACAACGACCTCGAGAACGTCGGTTACACGGCGCGTCACCACACGTTCTTCGAGATGCTCGGCAACTTCTCGTTCGGCGACTACTTCAAGCGCGACGCGATCCACTACTGCTGGGAACTGCTGACCAAGGTCTACGCGCTGCCGGCTGAGAAACTCACCGTCACCGTCTACCAGGAAGACGACGAAGCCTTCGACATCTGGGCGAAGGAAATCGGCGTGCCGGTCGAGCGCATCATCCGCATCGGCGACAACAAGGGCGCGCGCTACGCTTCGGACAACTTCTGGCAGATGGCCGATACCGGCCCCTGCGGTCCGTGCTCGGAAGTGTTCTACGACCACGGCCCGGAAATCTGGGGCGGCCCTCCGGGATCGCCTGAAGAAGACGGCGACCGCTTCATCGAGATCTGGAATCTCGTGTTCATGCAGTTCAATCGTGACGCCCAGGGCAACATGACGCCGCTGCCCAAGCAGTGCGTCGACACGGGCATGGGTCTCGAACGCCTGGCCGCCGTGCTCCAGCACGTGCACAGCAACTACGAGATCGACCTGTTCCAGAACCTCATCAAGGCGGCTTCGCGCGAAACGAACACGCCCGATCTCACGAACAACTCGCTGAAGGTCATCGCCGACCACATCCGCGCGTGCTCGTTCCTGATCGTCGACGGCGTGATTCCCGGCAACGAAGGCCGCGGCTACGTGCTGCGCCGTATCGTGCGCCGCGCGATCCGCCACGGCTACAAGCTCGGCAAGAAGGGCGCGTTCTTCCACAAGCTGGTGGCGGATCTCGTCGCCGAAATGGGCGCGGCGTATCCGGAGCTGGCCGAAGCGCAGCAACGCGTGACGGACGTCCTGCGTCAGGAAGAAGAGCGCTTCTTCGAGACCATCGAGCACGGCATGTCGATCCTCGAAGCCGAACTCGCGGACCTCGAGGCCAAGGGCCACAAGACGCTCTCCGGCGAACTCGCATTCAAGCTGCACGACACGTACGGCTTCCCGCTCGACCTCACGGCCGACGTGTGCCGCGAGCGCAACATGACGGTCGACGAGCCGGCGTTCGACGAAGCGATGGCGCGTCAGCGCGAGCAGGCGCGCGCGGCGGGCAAGTTCAAGATGACGCAGGGCCTCGAATACTCGGGCGCGAAGACGACGTTCCACGGCTACGAAGAGATCGTGTTCGACGACGCGAAGGTCGTCGCGCTCTACGTGGACGGCTCCTCGGTCAACGAAGTGGAGACGGGCCAGGACGCCGTGGTTGTGCTCGACCACACGCCGTTCTACGCGGAATCGGGTGGCCAGGTGGGCGACCAGGGCGTGATCTCGAACGCGAGCATCCGCTTCGCCGTCGCCGACACGCTCAAGGTTCAGGCCGACGTTGCCGGCCACCACGGCACGCTCGAGCAAGGCACGCTCAAGGTCGGCGACGTCGTGAAGGCGGAAATCGACGCCATTCGCCGCGCCCGCACGGCGCGCAACCACTCGGCCACGCACTTGATGCACAAGGCGCTGCGCGAAGTGCTCGGTGCGCACGTGCAGCAGAAGGGCTCGCTCGTCGACGCGGATAAAACCCGCTTCGACTTCGCGCACAACGCGCCGATGACGGACGACGAAATTCGCCGCGTCGAGCAGATCGTCAACGCGGAAGTGATCGCGAACGCGCCCGGCATCGTGCGCGTGATGTCGTACGACGATGCCGTGAAGGGCGGCGCGATGGCGCTGTTCGGCGAGAAGTATGGCGACGAAGTGCGCGTGCTCGACCTCGGCTTCTCGCGCGAGCTGTGCGGCGGCACGCACGTGCATCGCAGCGGCGACATCGGCCTCTTCAAGATCGTGATGGAAGGCGGCGTGGCCGCGGGCATCCGCCGCGTGGAAGCGATTACGGGCGACAACGCCGTGCGCTTCGTTCAGGACCTCGACGCTCGCGTCAACGCGGCAGCAGCGGCGCTGAAGGCGCAGCCTTCGGAGCTCACGCAGCGCATCGCGCAGGTGCAGGACCAGGTCAAGTCGCTGGAAAAGGAACTGGGCGCGCTCAAGTCGAAGCTGGCATCGAGCCAGGGCGACGAGCTCGTGGGCCAGGCGATCGAAGTCAACGGCGTGCACGTGCTCGCTGCGACGCTCGATGGCGCCGATTCGAAGACGCTGCGCGAGACTGTGGACAAGCTCAAGGACAAGCTCAAGAGCGCGGCCATCGTGCTGGCGGCAGTGGAAGGCGGCAAGGTCAGCCTGATCGCCGGCGTGACCGCCGAGGCGAGCAAGAAGGTCAAGGCCGGCGAACTCGTGAACTTCGTCGCCCAGCAGGTGGGCGGCAAGGGCGGCGGCCGTCCCGACATGGCGCAGGCTGGCGGCACCGAGCCGGGCAATCTGCCGGCCGCGCTGGCCGGCGTGAAGGGCTGGGTCGAAGCAAAGCTGTAATCGTCGCGGCTTGATGGCTGCTTTGCGATGAAAAAAGGGCTGTCCGTGAGGGCAGCCCTTTTTGTTTTCCGCGCGGCTTAGATGGCGTGAAGGCCTTCCGCCGTGGCTGCAGCCTCGCCTGCTAATGGCGACGCCGCACAGCCTGTGCGTTGCGCATGCTCCATCAGCGCGTCCTTCAACGCGCCGAGCGCCGGCGAAAAGTGGCCGCGCCGCCAGGCGAGCAGCGTGTCGATCTGGCCAAGCCGGCCAAGCGAATGCATGGTGACCTCGTCGGCACTGCGTTGCAGTTCGAGCACCGAGCGCGGCGCGACGGCCACCCCCGCGCCTGCTGCCACGCACGCGACGATCGCGTGATACGAGCCCAGTTCCAGCACGCGTGAAGGCCGGATGCCGTGCTCCAGATACCAGCGCTCGACATAGGCGCGATACGCGCAGCCGCGCTCGAACGCGACGAGCGTGGAGAGCGCGATGTCGCCGGGCTGGCGGATTGGCCGGTGGCCGCGCGGCGTGAGCATCACGAGTTCCTCGCGATAGACCGGCACGACGTCGAACACCTCGGGGTCCGGCAGGCCGTCGAGCGGCGTGGCGATCAGCGCGGCATCGATTTCGTATTCGCGCAGACGCTCGATCAGCGTGCCAGTTGTGCCCGTTTCCAGTTCGAGCGTGACCTCGGGCCACGTCTGGTGATAGTGCGCAAGCAGGCCTGGCAGTCGGCTTGCCGCAGCGCTCTCCATCGTGCCGAGCCTCAGGCGTCCCGCCGGGCGCCCGGCCTTCAACGCATGGCGCGCTTCGTCGGCGAGCGCCAGCAGACGCTCGGCGTAGGGCAGCAGGGTTTCGCCAGCGGGCGTGAGAATGAGGCGGCGGCCTTCGCGCGTGAAGAGCGGCGTGCCGAGCTGATCTTCGAGCTGCTTGATGCGCGTGGTCACGTTCGACTGCACGCGGTTGAGCTTGGCGGCGGCCCGCGTCACGCCGTTTTCCCGCACGACCGCCCGGAAAATCGCCAGTTCGGCGAGATCCATAGTTCTCTCCTCGGAATGCATCGATTCATGATAATTCATTTTTCGTGAACGATAGAATGACCTAGGATGGCAGGCAGTTGCTTAACCCATTGAACTCATGAACGATTACGTCCCCGGCGCCGTCCACGTTGCCGAGCCACGCCCGTACGCCGGGCGCCGCGCGGCGTTGGCCTGCATGGTCACCCTCGCTGTCGCGCTGGGCGTCGGGCGTTTCGCCTTTACGCCGCTTCTGCCGCTGATGCTGCACGGCGGCGCACTCGACCTGCGTCATGGCGGCTGGCTCGCATCGCTGAACTACGCGGGCTACTTCGTTGGCGCGATCAGTTGCGTCGCGTTGCGCATGGCCCCCGCGAAGATCGTGCGCGCGGGTCTCGTGGCCACGGTGCTCCTCACGCTCGCGATGGGCCTCACCCAGCAGTTCTGGATCTGGGCCACGGTGCGCTTCGTGGCGGGCGCAGTGAGCGCGTGGACTTTCGTCTTCGCCTCACAGTGGGGCTTGCGGCGGCTCGCGCAACTGGGCGCGAACGAGTGGGGCGGCGTGATCTACACCGGTCCTGGCGTCGGCATCATCGCGACCGGGCTGTTCGTAAGCGCGGCAGGCGGTCTCGGCGCGCGCACGGGGTGGATCGGCTTCGGGCTGATCAGCGCGCTGCTCGCCGCGCTCGTCTGGTCGACGTTTGGCGAGGACATGCGTGCACTCGCGCCGCGCGCTGCCGCGAGCACGACGGCAAGCGTCGCGCACGAGGACCACGAAAGCCGCCGCACCGACGCGTTCTGGCTCGTGCTGCTCTACGGCGTGCCCGGCTTCGGCTACATCATCACGGCGACGTTCCTCCCTGTGATCGCGCGCCACGCGCTGCCCGGGTCGGCCTGGCCCGACCTGTTCTGGCCGATGTTCGGTGCGGCGCTGATCGCTGGCGCACTGCTGGCGGCGCGTTTGCCGCTGCACTGGGACAACCGCGTGATGTTGGCGGGCGCTTACGTGCTTCAGGCCGTGGGTATCGCGCTCGGCATTGTCTGGCCCAACGCTGCGGGTTTCTCGTTCGGCAGCGTGTTGATCGGTTTGCCGTTCACGGCGATCACGCTCTTCGCGATGCGCGAGGCGCGCCTTCTACGTGGCGAGCATGCAGCCGCCCTGATGGGCTACGCGACGGCTGCCTATGGCATCGGGCAGATCGCGGGGCCGCTCGTGGCCGCGCCGCTCGCGGCGTCGACGGGCTCGTTCTCGCCGTCGTTGTGGCTCGCGGCGGGTGCGCTTCTGGCCGGGGCGGCGGGGCTGGTGTGGCGGGTCCGGCATACGCGCGAGACGGCGCGCTAGTGTGGTCCTCAGGTCGCGCTGGGCGGTGAAAACGCGCGGGAACGCGATATCGCGCCGTTTTTGCGCGGTCGCACGCGCGCGCCGATAGCACACTAGAATGGACGCTTTCGCGCGAGCCGCGAGCGTGGCCGCCGGGCCGCGCAGCGGGTTCGCAGCGCCATCGACCCGTGCCTTTTCCCCATGAGCGACTACCAGTTTTGCCCGCGCTGCGCCACGCGCCTGACCGAGCGCGCCGATCCCGACCACGAAGGCGGCCGCGTGCGTCTCGCCTGCCCGGACCACGCCTGCGGCTACGTCCACTGGAACAACCCGCTGCCCGTCGTGGCGGCGATCGTCGAGTACGAGGGCCGCATTCTGCTCGCCCGCAACGCCGCCTGGCCCGAAGGCATGTTCGCGCTCATCACTGGCTTTCTCGAAAACGGCGAAACACCCGAAGAGGGCATCGCGCGCGAGGTGCTTGAAGAGACCGCATTGCGCGCCGAGAGCGTCGAACTGGTTGGCGTGTATGAGTTCATCCGCAAGAACGAGCTCATCATCGCGTATCACGTGAAGGCGTCGGGCACGATCGCGCTTTCGCCGGAGCTGCTCGAATACCGTCTCGTCGAGCCCGCGAAACTGCGGCCGTGGCGCGCGGGCACGGGCCAGGCGCTCGGCGAATGGATGCGCCGGCGCGGCCTGCCGTTCGAGTTCGTCGAGCGTCCGGGCCAGTGATGGCCGCGCGACGATCGACGCTTTCCCGCTACGCCTTCCCAGGATCACGCTGATGAACCGACCCGTCACCGTCGCCCGCTCCGGGTATCGCCATTTCCTGCCGATCGGCACGCGCTGGATGGACAACGATGTCTACGGCCACGTGAACAACGTCGTCTACTACAGCTACTTCGACACCGTGGTGAACGAGTATCTGATCCGCGCGGGCGCGCTCGACATCGAACACGGCACGACGATCGGGCTCGTGGTCGAAACGCAGTGCAACTACTTCGCGCCGCTCGTGTTTCCGGAGCGCGTGGAGGCGGGGCTGCGGGTGGCGCGGCTCGGTTCGTCGAGCGTGCGCTATGAGGTTGGCCTCTTTCGCGAAGGCGAGGAGGCGCCGGCGGCGCAGGGGCATTTCGTGCACGTCTACGTCGATCGCGCGACGCGCCGGCCCGTGAGCGCATTGCCCGATGCGCTGCGCACGGCGCTCGAGCCGCTCGTTGTCGAGCGCTAACGCATCCTGGCGCACCTTAGCGTGCCACGCTCACGCGTTCGAGCGCCGTCATCGGGCCGAGTTGCGTGAGCGTCTGCAGCTGCGCTGCGTTGCGCACGAAGAACGAACCTGCAAAGCCGAGCGAGTTCACCGAGATACCCTCGACGCATTCCGCTGTGCGTGGCACGACCAGCATCCATTGGCGCGTGACGAGCAGGTTGTAAGGCGCGCCCTGATGCGCGACGCCGCCTACATCGATGGCAGGTACGCCCGCTGCATCGAGCAGCGCGCGATAGCAGTCGAGCGCGACGTGCACAGCATCGTCGGTGATGCCCTTGCCGCGGCCGAGATCGAGGCGCGCGAACGCATGGCGAAACGCAAGCCCTGGCACGATCGCGATGGGACGTGCGCCGTGAACCGTCTGTGCGCTGCCGAGCAAGGCTTCGAGGGGCGTCACATGAGGCCCCTCGCCCGCGAGCGGCAGCGGCACCATCTGCAGATGTTTGTGCGGCTGGCTCGCGCCTGCGGCCGCGCCGCCGTTGTAGAACGCGAGACCGTCGATCTCGCGCAGCGCCGCGATCAGCGCCGTGAAGTCCGCCGCGTCGAGCACCGCTTCCTGCGGCTCGTAGCGACGCGTCACGATCAGCAGGTGCTGGTCGATCACGTTGAACTTGTTGAGCAGCGCGACGTGCGTGGGCGTCAGATCGCCAACGAAGAGATCGGGCTCGTACGGCAAAAACGGATCGCGCGGCGGTTGCGAACCAGACGCAACCACAGTCTGCGGCGTGAGCCGCGCTGCCTCCTTGCGCGCAAGATTCCCGGCCACGCGCACATAGAAACGCATGCCGCCATCGTCGATGAAGGTATGCGCGGTCTCGATGGGGTGCAGCGCGCCGCACGCGAGCGCGAGCGCCGTCTGCCGCTCGATTGCCTCGCGCAGCGTTGCCATGGACGCTCAGGCCTTGTAGCCGATCGCGCGTAGCAGTTCCTTGCGCCAGCGCACGTCGTCCTCGGCTTCGACGCCGAGCGGCGGCATGCCGTCCACCACGCCGACGATGCCTCGCCCTTGATCGGTTTCCGCAATCAGCACCTGAGTCGGGTTCGCCGTGGCGCAGAAGATGCGACAGACCTCGGGCACGGCCTTGATCGTGTTGAGCACGTTGATGGGGAAAAAGCCGTCGCCGAGAAAGACGATGAAACAGTGACCGGCGGCGATGCGCAGCGCGTTTTGCGTCGCCATCTCGATGAGCGCGTCCTGCGTGCCCGAGCGCCGCACGAGCCGCTTGCCGGACGCCTCACAAAACGCGAGGCCGAACTGGATGCCCGGCACCGTGCCATAAAGCGCCTCGTGCAGATCCTCGACGGACTTGATGAAGTGGGTCTGGCCGAGGATGAAGTTGGTGGCTTCGGGCTTTTCGATCTCTACCGTGGACAGTTGCATGACGGACCTCGTGCTCGGGCGTCTCGAAAGCGCCGCATTCGCAGGACACGGCTGGCGGGCGGCGGCCAACCACAAGCCTAGTACGAAGTCGCGTCGAGTCAAAGCGTGTGCAGCCGCACAAAGAACAACGGCCGGCGCCCTGAGGGGCGTCCGGCCGTTTTGCCGAGCGATGAAGCGTGCTGCCGCGCTTACGCTGCCTTTTTCGCGCGCTTGCCTTCCACGTCGGGCAGCAGGACGGTGAGGATGCCGATGAGCGGCAGGAACGAGCAGACCTTGTAGACGAAGGCGATGCTGGTGGCGTCCGCCAACTGGCCGAGCACCGCTGCGCCGATCCCGCCCAGGCCAAACGCAAAGCCGAAGAACAGACCCGCAACCATGCCCACCTTGCCCGGAATCAGCTCCTGGGCATACACGAGGATGGCCGAGAACGCCGAGGCCAGCACCACGCCGATGATGACCGTGAGCACGCCGGTCCAGAACAGGTTGGCGTAGGGCAGCAGCAGCGTGAAGGGCGCCACGCCGAGAATCGAGCCCCAGATCACGTACTTGCGGCCGATGCGGTCACCCACCGGACCGCCGATGATCGTGCCGGCGGCAACGGCGGCGAGGAACACGAACAGATGGATCTGCGCGGCCTGCACGGAGAGGTGGAAGCGGTCGATCAGATAGAACGTGAAGTAGCTGTTGATGCTCGCGAGGTAGAAGTACTTCGAGAACACGAGCAGCACGAGCACGGCCATGGCGCCCGCCACGCGACCGCGCGACAGCACGACGTGCGGCACCTCGGCGCGCTTCTTTTTCATCGCAGGGTGAGCCTTGTACCAGCGGCCGATCTGCGTGAGCACGACCATGCCGACGAGCGCCGCCACCGAGAACCACGCGATGCTGCGCTGGCCATGCGGAATGACGATCGCGGCGGCGAGCAGCGGCCCGAGCGACGTGCCCGCGTTGCCGCCCACCTGAAAGAGCGACTGGGCGAGGCCGTGACGCCCGCCCGACGCCATGCGCGCCACGCGCGACGATTCCGGATGGAACACCGACGAGCCGCAACCCACCAGCGCGGCAGCCACGAGCAGCACGCCGAAAGTCGGTGCAACCGACATCAGCAGCAGGCCGCAGAGCGTAAAGCCCATGCCGACGGGCAGCGAATACGGCAACGGCCGCTTGTCGGTGAACACGCCCACGAGCGGCTGCAACATCGACGCCGTGATCTGGTAGGTGAGGGTGATGAGGCCGATCTGCGTGAACGACAGCGAGAAGTTGTCCTTGAGCATCGGGTAGATGGCGAGGATCAGCGACTGGATCATGTCGTTGAGCAGGTGCGAGAAGCTGATCGCACCGAGCACCGAGTAGACGGTGCGTTGCACCGCGCCCGCGGCGGGGGCGGAAGCGGCCGCGGACGAACCCGCGGCGCCGCCCGGCAGGGCGCGCTTGTCGAGACTGGTTTCCATGTTTTCAGTAGCAGCAGAGAGTATTCAGCGGGCACCACTCCAGGCGGGCAGCGGCGACGGCATGAAAGGACATGTATAAGAGTTATGAGCGCAGTGTAATGTGTCTTGCTCGAACTGTACGGACAAGATTTGTCGAGAATCGGCCACGGACGGGCACCGTTGCCCTGCGGCCCAATGCCGCAAGGGGCTGGAGCCCATACTCGAAATTGATGCGGGATTTTTGGCGTTTCATTTTGGCCATGTATAAACCGCCGATGTGCGCGCCCACGAGGTGCGCAATACGGGGCCGGAAGACGAGCCGCACCGCGCGCCGCAGGGTTAAAAGGCGGGGTAAAGATTGCGCGACGGCGTGCCGTAGACCGGAGTTGAGGCGTAACGCACATCACGAACGGTGGCGCTACGTCGAACAACAATGCTGGAGACCAAAATGAAAGCAGTAACGCAAGGCGGCAGGCACGCAGGCTTCGTGCCGCAGGATCCGGCAGGCAGCGCGGCGAACGCGCAGCAGCACAAGGGTGGATTCACCGGCGCAACGCGCAGTTCGCGGCTTTCCGTGAAGGCCACGCTGCGCCTCGCCTTCGCGCTCGTGCTGATCGGCACGCTCGCCATCGGCGCCGTTTCGCTCGCGCAAATCAGCCGCCTCAACGGCTCGACGCAATCGATCTACGAGCAGGGCTACGTCGCGAGCCGCGCCGCCGAGGAAGCGCGCGGTCATGTGCTGCGCGCGAGCCGCGCCCAGAAGATGCTGCTTACGGCGACCACGGCGCGCGAGCGCGACGAACTGGGCCAGGACATCGACAAGGATCTCGGCGCGCTGGAGCGCGGCATCGGCCAGTTGCAGCAATACGCGCAGGAGCAGGGCGGCGACGCGCTCGCGCTGCAAAAGAAGCTCGCCGATGCGACCACGACGTGGAGCGGTCATCTGCGCGACTTCGTGACGCTCGTGAAGCAGCAGCCGCTCGATCTCTCGCAGATGAGCTGGCAGGTGGGCACGCAGGACGTGTCGCTGCTCGTCGAGACCGGCAAGCTCGAAACGCTCGTCAACGACCTCGTCGCGCAGCGCGGCACGGCCGCGAAAGCCACGATCGGCAATGCCGAGTTCATCTTCAAGTCGTCGTTCGTGATGATGGCCGTGGCGACGGTGGCCATGTTCGTGCTCGCGTTCTTCGTGAGCGAATGGGTCGTGCGGCGCATCGCGCGGCAACTGGGCGGCGAACCGGCGCACGCCAAGGCCATCGCGGCCCGCATCGCGGCCGGCGATCTCGCACAGCCCGTATCGGTTCACGCACGCGACGCGGCGAGCATGCTGGGCGCGCTGCGCGACATGCAAAAAGGCCTCTCGACCACGGTGTCCGAGATCGCCGCGAGCGCCGAGGCGATCGCCTCCGCCTCGGGCGAAATCTCGACGGGCAACCTCGATCTGTCGCGCCGCACCGAAGAACAGGCCATGGCGCTCGAACGCACGGCGAGCAGCATGGAGCAACTCACGTCCACGGTGCGCCTGAACGCTGAGAACGCAGAGCAGGCCAGCACGCTCGCGGGCAACGCCTCGGCCATCGCGGAGAAGGGCGGCTCGGTCGTGAGCCGTGTGGTTGCGACCATGCAGGAGATCAACGACAGCGCGAAGAGCATTGCCGACATCATCGGCGTGATCGAGGGCATTGCGTTCCAGACCAACATTCTCGCGCTCAACGCGGCCGTGGAGGCGGCGCGCGCGGGCGAGGACGGGCGCGGCTTCGCCGTGGTGGCGGGCGAGGTGCGCAGCCTCGCGCAGCGCAGCGCGGCGGCGGCCAAGGAGATCAAGGCGCTGATCGGCGCGTCGGTCGAGCGCGTGTCGAATGGCTCGACGCTGGCGCAAGACGCGGGCTCGACGATGGACGAAGTCGTGAAGGCCGTGCGGCGCGTGAACGACATCATCGGCGAGATTTCGGCGGCTTCGCGCGAGCAGCGCTCGGGCATCGAGGAAATCAGCCGTGCGGTCACGCAAATGGACGCCGGCACGCAACAGAATGCGGCGCTCGTGGAAGAGGCGACCGCCGCGGCGCAATCGCTCGACGATCAGGCGAAGGTGCTCAAGCGTCTCGTGGGGAAATTCCGGTTGGCTTGAGGCGCTTGCAGTTCGTTGCAGGCACAACGAAAAACGCCGCGTGGTTCGACACGCGGCGTTTTTGATTGGCGCATCATTTCGCGTCGCGCTCGATGATCCACTCGTGCGCGGGGTCGTTGTGGAAGTGCCATTCGCGCGTCGGGCCCGCCATCACGTTCAGGTAGTACGAGTCGTAGCCATACGGCACGACCACGGGGTGATAGCCGCGCGGCACCATCACGACGTCGTGATTTTCCACGGCCATTGTTTCGTCCAGATCGCGCGCGTCGGTGTACACGCGCTGGAACGCGAAACCCTGCGGCGGATTGAGCCGGTGATAGTAGGTTTCCTCGAGCGCGCTTTCCTGCGGCAAACGGTCGGCGTCGTGCTTGTGCGGCGGGTAGCTCGACGAGTGGCCCGATGGCGTGCGCACTTCGACCACGAGCAGCGATTCCGCGGGGGCGTCTTGCGGCAGGATATCGCATACGTAACGCGTATTCGCGCCCTTGCCGCGCGTGGAGCGTTTCATCTGCGCGGGCTCGATGAGGCGTACCGGCAGCGTGCCTTTGGCGGGCGCACTCGCTACGCCCACTTCGGCGTTGCGTTTCGCGCGCACGGTCGCTTTCACGCCGGGCGGCACGTAGAGCGCATACGGCGCGGCGTCTTCGAACACACTATCGCGCGAGCCGAGGCTCGACCAGCGCTCGCCGCCCGCGTCGATATCGACCGCACCCGAGAGCACGACGATGCAGCTCTCGCGATCGGGCTCGGATACGTAGACGACTTCATCCGCCTCGAGCCGATAGGCGGCGAAGCCGACATAGCGCCAGCCCGCGGTATCGGGCGTGACGCGCGCGATCGTCTGGCCTTCGCGCGCGGCCTTGACCAGCAGAGTCATGCTGCCTCCTTCGATTGGGTATCCGTAGCATCGACGAGCGTGCGCAACGTGCGGTAACCCTTCTGCGCATACTCGTAAGACGGTGCGATCACGGGGTCCTGCTCGGCTTCGACGACGAGCCAGCCGCGATAGCCGTGGCGCTTCAGGCGCGCGACGATCGCGGGGAAATCGACGGCGCCGTCGCCCGGCACGGTGAACGCGCCGGCCAGCACGGCGTCGAGAAAGCTCCAGTTGCGGTTGCGCGCGAGCTTCATGACGGCAGGGCGCACGTCCTTGCAGTGCACATGGCATACGCGTGCAATGTGCTTGTCGAGTTCGGCAACCGGGTCGCCGCCCGCGAACGTCATGTGGCCCGCGTCGAACAGCAGGCCCACTGCGTCGCTCGTGCGCGCCATGAGCTTGTCGACATCGGCGGGCGTTTCGACATACGCCCCCATGTGGTGATGGTACGCGAGCCGCACGCCGCGCGAGAGCGTGTGGCGCGCGAAGGCGTCCACGCGCGCGGCGTATTCGTCCCACTGCTTGTCGCTGAAAAAGCGCGGCCGTTGATACAGCGGGCGCGGCGCGCCCTGAATCGAATCGGCGACCTCGCCGTAGACCATCACCGTTGCGCCGTTCTGCGCGAGCAGGTCCAGATGCTTGTCGACAGCGGCAATCTCTTCCTCCACGCTGCGCCGCGCGAGCATGCCCGAATACCAGCCGGAGACGAGCGAAAGATCGTATTGCGCGAGGAGCGCCCCCAGCGCCTGCGGCTCGCGCGGAAACTTGTTGCCGAGCTCGAAGCCCTCGTAGCCGATCTCGCGGCCCTCGGTCAGCGCCTGCGAGAGGGGCGTCTCGCCGCCGAGCGAGGGCAGGTCGTCGTTCATCCACGACAGCGGATTGATGCCGATGCGTACTTCAAATGCGCTCATGTGCGCTCCTGGATGTCTGTATCGTCAAACGCGTTATGCGTTGCCGGGTTCGTCGTCGCCGTCGGCCGCGCTTTCGTCAGGTTCGGCCGCTTGCGCGCGACCACCGCGTTCGGCGACATGTTCCTCATAGCGCTCGCGCGCCTCGCGTACGGCAGCGCGCGCGGATACCTCGGGCACCGCGACCTCCCACCACCAGCCGCCTTCCTCGGTCGTGCGCGCGGGGTCAGTGTCGATGCAGACCACATAAGTGCGCGACGAAGCGCGCGCGCGTTGCAGCGCCGCTTCGAGTTCCGCGACGTTCGCCACGTGTTCGGCCTGCGCGCCGAGCGAGCGCGCATGCGAGGCGAAGTCGATGCGCGGCGCGCCGAGCGGTCCTTGCGCGCAGTCGTCGAACAGGTTGTTGAACGGCGCGCCGCCGCATGCCTGCTGCAGCCGGTTGATACAGCCGTAGCCGCGGTTGTCGAGCACGACGATGATGAGTTTCGCGCCCAGCATGACCGAGGTGGCGATCTCGCTGTTCATCATCAAATAGCTGCCGTCGCCCACCATGACGATGACTTCGCGATCGGGCCGCGCGAGCTTCGCACCGAGGCCCCCCGCAATCTCGTAGCCCATGCACGAATAGCCGTATTCGACGTGATAGGCGCCGGGCTGGCCCGCGCGCCACAGTTTGTGCAATTCGGCAGGCAGCGTGCCGGCCGCGCAGACGACGATATCTTCGGTGTACGAACGGCTCGACGAGCGCTGCACGGCGCCGATCACATCGGCGTCGTAGGGCAGGCAGTTGCGTTCCTGCGGCGCGTGCGTCAGGCGCTCGACGCTCGCACGCCATTCGTTGGCCAGGCGCTGTGCGTGAGCGGTCCAGTTCGCGTCGGCGCGCCAGTTGATCAGCTCGTCGTTGAGCGCGGCGAGCGCCTGGCGCGCGTCCGCCCGCACGGCGAGGCCGTCGTGCTTGAGCGCGTCGAAGGCATTGGCGTTCACGCCGATCACATGCGCATTGGCGAAGAGCGAGTTCGAGCCGGTCGTGAAGTCCTGCAAACGCGTGCCCACGGCGAGCACGCAGTCGGCGTCGCGCGCGAGTTCGTTGGCGGCGGGCGAGCCCGTCACGCCCAGCGCGCCGACGTTGAGCGGATCGTCCCATGCGAGCGAGCCCTTGCCCGCCTGGGTTTCCGCCACGGGAATGCCACGCGAGGCGGCGAGCGTCTGCAAGGCGTGCGAGGCGCGCGAATAGAGCACGCCGCCGCCCGCCACGATCAGCGGACGCTTCGCGCGATGCAGCTGAGTGAGCGCCGCGTCGATCTCGGTCTGAATGGGCGCGGGCGCGTGGAACGTCACAAGACGCGGCGTGAAGAAGCTCGCCGGATAGTCCCACGCCATCGCCTGCACGTCCTGCGGCAGGGCGAGCGTGACCGGGCCGCACAGCGCGGCGTCGGTGAGCACGCGCAACGCGCGCGGCAGCGCCGTGAGCAACTGCGCGGGATGCACGATGCGGTCGAAGTAGCGCGATACGGGCTTGAGCGCGTCGTTGGCGGAAACGCCGCCGTCGTGCAGGTCCTCGATCTGTTGCAACACCGGATCGGGCTCGCGCGATACGAAGATGTCGCCGGGCAACAGCAGCACGGGCAGGCGATTCACGTGCGCGAGCGCTGCGGCGGTGACGAGATTCGTCGCGCCCGGGCCGATCGACGTCGTCACTGCCATCATGCGGCGCCGGAAATGCGCCTTGGCATAGGCGATCGCGCTGTGCGCCATGGCCTGTTCGTTGTGCGCGCGCAGCGTAGGCAATTCGTGCCGATGCTGATACAGCGCCTCGCCGATACCCGCCACATTGCCGTGACCGAAGATCGCGAACACGCCGCCGAATAGCGGTTCGGTGCGGCCCGAGCCGTCCTCGCTCGCCACGCGCTGGGCGGCGAGATAGCGCACGAGCGCCTGAGCCGCCGTAAGCCGCACGGTGCTCGCGTGCTGCGCGCTTTCTTGCGAGGCGTATTCGCCAGGAGCGATGCGTTGGTTCATGCCGCCTTCTCCTCATGGTTGGCGTGCGTGCCGTCCGCTTCGGCGCGCGCGGAACGCCATGCACCGATCAGCGTTTCGAATGCTCGGCGTGCGCGCGCAATCACTTCGTCGTCGCCGATCTCGCCTGCCAACCAGGCGAGGCTCGGCTCATAGAAGATCGAGCGGCCCACCGTGAAGCCTCGGCAGGTGTTCGAAGCGGCCGCCGCGCGGAAGCCTTCCACAAGCTGGTCGATCGGCGCGGAGAGCCCGAGCAGCACGACGCCGCGACAATACGGGTCGCGCTCGGCGATCAGCGCGTCGATGTCGCGCCATTGCGCGGCGCCCGTCGGTTCGAGCTTCCACCACTCCGGATAGAGGCCGATGTTGTAGAGCCGCTTGAGCGCGCGATAGACCGTGTCGGGCGCATTCGGCTTGCCGTTAAGCTTCGGCGGAATCACTTCGAGCAGCAGTTCGTGGCCGCTTGCCTGGGTGGCGTCGTAAAGCGCGCGCAGCTGCGCTTCCTGTTCGAGACGCTGTTCGATCGGCTCGTCGGGATGGAACTGCACGAGACACTTCACCGTGTGGTCGATGGGCCATGAGGCGAGCGTCGTGCCGATCGAGCGGCCGTGATCGAACACGAGCGGCACGGACCCCGGCAGCTCGACCGGGCGGCCGATCCACCAGCCGCGGCCGGTCGCGGCGTTGAGCGCGTCCTGGCCGTAGCGGTCATCGATCAGGACACCGATGCGTCCTTGCAGACCGAGCGAGCGTTCAGTTTGCGCCACCGCCTCGACGAAGAGATTCTTCAGATAGGAAATGCGCGCTTCGCTGACGCCGGTCTGCTGAGCAAGATCGAAGAACTGGTTGCGATGATCGAACGCGAAACCGAGCACTTCATCGTGCCGCTTGCGCGCGGGGGTCACGCGATGCAGGCGCGCAAGCGTCGCGTCGCGGTCGGGTCGGCGCATGCGCACGGGGTCGGCGGCGGCTTCACGCAGGAAGTAATCGAGTTCGACCGGCGTAGGCATGGCGGGCGCGCAGCCGTGTCGCGAGACGACGAGGGCGCCGCATGCATTGGCCGTGCGCGCGCAGTCTGCGAGCGATGCGTCGCGCAGCCAGCCCGAGAGGAAGCCGGAGGCGAACGCGTCGCCCGCGCCAAGCACGTTGAGCACTTCGACTTCCACGCCGCGCTGCATCGGCAGATCGTCCATCGAAGCAGGCACGGCGCCTTCCACGATCTGGCAGCCCAGCGGCCCGCGCTTGACGAGCAGCGTCGCATCCGTGACTTCGCGCACGCGCTTGAGCGCATCGACGAGCGTTTCCTTGCCGCCCGCGATGCGGAACTCTTCTTCGGTGCCGATCACGAGATCGAAATGCGGCAAGATGCGCTGCAAATGCGCGCTCACGCCTTCGCTCGCGACGAAGCGCGTCTCGCCGTCGGCCTTGCCCGTGAGACCCCACAGCACGGGCCGGTAGTCGATATCGAGCACGGTGCGTACGTTGTTGCGGCGCGCGTAGTCGAGCGCGGTGAGGCTCGTGCGGTTTACCTGTTCAGTCGAGAAGTGCGTGCCGGTGATCAACAGCGCTTTCGATGAAGCGATGAAGGCTTCGTCGAAGTCGCCCGAATCGACGGCCATGTCGGCGCAGTTCTCGCGATAGAAAATGAGCGGGAACGTGTCGCGGTCTTTCAGGCCCAGCACCACGAGCGCCGTGAGGCGTTCGTGGTCCACTCGCACGTGGCTCGTGTCGCAGCCTTCCTTCGCGAGCGTTTCGACGAGAAAGCGCCCCATGTGGTCGTCGCCCACGCGCGTGAGCATGGCCGACTTCAGGCCAAGACGCGCGCAGCCGAAGGCGATGTTCGCCGAGGAGCCGCCCAGGTACTTCGCGAACGTGGAGACGTCTTCGAGCCGCGCGCCCACTTGCTGCGCGTAGAGATCGACACCCAGGCGGCCAAGGCAGACGATGTCGCGGCTGCGCCCGGCGGCGAAGCGGCTTGGGGTGGAACGGGGCGGGGTTGAATGAGTCAGGGCCATGTGTATTCCTGTTGAGTGCTGTGCCGTGCGGGCGCGATCAGATGGTCGCGCCGTCGAGCTCGGCGATCATCTTCTGCATCTCTGCGCCGCCCGCCATCATGTCGAGCACTTCGTTCTTGCTGATGGTGTCCTTCGTGTAGGTGCCGAGCGACCGCCCGCGATTGAGCAGCGTGAACGAGTCGCCAATCGGGTAGGCGTGGTGCACGTTGTGAGTGATGAAGATCACCGAAATACCCTTCGCGCGCGCCGCATGGATCAGCTTGAGCACATTGAAGCTCTGCTTCACGCCGAGCGCCGCGGTCGGCTCGTCGAGAATCAGCACACGCGCACCGAAGTGAATGGCGCGCGCGATGGCGAGACACTGCTTCTCGCCGCCCGACATCGTGCCGATGGCCTGATGCGGGTCGCGCACATTGATGCCCATGCCGGCGAGACGATCCTTCGCGATCGTTGCGCTCGCATCGAGATCCATCACGTTGATGAAGCCGAACAGCTTCTTCTGTGGCTCGCGGCCCATGAAGAAGTTGCGCGCGACCGAGAGCAGCGGCACGAGCGCGAGATCCTGGTAGACGGTGGCGATGCCGAGGTCTAGCGCGTCCTTGGGCGAATCGAACGCCACGGGCTTGCCGTCCACGAAATACTGGCCGGAAGTTGGCTGGTGCACGCCGGCGAGTGTCTTGATGAGCGTGGACTTGCCCGCGCCGTTGTCGCCGAGCAGGCAGTGCACCTCGCCGCGTTTGAGGCGCAGCGTGACGCCGTTGAGCGCAATGACCTTGCCGAAGTACTTGCTGACGTTCTCGAGCGCGAGAATCGTGTCGTCGCTGGCGGTGTTGGTGGTATCGGACATTTGAGCCTCCGGCTTACGATTGCGCGACGCGGCGGCGCACATAGTGATTGAAGAGCACGGCAATGAGCAGCATCACACCGAGGAACACGCGGAACCAGTCCGAATCGATGTTCGTGTAAGTGATGCCGATCTGCACGACGCCGAAGATGAGCGCGCCGAATGCCGCACCGATCACCGAGCCATATCCGCCCGTGAGCAGCGTGCCGCCGATCACCGCGGCGATGATTGCTTCGAACTCCTTCTGAAGACCGCGGTCGGCGGCGGCCGAGCCGATGTCGCACACTTGCAGCACGGCGAAGAGGCACGAGCAGAACGCGGTGAGCATGAAGAGCGAGATCTTCACGCGCTTCACGGGCACGCCTACGTTCTTTGCAGCGTTGGAGTCGCCGCCCACGGCGAGAATCCAGTTGCCGTAGCGCGTCTTGGCGAGCACGAATGCGCCGATGGCCACGAGCGCGAACCACCAGAGAATGACTTTCGGCACGCCCGGCACGAGCGGCTGGCCGTTATCGAGCATCTTGCCGATGCCGATATGCGCGAGTCCCACGAACAGGCCCTTGAACGCCGTGCCGTGAAAGAGCAGGTTGGTGATGAAGTCGGATTTCGCCACGTCGCCCACGCCCGAGACGATCGTGCGGTCGGCGAACATGATCGAGAGCGCGAGGGTCAGGCCGCGCAGGATGAAGAGGAACGCGAGCGTGACGATGAACGAGGGCAGCCGCGTGCGCATCACGAGGTAGCCGTTCAGCGCGCCGAGCGCGGTGCAGCCCACGAACGCGAACAGAATGGAAAGCGCGATGGGCCAGTGGAAATACATCGTGGGGATCGCCACCATCATGCCGGCGAAGCCGATCATCGAGCCGATGGAAAGGTCGAACTCGCCGGCGATCATGAGCAGACAGGCGCCGACGCTCAGGATACCGAGGTAAGCGGCGACCTGGGACCAGTTCATCACGCCGTCGAGATCGAACATGCCCGAGCCGCCCGCGCCGATCGCGAAGACGGCGAAGACCAGCACGGTGCCGGAAATCGCGGCGAATTCGGGGCGGCCGAGCAGATGGCCGAACCACGATTCGCGGCGCACGCGTTCGTCGCTGGCGCCTGGCTGCGGCGTGGGCGCGTCTTGCGCGCCGCTCTCCTGAGCGTGCGAGGGGAAGTGTTTGCCGGCTACACCCATGATGTCTCCTGTATCGACCCGAGTTGGCGCTTTAGCGCGTGACTCGAGTCCTATGCACGGCTTTCGGCCGTGTGAGGCGCATTCGCACCTGCATTGGCTCAAATGCCCGAGCGCATTCCCCACAAGCAACTGCCTTGCAGTAGAAGCAACACGGTGAATGGCGCGCGGCGAGGCTGGCGAGAGGCGATGGGCATCGGAAGATGCTAGCCGCCGCCGCGCGTGGCTGACGAAAAAGCTTAGCGGTACTGACCTGCGTACTTCACAACCTTGTCGACATTCTCCTTGGTGATGAAACCCGGACCCGAGCGGATATTCTTCGGGCCGTACGAGGGTTGCAGGCCATACGTTTCAAGGCGCTGCTTGAACTTCGGATTCGCTTCGAGAATCTGGCGGATCTTCTGCGGGTCCGTGGTGTGCTCCTTCTTCACGATCGCGAGCACGGCCACGGGGATATAGCCCTGCAGGTACGGTTGCTGGTCGATCGCGAACTGGATGGTGCCCGCGCGGATCGCCTTGGCAATGTCATCCGAAAAGTCGAACGTGCAGAAGTAGATCTTGCCCGCGAGGCCCATCTGGTCGATGGCCTTGAGCGTGGCGGCGGCCGGCACCGGGCCGAGCGTGAGGATCGCGCCCGTGTTCGGATGGTTGCGCAGATACGCGCTCACCTTCGACTGGATTTCTGTCGGGTCCTGGCCCGAGTCGATCGTCGAGGTCTTGTAGTCCACGCCGAGCGCATCGGCAAAGCCGCGGCAGCGTTCGAACGACACGGCGTTGGTGGCGAAGTGGTTCACGCACAGGAACGACTTCACGCCCGCAGCCTTGGCTTTTTCGCCGGCTGCTTTGCCCGCCACATATTCAGGCTGACCCACGTGCATGATCGCGCCGAGTTTCTCGCTCTGTTCCTCGGTGCCCGAGTTGATCGTCACGAGCGGGATCTTCTTTTGCGTGACCTTGCCGATGGAACTCTTGAGCACGTCGTAGTCGGCAATGGTGACGATCACGCCGTCGTAGTTGCGCGCGGCGGCCTGTTCGATCAGGCGCGACATGTCGGCGATGTCGCCGTTGGGCGGATTGCGATAGTCGGTTTCGACGTTCCAGTCGTCGTCGGCCTGCTTGATGGCGTTCTTGATCGTGTTCCACCACGAGTCGGAATCGGGCGCGTGGCTGATCAGCACGAAATGCGCGTCGGCGGCTTGCGCGGTTTGCGCGCTGAGCACGCTCGCACCGGTCAGTCCCGCTGCCAGCGCGAGCACTGCGGCCAACTTTCGGAGCATGGTCTTGCCCTTGCGTTGAGTCATTGTCTCCACCTTTCTCGGTCTGTCGTTCGTTCTTGGGGTGAGCGTCGCAGCCGCGCTTTTTACTTGCCGCTTGCTACATGGACCGAATGGACCAACTGCCGCGCTCATCGACAAGATTAGGACATCGCCTCGCGACTTGCAACGAAAATTTCATTGCAAATAAAAATGGAAAATCTGTTCCATTCGTGTGACACGCTGCCTATAATCGGCTCCGTCGGCATGGCGTGGAATGCAAGCCGGATAAGGCTTTGCGGCAATGCGGCAATCAGCGAAGGAAAACGATCATGGCGGATGACACAACCGACGCCGTAGCGGGCGTAGACGAATTGATGCAGCGCATCGCGCAGGATTACGAGGCGCTGCCGCGTCAGCTGAAAAGCATCGCGACCTACATCGAACAGCACCGCGCGAGCGTGATGATGGACCGCACGAGCGACATTGCCGCGAGCTGTGGCGTGCATCCCTCGGCGGTGGTGCGCTTTGCGCAGCGCTTCGGGTTCTCGGGCTTCTCCGATCTGCAGGCGGTTTTCCGGCAGGCGTATGCGGGCCAGGGCGCCTCTGCCACGAGCTATCAGCAGCGCATTCGCCAGCTGATCGACGCCAAGGAGGGCGAGACGAGCCCGGACATGGGGGGCGCCGTGGCGCGCGAGTTCATCGGCGCGTGCCGCAGCGGGCTCGACGAACTCGAAGCGGGGCTCGACGGAGCGCAGTTCGACGAGGCCGTGAAGATGCTCGAGCAGGCGGACAACATCTACGTGATCGGCGTGCGCCGCTCGTTTCCGGTGGCCAGCTATATCGTCTATGCCTTGCAGCACACGCGCAAACGCGTGCATCTCGTCTCGGGGCTCGGCGGCATGTACCACGAGCAGATCCGCAGTGTGAAGAAGGGCGACGTGGTGATCGCCATCAGCTTCGCACCGTATGGCAAAGAGACGCAGTACTGCCTGCGCGTGGCGCAGCAGCACCACGCCAAAACGCTCGTCATCACCGATAGCCAACTTTCGCCGCTCGCGCGCCACGCGAACGCGCAACTCTATGTGAAAGAGGGGAGCGCCTTCGCGTTCCGCTCGCTCACCAGCACTTTCTGCCTGTGCCAGGCGCTCTTCATTGCGCTTGCGTACCGGCTCGAACTCAACGTGGAAGAATCGACCGACACCGGAGGATACGATGACTAGTGCAGCAAGCGGAGCCACGAAAACGTTGGATGTGGCGGTATTCGGCGCGGGGCGCATCGGCCGCATTCATGCGGGCAATCTCGCGCGCCAGCCGGGCGTGCGTCTGAAGTACGTGATCGATGTGAATCGCGCCGCCGCCGCCGCGCTGGCCGCGCAGCATGGCGCAGAGGTTGTCGATGTGGACGCCGCGTTCGGCGACGCTTCTATCGGCGCCACGGTGATCTGTTCGAGCACCGATACGCACTCCGAACTGATCCTGAAATCGGCAGCGGCGGGCAAGCATATCTTTTGCGAAAAGCCTGTCGATCTGACCGTCGAGCGTGCGCGCGCCTGCGCAGAAGCGGTTCAGCGCGCGGGTGTCGTGGCCATGATCGGCTTCCAGCGTCGCTACGATCCCACGTTCGCCGCGCTCAAGACGCGCCTCGACGCAGGCGAGATCGGCACGCCGGAAATGCTGATCGTCACGAGCCGCGATCCGGGTGCGCCGCCGGTGGAATACATCAAGCATTCGGGCGGCATTTTCAAGGACATGCTGATCCACGACTTCGACATCTTCCGCTGGATTCTCGACGACGAAGCGCTGACCGTGCACGCCACGGGCAGTTGCCTGTCCGATCCGGCGATTGCCGATGCGGGCGACATCGATTCGACGGCGGTGACGATCCGCACGAAGCGTGGGCGCCTTTGCCAGATCAACACGGCGCGGCGCGCGGCTTATGGCTACGACCAGCGCTTCGAGGTGCTCGGCAGCGAAGGCATGCTGCAGGCCGGCAACATGAAGCCGACCGAAGTGGTGGCGTGGTCGAAGACCGCCGTGGCGCAGGACGTGCCCGAGGCCTTCTTCCTCGAACGCTATCGCGCGGCCTACGCGCGCGAAATGGCGCATTTTCACGAAGCGGTGACGCAGGGCGTGCCGGTGCGCACATCGGTCGCCGACGGCCTGAAGGCGCTGGAACTGGCCGAAGCCGCCTCGCTGTCGTGGCGCGAGGGGCGTGTGGTCAAGCTGGGCGACTGAAGCGGATCAGGCAGCGATCAAGCGTGGATCAAGCAAGGAGACGAGGAATGCAGGCAATCGATCGTGCCCAGCCGTTGCGCGTGGGCGTGGCGGGACTGGGGAGGCTGGGCCGGCGGCATGCGCAGAACCTGGCGTTTCGCGTGCCGGGCGCGACGCTCGCGGCAGCGTGCAGTCCGCTCGAAGCGGATCTCGCGTGGGCGCGCGAGGCGCTGCCCGCCGCGCGCCTGTATGGCGAATACGCAGACCTGCTGGCGGATCAATCGGTCGATGCGGTGTGGCTCGTCACGCCCTCGGCTTTGCACGCGGAGCAAATCGTGCAGGCGCTCGAAGCGGGCAAGCATGTGTTTTGCGAGAAGCCGCTTTCGCTCGATGTGGCCGAATGCGAGCGCGTGGTGAACGTGTCGCGCCGCCATCCGGACAGGCAGGTCACCATCGGTTTCATGCGCCGCTTCGACCCGAGTTATCAGGACGCCTACGCAAAAGTGCAGGCCGGTGCGATCGGCAGGCCGTTTCTCGTGCGCTCGCAGACTTGCGATCTCAACGATCCCGAAGGTTTTTTCGTGCGCTTCGCGCCCACCTCGGGCGGCATTTTCCTCGACTGCACGGTGCACGACATCGATGTTGCACGCTGGCTGCTCGGCAAGCCGCGCGCCACGCGTGTCTACGCGGCTGGCGCGATCGCGCTGCATGAAGGCCTGCGCGAAGCGGGCGACGTGGATAACGGCGTTGCGATCTGCGAGTTCGAGGACGGGCGTCTCGCGATGTTCTACGCTTCGCGCACGATGGCGCATGGCAACGACACGTCGAGCGAGGTGATCGGCACGGCGGGCGCGCTTGCGATCGGGCGCATCCCGCGCGCGAATCGCGTCGATGTCTACGACGCGACGGGGGTGCGCAGCGTTTGCACGCCTACGTTCTTCGACCGTTTCGAAGAGGCGTTCCTGATCGAGGCGCAGGCGTTCGTCGCGGAAGTCGCGGCGCGCAAGGCGGGTACAGCGGAGAAGGGCAGCCTCTGCGCGACGCTCGAAGACGCGCTGGAGGCCACGCGCATCGGCCAGGCGCTGCGCGAATCGCTGCATACGGGGGCGGCGGTCACGCTGTAAGCCAGGCTGCGATCAGGGGCCAAGCGGCGGCTGGCGTAGCTGCGGTAAAATCGACGCTATTGCCAGCGCCGTCTCACGCCGCGACGGTGCGTCACCGAAGGATCCAACCCCGATGCAGATTCAGGTTCACAAGGAAGTGGATGCGCGCGGGCTGAACTGCCCGCTGCCGATCCTGCGCGCCAAGAAGGCGCTCGCCGACATGGAAAGCGGCCAGATCCTCAAGGTCCTCGCGACCGACCCCGGTTCGCAGCGCGATTTCGCCGCGTTCGCGAAGCAAACGGGCAACGAGATCGTGGAAAGCTCGAAGCAGGAAGAGACGTTCGTGTTTCTGATGCGCCGGCGCTAAACGCCGAGCGCCGAAGCAGATGAAAGAATGGCCCGCATGAGAATGCGGGCCATTTTTGTTCGTGCAGGATGGGTCCGGATTTAGCCGGGGGCGCCTAGCCTTCCAGCACCGGCTTGCGCGTACGCAGATACTCGTCGAAATCCGCGCCGACTTCCGGGTGACGCAGCGCGAACTCAACCGTCGCCTTCAGATAGCCGAGCTTGCTGCCGCAGTCGAAACGCGTGCCGTGATACTTGTACGCGAGCACCTGCTCGTCGGCGAGCAGCGACTGGATCGCGTCGGTGAGCTGCAGTTCGCCGCCCGCGCCGGGCTTGATCGACTTCAGATGCTCGAAAATGCGCGGCTTGAGCACGTAGCGGCCAACCACGCCGAGGTTCGACGGCGCGACTTCGGGCGCCGGCTTTTCGACGATGCCCGAGAGCTTGACGATCGAGTCTTCCCACTCCTTGCCGTCGACAATGCCGTACGAGCGCGTTTCCGAGGGCGGGATCTCTTCCACGCCGAGCACCGAGCTATGGTAGTGGTCGAACACTTCGACCATCTGCTGCATGACGGGCGGCGTGCCGTAGAGCAAGTCGTCCGCGAGAATCACGGCGAACGGGTTGTCGCCCACGAGCTTTTCCGCACACAGCACGGCGTGGCCCAAGCCGAGCGCCTCGGGCTGACGCACATAGAAGCAGTCGACGTTGTTCGGCTTGATGTTGCGCACCAGTTCGAGCAGCTTCGCCTTGCCGCGCGCTTCGAGTTCGGCCTCGATCTCGTACGACTTGTCGAAATGGTCCTCGATCGCGCGCTTGCTGCGCCCGGTCACGAAGATCATTTCCGTGATGCCCGCAGCCACGGCTTCTTCGACCGCGTACTGAATGAGCGGCTTGTCGACCACGGGCAGCATTTCCTTCGGGCTGGCTTTCGTCGCCGGAAGGAAGCGCGTGCCTAGGCCCGCTACCGGGAATACCGCTTTTGTCACTTTCAGCATGTCTTTAGTCCCTGTCCTGGTGCTCGTGCGACGCCGCGGGTGCGGCGTCACGCGTTACAGCCTTTGGCCGATATGGCGCTCAGGCCGGCAACCGCGTGAGTTGCGCGGTCAGCTTGTCCAGCGTTGCCTGGTATTCTGCCAGTCTTTTCTGCTCCTGCTCAACGACTGCGGGCGGTGCTTTTGCTACAAAACTGTCATTTCCTAGCTTCGCCTTGCACTTCGTCACCTCGTTGGCGAGTCGGGCGATTTCCTTCGACAGGCGTTCGCGTTCGGCGGCGACATCGATCTCCACCTTCAGCACGAGCTTGTCCGTCCCTACGATAGCAACTGGCGCGCCCGCCGAGGCGGCGTCGAGCGCGGCTTCGTCGGCGATGATCTGGACCTCCGAAAGCCTGGCAAGCGCCTGCGCATACGGCGCGAACGTCGCGAGGCGTTCGGCGTTGCCCGTGGCGAGCAGCGGCACCTTGGTGGCGGGCGAGAGGCCCATTTCGCCACGCAGGTTGCGGCATGCGTCGATCACGGCCTTCAGGTCGGCGGCCCACTGCTCAGCGGCTTCGTCGATCTTCTTCGTTTCTGCGACCGGGTAGCGCTGCATCATGATCGATGCCTCGCCTTCCGCGGCACCTTGCGGGTACGCGTCAGTGAGCGGCGCCACCTTCTGCCACAGTGCTTCGGTGATGAACGGAATCACCGGGTGAGCCAGGCGCAGTACCGTCTCCAGCACGCGCAGCAACGTGCGGCGCGTGGCGCGCTGCTGCTCGGGCGTACCCGTCTGGATCTGCACCTTCGCCAGTTCCAGATACCAGTCACAGTATTCGTCCCAGACGAACTTGTATATGGCGTTGGCCACGTTGTCGAAGCGATAGTCCGCGAAGCCCTTCGCGACTTCGGCTTCCACGCGTTGCAGGAGCGAGACGATCCAGCGGTCGGCCTGCGAGAAGTCCGTGTAGCCGCCGGGGCCGCAATCGCCCGGCTGGCAGTCGCCCGGCTTGCTGAAGCCGCAGTCGTGGCCTTCGCAGTTCATCAGCACGAAGCGCGTGGCGTTCCAGAGCTTGTTGCAGAAGTTGCGATAGCCCTCGCAGCGCGCGAGGTCGAAGTTCACGTTGCGGCCGAGCGTGGCCATGGAAGCCATCGTGAAGCGCAGCGCGTCGGTGCCGAACGCGGGAATGCCGTCCGGGAACTCCTTGCGCGTCTTCTTTTCGATGGTCGCGGCCTGCTTCGGATTCATGAGGCCGGTGGTGCGCTTGGCCACGAGGGCTTCGAGCGCGATGCCGTCGACGATATCGATCGGGTCGAGCGTGTTGCCCTTGCTCTTCGACATCTTCTGGCCTTCGGCGTCGCGCACGAGGCCGTGCACGTACACCGTGTCGAACGGCACCTTGCCGGTGAAGTGCGTGGTCATCATGACCATGCGCGCCACCCAGAAGAAGATGATGTCGAAGCCGGTAACAAGCACGGAAGAGGGCAGGAAGGCCTTCAGTTCAGGCGTATCCGCAGGCCAGCCGAGCGACGAGAACGGCACGAGCGCCGACGAGAACCACGTGTCGAGCACGTCTTCGTCGCGCTTCAGTGCGCCCTTGTAGCCCTTGGCGTCGGCCTGTGCGCGCGCGTCTTCCTCGTTCTTCGCGACGAAGATCTCGCCATTCTCGCCGTACCACGCGGGAATCTGGTGGCCCCACCAGAGCTGGCGCGAGATGCACCAGTCCTGGATGTTCTCGAGCCACTGGTAGTAGGTGGTCGTCCAGTTTTCCGGCACGAACTTGATCTGGCCGCTACGCACCACGTCGAGCGAGGTCTCGGTGATCGACTTGCCGGGGTTGAAGGTGCCCTCGGGCGCGGACTTCGTCATCGCCACGAACCACTGGTCCGTGAGCATCGGCTCGATCACCACGCCCGTGCGGTCGCCGCGCGGCACCATGAGCTTGTGCGGCTGGACCGAGTCGAGCAGACCGAGCGCCTCGAAGTCGGCCACCACCTGCTTGCGCGCCTCGAAGCGGTCGAGACCGCGGTATTTTTCAGGCGCGTTGTCGTTGATCTTCGCGTCGAGCGTGAGGATCTCGATCATCGGCAGGCCGTGGCGCAGGCCCACCTGGTAGTCGTTGAAATCGTGCGCGGGCGTGACCTTCACGACGCCCGTGCCGAACTCGCGGTCCACGTATTCGTCGGCGATCACCGGAATTTCGCGGTCGGTGAGCGGCAGCTTGACCATCTTGCCGATCAGGTGCGCATAGCGCTCGTCTTCCGGGTGCACCATGACGGCCGTGTCGCCGAGCATGGTTTCCGGGCGCGTCGTGGCGACCGTCAGCGTGGCCGAGCCGTCCGCGAGCGGGTAGCGCAGGTGCCACAGGTTGCCGTTTTCTTCTTCGCTCGCCACTTCGAGGTCCGAGACGGCGGTGAGCAGCACCGGGTCCCAGTTCACGAGGCGCTTGCCGCGGTAGATCAGGCCCTGTTCATAGAGCTTCACGAACACGTCGCGCACGGCGGCCGACATCTTGTCGTCCATCGTGAAATACTCGCGCGACCAGTCGATCGAGGCGCCCAGACGCCGCACCTGGCCCGTGATGGTCGAGCCCGACTGCTGCTTCCATTCCCACACGCGCTCGACGAACTTCTCGCGGCCCAGGTCGTGGCGCGAGATCTTCTGCGCGTCGAGCTGGCGCTCGACCACGATTTGCGTGGCGATGCCCGCGTGGTCCGTGCCCGGCACCCACAGCGTGTTTTCGCCGAGCATGCGGTGGTAGCGCGCGAGGCCGTCCATGATCGTCTGGTTGAACGCGTGCCCCATGTGCAGCGTGCCGGTGACGTTGGGCGGCGGCAACTGGATCGAGAAGTTCTTGCGGCCGGGCTCGAAGGTCGCGGCGGCGTAGCCTCGACGCTCCCATTCGGGCCCCCAGTGGGCCTCGATGGTCTGGGGCTCGAAGCTTTTCGCTAGCGTGCTGTCGCTCATGGGTGGAATCTGCCGAAAAAAGGATGCGGAAACGTTCGATTATAAGGGGAAGTCCTGTCGGAGCCGACGCGCCAGCCGAAGCTGGTCGATGCGCACGCCGATGCGCGAGGCTCCCGGGCCGCCCAAGCCGCTGCGCGTGCGCGCACTTATAATGACGGTCTGCCATTCAACGGCGCGCCTTTGCCGCGCGCCACGTCCCTGCGGTGATGTCCCCGGGGGCACGCTTCCTTTTCAGCCCATGCCCGAACTGCTCGCGAACCTGAACCCCGAACAACTCGCCGCCGTCACGTTGCCCAACGAACCGGCGCTCATTCTGGCCGGGGCCGGCAGCGGCAAGACGCGCGTGCTGATCACCCGCATTGCGTGGCTGATCCAGCAGGGCATGGCGTCGCCGTCCACCATCCTGGCCGTGACCTTCACGAACAAGGCCGCGCGCGAAATGACGGCCCGCCTGCAGGCGATGATGCCCATCGACACGCGCGGCATGTGGATCGGCACCTTCCACGGCCTGTGCAACCGCATGCTGCGCGCGCATTTCCGCGACGCCGGCCTGCCGCAGACCTTCCAGATTCTCGACACGGCCGACCAGCTCTCGGCCATCAAGCGTTTGATGAAGGGTCTGAACGTCGACGACGAGAAGTACCCGCCGAAGAACCTGCAGTACTTCATCAACAACGCGAAGGAGCAGGGCCTGCGTCCGAAAGACGTCGACGTGAGCGACGACTTCAACCGCAAGTTCGTCGAACTCTACGAGGCCTACGATCAGCAGTGCCAGCGCGAAGGCGTAGTGGACTTCGCCGAGCTGCTGCTGCGCTGCTACGAGCTGCTCGCGTACAACCCGCCGCTGCGCGCGCACTATCAGGGGCGCTTTCGCGACATTCTGGTGGACGAGTTCCAGGACACCAACAAGCTCCAGTACGCATGGCTCAAGCTGCTCGCGGGGCCGGGCAACGCGATCTTCGCGGTGGGCGACGACGACCAGTCGATCTACGCGTTCCGCGGCGCGAACGTCGGCAACATGCGCGACTTCGAGAACGAGTTCCGCGTGAAGCACATGATCAAGCTGGAGCAGAACTACCGTTCGCACGGCCATATTCTCGATGCGGCCAACTACCTGATCGCGCATAACTCGCGGCGTCTGGGCAAGAACCTGCGCACCGATGCGGGCCACGGCGAGCCGGTGCGCGTGTACGAGGCGGCGACCGATTCGCAGGAAGCGGGCTGGATCGTCGAGGAGATTCGCGCGCTCATCAACCAGGGGCTCGCGCGCCACGAGATCGCCATTCTTTACCGCAGCAACGCGCAGTCGCGCACGATCGAGCACACGCTCGTGAACGCGGGCGTGCCGTACAAGGTGTACGGCGGCCTGCGCTTCTTCGAGCGTCAGGAAGTCAAGCATGCGCTCGCGTATCTGCGCTTGATCGACAATCCGAACGACGACACGGCGTTTGCGCGTGTCGTGAACTTCCCCACGCGCGGAATTGGCGCGCGCTCGATCGAGCAGCTCGCGGATGCCGCGCGCCTCTACAACTGCTCGATGGCCGCGGCGATCCCTTACGTCACGGGCAAGGCGGGCACGAGCCTCGGTTCGTTCGCCAATCTGGTCGCGAAGATGCGCGCGGAGACGGCGCAGATGAGCCTGCCGGAAACCGTCGAATACACGGTGCGCATGAGCGGCCTCGCCGAGTTCTATCAGACCGAGCGCGAAGGCCAGGATCGCCTGGAGAACTTGCAGGAACTCGTGACTGCGGCCACGGCGTTCGTGAGCGAGGCGGGCTACGGTCTCGACACACCCGCGCGCTCGATTCCGCTGCGCCCGGGGGCGAGCGCGGTACCCGAGATCGTCTCGCAGGACGGCGAGATCGAAGTGCTCGACGCGCCCACGATCACGGACCCCGCGCAGAACCCCGACGTCATGACGCCGCTTGCGGGCTTCCTCTCGCATGCCTCGCTCGAAGCCGGCGACAACCAGGCGCAGGCGGGCCAGGACGCCGTGCAGCTGATGACGGTGCACGCCGCGAAGGGCCTCGAATTCACGGCGGTCTTCATCACCGGTCTCGAAGAGGGCTTGTTCCCGCACGAGAACAGCGCGATGGAAGCCGACGGCCTCGAAGAAGAGCGCCGCCTGATGTACGTGGCGATCACGCGCGCGAAGGAGCGGCTTTACATCTCGTTTGCGCAGAGCCGCTTGCTGCATGGCCAGACGCGCTACAACGTGCGCTCGCGCTTTTTCGACGAACTGCCGCAGGAGTCGCTCAAGTGGCTCACGCCCAAGGTCGAGGCGGGTTCACGTTGGGGCGGACGTTCCGACAACGCAGGCTGGGGCCGCGACTGGTTCGCACGGCCGGGCGGCGGCGAGGGCGGCAATGGCGGTGGTAACGGCGGTGGCAACTACGGCGGCGGCCGCCGCGAGCGCGACGCCTATATCGCGGACAAGAGCCCGGCGCCCGCGTTCGCCAACGCGCAGCGCGCAGCCGAAACGGGCTTCCGTGTGGGGCAGGGTGTGTTCCACACGAAGTTCGGCGAAGGCACGATTACGGCGCTCGAAGGCAGCGGCACAGACGCCAAGGCGCAGGTGCGCTTCAAGCGCCACGGCGAGAAATGGCTCGCGCTGGCGGTCGCCAAGCTGCAGCCGGTGGAGTGAGCGCGCACGCGAGCTTTTGACGAACCAGACGGACAACATTCAACGATGAACTCTTCGACCCAGGCGAGCGGCACGGCCGCCCGTCCGCTCGGCGTGCTCGCCGCGCTGCCCCAGGAACTCGGCGATCTGATCGCGGCGATGCAGGCCGAATCGGGTGTCGTCACGCGCACGTTTGGCCGGCGTGACTATCACCTCGGCACCGTGCATGGGGCGCCCTGCGTGGTGACGCTTGCGCGTGTCGGCAAGGTTGCGGCGGCGGCCACGGCGAGCGCGCTGATCCATGCATTCGATGTGGAAGCGATCGTCTTTACGGGCGTGGCGGGCGGCGTGGGCCCGGACGTCCACGTGGGCGACGTGGTGGTCGGCGAAACGCTGCTCCAGCACGACATGAACGCCGAGCCGCTCTTTGCGCGCCACGAGATTCCGCTGCTCTCGCGCTCGCGCTTCGACGCCGACCGTGCGCTCGCCGACGCGCTTGCTGCCGCGTGCGAGCGTTTCATTGCGGAGGAGGGCGCTTCGCTCGCCGCGCATTTCGGAGCAGCGTTGCCGCGTCTCGCGAGTGTGGCGCCGCAGGTACACCGCGGGCTCGTGATCAGCGGCGACCAGTTCGTGGCGAGCGCGGCGGCCGTGGGCGCGCTGCGCGCGCAACTGCCCGATGCGTTAGCCGTCGAGATGGAAGGCGCGGCGATCGCCCAGGTTTGTTACGAGTACGACGTGCCCTGCGCGGTCGTGCGCACGATCTCCGACACTGCCGACGAACACGCGAGCACCTCGTTCTCGAGCTTCCTCACCGACATCGCGGGCACGTATTCGACCGGCATCCTCAAGCGCTTTCTCGCCGCATACCGCCCGCTCGCGCGCTGAGCGATCAGCCGTTGTTGCCTGTGCTGACCGCCTCGCGAATCGACTGCAGCGCGGAGGCGTCCTCGATGGTCGGCAGCTCGCCCGGGTCGCGGCCTTCGGCGAGCGCCGCAATCGCGCGGCGCAGCAGCTTGCCGGAGCGCGTCTTGGGCAGCATCGGCACGAAGTGCACGCGCGCGGGTCTTCCGATTGCGCCCAACTGGCGATCCACCGTCACGGCTAGCGCGGTCGCGAGTTTTTCCGCATCGACGGGATTGGCCGCTGCGTTCGCGTCGCGCAGCACGACGAACGCCAGCGCGGCCTGACCCTTCACCGCATCGTTCACGCCCACCACGGCCACTTCCGCGACCGCCGCGTGCGAGGAGATCGCCTCTTCTATCTCGCGCGTGCCGAGACGATGCCCCGCCACGTTGATCACATCGTCGGTGCGGCCGAGGATCGTCACGTAACCGTCGCTGTCCTGCACACCCCAGTCGAAGGTCGAATACACCTGCTTACCAGGCACGCTTTCCCAGTACGTCTTCACGAAGCGCGCGTCGTCGCCCCAGACGGTCTGCATGCAGCCGGGCGGCAGCGGGTAGCCGAGCGTGATCACGCCCTTCTCGCCTGGCGCGCAGGGCTCGCCCGTATGCTCGTTGCGCAGCACGAGGTCGTAGCCGTAGCAGGGCACGCCCGGCGAGCCGAGCTTTTGCGGCATGGGATCGACGCCGCGCTGGATCGCAAGCATGGGCCAGCCGGTTTCCGTCTGCCAGTAGTTGTCGACGACGGGCTTGCCGAGCGCGTCCGAGATCCATGCGGCCGTGGGTTCGTCGAGCGGCTCGCCCGCGAGAAAGAGTGTGCGCAGGCTCGAAAGATCGGCGGAGTGCAGGAGCGCCGGGTCCTGCTTCTTGAGCACGCGAATGGCCGTGGGCGCGGTGAACATCAGGTTGATGCGGTGCTGCTCGACAAGCCGCCACCAGATGCCGCCGTCTGGGCGCACCGGCGTGCCTTCGTACATCACCGTGGTCATGCCCGCGAGCAGCGGCGCATAGATGATGTAGCTATGACCCACCACCCAGCCGATATCCGACGCCGTGAACATGGTGTCGCCGGCGCGCCCCTCGAAGATGTATTCCATCGAAGCCGCGAGCGCCACCGCGTAGCCGCCCACGTCGCGCTGCACGCCCTTCGGTTTGCCGGTCGTGCCCGAGGTGTAGAGGATGTACGAAGGTTCGTTCGACTCGAGCCATTCGCAGGGAATCTGCACGTCGTAGTGCTGTTCGCGCAGCGGCTTGTAATCGACGAGATACGGCGCGTTCAGCCGCTCGGGCGCGAGCTGGCGGTCGATCAGCAGGACCTTGGGCGGCGCGAATTCGGCGCGCGCCATCGCTTCGTCCACGAGCGGCGTGTAGTCGATTACCTTGCCGCCGCGCGCGCCGGCGTCGGCGCTCACGAGCAGCACGGGCTTCGCGTCGTCGATGCGCGCGGCGAGGCTTGGCGCGGCGAAGCCGCCGAATACCACCGAGTGGATCGCACCCAGGCGCGCGCAGGCGAGCACGGCGAACACGGCCTCGGGAATCATCGGCAGATAGATCAGCACGCGCTCGCCGCGCGCCACGCCGAGCGAGCGCATCACAGCGGCCATGCGGTTCACTTCGGCGTGCAGGTCGGCGTAGGTGTAATGGCGCTCGATGCCGGTCTCGGTCGAGACGTAGACGAGCGCGTTCTGGTGCGCGCGAGACGTGAGGTGGCGGTCTACGGCGTTGAAGCACAGGTTCGTGCGGCCGCCGCAGAACCAGCGGGCGAACGGCGGGTTCGAGCGGTCGAGCACCTGGTCGAACGGCGTCTCCCAATGGATACGCTCAGCCTCGCGGCGCCAGAAGTCGTCGGGGTTCGCGACCGACTCGCGGTGAAAATCGCGGTAACGCATGACTACCTTCCTCCCGTGCTGATGGTGCAGGCCGCCGTCGCTATGGGCCGCCGCAGTGGCCCGGCGCAGCGGTCCGGATCTGGCGCAGTTTTTCAGGATAGTGCAGTGCAACGCGTGCGGGCAACGCGGGTTCTCCCGCGGGTTCTCCCGCAGATTCGTATTTACGGCTGGGCGATGCGCGGCAGTGGGGCGGCGCGCCAGCGCTGCAGCCAGCTCCGTGCGGCTTCGACAGTGGCATCGAGTTGCGCGCACACCGTGCTCGACAAGCCCGCGCCATAACAGTCGCCGGCTTGCGGCTGCACGCCGATCAGCACGAACTCGCGCGGCGAGCGGCCGCTCAACTGTGCGCAGGCGAGCGCGTCGGCGAAACCCATGCCGGGGCGGCTCGGGCGACAGCTGTAGAGACGTTCCGCCGCCGCGTCTCCGGTGAGCACGCGCAGCGCGCCAGGCGCGAGGCCGAAGTCGATTGCCGTGAGCACGATCAAATGCTGCGTCGATTCGACGATGGGCAAGAGCGCACGGCCGCGTGTGCCCCCTTCCACGAGTTCGACCTGAGCGGGGCATTGCCAATTCGTCTTCAACTGCTCGAGCGCGAGAACGCCCACGCCAGCATCGCCCCACTGAACATTGCCGAGGCCAAGCACGACCACCCGTTGCGGCGCGAGGGCCTGGCGGTTCGAGAGCCCGGCGAGTGCGCGGCGCGCAAAGGCGCGCACCGCGCCGTCGTTGCGCGTTGCCTGCGGTACGTTGCCGAATTCGTGAAGTCGATGTAGGCGAGAGATCACGTTGATGGTGGGTAGGGGGTGTGAGCGAATAGGAATAATCCGAGTAATTCGAGAAACCTCTGTTGATGTGTATCAATCGAGATAGGTTTTATCGTGTTAAAGGCAATGTTTTGCAATACTCATCGATTTTCCGTCAGATCAATGTGCGGTAGTCGCTAACACTCCGTCTGCGCGCAGCAACAACGCGCAACAACAAAAAAGGGAACGCCAAACTGGCGTTCCCTTTTTGTTGCTGCGCTTCTGCGTGGTCCGGTTGGAGGCGCGCGCGGCCAGCCGCCGCCGTCACCGCGCCATCACGTCCCCGGCTTCACCACTACCGTGCAGGTCGTGCCGGCCGCGAGCACCATGTCGTCCGGCACCTTGTCGATGTGGATGCGCACCGGCACGCGCTGCGCGAGCCGCACCCAGTTGAAGGTCGGGTTCACGTCGGCGAGCAGTTCGCGGCTTTGCGGATTATCGCGGTCGTAAATGCCGCGCGAGATGCTTTCCACGTGGCCTTGGAGCGTGCCGCCGCTCATCAGCTTGATGTCGGCCTTGTTGCCCACCTTCACGTGCGGCAGCTTGGTTTCCTCGAAGTAGCCGTAGACCCAGAACGAATGGCTGTCCACCACGGCGAGCTTGGCCTGGCCCGAGATCGCGTAGTCGCCCTGGAACACCTGCAGGTTCGTGATGTAGCCGTCCACCGGCGAGACCACGCGCGTGCGTTCGAGGTTCAGCTTGGCGGCGTCGAGCGCGGCGATGGCCTGCTGGTACTGCGCCTGTGCCGAGTTTGCCGTGTGCGAAGCGTTTTCGCGGTTTTCCGCCGAGACGACTTCGCTGTCCATGTCGGCGCGTCGGCGCGCATCGTCCTGGCGCATCGTCAGTTCGGCTTTACGCGCGGCCACGGCGGCCTCGGCCTGCTCGACGGCAATCTGATAGTGCGACGGGTCGATCTGCATGAGCAGGTCGCCCTTGTGCACGAACTGATTGTCCTTCACGGGTAGCTCGACCACGGCGCCCGAGACGTCTGGGGCGATGTTCACCACTTCGGCGCGCACGCGGCCGTCGCGGGTCCACGGCTCGTCCATGTAGTGAACCCACAGGACGCGCCCGACCAGAATGGCGACGACGAAGATGATGGTCGTCGCGATAAAGCCAATGAGGTTGCGGATTGTCATGATTCGGTTGATTCGTTCAGCGATGCATTCAGCGGCGCATTTAGTGATAAACCGCGAGACCGAGCACGCAGCACACGACCACGAGCAGGCTCACGCGAAAGAGAGATGGGTGCCACACGACCCGATAGAGGCCGGTTCTGGCCAGCACGGAATCGAGCACCCAGGTGATCGCCGCGCCCAGAATGAAGAGCAGCACGATCGCCGGGATATAGGCGTCGAGAAACGCGACATCACGAGGCATGATTGGCTCCCCGATTGTCTTCATGAGGTTGACGGGCATTCGCGCCCTCGCTGTCCGCATAGGCCGCGAGCGGCGATTGCGGGTCGATGAGCGCGGTGCGGATGAAATGCAGATGACTCTGGATGCGCTGCAACAGGTGGCGCTCCTCGCGCGGCGGCGTGTCGCTACGTTCGGCCGCGCTCGTTGCATCGGGCTTCCACATGCCCTGCAGCACGGTCTGGCTTGCGTCGATGGCGCGTACGGTTGCTGCGAGCGCGTCACGGTAGCGCGCTTCGCCGGGGCGCTCGAAGAGCGCGCTTACGGCCTTGAGCGTTGCGTCGATCGCTACGCGCCATGCCGTGCCCCGCGCGTACTGCGGATGCGCGGGCAGCGCAGCCAGTTCGTGACGCAGATCGAGCGCGGCGTTGCCTACTTCGAGCGTCGAGAAGAGCCAGCGCATCGTGTCCCGGCGTTGCGCATCGTCGCTGCCGGCGATCGCCGCGAGCTGGAACATCAGGTCGCGCGCGCCGCTCTCGAAGCGGTTGCGCAGTCCCTTCAGGCGCGCGCGACAAGCCTGCACAGCCCCGCCGCGCAGATCGGCAAGCAGTCGGCGGCGCAGCCACGGCGTGGAGGGCGGCAAGAGCACGGCGAACGCCAGCGCCGAAACGGCCATCGACGCGATGAGCGCGAGCGCATCGTTCATATAGCTGCTCGGGTTGTACTGCACGACGTTGTCCGGGCCCGCGAGAAAGCACAGGAAGATGCAGTAGCCCACGCCGTAGCCCGCGTACTTCGGGCGTGTCGTGAGGAACACGCCGAACGCGAGCGCGGGCGCGAGCGCGACGCACAGCATCGCGAAGCCGTCGATATGCGGAAACACGCCGAACGTGAGCACCATGCCGACGAGCGATGCGAGCACGGTGCCGAGCGCCATCTGCGTCGCCATGCGCGAGGGCTGCGGCGCGGAGGAGGCGAGCGCGCAGGTCGCGGCGGCATTGAGCACGAGGGTCGAGCCGCTCGGCCATGCGGTGGCGATCCAGAACGCGCCGAGCAGCGACATCACGATCGCGGCGCGCACGCCCGACACGCCTGCTGCGATCAGATTCGTCTTCGGCACGTAGCGCGCAATCCATTTTTCGCGCGAGTGCGTGTCGACGGCGAGCGAGGCGTAGGTGGCCGTGTACTCGGTCATCTCGTGCACGAAGCGATAAAACAGTTCCGTGGCGGTGTCGAAGTCGAGCAGGCGCGCATTGCCTTGCGCTTCGAGTTCGGCGCGCGTGGCGCGCACGCGCTTGGGCAGCGCCGCGCGGTAGTCTTCGAGTTGCTTCGAGACGTGCGTCGCATCCGCGGCCGTGAGCACCGGCTCGCCCGCTTTTGCGAACAGCGGCGCGATCTCGCGGAAGTACGGTTCGAGCGCATCGACGGTGACCGAGGAGCCATCCGCGCGCAGACGGTTCATCAACTGATGCAACGCGTGAAAGCGCGTGGAAACCGTCATGAACTCGGTGTTCAGGCGCGCGAGGCGCCCTGAGCGCATGCGCGCGTCGGGCGACTCGAACACGGCCATGCTGCGGTTCGCCTCCAGGCCCACGACGTCGGCGACGAAGCGCGCATTGCTCGCTTCGATGTGCGAACGATCGATACGGCCGGCAAGCGCTGCCGACACGTAATCGACGAACGACGAGAAACGGCGCCGCACGTTCGAGCGCAGCAGCTCGCCCGTGAACTGCGGAAACACCACGGCGCTGACGAAGCCCGAGCAAAGAATGCCGATCGAGATTTCGCCCACGCGCGTCATGGCCGACATGAACGCGCCGTCGGGATGCTGCGAGGCCGGAATGCCGATGAGCGCCGCGGTATAGCCGGCGAGCACGAAGCCGTACGAGCGGAAGTTGCGGTTGCGCGCAGCGCCCGCGGTGCACAGACCGACCCACAGCGCCGTCGAGACGATGAAGAGTTCCGGCTGCTGCGCGAACAGGCCGATCAGCGCGAGCATCACGACGAGGCCCACGAGCGTGCCGCAGATCCGGTAGAAGCTCTTCGCGAACACCGGGCCGCTTTGCGGCTGCATCACGATGAACACGGTCGTCATGGCCGTGCGCGGCTGCGGCAGATCGAGCTTCATCGCGATGCCGAGCGCGAGCAGGGCGGCGGCGATCGCCTTGAAGAGATAGATCCAGACTAGGCCGTCGGTGCGCGCCCAGTCGGCGAGCGCGGCATACAGGCTTTGGCCGCCCGGCTGCGAAGGTGAGGAGGTGGACGCCTGCATCGTCGGCTACCTTAGTGCGCAGCGCCCGATGCGCTCGCATCGGCGGCGTCGGGCCCGGACGAGGCATGCGAGCCGTGCGGCGCGAGCAGTGCTGCGGGCATCAACGGCACGTCACGCGTCTTCTTGCCGTGCGCGGGCAGTTGCTCGGCGTCGGACGGGCCTTTCGCCGCGGCATCGCTCGACGCGTCGATCATGCCGCCGCCCAGCGCCGCGACGAGCGTGGCGTGCGCGGCCAGACGCTCGGCCTGGATGTGCGCGACGCCTTCCTGCGCGCGCAGCAACTGCGTTTGCGCGATCAGCACGTTCACGTAGTCGGTCAGGCCACGCCGGAAGCCTTCCTGCGCGAGATCGTAGTTGCGCTGCGCGGCTGTGACCGAGCGGTGCGCGTCGTCTTCCTGCGTCGCGAGCGAGCGCATGCGCACGACCTGATCGGCGATTTCCTTGAGCGCGGTGACGATCGTCTGGTTGTACTGATCGATGGCGATGTCGTACGCGGCGGACTGCGCGCCGAGCTGCGCGCGCAGGCGTCCGCCGTCGAAGATCGGCAGCGAGAACGCGGGGCCGGCCGCGTAGCTGCCGCTCATCGACTTGAGGAACTGGAACAGCGGGCCGGCCGCCGCGTAGCCGCCCATCGAAACGAGCAGGTTCACGTTCGGATAGAAGTCGGCACGGGCGACGTCGATGCCGCGCGCCTGCGCGGCGACGAGCCAGCGCGCCGCGACCACGTCGGGGCGATAGCCGATCAGCTCGGCAGGCAGCGCCGAAGGCAGGCCCGCGGGCGCGGCGAGCGAGAGCGCCGGGCGCTCGATCGATTCGCCGGCGCCCGGGCCCTTGCCCGCGAGCGCCGCGAGCTGGTTCTTGCCGAGCGCGATGGACTCGTCGAGCGCGTCGATCTGGCGTTCGTATTCGGGGAGCGGCGTTTGCGCCTGGCTCACTTCGAGCTGGGTGCCGATGCCGCCCGCGAGGCGCTTCTGCGCGAGGGTCAAAATGCGCTGCTGCTGGGCGAGCGTTTGTTTCGCAATGTCGAGCAGCGCGTAGTTCATCGACATCTCGATGTAGGTGCGCGTGACGTTGACTTCGAGTTCGATCTGCGCCGCGCGCGCGTCCGCAGCCGTGGCGTGCGCCACGTCGAGCGCGCGCTCGGCGTTGTTCTTGTCCTGGCCCCAGAGGTCGAGGTGATACGAGAGGCCGAGCGTGGCCGTGTTGTTCCACGTATTCGCGCCCGCGAGCGGTCCCGGTCCGTAATAGACGTTGTCGGACCACTGCTGACGCTGGATGGACATGCTGCCGTTGATTTGCGGCAGGAGCCCGGCCTGGGCCACGCCCACCATCGAGCGCGCTTCGCGCACACGCGCCTGGGCGGCGGCAAGCGAAGGGTTGCCGGCCACGGAGGCTTCGATCCAGGCGTTCAGTTGAGGGTCGTTGTAGCCGTGCCACCAGTCGCTGGCGGGCCAGCTCGCGTCGGTGTTGGCCGCGCGGATCGCCGAGCCGGCGTCGAGTTGCGCGGCTTCAGCCTGTTTCGCTTGCGGTGCGATGCCCCCGGTACTGGCGCAGCCCGCGATTATCAACGAGAACGTAAGAACCGTGAGTGCGGCTAGTCCTTTCGGTACCGGAGACTGCACGATTTACTCCTTATCTTGACTATGAATCACTGTGCGTCATTATATTTTTTGCTTGATTGGTGAATAACCGGTAAGGATGCAAGGCATTTTTACGAATCATGAGACAATCGATCTTACGAAATATGAAACAATTCGTATGTTCGATAGAGGATTGGTATGGATACGCTTCAAAACATGCGTGTATTCGTGCGGGTGGTGGAGGCGGGCAGCTTCACGGGCGCGGCGCAATACCTGAACACGACCACGGCATACGCCTCGCGCGCGGTGTCCGATCTGGAGGCGCATCTGCGCACGCGCCTGCTGAACCGCACGACGCGCCGCATCGCGCTCACCGAGGCGGGCGAGCGCTACCTGCAGCGCTGCGAGCAGATCCTCGCTTACGTCGATCAGGCCGAAGCGGAAGCCGGCGACGCGCATGCGCGCCCCTCGGGCAAGCTCAAGGTCCATGCCATGACGAGCTTCGGCCAGCACTATGTGGTGCCGGCGGTGGGGCAGTATCAGCAGCGCTATCCGGACGTGCACGTGGAGCTCACGCTCGCGCAGCGCATGCCGGACCTGCTCGACGAGGGCTACGACGTGGCCCTCGTGGTCGCGACCGATCTGCCGGATTCGGGTTTCGTGTCGCAGCGGCTCGCGAGCGCGTTCAGCATCGCGGTGGCGTCGCCGGCATATCTGGAAAAGCGCGGCGTGCCGCAAAAGCCCGCCGATCTCGCGCACCACACCTGCCTGCAGATGGTGACGCCCGTATTCCCGACTGCGCAGTGGAATTTCACGGGCCCTGACGGCGAGAGCACGGTCGATCTCGGCGCGGCGACCTTCCAGGTGAATGTGGCGGAGGCGATGGCGGTGGCCGTGCGCGAGGGCATGGGCGTGGGCCTGCTGCCGATTTATTCGGCAATCAGCGGTCTGCGCAGCGGCGAGCTGCAGTGGATCCTGCCGGAGTACAAGTCGCAGGAGATGAACGTCTTCGCGGTGTACCCGTCGCGCCAGTATCTCGACGCGAAGATCCGCACATGGGTCGAGTTGCTGCGCGAGAGCATGCCTTCGACGCTCGCTCGGGATCAGAACGAACTGCGCCAGTTCGCACGCACCTGAGGCGGCTGTGCTTGCGCCTGATCAAAAGGCGCGCGCGGGCTGTGACAGCCTGTTACAGCTTGCGCAGATGGCAACACTTGCTTACGCCCGGCGGCGCGGCGGCTTGGTAAGGTAGCGGGACTGTTTACGCAACCCTCTTTCTGCCAACACCGGGAATTGACATGGATACGCATCTGATGATCGGCATCGCCGTGATGATGGGCCTGATCGGCATCGCGGCATCGCGCGATCTGCTGCGCATGCGCCGCGCGCAACTGCAGCCGGTCACGCTGCGCGTGCGCCGCGACGACGCACGCATGCACTAAAACAGCGGGCGTATTCGTCTCGCCAGGCCTCGCTAGACTTCCACCACTTTGTCCCATGCAAAGGCCGGATTCTCCGGCTGCCCCGTGCGGCGGTCCCGATAGCCACGCGGATTGCACACCACGCGCGTGCCGTTGACCGTGTAGTCGAAGCACGTATGCGTGTGGCCATGTATCCATAGCGCGACAGGCGCGCGCACCAGCGCGTCGAGATCGCTCACGAATCCCGCCGACACCCGATCTTCCGCATAGCGCGGCGCAAGACTTTGTCTGTGCGGCGCGTGGTGCGTGACGACGATCGTCTCGCCCGCGAAGGGCTTCGCCAGTTCAGCTTCGAGCCACGCGCGCGAACGCGCATGGAGCGCCAGCGAATCGGCTGGCGTGAAGTCGCGCGCCAGCGCTTGCGGGCTGTCCGGCCAGGACACCTGGATCAATCCGCGAAAGTCGAGCATTACGCGCATCGCGGCCGCAATGGCGATTTCACGCGCGTCGTCGTCGACGCCAAAGAGCGCGAAATCCGCCCACAGCGTGGTGCCGAGCACGCGAAAGCGGCCCGCCGGATCGACATACACGCCGTCGTTGAGGAAATGCACGTTGTCGAGCGTGGCGGCGGCGTCGCGCATCGCCGTTTCCAGCGCGCCGAGATCGCCATCGTAGTACTCGTGATTGCCGGGCACGTACACCACCGGCACCTGCGGATCGAACGTTTCCGCGGCCCAACGCAAACCGAGCCCGTGATTGTGGATGTCGCCCGCGAGCACGACGAGATCGGCCTGCGCATGCGGGATCGTGTCGGGCTCGTCCTGCTCCAGATGCAGGTCGGACAGCACGCGGATCTTCAGCGGCGTTTTCACGGGGGTTTTCACGATTCTGGCTCCTTGCGGCCTTAGTGCAGCACCTTCCCCGGATTCATCAGGTCCAGCGGATCGAGCGCGCGCTTGATCGCACGCATGAGCGCCAGTTCGACCTCGCTCTTGTAGTGCATGTTCTCGTCGATTTTCAACTGCCCGAGGCCGTGTTCCGCGCTGATCGTGCCGCGATGGCGATCCACGCTGTCGTAGACGATACGGTTGAGCGTTTTCTCGTTTTCGGCCAGGAAGCGTTTCGGGTCGCCGCCTTCGGGCGCCTGCACGTTGTAGTGCAGATTGCCGTCGCCGAGATGGCCGAAGGTGACCATGCGCGCGCCGGGCACCGTGCGGGCGATCTCGGCATCGGTTTCCTCGATGAAATGGCCGATACGCGAGATCGGCACGCCGATATCGTGCTTGATGTTCAACCCTTCCTGCGCCTGCGCGAGCGGAATGTGCTCGCGGATATTCCAGAACGCCTGCGATTGCGCGAGGCTTTCGGCAACCACGGCGTCTTCCACGAGACCTTGTTCGAGCGCGTCTTCCATGAGCCGCTCGAAGAGTGCGCGGGCGTGTGCTTCGCTTTCGTTATCCGAGAGTTCGAGCAGCACGACCTGCGCGTGATGCTCAGCGAACGGATAGCGCAGTTGCGGGAAATGGCGGCCGACGAGCTGCATGCAGAAGTCCGACATCAGCTCGAAGCCCGTGAGCAGCGGCCCGGCGTAGCGCTGCGCGAGCGCGAGGAAGTCGAGCGCGGCATGCGCCGAGCCGAGCGCGGCGAGCGCGGTGACGCGCGCGGCCGGCAGCGGATGCAGCTTCATCACGGCGGCGGTGATGATGCCGAGCGTGCCCTCCGCGCCGATGAAGAGGTCGCGCAGATCGTAACCGGTGTTGTCCTTGCGCAGCCCGCGCAGGCCGTCCCAGATCTCGCCTTGCGGCGTGACGACTTCGAGGCCGAGGCACAGCTCGCGCGTGTTGCCATAGCGCAGCACGCCGGTGCCGCCCGCGTTGGTCGACAGATTGCCGCCGATCGTGCAGCTGCCTTCGGCCGCAAGCGATAGCGGGAAGAGGCGGCCCGCTTCTTTTGCGCGCGCCTGGACTTCGGCGAGGATCACACCGGCTTCGACGGTGATCGTGTTGTTGTGCGCGTCGATTTCGCGCACGCGGTTCAGGCGGCGCAGGCTCAGCACGGCCTGGCTGCCGCTCGCGTCCGGCGTCGCGCCTCCCGCGAGGCCCGTGTTGCCGCCTTGCGGCACGAGCGCGACGCGATGCTCATGCGCGAGCTTCACGACAGCGGCCACTTCGTTTGTATTGGCCGGGCACAGCACGGCGAGGGCCGCGCCCTGGTAGCGGCGGCGCCAGTCGGCGAGGTAGGGCGCGGTGTCGTGCGCGTCGGTCAGCACGTTTTGCGCGCCGATGGCGGCGGCGCAGGCGTCGAGAAAGGCTTGGCTGGCGGTCGGGGTGGAGTCGGTCATGGTGTCTCGGAGTGTCGTGCCTGCGCTGGGCTGGCGCGCGGCGCGATTGTCGTGAAATCGCGAAGCTCAAACGTCTAGTTTGACACGGCGATAGCCTTCACGCAGCGTGCGCGGTGGAGGGAGCCGCTCAGGCCGACTCGCGCTTTGCAGCCTTTGCAGCAGGCTATGCGGTTGGCTTTGCAGCACGTTTCGCAGCACGTTTCGCAGCACGCTTTGCCGCACGTTTGTACGGCGCGACATAGGCAAGCGCACACGCGAAGAAGCCGAGCGAAAGCGCGACTTCCACCCAGCCAAGCAGGTTGCCGGGCGCGGGATCGGTCATGCCGCGCACAATGCCTTCCGCGAGGTAGAGCAGCACGAGCATCGCCGCCCATTGCAGTGTGTAAAGCCTGCGGCGCAGGACGCCGGGCAGCGCGAGAGCGAGCGGCACCGCCTTGAGCACGAGCGCGCTGCCGCCGGGGCGTATCGGTGCGAGCCGCCATTCCCACGCGATGCACAGCAGCGTGAGCGCGGCGAGCGTCGCAAAGGCGCCGAGCGCGGCGCCGCGACGCTGGGCGACGGGCTCAGTGACGCTCTCCACGCTGGCGTTCACAGCCGCTCGCCTCGTTCACTGGCGGCGAGCGCGAGCGCCGCGCGCGCAAGCCGTACGCCCAGCGCACTCGCGAGCGTCTTCTCGTCGGCGCTCAAGCCGTGGCCGCGCGCATCCGGGCGCGCGTGATGCGAGGCGCCGTAGGGCGTGCCGCCGCCCTGCGTGGTCGTGAGCGCGCTTTCGGTGTAGGGGATGCCGACGAGCAGCATGCCGTGATGGAGCAGCGGCAACATCATCGAGAGCAGTGTGCTTTCCTGGCCGCCGTGCAGGCTGCCCGTCGACGTGAACACACACGCGGGCTTGCCCGCGAGCGCGCCCGAAAGCCACTGAGGCGTGGTGCCGTCGAGAAAGTACTTGAGCGGCGCGGCCATATTGCCGAAGCGCGTGGGCGAGCCGAGCGCGAGACCGGCGCATTCTTCGAGATCGCGCAGTTCGACGTAGGGCGGTCCATCGGACGGGATATCGGGCGCGGTGGCCTCGCAGACCGTCGAGACGGGCGGCACCGTGCGCACGCGCGCTTCGGCGCCGGGAACGCTGTCGATACCCTGGGCAATCGCGCGCGCGAGCTCGCGGGTTGCGCCATGTCGACTGTAATAGAGCACAAGAATCGGTTTCATCGGGCCTCGTCGGTGGACGGGATATTATAGGGGTTGGGTTTGCCGCCGATGCGCGGCAGTCGAAGTGTTCACGGTGGCGAGGAAAGCGGGCCAATGGATGTGCTGTCGAGGGTGAAGATCGATCTGGACATCGTGAAGCGGCTCGCGCGCTTCGCGGCGCGGCGCAGCCGCGAAGATCGCATTCCACAGGTCGCGGGCAGCCTCACGTTCACCACGCTGCTCTCGCTCGTGCCGCTCGCCACGGTTGCGTTCGCGCTCTTCACCGCCTTCCCGATCTTCGCTTCGTTCCAGAACTCGCTGCAGGCTTTTCTCGCCGACCACCTCATGCCGGCGCAGATCAACAGCCAGATCTTCAAGTACCTGAACCAGTTCGCCTCGAAGGCCAAGGGTCTCACGACGATGGGCATGATCGTGCTCTTCGTCACGTCGGTTATGACCATGATGACCGTTGAGTCGGCCTTCAACCTGATCTGGCGTGTGCGCAAGGCGCGGCCGTTCGCGCAGCGCGTGCTCGTCTATTGGGCCATCCTCACGCTCGGGCCGATCCTGATCGGCGTGAGCCTGTCGATCTCTTCTTACGTGTTCACGCGTTCCGCCGTGATTGCGACCGAGCAGCATGTCTCGGGCATTCTCGACTGGATGCTCTTCGGCGCCTCGCTGCCGCTCACGGCGCTCGCGTTCACGATGCTCTACGTGTATCTGCCAAACTGCCGCGTGCAGTGGCGCGACGCGCTGGTGGGCGGCATCGCCGCGGCGATCGCGTTCGAGGCGGCCAAGCGCGGCTTTGGCTACTACGTGCGGCGCATTCCGACCTATACGGCAGTCTATGGCGCGTTCGCGGCTGCGCCGATGTTCCTGCTGTGGATGTACCTGAGCTGGTTCATCACGCTCGTTGGAGCGATGATCACCTCGGCATTGCCCGAAATCCGCACCGGGCGCTTCGACCGGCCGCGCTTTCCTGGCAGCGATCTGCTCGACGCGCTCGAACTGCTGGCGGGCCTCGCCGACGCGCGGGAAGCGGGCGAGCCGGGCCGCACGACGGAGCAACTCGCGCAGTTGCTGCGGCGCGACCTGGCCACGGTCACACGCCTGATCAACGGTCTCGAAGAGGACGAACTCGTGGGGCGTCTCGAACAGGACGAACGCGCGAAAACGCTGTTCCTGCTGATCGGCAATCCCGCGCGCATAACGGCCGCGCGCATCTTCGACCGCTTCGCGATTGACCGCAAGGAACTGGCGTATCAGCTCAAGTCGAGCAGTATCGACGCACATATGCTGCTAGGCGCGCTCGATAACGACAAGCTGGCCATTTCACTCGCGTCGCTGATCGCGACGCGGCGTTTCCCGGCGCTCACTGAAGAGCACGCGCCGGTGCTCCCGCATCCGGCGGCGTGACGATGCGGCGCGCCTTTGAGAGGCGCGCCGACGCATCAAATCTGCGTTAGAGAGAAATCTTGCCGCGGCAGATATCCGCGAACATGACCCAGTCGCCCATCAAACTGTAGATGGGGTGACGGAAGGTGGCCGGGCGGTTCTTCTCGAACTTGAAATGTCCGACCCACGCGAAGCCGTAGCCGCACACGATGGCCAGCGGCAGCCAGAGCCAGTTGCCCGTGGCGATCGCCATGCAGACGAAGCCGATCACGCCGAGCGACCCGATGAAATGCAGTCGTCGCGAAACGGGATGGCTATGTTCGCTCAGGTAGAACGGATAGAACTCTGCGAAGCTCGAAAAATGCTCGGTATGCGTGGTGGGTTGCATAGTCTCCTCCTTTCTGCGTTGCCCGCAGGGGATGGTTGATCCATGCATTTTCCGGCGTTCCGAACGACCGTGCAACCAGGGCTCACGTCAAGCGTCACCCGTTACCCGTTACCCACGCGCGGCGCTTGCTGCGTTGCAAAAGCATAGAGCGCGTCGAGCGTCGCGTCGGGTTGCTCGGTCATCAGCGCGTGGCCCGCGTCCAGCGTGACCGTGTCCACCGGCGTGCCGGTTTGCGCGAGGGCGTCGGCGAGGGCGCGCGCCGCGCGCGGAGGCGTCATCGCGTCGCGTTTGCCGACGATCAGGCGCACCGGGCAGCGCACCTTCGCCGCGCTGGCGAGGCCATCCGCGTAAGCGTTGCACGCGGCGAAATCGGTATGGAAAAGCTGCGGCTCGCCGCGCTCGGCAACGCGCTCCATCAACCGCTGGTTCATGCCGCGCAGCCAGAAGCCGGGCCCCGGGCTCGACGGCTTGGCGGCGAGCGTCGAGTGCGACCACGCGTTGACGATCGCGATCGCCTCCGGCTCGCGTTCTCGCGCGGCTTCGAGCAAGGTCGGCGCGACCGTCATCGGGAGCGCGGTGGCGAGCAGGGCGATGCGCTGCGCGCGCTCGGGATGGCGAGCCGCGAACTCGAGCGCGATGAGCGAGCCCATGCTGTGGCCGGCGACGAAGGCCTGCGGCGCGTTCACCGCATCGAGCAGCGCGGCCACCCAGTCGGCGAGCGCGCCGATGCTCGTGAGCGCCGGGCCCGCGCTGCGCAGGTGGCCGGGCAGATCGACGGCCAGTGCGTTGAAGCCGTGGTTCGCGAAATAGCGCGATTGCAGCGCCCAGACGCTGTGATCGTGCTGCGCGCCGTGGACGAACACCGCGAACGGCAGCGCGGCGTCGATGGCATGCGAGGCGGTGTACGCGTAGACCGGTTTTCCTGCGACATCGACGATCATGACGCCTCCTTGCCGGTCGGCTTGGCCTTCGACGTTTCCGTCTTCTGTGATGCTTTCAGCGCGCGCTTGAGGTCATCGACCAGGTCGGCGGGATCTTCAAGCCCGATCGAGAGCCGGATCGTGCCTTCCGCGATTCCGGCGGCGGCAAGCGCTGCGGCATCCATACGGAAATGCGTGGTCGAGGCGGGGTGGATCACGAGCGAGCGCGCGTCGCCGACGTTGGCCAGATGCGAGAACAGCGTGAGCGATTCGATGAAGCGCTTGCCCGCCGCGCGTCCGCCGCGCAGGTTGAAGCTGAACACGGCACCCGCGCCGCGCGGCAGCAGACGTTTGGCCAGCGCGTAATCGGGGTGGCTCGGCAGTTCGGGCCACGCAACCGATTCAACCGCCTCGTGCGCAGCGAGGAATTCGACGATGCGCCGCGCGTTCGCCACATGCCGCTCCATGCGCAGCGGCAGCGTTTCGATGCCTTGCAGCAACTGCCACGCGGCCTGCGGATGCAGGCATGCGCCGAAGTCGCGCAGGCCCTCGCGGCGCGCGCGCAGCAGGAAGGGCGCGACGGTGCTTTCCTCGCTGAACACCATGTCGTGAAAGCCCGCATAGGGCTCGGTGAGTTCGGGGAAACGGCCCGATGCTTCGAAGTCGAACGTGCCGCCATCCACCAGCACGCCGCCGATCGTCGTGCCATGGCCGCCAAGGAACTTGGTGGCCGAGTGATAGACGAGGTCCGCGCCATGCTCGAAGGGGCGCAGCAGGTAAGGCGTGGTGAACGTCGAATCGACGAGCAGCGGCACGCCGTGTGTGTGCGCGATGTGCGCGACGGCTTCGATGTCGAGCACGTCGAGGCCCGGATTGCCGAGCGTTTCGCCAAACAGCAGCCGCGTGTTGGGACGCAGCGCCGCGCGCCAGGCGTCGAGGTCGCCGGGCTTCACGAAAGTCGTCTCGATGCCGAAGCGCTTGAGCGTGTAGTGCAGCAGGTTGTGCGAGCCGCCGTAAAGCGCTGCCGAGGCGACGATGTGCGAGCCCGCGCCCATCAATGTGGCGATTGCGAGATGCAGCGCCGCCTGGCCACTTGCCGTGCCGATCGCACCCGCGCCGCCTTCGAGCGCGGCCACGCGCTCTTCGAACACGGCGACGGTCGGGTTCGAGATACGCGAGTACACGTGGCCCGCACGCTCCATGTTGAAGAGCGCGGCGGCGTGGTCGGTGTCGCGAAACGAGAACGAAGTGGTGAGGTAGATCGGCGTCGCGCGGGCGCCGGTGGCGGGGTCGGGCGCCGCGCCGGCATGCAGCGCGAGCGTGTCGAAACGGCTATCGGGATTCGATGACATCGTGGCGGCGCAGCCGGCGCGAACCGGCCTGGGTGTCGAGGGTGAAGGGCATCGTAACACCGGCGGCGCGGCGAGGGGACGCCCGCCCGGGCGTTTTTCGGGCCTGATGGGGAGCGTCCCGCGAGGCCGCCCGTGTGACCCGATGTGCGGCGGAAAACCTTTCACCACGGCTTTCGGCAGACCTTTCGGAGCGCCGCGAACCGCCCGCCGCGCGGCTTTCCTTTTAACAATCTTTCCGCTAGGATCGAATCAGGTAGGCATCTTTTCAGCATTTCCCCCATTACTAGCGGCATTCCTGGAGACACATCATGCGTGTCAGCGACATCCTCAAGGTGAAGGGCAACACGCTCTATACCGTCACGCCCGATACTGCACTGCACGAGGCAGTCAACACCATGGCCGAGCACGATATCGGCTCGCTCGTCGTCATGGAGTACGGCGATCTGGTCGGCATGCTCACGTTCCGCGAGATTATCCTCACGCTGCGCGCGAATGGCGGCAGCGTCGGCACCACGACGATCCGCAAGGTCATGGATGATCACCCCATCACCTGCACGCCGGAAACCGAGGTCGACGAAGTGCGCCGCATGATGCTCGAGCATCACGTGCGTTATCTGCCGGTCATGGAAAGCCGCTCGCTCATGGGCGTGATCTCGTTCTACGACGTGGCGAAGGCCGTGGTGGAAGCGCAGGGCTTCGAGAACAAGCTGCTCAAGGCCTATATTCGCGACTGGCCCGAAGAAGAGCGCCAACCGGCGCGCTGAGCGCAGGCCGTCCAGCGGCTGGCTGGTCAGCATGAAAAAGCGCGCGTCAGGCGCGCTTTTTCGCGTCTGGGCCTCATGAAATCCGTCAGTGCGACTCCTACTCGATGAACGATAGACCGATGCCCGCGGCGCAGCGCGACAAGCGCAAAGCGCACGATGAGGGCGACCACGCCTCGCAATTCACGCTGCTGCGCCAGCGTCGTTTCGCACCGTTTTTCTGGACGCAGTTCCTCGGGGCGATGAACGACAACGTGTTCAAGATCGGCTTTACGTCGCTCGTCACGTATCAGGCCGCGCGGTTTTCCGGCGTCGATCCGAAGACGGTCGCGTTTCTCATCTCGGCTATTTTCATTTTGCCGTTCGTGCTCTTTTCCGCGACCTCGGGCCAGGTCGCCGACAAGTACGATAAGGCGATGCTGACGCGCTGGGTCAAGACCTTCGAGATCGCGGTCATGCTGATCGGCGCGGCCGGTTTCTGGATGCATAGCGCGCCGCTGCTGTATGCGTGCACGTTCCTGATGGGCGTGCATTCCACGGTGTTCGGGCCGGTCAAGTACGCGTACCTCCCGCAGCGGCTCACGCCCGAAGAACTGGTTGGCGGCAACGGGCTCGTGGAGATGGGCACGTTCGTCGCGATCCTGCTCGGCACGATCGTCGGGGGCGTGGCGGCGGGTATCGGGGCGATGGATCCCGCGTCCGCGCACGCCGACGCCGGGCCGCCGCTCGGCGCGTGGTGGCTCGGCGGGATGTGCATCGTCATCGCGCTCGTGGGGCGTGTAGCTTCGGCTTTCGTGCCGCCGTGCGAGCCATCGCAGCCGGATCTGCGCATCAACTGGAATCCGTTTTCCGAAACCTGGCGCAACCTGCGCCTTGCGCGCGGCAACCGCACCGTGTTTCTGAGCCTGCTCGGCATTTCGTGGCTCTGGTTCGTCGGCGCGACGTTTCTGGCGTCGTTCTTCAATTTCGCCAAAGATGTGATGTCGGCCGATCCCGACGTCGTGACCGTGCTGCTCGCCATGTTTTCGCTTGGCATCGGCTCGGGTTCGCTGCTTTGCGAACGGCTCTCGCGGCGGCGCATCGAGGTGGGTCTCGTGCCGCTCGGCTCGATCGGCATCAGCGTGTTCGGCATTGATCTGTTCTTTGCAAGCCATGCGTTGCCGGCCGCTTCCCATCTGCTTTCGGTGGGCGAATTCCTGCGCACCGCCGCGCACTGGCGCGTGCTCGCCGACCTGTTCCTGCTCGCCATGTTCGGCGGCTTCTATAGCGTGCCGCTCTATGCGTTGATCCAGAGCCGCAGCGCGCCCAGCCACCGCGCACGCATCATCGCCGCGAACAACATTCTCAATTCGCTCTTCATGATCGTCTCGGCGCTCATGGCAATGGCGCTCACGTCCGCGGGTGTCGGCATTCCCGGCATCTTCCTCACCACGGCGCTGCTCAATATCGTCGTGGCGGCCTATATCTACGCGCTCGTGCCCGAGTTCCTGCTGCGTTTCGTGGCGTGGGTGCTCGTGCATACGCTCTATCGCGTGCGGCTCGTGCACACCGAACGCATACCGGCCGAGGGTGCGGCCGTGCTCGTCTGCAATCACGTGAGCTATGTCGATGCGATCGTCATCATGGCCGAGAGCCCGCGGCCGATCCGCTTCGTCATGGATCAGCAGATCTTCCGTTCCCCGTTCGTCGGCTGGGTGTTCCGTCACGCCAAGGCGATTCCGATTGCACCCGCCCACGAGGATCCGGCTGCGCTTGCCGCTGCCTATGACGCCTGCGCGGCGGCGTTGGCCGAAGGCGATCTCGTCTGCATCTTTCCCGAGGGCAAGCTCACGCGCACGGGCAACATGAACCCGTTCCGCCACGGCGTGACCGAAGTCTTGCGGCGTACACCGGTTCCCGTCGTGCCGATGGCGTTACGCGGGCTGTGGGGCAGCGCGTTCTCGCGCTTTTCGGCATCAGGGCAGGAGCGGCCGCTGCGGCGAGGTCTGACCAGCCGTTTGACGCTCGCGGTGGGCGAGCCGATCGCGGCGTCGGATGTCACGCTCGAGGGCTTGCAGGAGACGGTGGCGGAACTGCGCGGCGCGCGGCGCTGACGCATCGGGGATGCCAGGCGGCAGGCTGTGCCGCCCAAACCGGCGTCGCGCCGCCTTTCGCCCGACCGCGCGGTCAGGCGTCGCCGCGCGCGGGCTGGCATAATATTGGATTCCCCGATTCACTTTGGACGACCGCCATGTCCGGCAACACGCTCGGTACGCTTTTCACCGTCACCACCTTCGGCGAATCCCACGGTCCGGCCATTGGCTGCGTCATCGACGGCTGCCCGCCCGGCATGGCGCTCACCGAAGCCGACATCCAGATCGACCTGGACCGCCGCCGCCCCGGCACGTCGCGTCACGTGACGCAGCGCCAGGAAGAGGACAAGGTCGAGATTCTTTCGGGCGTGTTCGAAGGGCGCACCACGGGCACGCCGATCGCGCTCCTGATCCGCAATACCGATCAGCGCAGCAAGGACTACGGCAACATCGTCGAGACCTTCCGTCCGGGTCACGCCGACTACACCTACTGGCAGAAGTACGGCATTCGCGACTATCGCGGCGGTGGCCGTTCGTCGGCGCGCCTCACCGCGCCCACGGTCGCGGCAGGCGCCGTGGCGAAGAAGTGGCTGCGCGAACGCTTCGGTGTGGAAGTGCGCGGCTACATGCGCGCGCTCGGCGAGATCGACGTGCCGTTCGTGAGCTGGGAGCACGTGCACGAGAACCCGTTCTTCGTGCCCAATGCCGACGTCGTGCCGCAGCTCGAAGACTACATGGACGCGCTGCGCAAGGACGGCGACTCGATCGGTGCGCGCGTGAACGTGGTCGCGAGCGGCGTGCCGGTGGGCTGGGGCGAACCGCTGTTCGACCGGCTCGACGCCGACATCGCGCACGCCATGATGGGCATCAACGCGGTGAAGGGCGTGGAGATCGGCGCGGGCTTCGCGAGCGTCGCGCAGCGCGGCTCGGTGCACGGCGACGAGCTCACGCCGAACGGCTTTCACGGTAACCACGCGGGCGGCGTGCTCGGCGGCATTTCGACGGGGCAGGACATTACCGTCTCGATCGCCATCAAGCCGACCTCGAGCATCCGCACGCCGCGCCGCTCGATCGACAAGGCGGGTGACCCCGCGACAGTCGAGACCTTCGGCCGCCACGATCCGTGCGTGGGCATTCGCGCGACGCCGATCGCCGAGGCCATGCTCGCGCTCGTGCTGATCGATCACGCGCTGCGCCACCGCGCGCAGAACGCCGACGTCGTCGTGACGACGCCGAAGATCGCGGCCAGCGACGAGTGATGTTTGCCGGTGCGGCGTGAGCCGCACTCGTTGTGCAGGCAACAAAAAAGCCGCTTCAGGCTCTTACCTGAAGCGGCTTTTTTCGTTTACCTCCGAACTTACATGTTCGGGTAGTTCGGACCACCGCCACCTTCCGGCGTGACCCACACGATGTTCTGCGTCGGGTCCTTGATGTCGCACGTCTTGCAGTGCACGCAGTTTTGCGCGTTGATCTGCAGGCGGTCGCTGCCGTCATCGTTCTTCATGAACTCGTACACCGCGGCCGGGCAGAAGCGTGCTTCCGGGCCCGCGTAGGTGCGCAGGTTCACGTTCACGGGCACGCTTGCGTCCTTGAGCGTGAGGTGCGCGGGCTGGTTCTCTTCGTGGTTCGTGTTCGAGATGAACACCGAGGAGAGCCGGTCGAACGTGAGTTTGCCGTCAGGTTTCGGATACTCGATCGGCTTGCACTGCGAAGCCGGTTTCAGCATCTCGTGGTCGCGATGCTGGTGATGCAGCGTCCACGGCACATTGCCGCCCAGCAGCTTCTGCTCGATGCCGACCATCAGCGTGCCAAGATACAGGCCCTTGCTCATCCACTGCTTGAAGTTGCGCGCCTTGTACAGCTCCGTGTAGAGCCACGACTGCTTGAACGCTTCGGGGTAGGCCGCGAGTTCATCGCTCTGGCGGCCGGCCTGCACGGCTTCGAATGCCGCATCGGCAGCCAGCATGCCGGTCTTGATCGCCGCGTGGCTGCCCTTGATGCGCGAGGCGTTCAAAAAGCCCGCGTCGTCGCCCACGAGCGCGCCGCCCGGGAACACGAGCTTCGGCAGCGACATCAGGCCGCCTGCGGTGATCGCGCGCGCGCCATACGAGACGCGCTTGCCGCCTTCGAGGTACTTGCGGATTTCCGGGTGCGTCTTGTAGCGCTGGAATTCCTCGAACGGCGAGAGATACGGGTTCTGATACGCCAGACCGACGACAAAACCCACCATCACCTGGTTGTTGTCGATGTGATACAGGAACGAGCCGCCATACGTGTCGGACTCAAGCGGCCAGCCAGCCGTGTGAATCACGAGGCCCGGCTGGTGCTTCGCGGGATCGATTTCCCACAGTTCCTTGATGCCGATGCCGTAGACCTGCGGGTCCGAGTCCTTGCCGAGCTTGAACTTCTCGTTGAGCTGACGGCCCAGGTGCCCGCGGCAGCCTTCGCAGAACAGCGTGTACTTCGCGTGCAGTTCCATGCCGAGCTGGAAGTTCTCGGTGGGCTCGCCGTCCTTGCCGACACCCATGTTGCCGGTGGCGACGCCCTTCACGGAGCCGTCGTCGTTGTAGAGCACTTCGGCGGCCGGAAAGCCCGGGAAGATTTCCACGCCCAGCGCCTCGGCCTGCTGGCCCAGCCAGCGCGTGACGTTCGCGAGGCTGATGACGTAGTTGCCGTGGTTCTTGAAGTTGTCGGGGAGTGCCCAGTTCGGCACAGACTTAGCCCCCGTTTCGGAAAGAAAAAGGAACTTGTCCTCGGTCACGGGCACGTTCAGCGGTGCGCCTTGCTCTTTCCAGTCCGGAATCAGCTCGTTCAGGGCACGCGGATCCATGACCGCGCCCGAGAGGATATGCGCCCCGATTTCCGAGCCTTTCTCCAGCACGCAAACGCCGACTTCGGTGCCTTTTTCCGCGGCCAGCTGCTTCAGGCGGATCGCGGCGGACAGCCCGGCGGGGCCACCGCCGACGATCACCACGTCGTATTCCATTGACTCGCGTGGACCGTATTGCTCTAAAAGACTTGCGGGGGTCATCAATGCTCCTCTTGCCATTAGAATGCTTTTTTCGGGTTCGTATTGTCGGGTAACGTTCCCCGTGCCGCAACCCAACAGGCTAACATTAGCACGACCGTTCTATTCTGTGGCGTCAGATTTGGCGTGCCGGTCACGCCGCGTTCTGGCGCTTATTCACCTCTGAACAGGAACCGGAAATGGGCCGTTCGATCAATCTGGAAGGCAAGGTCGCGATGATCACGGGGGCCTCCAGCGGGCTCGGCAAGCGCTTCGCCCAGGTGCTCTCGCAGGCGGGCGCAAAAGTCGTGCTGGCAAGCCGCCGCGTGGAGCGGCTCAAGGAACTGCGCGCCGAAATCGAGGCGAGCGGGGGCGCGGCTCACGTCGTTTCGCTCGACGTGACCGACTACCAGAGCATTCGCTCGGCGGTGGCGCACGCGGAAACCGAGGCGGGGACCATCGACATCCTCGTCAACAACTCGGGCGTCTCCACGACGCAAAAGCTCGCCGACGTTACGCCCGCCGACTTCGAATACGTGTTCGACACCAACACGCGCGGCGCCTTTTTCGTGGCCCAGGAGGTCGCCAAGCGCATGATCATGCGCGGCAACGGCGGCGGCCCGAAGCCGGCGTACCGCATCATCAATATTGCTTCGGTCGCGGGTTTGCGCGTGCTGCCGCAAATCGGCCTGTACGCGATCAGCAAGGCCGCGGTCGTCCACATGACGAAGGCGATGGCGCTCGAATGGGGGCGTCACGGCATCAACGTGAACGCGATCTGCCCGGGCTACATCGACACGGAGATCAATCACCACCACTGGTCGACGGAGCAGGGGCAAAAGCTCGTTTCGATGCTGCCGCGTCACCGCGTCGGCAAGCCCGAAGACCTGGACGGCCTGCTGCTGCTGCTCGCCGCCGACGAGTCGTCGTTCATCAACGGTTCGATCATCACCGCCGACGACGGCTTCGGGCTCACCTGAGTGCAGGCGAGTCCGGCCGCCGGCTGGCATTCCGTTTTTCGCAACAGCCAGAAGTTGAAGTGCAATGAGTGACTACCACCCCGTATTTGAAATGACCATGCCGATCCGCTGGGGCGACATGGACGCGTTCGGCCATGTGAACAACACGGTCTATTTCCGCTACATGGAGCAGGTGCGGATTTCCTGGTTCGAGCATCTGGGCGTGGCCGCGGAGAGCGGCGACGGCCAGGGGCCCGTGATCGTCAATGCCTCGATGGAATTCCTCAAGCAGCTGCATTACCCCGGCGACATCGTCTGCACGATGACGGTCGGCCAGCCAGGCCGCAGCAGCTTCGACACCGGGTTCGAGCTGCGCCGCGCCGACGAGCCGGAGACGCTCTACGCACGCGGAAACGCGCGCTGCGTGTGGATCGATTACGCAGCGGGCAAGTCGGTGCCGATTCCCGACATGCTGCGCTCGACCATCGAGCATGCGGGACTCGTCAAGTCTGACCGGGTAGGCTGAGAGCCCTTACTGACCGAGCAGCCGCTGCAGCAGTTCGGTGGCGTTGCCGGTGTCGTACTTGCGCATGAGGCGCGCGCGATAGACATCCACCGTACGCGGGCTGATATCGAGAATCCGCCCGATTTGCTTGCTGGTCTTGCCGGTCACGAGCTGCGCGGCGATTTCGCGTTCGCGCGGCGTCAGTTCGATGGCCACGCGGCGCGTCGCACTGAGGTCTTCAAACGTCCAGACGCCCGCCGCGTGCGGCTCGGCGCGGTCGAGCGAGCGCCCCGTGACGTGACACCAGAACAGTTCACCGTTGGCGCGCTTCATGATGCGGTCGTCGGCGTAGCTGCCTTGCGCCGTCATGATCGGCGGGATGCGTGCGCCAATGCGCTCGAACTCGTCGGCAGACGGGTAGAGCACCTGGAACGACTGGCCGATCAGCGCCTCGCGTGCGCAGCCGAAGATGGCGGCGACCTGGTCGTTGCAATCGACAATGGTGCGCTCGCGTGCCAGCACGAGGCCGATGGGCGCGAGATGGAACGCGGTCTGGTAGTCGAGGGCGGAGCGTTCGGCGGGTTCAGTTGGAGCGGCCATGGCGGACGGTGCGGGTATTGCTTTATGTAGTTTTGCGTATTGTGCCGCAACAGGGGGCCAGCGTACGCTTTGCACCCAACGGAGGAGCAGATTTCAAGGCTCGCGCGGCTCGTTCGAGCCCGTGCGCGCCGCCCGGCCGGGCTGCCGGCTTCACGGCAACGCCACCGGGGCATGACTAGAATTGAGCATCCGGACGCGCTCGACGTCCGCGCGACAAACCGGATTGGCGGATTTCCATTCGAGGAAGGGACACACTGATGAACAAGGTCTACAAAAGCGCGGCTGCCGCGCTCGAAGGCATCGTCAAGGACGGGCAGACATTCGCGGTTGGCGGCTTTGGCCTCTGCGGCATTCCCGAAGCGCTGATCGGCGCACTGCGCGATACGGGCGTGAAGGGCATCACCTGCATCAGCAACAACGCGGGCGTGGACGGCTTCGGCCTCGGCTTGCTGCTGGAGACGCGCCAGATCAAGAAAATGATCTCTTCCTACGTGGGCGAGAACAAGGAATTCGAGCGCCAGTATCTGTCGGGCGAACTCGAACTCGAATTCACGCCCCAAGGCACGCTGGCTGAAAAGCTGCGCGCGGGCGGCGCCGGCATTCCGGCGTTCTTCACGAATACCGGCTTCGGCACGCTGATCGCGGAAGGCAAGGAAACGCGCCAGTTCGGCGACAAGCACTACGTGCTCGAGCATTCGCTCACGGCCGATGTCGCGCTCGTGAAGGCGTGGAAGGCCGACAAGTCAGGCAATCTGGTGTTCCGCCGCACGGCGCGCAACTTCAACCCGATGTGCGCGATGGCCGGCAAGATCACCGTGGCGGAAGTGGAGGAGATCGTCGAGAACGGCGCACTCGATCCGGATGCCATCCATACGCCGGGCATCTTCGTGCAGCGCATCGTGCTCAACGCGCACCCGGAAAAGCGTATCGAACAACGTACCGTGCGCGCTGCGGCGGCAAACTGACGAAGGAGACCGACCATGGCATGGAATCGTGACGAAATGGCCGCGCGCGCGGCGAAGGAACTGCAGGACGGCTTCTACGTGAACCTCGGCATCGGCCTGCCGACGCTCGTGGCCAACCACGTGCCCGCGGGCGTGGAAGTGTGGCTGCAGTCGGAAAACGGCCTGCTCGGCATCGGCCCGTTCCCGACCGAGGACGAAGTGGACGCCGACATGATCAACGCCGGCAAGCAGACCGTGACAACGCTGGCGGGTTCGTCGATTTTCTCGTCGGCGGACTCGTTCGCGATGATTCGCGGCGGCCACATCAACCTGGCGATCCTCGGCGCCATGCAGGTGAGCGAGAAGGGCGACCTGGCCAACTGGATGATCCCCGGCAAGATGATCAAGGGCATGGGCGGCGCAATGGACCTCGTGGCGGGCGTTGGCCGCGTGGTCGTGCTGATGGAGCACGTCGCGAAGGGCGACCAGCACAAGATTCTCGAAGCCTGCACGCTGCCGCTGACGGGCGTGGGCGTGGTCGACCTCATCATCACCGACCTCGGCGTGATGGAAGTGAGCGACGCGGGCCTGAAGGTGACCGAGCTTGCACCGGGCGTGACGGTGGACGAGATCAAGGCGAAGACCGGTGCGCCGCTCGATGTGAGCGCCGTGAGCTGAACGTCGTAGCGTAAGCATGATTCGCCGCGGGCGAGACTTCGGTCTCGCCCGTTTCGTTTTTGCGGTGCGATTCGGTGCGGTTTGCGTGCGGCTGTGCCGCCGATGCCGTGCGGCAAAGCCGTTTACAATCGGCCGAAAGCCTTGATGCGCCTTCGAGCGAGGATCCCGCGATGACCGAATCGACCGCCGTGCCGCGCCAGCAATTTGTGCAGTGTCTCAGTCCCGCGGGCTTGCACCGCATCGCGTACACCGAGTGGGGCGACCCCGCCAACCCGCGCGTGCTCGTGTGCGTGCACGGACTCACGCGCTCGGGGCGCGACTTCGACCGCTTCGCCGCTGCCATGGCCGACACATACCGCGTTGTATGCCCGGACGTCGCCGGGCGCGGTCTTTCGTCATGGCTGCTCGACCCGCGCGGCTATGGCGTCGCGCAGTACGTTGCGGACATGGTCACGTTGATCGCGCGCACCGGCGTGGAACAAGTCGACTGGTTCGGCACCTCGATGGGCGGGTTGATCGGCATGGCGCTCGCGGGGCTGCCGGGCTCGCCAATCGGCCGCATGCTGCTCAACGACATCGGGCCACATATCGAACCCGCTTCGCTCGCGCGCATCGGCGAGTACGTCGGACAAGGGGGAACCTTCGCCACGCTCCAGGAAGGCATCGACAACGCGGCGCTTCTTGCGGCCTCGTTCGGCCCGCTGAGCGCCGAGGAGTGGCGCGAGATCAATACGCCGTTGCTGCATGAAGTCGACGGTCAGTGGCGCTACCGCTACGACCCGCGCATTGCGGAACCCTTCAAGTCGATCACGCCGGAGCAGAACGAAGAGGGCGAGAAGTTCCTGTGGCGCTCGCTCGCTGCGTTCGAAGGGCCCGTGCTGGTCGTGCGCGGCGCGCTTTCGGACCTGCTTTCGCGTGAAACGGTCGCGAAGATGGTCGAGACGGGGCGCAATGTATCGAGCGTCGAAATCGAGGGCGTCGGGCATGCGCCCGCGTTCCTCGCGCCCGATCAGATCGCGATCGCGCGCCGTTTCTTCGACGGCGAGGCCCTTCGCGCGTCATAATATGAGATTCGCCGGCATATTCCGGCGCGCGCATGCGCGCTGGGTCGCCGGCCCGGAAGTCGACCGTTTTTCACTTCTCAACAGGAATATTCATGGCAGTCATTCGTCACCACGTTGGCCCGCGTCTTTCGGAAACCGCCATCCACAATGGCACCGTCTACCTGGCTGGCCAGATCGCCGAGGACACGAAAGAGGACATCGCCGGCCAGATGCGCGAAGTGCTCGGCCACATCGACCGCCTGCTGGGCGAGGCGAACAGCGACAAGTCGCTGCTCCTCTCGGTGCAGATCTATATCGCCGACATGAAGGATTTCCCCGGCATGAACGCCGAGTGGGACAAGTGGGTCGCGCAAGGCGCGACGCCGCCGCGCGCGACGGTCGAAGCGAAGCTCGCGAATCCGGAATGCCTCGTCGAGATCGTCGTGGTGGCTGCGCAGCGCGATTGAGCATGATTGAGCGCGAGCCGTTCAGTCGGCGTAATTTCACCGAGTGTGTTTGATCCTTTTCGTTGTCGCCCGTCCGGCATGCCGGCGGGCATCGCCTCATGAGTAGCGACACCGTTCCTCCCGCCCCCGCCGTTTCCGCCGATACCGGCGCGCTGCCGTCGCTCGACGACGCGCTTGCGTTCGTGCGCGAGCACGCCGGTGACGCACGTCTTTCCACCGGCGAGCCGCTCATCGAGCACGCGCAGGGCACGGCGTCCATCATGAGCCGGCTCAACGTCGATCCGCCTGCCGTGCTCGCCGCGGCGCTCTTCAATCTCGCGCCGCATCTCGACGATCCGGAAGCCATGCTCGAAGCGCGCTTCGGCGCGGAAGTCGCGAAGCTCGTGTTCGACGTGCGCAAGCTGCTGCGGCTTGGCACCGTGAGCTTGCGCGCTGCGCAGCAAGCGGTGCCCGAAACGGGCCGCGAAGGGCGCGACGCCCAGGCGGCGCGGCGCGCGCAGGTCGAGTCGCTGCGCAAGATGCTGCTCGCGTTCGCGCAGGACATCCGCGTCGTGCTGATCCGGCTCGCGTCGCGCCTGCAGTCGCTGCGCTTTTATGCCGCGGCAAAGATCACGCCGGCGCCCGAGATCGCGCACGAGTCGCTCGAAATCTATGCGCCGCTCGCCAACCGGCTGGGCATCTGGCAACTGAAGTGGGAGCTCGAAGATCTAGCATTCCGCTTTCAGGAGCCCGCTACCTACAAGCGCATTGCGAAGCTGCTCGACGAAAAGCGCGTGGAGCGCGAGAGCTATGTGGCCGAGGCGATTGCGCGGTTGCAGAGCGAGCTTGCCGCGGCGCATATCCCGGCCGAGGTGAGCGGGCGGCCCAAGCACATCTACAGCATCTGGAAGAAGATGCGCGGCAAGGAGATCGACTTCTCCGAGCTGTACGACGTGCGTGCGTTCCGCGTGATCGTGCCCGACATCAAGGATTGCTACACGGTGCTCGGCATCGTGCACAACCTGTGGCAGCCGGTGCCCAGGGAGTTCGACGACTACATCTCGCGCCCCAAGCCCAACGGTTATCGCTCGCTGCACACGGTCGTGATCGGCGACGACGGCCGTGCGTTCGAGGTACAGATCCGCACGCAGGAGATGCACCAGTTCGCCGAGTACGGCGTCGCCGCCCACTGGCGCTACAAAGAGGCCGGTGCGAAGGGCTACGGCGGCCAGTTCAGCGCGAGCAGCAGCTACGACGAGAAGATCGCGTGGCTGCGCCAGCTGCTTGCCTGGAAGGACGATGTGTCGGACGGGCGCCAGCCGTGGGAGCAGTTGCGCCAGGCCACGCTCGACGACGACCACATCTACGTCCTCACGCCCCAGGCGCGCGTGATCGCGTTGCCGCAAGGTGCGACGCCGCTCGACTTCGCGTATCACCTGCACAGCGAACTGGGTCATCGCTGTCGCGGCGCGCGGGTGGATGGCGCGATGGTGCCGCTCAACACCCAGCTTCGCAACGGCCAGACGGTCGAAATCGTCTCGGTGAAGGAGGGCGGGCCCTCTCGGGACTGGCTCAATCCGCAGCTTGGCTATCTGCATAGCCCGCGCGCGCGTCAGAAGGTGCGGGCGTGGTTCAACGCGATCGAGGCGCAGGAAAACATCGCCAATGGCCGGGCGATGGTGGAAAAGACGCTGCAGCGCGAGGGCCGCACATCGGTCAATCTCGATCAGCTTGCGGCCAAGCTTGGCTTCAAGTCGCCCGACGACCTCTTCAGTGTGGTCGGCAAGGAAGAGTTCAGCCTGCGCAACGTCGAGCATGCATTGCACGATGGACCCGCGGCCGAGCCCGAAGAAGAGACGCCCGAGCAGCTCACCAAGCGCGCGAGCGGCGCGAACGTTGCGCATGGCGGGTCGTCGGGCGTGCTGGTGGTCGGCGTGGATGCGCTGCTGACCCAGCTCGCGCGCTGTTGCCGGCCCGCGCCGCCCGATGCGATCAGCGGTTTCGTCACGCGCGGCAAGGGCATGTCGATCCATCGCAGCGATTGCCCCACGTTCCAGCGCATGGCCAACCGTGCGCCCGAGCGCGTGCTGCACACGACCTGGTCCGCCGACGTGATGGGCGGGCGCGGCCAGTCGGTCTATCCGGTCGATATTTCGATCGAGGCCACCGACCGCCAGGGTTTGCTGCGCGACATCTCCGAAGTGTTCGCGCGCGAGAAGATGAATGTGATCGGCGTGAAGACGCAGTCGCGCCGCAATGCGGCGTATATGCAGTTCACGGTGGAGGTGTCGAATTCCGCGCAGATCCAGCGAGCCTGTGTGCTGCTGGGCGAGGTGGGCGGGGTGCAGCGGGCGTCGCGCAAGGGTTGAGGCGGCCGCGGAATTGGCGCGCTGCAAAAAATGCTTGCCAAGTCTGCGGGTACTTCATATAATCTCTCTTCTTCAGGCTCGTAGCTCAGCTGGTTAGAGCACCACCTTGACATGGTGGGGGTCGTTGGTTCGAGTCCAATCGAGCCTACCAACGAAATCGAGGTCGCGGCGGTGGTTTTGCCGAGGCTTCAAGTGCAGTAAAAAGCGCTCCGCGCTCAAGGCGACTACGGTTATGACACCGCGAACGTTTACCGAAACTACTTCGGAGCGACGCTAGTCGAGGACCTCTTTCGCCTCTGCAGTCTGGTTTGAAAAGTGAATGCGGCCCCTCGAAAGCGGGGCCGCATTTTTTTTCGCTGCGAAGTTTTCCGCGGTCTGTTCCCACGAACAATACGATGTGCCTTCGCGGCACTTCTGGAGAAAAACATGGTTGCGATACGTCTGCCCGACGGTTCGGTTCGACAGTACGATCATCCCGTCACGGTCGCCGAAGTGGCGGCTTCGATTGGCCCCGGCCTCGCCAAGGCGGCGCTCGGCGGCAAGCTCGACGGCGAACTGGTCGATACGTCGACGCTGATCGATCGCGACGCATCGCTCGCCATCGTCACGGACAAGGATGCCGACGGCCTCGACATCATCCGTCACTCCACGGCGCACTTGCTGGCCTACGCGGTGAAGGAGCTGTATCCGGAAGCCCAGGTCACGATCGGGCCGGTCATCGACAACGGTTTCTACTACGACTTCGCCTACAACCGCCCCTTCACGCCCGAAGATCTCGAAAAGATCGAAAAGCGCATGCAGGAGCTCTCGAAGAAGGACGAGCCGGTGTCGCGCCGCGTCGTGACGCGCGGCGAAGCCGTGGACTACTTCAAGAGCATTGGCGAGAAGTACAAGGCCGAGATCATCGAATCGATTCCGGGCGCGGAAGAGATCAAGCTGTACTCGCACGGTGGCTTCACGGACTTGTGCCGCGGCCCGCACGTGCCGTCCACGGGCAAGCTCAAGGTCTTCAAGCTCATGAAGGTCGCGGGCGCCTACTGGCGCGGCGACTCGAAGAACGAGCAGCTGCAGCGCATTTACGGCACGGCCTGGACGAAGAAGGAAGACCAGGACCAGTACCTCCACATGCTCGAAGAGGCCGAAAAGCGCGATCACCGCAAGCTCGGCAAGCAGCTCGACCTGTTCCACATGCAGGACGAGTCGCCGGGCATGGTGTTCTGGCACCCGAAGGGCTGGACGCTGTGGCAGCAGGTCGAGCAGTACATGCGCGGCCGTCTGCGGGTGGCCGGCTACGACGAGATCAAGACGCCAATGATCATGGACCGCTCGCTGTGGGAAGCGTCGGGTCACTGGCAGAACTATCGTGAAAACATGTTCACGACGGAGTCGGAAAAGCGCGACTACGCGATCAAGCCGATGAACTGCCCGGGCCACGTCCAGGTGTTCAACCACGGCCTGCGCTCGTATCGCGATCTGCCCCTGCGTTACGCGGAATTCGGCTCGTGCCACCGCAACGAGGCGTCGGGCGCGCTGCACGGCCTGATGCGCGTGCGCGGCTTCGTCCAGGACGATGCGCACATCTTCTGTACGGAAGACCAGATCATCAGCGAGTCGATCGCGTTCAACACGCTGGCGATGAGCATCTACAAGGATTTTGGGTTCGATCACATCGACATCAAGCTGTCGCTGCGCCCGGATTCGCGCGCGGGGACGGATGAGACGTGGGATCGCGCCGAGCAGGGCCTGCGCGATGCGCTCACGGCCTGCGGCCTGCAATGGGAAGAGCTGCCGGGCGAGGGCGCGTTCTACGGTCCGAAGGTCGAGTACCACATCAAGGACGCGCTCGGCCGTTCGTGGCAGTGCGGCACGCTGCAGCTCGACATGGTGCTGCCGGAGCGCCTCGGCGCCGAGTACGTGGCCGAAGACAACAGCCGCCGCCGCCCGATCATGCTGCACCGCGCCATTCTCGGTTCGATGGAGCGTTTCCTCGGGATTCTGATCGAGCACCATGCCGGCGCGATGCCGCCGTGGCTCGCTCCGGTGCAGGCCGTTGTGATGAATATCGCGGAAAGTCAGGCCGAATATGCCGCGAATCTGGTCCAATCGTTGCAAAAACAAGGGCTTAGAGTGACGGCCGATTTGCGCAACGAGAAAATTAGCTATAAAATACGCGAGCACACGCTTGAGAAGGTCCCGTACCTGCTTGTCGTCGGCGACAAGGAGCGTGAAGCACAAACGGTAGCCGTGCGTGCCCGTGGCGGCGTCGATCTGGGTGTCATGCCTGTCGATGCCTTTACAGCGCGTCTTGCGGAAGACGTCAAGACGTTCAGGTAAGCCACTGCGGCAGCGCGGCTCGTTTTTTTAATTTTTAGAGGAAACGTAACATCGCTACGGATAAGTCGCATCGCATCAACGGTGAAATCACTGCACCCGAGGTGCGTCTCGTCGGAATCGAGAATGAGCCGCTCGGCATCGTAAAGCTGGCCGATGCGTTCCGCATGTCGGAACAGCAGGACGTCGATCTGGTTGAAATTGCTCCTCAGGCGGTGCCTCCCGTGTGCCGCTTGATGGATTACGGCAAGTTCAAGTACCAGGAGTCGAAGAAGCAGCACGAGGCCAAGCTCAAGCAGAAGGTCATCCAGGTCAAGGAAGTCAAATTCCGCCCGGGCACCGACGACGGCGATTACAACGTCAAGCTGCGTAATCTCGTCCGCTTCCTCGAAGATGGCGACAAGACGAAGATCACGCTGCGTTTCCGGGGCCGCGAAATGGCTCACCAGGAAATCGGTATGCGTATGCTCGAGCGCCTGCGCACCGACCTCGATGAAGTCGGTCAGGTCGAGCAAATGCCGAAGATGGAAGGGCGCCAGATGATCATGGTGCTCTCGCCGAAGAAGAAGAAGTAATTGGCAAGTCGCGCGTCAAACGATGCGCGGCGGCCGAAAGCAGTTTTCAAAGACGTCTTTGCGCCCTTGCGCGCAGAAGGCGGGAAGCAGGTTCCGGAACGGCGCCCGCGCGCCGCACGTGAAGTGCGGCAAACGGGCGTTTTTCCTGAAAGCGGCGGCAAGCTTGTTTTTCAAAAGCCAGCCAGTCGCCAAAACAAGTGGAGTGGGTTTCGAAGGGCGGAGTCCCGGCAAGGTGTGTGAACACCGCGTCAACCGCACACCCATGTCCATCAAATAATGGAGTAGTCTGTCATGCCGAAGATGAAGACCAAGAAGAGCGCTGCAAAGCGCTTCGTGGTTCGTCCGGGCGGTACCGTCAAGCGCGGTCAAGCCTTCAAGCGTCACATCCTGACGAAGAAGACCACCAAGAACAAGCGTCATCTGCGTGGTGCAACGGCCGTTCATGATTCCGATCTGAACTCCGTGCGCGCAATGCTGCCGTTCGCGTAATCCTCAACCGATAACTCATAGGAGCGAAACATGCCTCGAGTCAAACGTGGGGTTACCGCACGGGCCCGCCACAAGAAGATCATCAACCTGGCCAAGGGTTACCGCGGCCGTCGCAATAACGTCTATCGCATCGCCAAGCAGGCGGTCATGCGCGCTGGCCAATACGCCTACCGCGATCGCCGCAACAAGAAGCGTGTGTTCCGCGCACTGTGGATCACGCGTATCAACGCGGCGGTGCGTCAGCACGACATGACCTACAGCGTGTTCATCAACGGCCTGAAGAAGGCTTCGATCGAACTCGACCGCAAGGTTCTGGCTGACATGGCTGTGTTCGACAAGGCTGCATTTGCTGCGATCGTCAAGCAGGTGAAGGCCGCCGTCGCTGCCTGATAGCAGGTATTGCGCAGGTTCGTTGCAGCAGCGTCCGGTTGTTTCGGTGATGCTGCAACAAAAACGGGGCTCCTCACCGAGCCCCGTTTTTGTTGGTAATGACGCTTCTTGCGCCGCTTCATGCAGTGTCTTCGCGCCGTCATCGCCTCGATTCATCATGGCGTGCCGTGAGCGCGGAGATGCTCCAAGTCTCAAACTCTGACGCTGAAAAGATGGGATCAATGGATCTGGACCAGATTGTCGCCGACGCGCAAAGCGCGTTCGCTTGCGCCCCCGACGTCAACACGCTTGAAAACGAAAAGGCCCGCTTTCTCGGCAAGTCCGGCGCGCTGACCGAACTGCTCAAGGGTCTGGGCAAGCTCGACGCCGAAACGCGCAAGACCGAAGGCGCACGCATCAACGCCGTCAAGCAGCAGGTCGAAGCCGCGCTCAACGCGCGTCGCCAGGCGCTTGCCGACGCGCTTCTGAACCAGCGTCTCGCCGCCGAGGCGATCGACGTCACGCTGCCGGGCCGCGGCACGGGCACGGGCAGCCTGCACCCCGTGATGCAGACGTGGGAACGCGTCGAGCGCATCTTCGGCTCGATCGGCTTCGACGTGGCCGACGGTCCCGAGATCGAAACCGACTGGTACAACTTCACCTCGCTCAACAGCCCGGAAAACCATCCGGCGCGCTCCATGCAGGACACGTTCTACGTGGACGGCAAGGACGCGGATGGCCGTCAGCTTTTGTTGCGCACGCACACGAGTCCGATGCAGGTGCGCTACGCGCGCACGCACACGCCGCCCATCAAGGTGATCGTGCCGGGCCGCACGTATCGCGTGGACAGCGACGCCACGCACTCGCCGATGTTCAACCAGGTCGAAGGCCTGTGGATCGAAGAGAACATTAGCTTCGCAGACCTGAAGGGCGTCTACACCGACTTCCTCAAGAAGTTCTTCGAACGTGACGACATCAAGGTGCGCTTCCGCCCGTCGTACTTCCCGTTCACGGAGCCTTCGGCCGAAATCGACATGATGTTCGAGCAAGGCAAGAACGCCGGCAAGTGGCTCGAGATCTCAGGTTCGGGCCAGGTGCACCCCACGGTGATCCGCAACATGGGCCTCGACCCGGAGCGCTACATCGGCTTTGCGTTCGGCAGCGGCCTCGAACGCCTGACGATGCTGCGTTATGGCGTGCAGGATCTGCGCCTGTTCTTCGAAGGCGATCTGCGCTTTTTGCGTCAGTTCGCCTGAACGAAGCGACGCATTCGCTTGCAGAGCGCGAGGCGGACGCAGCACCTGCGAATGGTGCGCGAGAACCCGCTTTGCGACGGTCACAATCTGTCTGGAACGTAAAACCAAATGCTATTCCCCGAATCCTGGCTGAGAAGCTTTGTCGATCCGAAGCTCACGACCGATGAACTCGCCCACGCGCTTACGATGGCCGGCCTCGAAGTCGAAGGCCTGAGCCCGGCCGCGCCGCCCACCACGAAGATCGTCGTGGGCCGCGTGCTCGAAGTCGTGAAGCACCCGGACGCGGACAAGCTCAACGTCACGCAGGTCGACGCCGGCACCGGCGCGACGCTGCAGATCGTGTGCGGCGCACCCAATGTTGCGCCCGGCATCAAGGTGCCGGTGGCGCTCGTGGGTGCCGAACTGCCGCCCGCGGAAGAGGGCGGCAAGCCCTTCGCGATCAAGCTCTCGAAGCTGCGCGGCGTCGAAAGCCAGGGCATGTTGTGCTCGGCACGCGAACTCAAGCTTTCGGAAGACCACAGCGGTCTGATGATCCTGCCGGAAGACACGCCGATCGGCCAGGACATCCGCGAAGCGCTGAACCTCGACGACACCATCTTCGAAATCAAGCTCACGCCGAACAAGGCCGATTGCCTTTCGGTGTACGGCATCGCGCGCGAAACGGCTGCGATCACCGGCGCGCCGTTGCAGGCACCCGTGTATCCGAAGGTCGAAGTGAAGCTCGACGAAAAGCTGCCCGTGAAGATCTCGGCGCCGGACCTGTGCGGCCGCTTCTCGGGCCGCGTGATCCGCGGCGTGAACGCGCACGCGAAAACGCCGATGTGGATGGTCGAGCGCCTCGAACGCTCGGGCCAGCGCAGCATCTCGGCGCTCGTCGACATTTCCAACTATGTGATGCTCGAACTGGGCCGTCCGTCGCACGTGTTCGATCTCGACAAGATCCACGGTTCGATGGACGTGCGCTGGGGCAAGAAGGGCGAATCGCTCAAGCTGCTCAATGGCAACACCGTCGAAGTCGATGAAACCGTGGGCGTGATCGCCGACGACCGCGAGATCGAAAGCCTCGCGGGCATCATGGGCGGCGACAGCACGGCCGTCACGCTCGACACCACGAACATCTATCTCGAAGCCGCATTCTGGTGGCCGGACAGCATTCGTGGCCGCTCGCGCCGCTACAACTTCTCGACCGATGCAGGCCATCGTTTCGAGCGCGGCGTGGATTGGTCGACGACCGTCGAGCACATCGAGCGCATCACGCAACTGATCCTCGACATCTGCGGCGGGGAAGCCGGCCCGATCGACGATCAAACGGTGAACGTGCCCAAGCGCGAGCCGGTGACGATGCGTGTGGCACGCGCGAACCGCATCATCGGCGTGAAGATCAGTGCCGATGAGATCGCGCAAATCTTCACGCGCCTCGGCCTCACGTTCGCGCGTAGCGCGGACAATGCGGGCGACGAGACCTTCAGCGTGACGCCGCCGGCGTACCGTTTCGACATCGAGATCGAAGAAGACTTGATCGAAGAAGTCGCGCGTATCTACGGCGTCGAAAAGATTCCCGCGCTGCCGCCGGTGGCACGCAGCGAAATGCGCGCGACCCACGAAACGCGCCGCTCGATCCACGCCATTCGTCACGCGCTCGCGGCGCGCGATTACGCCGAGACGATCAACTTCAGCTTCGTCGACGCCGAGTGGGAGCAGGACTTCGCCGGTAACGCGAATCCCGTGAAGCTGCTGAACCCGATCGCGAGCCAGCTCTCGGTCATGCGCACGACGCTGTTCGGAAGCCTCATCAACGTGCTGCGCCACAACCTCAACCGCCGCGCCGACCGTGTGCGCGTGTTCGAAGCGGGCCGCGTGTTCCTGAACGATCCGTCGATCAAGGCCGGCGAGATGGCAGTGGAAGGTTTCGCGCAACCGAAGATGATCGGCGCACTCGCCTACGGTCCCGCGCTCGAAGAGCAGTGGGGCGCGCAGACGCGCGGCGTCGACTTCTTCGACGTGAAGGGCGATCTCGAAGCGCTGTTCGCATCGCTTGGCGCGGCCAAGGCGCCGCGTTTCGTGAAGGCCGAGCACCCCGCGCTGCACCCGGGACGTAGCGCGCGCATCGAAGTCGAGGGCAAGTCCGTGGGCTGGATTGGCGAGCTGCATCCGCGCTGGATGCAGAAGTACGACCTGCCGCACGCACCGATGCTCTTCGAGATCGAGGCCGACGCACTGATGGCGCGCGAGCTGCCCACGCCTACCGAAGTCTCGAAGTTCCCGCCGGTCCGTCGCGACATCGCGCTTGTTGTCGATCAAAAGATCGAGGTGCAAGCGCTGCTCGACGAGCTCCAGAAGGGTATGCAAGACGAGGCTTGCCGGATTGTGCAGAGGGTTGCGCTTTTCGATGAATTTCGTGCAAAATCAAATACTTCCGGACTTGGCGCGGACGAGAAAAGCCTTGCCTTCCGGGTGACCCTGCAAGATACTGGCGGAACCCTTCAGGACGAAACGGTCGATGCGGCCATCAAGTCCCTGGTGGATCGCCTGGCTCGAGTGTATGGCGCCCGGTTGCGCGGATAAGCTCCTCGGCTCATCACGTACCGACATCGCTTGCTGGTTTGCGAGGTTGCAAGTCAACCCCGCAACCGCAAGCGCGCCATTTCATAGATAGATGAACGAAATGAACTCGAGTGATTTCGAAGCCCTTCTTGCGGCACAGCGTAGCGCCATGATTCGCGACATTCCTGCCTCGTCGGCAAGCGCCACGAACGACACGCCCACGCTGACCAAAGCCGAACTCGCAGAGCTGCTGTTCGACAACGTGGGCCTCAACAAGCGCGAAGCGAAAGACATGGTCGAAGCCTTCTTCGAAGTGATTCGCGATGCGCTGGAAAGCGGCGACAGCGTGAAGCTGTCCGGCTTCGGCAATTTCCAGTTGCGCGACAAGCCGCAGCGCCCCGGCCGTAATCCGAAAACAGGCGAAGCGATACCCATCGCGGCGCGTCGCGTGGTGACGTTCCATGCGAGCCAGAAACTCAAGGCGCTCGTGGAGAGCGGCGCCGAAGCAAGCTTCCCGCGTTGATGCGTTGAGCTTGTTTGCCCGCGGCGGTGGCAATATGGCGGGCGTGAACGAATAAGTAGAAAGAGCGGACTTCAAGGACCCAGGCGGCGACGCCTCATTGCGCAACCACCACGACGGCAAACCGGCGATGACATCGACAAGCGAAAAGGTCGTCTTGCCTCCCATACCCGCCAAGCGCTACTTCACCATTGGCGAGGTGAGCGAGCTGTGCGGCGTGAAGCCCCACGTACTGCGGTATTGGGAGCAGGAGTTCACGCAGTTGAAGCCGGTGAAGCGGCGCGGCAATCGCCGCTATTACCAGCATCATGAGGTCTTGCTGATCCGTCGCATTCGCGAACTGCTTTACGAGCAGGGCTTCACCATTAACGGCGCGCGTAATCGGCTCGATTCGCATGGGGCAGCGGCCGATGAAGCCGGGCAGTCCGACGGTGTGGCTGCGCCGGTTTCTGAAGGTACGACGGCGCTCGTGGATGTCGACCAGTTACGCAAGGAATTGCTGCACGTGCTCGATGCGCTCGGGCGCTGACACATCGCTCTGAACGCATGCATGTGAGTCGTTCACGAATTACGTGCGAAGCGGTTCTAATTAGAGAAACTCTCTGTTATACTTTCTAGCTCTCGGGGCGTAGCGCAGCCTGGTAGCGTACCTGCATGGGGTGCAGGTGGTCGGAGGTTCAAATCCTCTCGCCCCGACCAAAGAATAGAGCCCGCGTAATCGAAAGATTACGCGGGCTTTGTCGTTTTGCGAGACATTGCGTAGGCGCCTCTTTTGTGCCTGCTCGCGACCTGACTACACGAGCGCGATCCTCAAGCTCTTGCCGCAGGCCGCGGCGTACTTGCGCAACGTCGCGAACGAGGGCGAATGCTTCTCGCTTGCCAGCGACGCCTCGAGGCGCGAGACAGCCGAGGTCGTCGTACCCATGCGTTCGGCAACTTGTGCCTGTGTCAGGCCGGCTTCCTTTCGTGCGCTGAGCAAGACGTCCAGTGCCGAGAACTCCTCGTCAAGCGCGTCATAAGCTGCCTTAACTTCAGGCTTCGCCAGCATCGCCTTCACGAACGCCTCGTCATGCGGGACAGGCTTGTATTGTTCGACGCCCTCACGTTTTGGCCTGGACTTAGCCATTTTCCTGAACCTCCTTCATGCGTTTGCGAGCAAGGCTCAATTCGGCCTCGGGTGTTTCTCGTGTCTTTTTGACGAATGAGTGCAGCACGACAATCCGGCGGCCGACTTGCGTGCAATAGAACACACGCCCAATGCCTTCCGGCCCGCGCGGCCGCAGTTCAAACAACCCGCCACACATTGCCCTCGAATGTGGCATGCGAAGATCTGCGCCATGCGACTGCATCGCGTTAGCGAGTCGCAGATAACTGGCAAGAATGCCTGTGGGAAGATGGGCAACCTGCTGCCGCGTGGCTTCGTTGTAATACGTGATTGTCCACATGCCGCGAGAATATTAGCAAATTTGCGAAATTGCGGCAAATTCGCCATAGGATGGGCATGCGGGCCATGAGCAAGCGCAAGGGCTGGACGACGCAGGGCGTAGAACGGGTGACCGGGGTCATAACCAAACGTCCGAATGACACCGCAAGATCCGGCTGTCAATTTTTCTCACATATCGGTGAGAATCCTTCGTTATACGGTGCGCGCCGCTCGCCTTACGATACGCGTACTTCGCGCCCGTGATTCGTATCATCGCGCGCCCGCGCGCAACCCCATACAGCGTCACCTCACATGAACCCGATCGAACTCGCGCAGCTAGTCATCCTCGCCGCCCTATGGGGCGGGTCGTTTCTGTTCATCCGCGTCGGCGTGACCGATTTCGGCGTTGCGCCGCTCATGGCGCTGCGCGTTGGCATCGGCGCGTTGTTCCTTCTGCTCGTGCTGTTCTCGCGGCGCCCCGCACGCGAAGCGCTCGGCACGTTGCGCGAACGCGCGTGGCCGCTCTTCGTCGTCGGTATCCTCAATTCGGCCGCGCCGTTCTGTCTCTTCGCGTGGGCCGAACTCACGCTCTCCGCCGGCGTCACTTCCGTGATCAACGCGACCACGCCGCTGTGGGGCGCAGTCGTCGCGTATGTCTGGCTCAAGGATCGTCTGAGCGGCATGCGTGTGGTCGGGTTGGCAATCGGCTTCGCGGGTGTGCTCGCGCTCGTCTGGGATCAGGTGGTGACGCACGCCGGCGACGGTGCGTCCTCCACCAACGCCGCGCTTGCCGCCCTCGCAGCGCTGGTTGCAGCGGCGCTGTACGGCGTGGCCGCCAGCTACACGAAGCGCCATCTCACGGGCGTCGATCCGCTTACGGTCGCCGCCGGGACGATGACGGGCGCGACCCTCGTGCTCGCACCGATCGCCTTGCTCACCTGGCCTGCCGCGCCCATCTCGCTGCATGCGTGGGGCGCAGTGCTTGGCCTGGGTGTCGCATGCACTGGTGTCGCTTATCTGTTGTTCTTCCGGCTGATTGCAGCGGTCGGGCCAGCGCGCGCGATCACGGTGACGTTCGTGATCCCTATCTTCGGCATCCTGTGGGGCGCGCTCTTTCTCGGCGAGCGCGTTTCGATGGGGATGGTCGAAGCGTGCGCGGCGATTCTCGTGGGCACTGCGCTCGCGACCGGCTTCGTGAAGCGCTTGCCGGGATTCACCGCGCGCCGCAGCAGAGCGGGCGCGGAACGCTAACAGGGCAGCGCGCGTAGCACATGCGTTGCGAGCGCCATGAGGACGAGCTCGCAACGCACTATCTTGCGGACACGATCAGCGAAATCGCGCGGCGCTTGGCGTCGCGAGCTTCATACTCTCTGAAGCAAGCTCAAGCCGCGGCGCGCGGAACGGCTGTAACTGCCTTCGCACGACCGCCGCGCCCGATCGGCAACGTCGCGACGATCACCGCTCCCAGCACGAGCAGCACCGCGGAATAGATGAGCCCCGCCGCATAGCTGTGCGTCGCATCCTTAAGCCAGCCCACGACGAGCGGATTTGCCGCCGAGCTGATATTGCCGATCGCATTGATCACAGCGATGCCCACCGCGCGCGCGTGCGGCGTGAATGCTTGATCGGGCGTGGTCCAGAAGATCGACATCGCCGTGTACGAACCCGCCGATGCGAGGCACACGCCAAGCAGCTGCACGAGCGGCACGCCGCCTTGCGCGGTCAACACGCAGCCCACCCCGGAGAGCAGCATCGGCGCGGCAAGGTGCCATTTGCGTTCCTGCCGCCGGTCCGAGCGGCGACCCCACGCGATCATCGCGACGATGGTGACGAGCTGCGGAATCGTCGCGACGAGGCCCACGGTGACGTTGCTCGCCCCGGCGCTGAAGCCCTTGACGATTAGCGGCGCCCACACGGCGACCATGGCGAGTGTGTTGACGAGGCAGAAGTACGCCGCCGCGAAGCGCAGAACGACCGGCGAGCGCAGTTGCTGCCAAAGGCTGCGCTCTTTCGCGGCGTGCGCCGGGGTCGAAGCGAGCGCATCGGCCGGCTCGGCAAGCGCGGCTTCGAGCGTGCTTTTTTCTTCTGCGCTGAGCCAGCGTGCGGCGCGTGGCGTGTCGTCGAGATAAAAGAATGCCACGCAGCCGAGCAGCGCGGCCGGCATGCCTTCGAGCACGAAGAGCCATTGCCAGCCGGCCAGTCCTGCGTGGCCGTCGAGCTTGAGGATAAAACCCGACACCGCGGAGCCCAGCGCTGCCGTCACGGGCATGGCGATCATGAAGAGGGCATTCGCTCGTGCGCGCCACGCGCCAGGGAACCAGCAGGTGAGATAGAGCAGCATGCCGGGCAAAAAGCCTGCCTCGGTCACGCCGACCAGCATGCGCAGCCAGTAGAGCGTGGTGGCGTTGGTGGCGAACATCGTCGCAGTGGAGGCGAGACCCCACGCAATCATGATGAAGCTGATCCAGCGCCGCGCGCCGACGCGCGCGAGCATGAGATTGCCCGGAATGCCGCACGCGATATAAGCGACGTAGAAGAGGGTGGTGGCGAAGCCGAACTGCGTGCTCGACAAGCCTAGGTCCTTCATCATCGTCAGGCCCGCGAAACCGATGTTGATGCGATCGAGGAACGAGACGACGAACAGCAGGAACAGGAAACCGAGCAAATGGCGCGAGACCTTGCGGGTGACCTGTTCGGTGGCGGCTGCGCAATTGGATTGCGTTTGCGCGGATGTGTGCGGCACGCGCGAAGCATGCCCTTGCGGGATTGGGCTCATGTGTCTCCTCCTAAGCACCGGGGCGTGAGCGTGGCAAGGGTTATGGCGTTGTTGTTTGCCGCGGATCACAGTTCACGCGGATTATGCGAGGGGCTCTCGCACCGTCTGTCCTCAATTTGGGTACAGCTACGTAGCGCAGTCGGAGGGGTTCGGGAATCCCCGAGCCCGTGCGTGGCCTGCGTTTTACTCAGGGGAATATCCAGATGCCGCAAATCGGATAATCGCTATTCACGCATTCGAGCGCTTGGTAAATCGAAACGCAGTAATTGAGAAGGATTCGTTAACAAGGCGAGCGCGTATTTTGTAATTTTTTCGTAAATAACTGGTGCGTGCCATTTCTCATCTTCAATAATCGAAAACTGGAAGGCTTCAGTCAGTGATTATTAAAGCTGAGGGCCTTGCGGTGGGCGGCCCGCTGTAGCGCCAGCGAGCGCACTCGGCTTTTGGAGACTAAACTGCGCTCTCATATATACGCGGGTCACTAGTGAACATCGGAGTGTGTTGGCATTTGTTCTGTCTAAATGGCAAGCGCGTAGTGCATTTTGTATGGCATTTGCGTGTATACCGAGCCTGCGCAAATCGTGATTGGACCCGATGCATGGCGTCATGCTGAATCGATCGAGTCGGGGAAATAGATGAAAGTAAGAAGATTCGTCTGGCCGGCTCATGTGGTGCGTGGGGCGCTCGTCGCGCTTTGCGCGTTCGGCGCGGCCAGCGCGCAAGCGGACAACATGTTCGGCGTTCAGCTCGGAGCGGGTGTCGCGGACCACGACGTGAAAAAGCTCGACCTCGGTCTCGTGTGGGATCCGGGCCTGCAGTGGTGGCACATTGGCGGGTATCACTTCACGCTGGTTGGGGAAGCGCATGTCGCATACTGGAAGCTCAATGCGCCGGATGCCGTGTACTCCCATATCTGGGAATACGGCGTGACGCCCGTTTTTCGCTTCATCAAGGACACCGGCTGGTTCAAGCCGTTCATCGAGGCGGGCGTGGGTTTTCACTTTCTCTCGCATGTCCGGCAAACGCCCGATCGCGCGACGTCGACATCGTTCCAGTTCGTGGACATGGTCGGCGTTGGCGCGCAGTTCGGCGAGCACGCGAATTATCAGGCCGGGTTCCGTTTCCAGCACCTGTCGAACGCGGATATCAAGGAACCGAATCCGGGTACGAACTTCAGTCAGATCTATTTCCAGTACAACTTCTAGGACCGCAGCGAGCGTGCCGGCGCAAGGGCAGGCGAAAGGGCGCGTGCTAGAATTTTTTGTCATGCCGCCCGTCGCGCGACGCTGTTTCGACAATTCGACGTAGTTCCGAGCGCATGGAGGTTCCCATGCCCGCAGGCAGTCAACTGACGCTCTACACGAGCCGCAAGCACAAGAAGGGCCACAAGTCCGCGGTCTCCTGGATCATCGACGCCGCGCGTGCGCAGGGCGTCTTCGGCATCACCGTTCTGGAAGGCTACGAGGGCCTCGACATTCACGGAAAGATGCATGCTGCCCACTTCTTCGATCTGGCCGACGAACCCTCTGTGGTGCTGATCGTCGCCGACGAGCCCTCCATCGACGCACTCCTTGTCACGCTGGAAGCGGGCGGCGTCGAACTCTTCTATACGCGCACGGCGATCGACTACGGCCGGCTCGGCGGCGTCTGATCGCGAGCCGCTGCGCAGGCACCCGGCTGGGGGCCCCCCGTCGCGCGAGTTCCAGTCGATTCCCACTACCCGTTACACTGTGGGTATTGGTGCGGTGCACCACGCGTTGCGCCGCATGACCGGCATTTCCCATAGCGACTCGCCGGGGTCGCAGACAAGGAGTGAGGACGAGGCATGGCAATCGAAACGGTAGGGATCGTGGGCGCGGGCACGATGGGCAACGGCATCGCCCAAGCGGTCGCGGTGGCGGGACTCAAGGCGGTGATGATCGACGTCACCGATGCGGCGCTCGCCAAGGGCGTCGCCACGCTCACGCACAGCCTCGAGCGGCTCGTCTCGAAGGGCAAGCTCGAAGCCGGCGTGCGCGACGCCGCGCTCGCGCGCATCGAAACGACCACCGACTACCAGCGTCTCGCGGGCGTCGATCTCGTGATCGAGGCGGCGACCGAGAACGCCGAGCTGAAAACGCGCATTCTCAAGCAGATCGAGGCCGCGGCCCGCCCCGACGCGATCATCGCGTCGAACACCTCGTCGATCTCGATCACGGCGCTCGCGAGCACGCTCGCCGACCCGTCGCGCTTCATCGGCATGCACTTCTTCAACCCGGTGCCGATGATGCCGCTCGTCGAGGTGATCAGCGGCCTGCAAACGCGCGCGGAAGTGGCGGAGTCGGTGCGCGAGATGGCGCAGCGCCTGCAGAAAACGCCGATTGCCGTGAAGAACGCGCCGGGTTTCGTCGTGAACCGCATTCTGGTGCCGATGATCAACGAGGCGTTCTTCGTGCTCGCGGAAGGCATTGCGAGCGCCGAGGAAATCGACGCGGGCATGAAGCTCGGCGCCAGTCATCCGATCGGCCCGCTCGCGCTGGCGGACCTGATCGGCCTCGACGTCTGCCTGTCGGTGATGGACGTGTTCCTGAAGGACTTCGGCGACTCGAAGTATCGCGCGTGCCCGCTGCTGCGCGAGATGGTCGCGGCGGGCCAGCTCGGCCGCAAGACCGGCCGCGGCGTCTATCAGTACGACAAAGTCTCCTGAAGTATTGCGCCCGGCTCGCTTCAGGCGAGCACGCTTACGCGGTATTGCGTGACCTGCCGATAGGTCTTGCCGGGCTGCAGCACCACTTCGTCGCAGGCGGGCGGTTCCATATTGATCTGGTTCGGGAAGCCGCCCGCTTCGAGGCACAACCCCGCATAGCGCGCGCACGTCGTGCCCCGGCGTCCCGGCTGACCTTCCAGATAGTTCCCCGTATAAAGCTGCAGGCCGCGCTGGTCGGTCGAGACGGCGAGCTCGCGCCCGCTGCCCGGCTCGTAGACGCGCGCGACCGGCCGCAGGGGCCAGCGGCCCGGCGCGGCGTGCAGCGTGCCCGCCGTGCTCTCGGGCGCGCGCAGCACGTAGCAGTGGTCGAAACCGTGCGCCCGTTCTAGCTGGGCGTGCGGCCAGTCGAGCCGCGCGCCGAGTGGCGCACCGTGGCGGAAGTCGAAGGCGCTCCCCGAGACATCGGCAATGCGCGCGGGGATCAACTGAGGATCGACTTCGAGGAAGGCGTCGGCGTCGATCGTCAGCACGTGGCCGCGAATGTCCGGGCTCATTTCGCCGGAGAGGTTGAAGTATCCGTGGCTCGTGAGATTGAGGGGCGTGGGCGCATCAGTCACACCCTCGTATTCGATCGTGAGCGTGCCTTCGTCGTCGAGCGTATAGCGCACCTCCACGCTCACGTTGCCCGGAAAGCCGCCATCGCCTTCGGGCGAGTCGAGCCGCAGTACCAGCGCGCCCCGGTCCTCTTCCACGTGCCACATCTGCCGGTGAAAGCCGTTCGCGCCGCCATGGAGCAGATTGCCGTTTTCGTTGCGATCGAGCGGATATTCGATGCCGTCCAGCGTGAAGTGCGCCCCCCGGATGCGGTTGGCCCAGCGCCCGACCAGGGCGCCCATGTACGTGGTGGCCGAGAGATAGTCCGCGGGCGTGTCGTGGCCGAGCAGGATGTCTGCCAGGCGGCCGGCGCGATCGGGGGCGAGCCACGAGACGAGCGTCGCGCCGAGGTCGCTGACCGTCACCTTCATGCCCTGCGCGTTGCGTAGCGTGTAGAGCCGCACGGCGTCGCCGCCGGGCAACTCGCCCCACGGTTCGGAAGTCAGATGGGCAGCAAGAGTGTTCATGGGGTGAAGAGAACGTATGAAGAAAGCGTGATTGTCCGGGGTGGCCGAAGCCGCTTTATCAAGTGGACAGGCGCGGGCCGGAAGCGTTCGCGACACTGTCCTGATATTCGCGCGGTGTGCATCCCAGTTCACGGCGGAATACGGCATACATGTACTGCAGCGACGTGAATCCGCAACGGATTGCCACCTCCGCGCTCGAGGCGTCGCGGCTCGCGAGCATCGCCTTCGCGGCATCGAGCTTGTGGCGCAGGATTTCCTGGTGGACCGTGCACTGGAGTTCGCGCCGGAAATATTCTTCCAGCGACGAGCGCGACACGCCCACATAGTCGGCCACCTGCTCGGTCTTGATGCCCTGGCACGCGTACTGGCGGATGAAGTGGCGCGCACGCATGACATGCGGGCTCGACAACGGTTCATGCCGGGTCGATTCGAGCACATTGATGCCGACGGGCGGCACCAGAATGCGTTGCCCCGGAAAACGTGCGCCGCGCAGCATCTGGTGCAGCAGGTGGGCGGCTGTCTTACCCATTTCCTCGGTGCCCTGAATGACCGACGAGAGCGGAATACGCGTGAGCGTGCGGGTGAGCGGATCGTTGTCGATGCCGATGATCGCAACCTGCTCGGGCACTGCAATGCCGTGAATCAGGCAGGCCTGCAGCAAGTGCCTCGCGCGCGCATCGGTCACGGCGATCACGCCCACGGGCTTGGGCAGGCTGTGCAGCCACACGCTCAATTGTTCGATGTGCTGGTTCCAGGCGCTGGCGCTGGTGGCCTGACCCCGGTAGATCGGCGCCTGCAGGCCTTCTTCGCCGGCGAGCGCCTGGAACGCGAGTTCGCGCTCCTGCGCCCAGCGGTTTTCCTGCGCGACGGGCAGGCTGTACATCGCGAGATTCGGCAGCCCGGCGCCGATCAGGTGCGTCCACGCGAGCGAGACGAGTTTGCGGTTGTCGGTCGCGATATAGGGCACGTCGGCGGGGTACTGGCTGGCATCTTCGAACGACGAGCCCACGGCGACTACCGGCAGCGGACAGCCGCGCAGGGCGTCGGCCACGGCGGGGTCGTCGAAGTCGGCAATGATGCCGTCGCCATCGAAGCGCTCGATGCCCGCGAGCCGGCAGCGGAAGTCCTCTTCGAGAAAGAGGTCCCACGCTACGCGTGTGGAGCGCAGATAGTGGCCAATTCCCGCAATGATCTCGCGGTCGTACACCTTGTTCGCGTTGAAGAGCAGCGCGATGCGGTGGGGCGTCTGGGAAGCGGGGGCACGGGTCATGTCGTGTCGGCGGCTGGTCGCCCGGCGCACAACGCCGGCGGAAAACCGCCATGTCTCCATTTCGGGCGCGGTGCGCCCAAATGAGCGCCGCGCTACGATGTCTCTCGCGCCTCTCGCGCGTCGTTTTAAGTGCCCGGTTATTTTAGGCCCACATTCGGGTTCGCGGGCGCACCGGCCGCGCCAGTCGGCAGGAAACATTAAAGGTGTCACGCAATTTCGCAATTGCCGCGCTTTGCGCGTCGCGGGCAGTATGGCGTCACACAGAGGGATGCACGCTGCTTCGCTGCGCTGCAACAACATTGGAGACATCATGTCGTATTTCGAACATATCCCCGCCATTCGATACGAAGGCCCGCAATCGGATAACCCGCTTGCGTACCATCACTACGACCGGACCAAAAAGGTGCTCGGCAAGACGCTCGAAGAGCATCTGCGCATCGCGGTGTGCTACTGGCATTCGTTCGTCTGGCCCGGCAACGATATTTTCGGGCAGGGAGCGTTTCACCGCCCGTGGCAGCAGCCCGGCGACGCCATGGAGCGCGCGCGCCAGAAGGCCGACGCGGCGTTCGAGTTTTTCTCGAAGCTCGGCACACCTTATTACACGTTCCACGACACCGATGTGGCTCCGGAAGGCAAGGACCTGAAGGACTACACGGAAAACTTCAAGCGCATGGTCGACTACCTCGGCGAGCGCCAGCAAGCGAGCGGCGTGAAGCTGCTGTGGGGCACCGCGAACCTGTTTTCGAATCCGCGCTACGCGGGCGGCGCGGCCACGAATCCTAACCCCGAAGTGTTCGCGTATGCGGCCACCCAGGTGTGTCATGCGCTCGATGCGACGCGCAAGCTCGGCGGCGAGAACTACGTGCTGTGGGGCGGCCGCGAAGGCTACGACACGCTGCTCAATACGGACCTCAAGCGCGAGCGCGAACAGTTCGCGCGGTTCCTTTCGATGGTGGTCGAGCACAAGCACCGCACCGGTTTCACCGGCACGCTGCTGATCGAGCCGAAGCCGCAGGAGCCGACCAAGCATCAGTACGACTACGACGTCGCCACGGTGCACGGCTTCCTCGCGCAATATGGGTTGCAGAACGAAATCCGCGTGAATATCGAGGCGAATCACGCGACGCTCGCGGGCCACTCGTTCCATCACGAAATCGCGACGGCGTTCGCGCTGGGCGTGTTCGGCAGCGTCGACGCGAATCGCGGCGATCCGCAAAACGGCTGGGACACTGACCAGTTCCCGAACAGCGTCGAGGAACTCACGCTGGCGTTTTACGAGATCCTGCGCCACGGCGGCTTCACGACGGGCGGCATGAACTTCGATGCGAAGGTGCGCCGCGCAAGCGTCGATCCGGAAGACATGTTCTACGGCCACGTGGGCGCGATCGACGTGCTCGCGCTTGCCCTCGAGCGCGGTGCGGCGCTGGTGGAAAACGACCGGCTCGAGCAGTTCCGCAGCCAGCGCTACGCGGGCTGGGACAGCGAGTTCGGCCGCAAGATTCTCTCGGGCGGTTATTCGCTTTCGTCGCTGGCCGCCGACGCACTCGCGCACGGCATGAATCCGCAGCACGCGAGTGGCCAGCAGGAGCGGCTCGAGAATGTCGTGAACCAGGCCATCTACGGCCAGCGCTAGAGCCGTGCCACGGCGCGCGAAAAAAAACGCCTGAAAAAACATTAGCGCGCGCCGTCAAATTCGCAATTGCGCAGCTTCCCACACAAGGCAAACTGGCGCAAAAAAGAAGGACGGAGACATGTTTATCGGTATCGACCTCGGCACGTCGGGCGTGAAGGCCGTGCTGCTCGATCGCGCGGGCGACGTGCTCGGCAGCGCGGGCGCGCCGCTCACGGTGAGCCGGCCGCAGCCACGCTGGTCCGAGCAGGCGCCGCAAGACTGGTGGCTCGCCACGCAGGCCGCGTTGCGCGCGCTCATCGACGAGGCGCGCGGGCGCGGCATCGACCCGGCGCGTATCGAGGCGCTTGGCCTGACCGGCCAGATGCACGGCGCGACGCTGCTCGACACGAGAGGACAGGTGCTGCGTCCCGCTATCCTGTGGAACGATGGTCGTTCGGATACCGAATGTATCGAATTGGAGCGAGACGTACCGCAGTTGCATGCCATCGCTGGCAATCTCGCGATGCCCGGTTTCACGGCGCCCAAGCTGCTATGGGTGCGCAAGCACGAGCCGGAAATCTTCGCGCGCATCGCGCACGTGCTGTTGCCCAAGGACTATCTGCGCTGGCTGCTCACGGGCGTGTTCGCCACCGACCCGTCCGACGCCGCCGGCACGCTGTGGCTCGACATCGCGAAGCGCGACTATAGCGAGACCTTGCTTGAGGCGTGTGGCCTCACGCGCGCGCAAATGCCGGACGTATTCGAAGGCAACCAGGTCACGGGCCGGCTTCGGCCCGAGCTCGCCCGGCAATTCGGCCTGCGCGAAATTCCGGTCGTGGCGGGCGGCGGCGACAACGCGGCGGGCGCCGTGGGCGTGGGCATCGTGCGGCCCGGCGATGCGATGCTTTCGCTCGGCACGTCGGGCGTCTATTTCGCGGTCTCGGACGGCTTTCTCGCCAATCCCGATTCCGCCGTGCACAGCTTCTGCCATGCCTTGCCGCACACGTGGCACTTGATGTCCGTGATGCTGAACGCGGCCAGTTGCCTCGACTTCGCCGCGCAGCTTACCGGTTACGAAAGCGTCGCCGCATTGCTGGCCGATGCCGAAGCGAACGCGAACGCCGAGCGCGATGCGCGCCGGCCGTGGTTCTTGCCGTACCTCAGCGGCGAGCGCACGCCGCACAACAACGTCAACGCGAAGGGCGTGTTCTACGGCATGACCCCGCAGACCGCGCGCGCCGATCTGGCCAACGCGACACTGGAAGGCGTGGGCTTCGCGCTGCTCGATGGCATGGATGCGCTGCACGCGGCGGGGCTTGTGCCCGAAACGATTACCGTCATTGGCGGCGGCTCACGCAGTGCCTGGTGGACGCAAATGCTCGCCGATATCAGCGGCCGCGCGCTCACGCTGCGCGCCGGCGGTGAGGTGGGCCCGGCGCTGGGCGCCGCGCGCCTCGCGCATCTCGCGCTCGAACCGGGCGCGACGCTCGACCAGGTGTGCCCGCAGCCGCCTGTGCTCGCGATACGTGAACCTGACGCCGCCCGCCACGCGTGGTATCGCGAGGCACGCCGACCAACCTTTAGCGCGCTATATCGCGCGCTCGAACCGGTTTTCGCAACCGGCGCCTGACTGAAGGCGCCGGTGCAGAAAAAACTGCGCGGCCAGTGTAGTCGCGCAGTCGATTGGTAGTCCTACGGTTAACCCGCACGCCATGCCTTTTCGCGTGTTCCGCAATTACATCGGCAACAACCCGATAACCATCGCCGCGGCGGCGACGCGTACGCGCGTGCCTGCGCATCGGCATCAAGAGGAGTATGGAGACATGAATTTCGCCAAACGTCGTTCGGTTCTGAGTTCGCTCGTATGCGGGGCCGTGCTTGCCAGCCTGTCGCTGGCCGCACCGCTCGCGCACGCGAGCAAGGATCATCCCGAGATCGGCTTCTGTATCGATGACCTGCGTGTCGAGCGCTGGTCGCGCGATCGCGACTACTTCGTCGCCGCCGCGGAAAAGCTGGGCGCGAAAGTGTCGGTGCAGTCGGCCGACGCCAGCGAAGAACGCCAGATTTCGCAAATCGAAAACCTCATCTCGCGTGGCGTCGACGTCATCGTGATCGTGCCGTTCAACTCGAAGACGCTCGGCAACGTCGTCGCCGAAGCGAAGAAGGCAGGCATCAAGGTCGTTTCGTACGATCGCCTGATTCTCGATGCCGATATCGACGCCTACATCTCGTTCGACAATGAGAAGGTGGGCGAGCTTCAGGCGAAGGGCGTCTTCGATGCACAGCCCAAGGGCAATTACTTCCTGCTGGGCGGCGCGCCCACCGACAACAACGCGAAGATGCTGCGTGAAGGCCAGCTGAAGGTCCTCAAGCCCGCGATCGACCGTGGCGACATCAAGGTGGTCGGCCAGCAGTGGGTGCCGGAATGGAGCGCTTCGACGGCGCTGCGCATCATGGAAGACGCGCTCACCGCAAACAACAACAAGATCGACGCCGTCGTCGCCTCGAATGACGGCACGGCGGGCGGCGCGATCCAGGCGCTCGCCGCGCAGCATCTCGCGGGCAAGGTGCCGGTGTCGGGCCAGGACGCGGACCTCGCGGCAGTCAAGCGCGTGGTGGCGGGCACGCAGACCATGACGGTCTACAAGCCGCTCAAGCTGATCGCGGGCGAAGCCGCGAAGCTCGCCGTCGATCTCGCGAAGGGCCAGAAGCCGGGGTACAACGCGCAGTACGACAACGGCAAGAAGAAGGTCGACACGGTGCTCCTGCAGCCGACGCTGCTCACGAAGAGCAACGTGGATGTCGTCGTGAAGGACGGCTTCTACACGCAGGCGCAACTGGCAAGCCAGTAACGTCTATGGCCTGACGGCCCGCGCGCGCCGCGCCTATGGCGATGGCGTCGCGCGGGCCTTCGCAGCGAGTGACCAGCGTATGACCGAACCCTTGCTGACGATGCGCGGCATCGTCAAGTCCTTTGCGGGCGTGAAAGCGCTCGACGGCATCGACCTCACGGTGCAGCCCGGCGAATGCGTGGGCCTGTGCGGCGAGAACGGCGCCGGCAAATCCACGCTCATGAAGGTGCTGTCGGGCGTGTACCCGCACGGCACCTGGAGCGGCGAAATCCGTTGGGAAGGCGCACCGCTCGAAGCGCACAGCGTGCGCGACACCGAACGGGCGGGCATCGTCATCATCCACCAGGAACTGATGCTCGTGCCCGAGCTTTCGGTGGCCGAAAACATCTTTCTCGGCAACGAAATCACGCTGCCGGGCGGCCGCATGAATTACGCGGCGATGTATCAGCGTGCCGACGAGTTGCTGCGCGAGCTGAACATCGACGCCATCAACGTGGCGCAGCCGGTGATGAACTATGGTGGTGGCCATCAGCAGCTCATCGAGATCGCGAAGGCGCTGAACAAGCGCGCGAAGCTGCTGATTCTCGACGAACCTTCGTCGTCGCTCACCGCAGCGGAAACGAAGATCCTGCTCGATATCGTGCGCGACCTGAAGCGCCGGGGCGTTGCTTGCGTCTACATCTCGCACAAGCTCGACGAGGTCGAGGCCGTGTGCGATACGGTGAGCGTGATCCGCGACGGCCGCCACGTGGCGACCGAACCCATGGCGACGCTCACTACCGACCGCATCATCGCGATGATGGTGGGGCGTGAGATCCGCAATCTCTTTCCGCGCGAGCCGCATGACATCGGCGAGGTCGTGTTCGAGGCCCGCAACGTGACCTGCTACGACGTGACGAATCCGCGCCGCAAGCGCGTGGACGACGTGTCGTTCTCGGTGCGGCGCGGCGAGATCCTGGGCGTGGCCGGGCTCGTGGGCGCGGGGCGCACGGAGACCATGCAGGCGATCTTCGGCGCCTATGCGGGCGCATGCGCGGCGACGGTGCTGCTCGAAGGCAAGCCGCTGAAAATCCGCTCGCCGCTCGACGCGATCGGTGCGGGCATCGCCATGGTGCCCGAGGACCGCAAGCGCCACGGCATCGTGCCGCAACTGGGCGTGGGCCACAACATCACGCTCTCGGTGCTGCATCGCTTCTCGAAGCACGGGCGCATCGACACGGCCGCCGAACTCGACACGATCCGCACGGAGATGCAGCGTCTTTCGGTGCGCGCGGCGAACCCCATGCTGTCGATTGCGAGCCTTTCCGGCGGCAACCAGCAGAAGGCGGTGCTCACGAAGATGCTGCTCACCGACCCGAAGGTGCTGATCCTCGACGAGCCCACACGTGGCGTGGACGTCGGCGCGAAGTACGAGATCTACAAACTGATCTTCCAGCTCGCCAAACGCGGCGTGGCGATCGTGATGGTGTCGTCCGAGTTGCCGGAGGTGCTGGGCATCAGCGACCGCGTGCTCGTGATCGGCGAAGGCGAGCTGCGCGGCGACTTCGTCAATGAGGACCTCACGCAGGAAGACATTCTTGGCGCGGCGATCCAGAGCGTGCGCGCCCAACCCGATACAGCGAGTGCAGTATGACCCCCGACGTCACGACCCAACACGCGCGCGAAGGCCAGCAGCCAGGCGGTAATGGTTTCGCCATGCGTTTCCAGCAACTCTTCGCGCGCTACAAGATCCTCGCGCTGCTGCTTGCAGTGGCGGTGATCTGGCTGTTCTTTTCGCTGCTCACGCATGGCGCGTTCGTCACGCCGCGCAACGTGTCGAACCTGCTGCGGCAGATGTCGATTACGGGGATGCTCGCGTGCGGCATGGTGTTCGTCATCATCGCGGGCGAGATCGATCTCTCGGTGGGCTCGCTGCTGGGCCTGCTCGGCGGCGTGGCCGCGATTCTCGACGTGAACCGCGGCTGGCCCATCGGCGTGACCGTGCCGGTGGTGCTCGTGCTCGGCGTGCTGGTGGGGCTGTTCAACGGCTGGTGGTCGACCTACCGCCGCGTGCCGTCGTTCATCGTGGGTCTCGGCGGCATGCTCGCGTTTCGCGGGGTGCTGCTCGGCATCACGGGCGGCTCGACCATCGCGCCGGTGTCCGATCACTTCGTGTTTCTCGGTCAGGGCTATTTGCCGCGCGTGGCGGGCGACGTGCTGGCGCTCGCGCTCTTCGTGCTGCTTGCGGTGCTCACGGTGCGCCAGCGTGCGAACCGCAGGCGTTATCAGCTGAGCGTCGTGCCGCTCTGGCAGGACGGCGTGAAGATCGTCGGCGCGGGCGCGATCCTGCTGGCGTTCGTGCTGATGCTCGACAGCTACGGCGGCATTCCGGTGCCCGTGTTGCTGCTGCTCGCGCTGCTCGGAATCTTCACATGGATCGCCACGCAAACCGTGTTCGGCCGCCGCATCTACGCAGTGGGCTCGAACCTCGAAGCCACGCGTCTTTCCGGCGTCAACACGAACCGCGTGAAGCTCGCGATCTTCGCGCTCATGGGCCTCATGTGCGCGTTCGCGGGCATCGTCAATACGGCGCGTCTCGCGGCGGGCTCGCCTTCGGCGGGCACGATGGGCGAACTCGATGCGATCGCGGCCTGCTTTATCGGCGGCACGTCGATGCGCGGCGGCTCCGGCACCGTGTATGGCGCGCTGATCGGCGCGCTCGTGATGGCCAGCCTCGATAACGGCATGTCGATGCTCGACGTGGACGCGTATTGGCAGATGATTGTGAAGGGCGGCATTCTCGTGCTCGCCGTGTGGATCGACGTCGTGTCGGGGTCGAACCGCCGCTGAGAAACAGGTGAAAGACACGATTGCAAACGTCTTTCCGCAGTGAGATTGATGACAGTGTTCTCGCACCGCGCGTGACATCGCCATGCATCGCATGTGGATGAGCGTCACGCGCAGTTGCTCTCCTCACGCGCCCCGAGCGCGTTCTGAGGGCGGGACTGATGTCCCGCCCTTTTTCTTTGATGTGACCGATCGCGAACCGTGCCCAGAGCGGCACATGTTCGACGCGTTGGCAATCGTTTCCTGCCACAATCATTCGCACCTGTGTCGGGCGGCAGACTCACGTGACGCACGCAAAGCGCGCATCTCATTCCGTCCGCAAGGTCATCGTCAGCCACAGCACTGCGCCGCAAATGTGTTGCTGCGCGTGCTCGCCGATTTGTCGCTTTCCTGGTGCAACCGCTGCGTGAGCGGCCGCGTTGCACTGAATCACGCCACGAGGTTTTCGCAGGGTTTTGCGAACCTCAGCGGTGCGATTCCGATCCTCCGGAGACAAGCCGACCATGCCCACTCTTTGCGAAATCTGTAATGCCCGGCCCGCAGTCGCGCGCGTGACTGTCGTGCAAAACGGGCAGCGCAAGTCCATGTCGATCTGCGACTACGACTACCGCCAACTGATGCGACACCAAAGCATGCTCAACCCGTTCGACTCGCTGCTGGGCGGCAGCGGCCTGTCACGCTTTTTCGGCGGACAAGGCGGCGAGGACGAACATGACGACGAGCACGATCTCGCCGCCGAGGTGCCACGCGAATCCGTGGATGCGACCGATGCATTCAGCGAGCAGACGCTCGAAATCCTGCAGCGCGCCGCGGAGAAAGCCCACGAGTTGCAACGTAATGAACTCGACACCGAACATCTGCTGTACGTGCTCGCCGAGACCGATGTTTGCGCAGCACTCCTGAAGGAGTTGAAGCTCTCGCCGCAAGACATCATTAGCTATATCGATCAGCACGCGCAAAAGGGCACGGCTTCGCCCGACGCGCCCATCGACAAGATGACGATTTCGCCGCGCCTGAAAAAAGCGTTTCAGTTCGCGTTTCAGGCCTCGCGCGATCTCGGTCATTCGTATGTCGGCCCCGAGCATCTGCTGATCGGTCTCGCTGCGGTGCCCGACAGCATTGCGGGCACGCTGCTCAAGAAATACGGCGTCACGCCCGAGGCGCTGCGTCAGAAGGTCGTGAAGGTGGTGGGCAAGGGCGCGGAGGATGGCCGCGTGGATGCGCCCACGGGCACGCCCACGCTCGACAAGTTCGGCCGCGACCTCACGGCCATGGCGCGGCAGGGCAAGCTCGATCCGGTGCTGGGCCGCGCGCAGGAAATCGAGAACACCATCGAGGTGCTCGCGCGGCGCAAGAAGAACAACCCGGTGCTGATCGGCGAGCCGGGCGTCGGCAAGACCGCCATCGTGGAAGGGCTCGCGCAGCGCATCGTCAACGGCGACGTGCCCGAGGTGCTGCGCGGCAAGCGGCTCGTGGAAGTGAACATCAATTCGATGGTCGCGGGCGCGAAGTACCGCGGCGAATTCGAGGAACGCGCGAAGCAACTGATCGATGAAGTCACCGCCAAGCACGACGAGCTGATTCTCTTCATCGACGAATTGCACACGATCGTCGGCGCGGGGCAGGGTGGCGGAGAAGGCGGGCTCGACATTGCGAATGTGTTGAAGCCAGCGCTCGCGCGCGGCGAGCTGAGCTTGATCGGTGCGACGACGCTTAACGAGTATCAGAAGTACATCGAGAAAGACGCAGCGCTCGAACGGCGCTTTCAGCCGGTACTCGTGCCGGAGCCGACGGTCGAGCAAACCATCGTGATCCTGCGCGGCCTGCGCGACAAACTCGAAGCGCACCACCAGGTGACGTTCGCCGACGACGCGTTCGTGGCCGCCGCCGAATTGTCGGATCGCTACATCACGTCGCGCTTTTTGCCGGACAAGGCGATCGATCTGATCGATCAGGCGGCGGCACGCGTGCGCATTGGCGCGACCTCGCGGCCCGCTGATATGCAGGAACTCGAAGCGGAGATCGCGCAGCTCAAGCGCGAGCAGGATTACGCGGCGTCGCGCAAGCGCTTCGACGAAGCGAAGGGGTTCGAGGAGCGCATCAACGAAAAGCAGGCGAAGCTCGAGGAGCTGACCGAAGCGTGGCAGCGCAAGACGGGTTCGGAAACGCTTGAAGTCACGGTGGCGTCGATTGCCGAGGTCGTGTCGCGGCTCACCGGCATTCCGGTTGCGGACCTCACTCAGGAAGAGCGCCAGAAGCTGCTCAAGATGGAAGAAACACTGCGCGAACGCGTGGTCGGTCAGGAAGACGCCGTGGTCGCGGTGAGCGACGCCGTACGCCTCTCGCGCGCGGGCCTGGGTCAGTCGAACCGCCCGATCGCGACCTTCCTGTTCCTCGGGCCGACTGGCGTGGGCAAGACCGAGCTTGCGAAGGCGCTTGCGGAAACCGTGTTCGGCGACGAGCAGGCCATCATCCGCATCGACATGAGCGAATACATGGAGCGTCATGCGGTGGCGCGGCTCATCGGCGCGCCGCCCGGCTACGTGGGCTACGACGAGGGCGGTCAGCTCACCGAGCGCGTGCGGCGGCGTCCGTACAGCGTGATTCTGCTCGACGAGATCGAGAAGGCGCACGCCGACGTCTATAACGTGCTGCTGCAGGTGTTCGACGACGGGCGCTTGACGGACGGCAAAGGCCGCGTGGTCGACTTCAGCAACACGATCCTGATCGCCACGAGCAACCTCGGCGCGTCGATCATCATGGACAATCTCGAGCGCCCCGAAAAGTCGCGCCTCGACGACAAGACGATCCGCGCGGAACTCATGAAGGTGCTCAAGGGCCATTTCCGGCCCGAGTTCCTCAATCGCATCGACGAGATCATCGTGTTCCATGCGCTCTCGCGCGACAACATCCGCGCGATCGTGCAGATCCAGCTCGAACGCGTCATGCGCACGGCGGCTGGGCAGGGCATCACGTTGATCATGGGGCAGACGCTCATCGATCACCTCGTCGAGGCGGGCTATCAGCCGGAGTTCGGCGCGCGCGAACTCAAGCGGCAGATTCGCCAGGAAGTGGAAACGCGCCTGGCCAAGGAGATACTCGGCGACGCGCTGCAATCGGGCGACACCGTCGAGATCGGCTATGACAAGACCAATGAGGAAGTCACGATCAGCAAGATCGCCGTGCCGCCCGACGTAAAGGAGAACAAGGCCGCGAAGAAGGCGAAGCAAGCGGCGTCGCCGCCCGTTGATGAAGTCGCGAACGAAATGGCCGCCGACGACATGGAAGGCGATCCGCCACCGCCGCCGCCGAAGAAGAGCGGCAAGGGTGGGGGAAAGGCGAAGCCCGCCTGATCGTATGAAAAACCACTGGCGCACCAAAAGGTGCGCCAGTTCTCTATGTGAAAAAACGATCAGTAATCCAGATCAACTGGAGGCGATACGCCACCACGCGGGCAACAACGCACGCACCCCGGGCTGCGCGAAGCGGTCGTCCAGCAGGTGCACGACGCCGCGATCGTGTTCGGTGCGGATCACGCGGCCAGCGGCTTGCACGACCTTGCGCAAGCCCGGGATCAGGTACGTGTAGTCGAAGCCATCGCCGTAAAGCGTATCCATGCGCGCGCGCATCGCCTCGTTCAGGGCGTTCACCTGGGGCATGCCGAGCGTGGCGATGAAGGTGCCGATGAGGCGCGTGCCCGGCAGATCGATGCCTTCGCCGAACGCGCCCCCCAGCACCGCGAAGCCAATGCCACAGCCGCCTTCCATGAAGCGCGCGACGAAGGCCTGTTGGCCCGCTTCGTCCATGGTGCGCGACTGCAGCCACACGTCCACCTCAGGGCGGCGAGCCACGAACACGTCGGCGGCTTGCTGCAGATACTCATAGCTGCTGAAGAAACAAAGATAGTTGCCGGGGCGCTCGGCATATTGAGCCGACACGCGCGCAACCAGCGCTTCGAGCGAGCGTGCGCGGTCCTTGAAACGCGTCGAGATGTGGCGGGCGATGTGTACGTCGAGCTGGTCCGCGCGAAACGGCGTATCGATGTCGATGCTCACCGTGTTGGCGGGCAGGCCGAGCATGTCGTTGTAGTAATGCGTGGGCGAGAGCGTCGCGGAAAAGAGCGTCATGCTGTGCGCGGTGGCGATGCGCGCGCGCAAGGCGTCCGCCGGCACGATGTTGCGGATCGCGATGGTCGAACGCGGGCGGCGAGCGCTCTGCTGCACAAGGGGCGTGACGTCGAAGAGCGAATGGGTATCGAAGCGCTCGGCAACGCGCGTGAAATGCAGGGCGTCGAAATAGAAGCGCTCGAGTTCGGGGTCGCGTACGAGCGCGGGTTCGGCGAGTTGGTCGCCAATTGCGCCGATCACTTCGCCGAGAGCCGCGACGAGGCCTTCGGGCAAGGTGTCGCTCGCGCGCCAGGCGCCGGGTTGTATGGCGTTTTGCGCATTCCAGTGCTTCTGCAGGCGCGCGAGCGCGCGCTTGAGCGGCCCGCTCGAGGCGAGGCGCACGGTGTCGATGCGCGTTTGCACGAGTTCCGCCGAGTACATCGCGCGAGCGCGCTCGGGCAGGTTGTGCGCCTCGTCCACGAGCACGCTCGTGCGCCACTGGTTGTGCGCGGCGAGCATGAACAGCATGGCGCTCGCGTCGAACCAGTAGTTATAGTCGCCGACGATCACGTCGCTCCAGCGCGCCAGTTCCTGGCCAAGGTAGTAAGGGCAGACGACGTGCTCGCTCGCCACTTCGCGCAGTGCTGCGCGATCGAGCCGCAGGCGTTCGAGCGCCGCCGCGCGCGCGGCCGGCAGGCGGTCGTAGAAGCCGCGCGCGAGCACGCAGGATTCGCCGTGACAGGCCGCTTCGGGGTGTTCGCAAGCCTTGTCGCGCGCAACGAGTTCGAGCACTCGCAACGGCATGGTCGTTCGTTGGGTATCGGCGGTGGTAACGTCTTGCGCGCGTGTCAGCGTGGCGAGCGCATCGAGCGCCAACTGGCGGCCTGAGCTTTTCGCGCTCAGAAATACGACCTTGTCGATGGCCGCGCGTGGGCAAGCCTTCAACTGCGGAAAGAGCGTGCCGATGGTCTTGCCGATGCCGGTGGGCGCTTGCGCGAGCAGACAGCGCCCCTGCGTCGCCGCGCGCCAGACGGCTTCGGCGAGATCGCGCTGGCCGGCGCGAAATTGCGGGTGCGGCAAGCGCAGGGCGGCGAGCGCGGCATCGCGCGCGGTGCGGTGCGCGCTTTCCTGCTCGGCCCATGCGACGAAGCGGCGGCATTGCGTTTCGAACGCGGCGCGCAGTTCCGACGCGCTCGCCTGCTCGACGAGCGCTGTCTCGCGGCCCGAACCGATGTCGTAGTACACCAGGGCGAGTTCGAGCGCATCGAGCCCGAGCGTGTCGCACAGCAGTGCGCCGTAGACGCGCAACTGTGCCCAGTGAAGCGCGCGCTGATTTTCGCGCATCGCTTCGAGGTCGCCGCGATAGGTCTTGAATTCTTCGAGCCTGCGCCGCGCGGGATCGTAGCCGTCCGCGCGGCCGCGCACGGTGAGCGATTCGAACGTGCCGGAAAGCGCGATCTCGGTCTCGTAGCCGGGCGGCCGTCGGGCGGCGATGGCCGCGTGGCCGGCGCGGCCATCGCTTGCGTCGGGCGAGGGCGTGAAGCGCAGGTCGAGATCGCCGCGCTTGGCGGTGAACTCGCACAGCGTGCGTACGGCGACGGTGTAGCTCATGGCGCGCGCAACGCCCGTGCGGCGCTTTCGCCGGCCTCATCGTCCACATTGGGCCAGCGCACCTGCAACACGGAAACCGGCATGCCCTGCTGCACGCAATAGGCAAGCCAGCGACGCTGGTTGTCCTGCAGGCGGTCACCGGGGCCTTTCACCTCGATCAGTTCGTAGCGCCGCTCGTGCGGCCAGAAGCGCACGAGATCGGGCAGGCCCGAACGGTTGGCAACGGGTTCGCGCAGCAGCCGCTCGAACCACAAGCGCAGATGCGCGGCGGGAAAGCAGTCGAGCGCGAGCGCGAGCAGTTCGTCGCTGAGTGCGGGCCACGCGACGAAGGGCGACTGGATACCGGTCTTTTGCGTATAGCGCCGCAGGATCGAGTCGCGGTACGCGTGCGTTTCGAGTTCGGCGAGGCATGCTTCGAAGTGCGAAGCACGCCGTGCGACGAAGTCGGCAGCGTGCAGGTCGGCGGGGCCGCGCTGAAACGGATGGAAGAACGCGCCGGGCAGCGGCGCGAACAGCGCGGGCCAGCAGAGCAGACCGAAGAGGGCGTTGATCAGCGTGTTCTCGACGTAAAACACCGGCGCCTGCGGCGTGGCGAGCGAGAGGCGCGCGGCTTCCTCGACGCGTAGCGCCCCGGGCGCGGCCGGCAGCGCGAGTTCGAGCTGCGCGAAGCCCGGCTCGGCGCTCGTTTTCGATTTCGCCCGGGTGCGCGCGAGACGCCCGAGCGTGCGCGCCGCGCGCTGCGCTTCTTCTTCGTTATCAGGCGCATCGGCAATGATCTGCGCGAGCGCGAGCGCTTCCTCGCGGCGGCTCAGCTGTTCGAGCACGCGCACGCGGCGGTAGCGCGATTCGGCATGCCCGCAGTCCAGATACGCGCGCCACGCGAGTTCGGCCTCGCCCGCGCGCTCCGCGGCGAGCCCGGTGGCGTGACGCAGCTTGTCGTGGCGAGCGCGCAGCCACGCGTTGGCCTGCGTGCGCGGGGCCAGCGCGTCGAGTGCATCGAGTGTCGTGGCGATGGCAGCGGCGGCGTCGAAGTCCAGGGCCCGGGCGGCGCTGTCGAAGCCGTCGCGGCAATCGCGCAGCGCGAGATACGTGTCGATGTCCTCGCGTCGCTGGAATGCCCGCGAGGCGCGATCGAAGGGCACGCTTTCGTAGCGATAGACGCCCAGGTCGGCAAGCACGAACTCCGACCAGTCCTGGCGCAGGTTGCCGAAGAACATGAGGCGCAGGCGCTCGCAGAGCGGGGCGCTCGCGAACAGCAGCACGGTGTCGGGGGAGGCCGGAAACCACGCATGCCAGCCGCGCGGCTCGGGTGCGGCGGCGTAGTGCGCCTCGAGCGCTTCGAGCGAGGCCGCGCGCGTGGCGCGCGGTTCCAGCGCGACACCGAGGCGCGCGGCGAGCGCCTGGAGTTCGGCTTTCGTGACGAGCGCGGCAAGCGCGTCGAGATCGAGCGCGGGCGCGGCGTCGAGCCAACCCGCTGCAACGAGCGGGGCCGCCGCGGCGCGTGGGCAGCCGATTTCGTCGTACGCGAGACGGCTTGCGCGAAAATGGGGACCCTTACGCATCAGCATGCGCACGAAGAGCGCGCGCGACGCCTCTGGCATGCGCGCGAAATCGTCGGCGAAGCGGCGCTCGGCGTCGTCGAACAGATCGGCGCAGCGCGCGGCAAGCCACGCCAGCGCGCGCTCGAAGTTCGCGAGGTAGTAAAACGGATCGGGAGAGTCGGGAAGCACGCGCGGCACTGTACGGATATACAGCAGCGATGATAGCAGGGTCGCGCGCGGGGGCGAGCGTCGTAAGGGATTCCCCGCCCTGTACGCTACAATTGCCGCAGCCTGAAAAACGGATGAGCAATGAACAAACGTAACGCATGCCTCGTCGGCCTCGCGGCCGCCGTCACCCTGCTCGCGGGATGCGCGGCGCAGTACCGCAACACCAGCACCTGCGAAGAGGAGATGCGTAACCGCCTTGCCGAGACGACGCTCGGCGACCTGAAGGTCACGCATAGCGCGACGACGTACCGTGGCGCGCGCGTGGTGATCGAAGGGCAGCTCGAGAACGGCGCGGCGTCGGGCGCTGCGGCTGCGTCCGCGCCATCCGCGGCGTCTGCATCGGCCGCGGCGTCCGCTGCCGCGCAGAGCGCCCAGGAGGCGCCGACCATCACGGCGCCGTCCGTGCAGGCGGGGGCATTGCCCGGCACGATTTCGGTGCCCACGGCGCCCGTCGCCCAGGACAGCGCTGCAGGGGGCAAGCCGACCACGCCGGTCGCCGTGCTGGCCGCGAAACTCGGCATCAAGAAGGCCCGCGTGACGCAAACGGCAGCGGAGTGCACCTTCAACGAGTCTGGCCTCGCGACGTTCCGCTGGCTCGCGCCGGCGCCGCTCGCGAAGACTACGCCCGACCCGAACGCGGCGGACGACTAAGGGGAACGACTAAGGCGAACTTCCGCCGTTCGTTGTACCGTTTTCCGGTTCGCGCAATCTGCGCGCATGAAGGCCTCGTAAGAGGCCTTCGTCGTTTGTACGGCGGTTTGCCAGCGCGCTCAGAACGCGAAGAACGGCCCGTTGCCGGCTGGCGTGGTCTGCGAGGCGATCGCCGTGAATACGCGCCGCCCGAAGAAGAACGGCAGCCCCCAGCCGAACGCGCTGGCGTTGTAGCCGGCCAGATTGCTGAACGCCCAGTTGCCGGTGGCGAGGAGCGTGGTCGAACTTGTGACGGAGAAGCTCACCGAAGCGCCTACGCCGTCTATGCCGGCTATCGTGGCGTCGAAGTTTGCGGGCGAGCTCGGGCAATACCAGAAGCCGCAGCGCGTCATGGTCGAGCTGTTGAAGTAGAGCGCATTCGAGCCCGTGTCGAGATAGCTCAGCGAATAGACGGTGCCGTCCGATGTCGTCGTCTTCACATAGCCGGTGCCCGAATTCGCACGCAGCACGCTCGCGCTGCCGAGCGCGTTGTTCGCCTGCGAGCCGATGCCGAAGATCATCGACCCGCTCACCGCGGACGCGCCGCTGTCCGCCACGGCCGGCAGATCGATGACCACGCCGTTGTTGTCGGTGGCAAAACCCGCCACCGGGTTGCTGACCTGCTGCGCGAGCGGTTGCGCGCTTGCCGTGCAGCCGCTTGCCGGGCACGCGTAGTACCACGGCGTGACTGCCGCATTCACGCAGGACGCGCCGCAATCGGCGCTGAACGGACCCACGCCGAGGATGCCGTTCGAGCGCAGCGTGGCGGCGCTGTTCATCGCAAGGCCGCTGCCGGTGCAGCCGGCGGGTGCGGAGGCCGGCACGGCCGGGTCGGCGATCAACTGGATCGGCAGCGCGGCGGCCACTTCGCCCGCGAGCTTCACGTCGGCGCTGCGCACCGCTCCCCACGTATAGCCCGTGCCGAACACGGCGCATTCACCCGCGATGTCGGCGCTTGCACCGGCTGGGACGGCGGGCAGCGCGAAGCCGGCCGGCAGCGCGGAAGCCAGCAGGCGCAGACCCTGCGAGCCCGTATCGACCTGCACGTTGTCCACGCTCGCACAGTTCGTGGTGCCCGGCACGCAGACCGTGACGCTCGCCATCAGCATGTTGCGCGTCGAGGTAGGCGTCGGGCCGACCGTGACGGCCACGACGTTGGGCGTGGTCGATTGCGGTACCGTGCCGCTCGAGCTGGTAGTCGACGGTGTGCTCACGGGGCTCGCCGCGCTTGCGGAGACCGGGGCGCTGGCGGGTGTGCCGGCGCCTGTGCTCGCAGAGGAGGTCGCGCTGCTTCCTCCGCCGCCACAAGCCGTCAGCAAAGTGCAAAGCACGAAAAGCGCGACGCGGCGTCCTATGCCGGGCGCGTGCGGTTGGCGCTGCGTACGGGTCTTCATTGCAGGTCCCCAACGCTCACGCCCGCGGGCAGCGCGGCGGGCAGCCATGTGCGTCCCGCGTAGGCGCGCATATGGCCGGCCGTCTCGACCACGACCTGCGCGCCCTCTACGCGCGTGCCGTGCAGGCCGTCGCGGCCAGCGGCGTGAAGCGCTGCGGCGGCGCTTCGCCAGTCGACCGCGTAGCGGCCCAGCAGCGTCTCCACGTTGGGCTGAGCCGGACCCAGCCACGTGTACGCGAACACCGTGCCGGTGGCGCTCCCCACGTATTCGTTGATGGTCGTGCCGCCGTCGTCGACATAGCTGACGACGCGGCCCGCGCCGCCGCCGACAACGCGCTGCGCGGCGCCGGCCGGCACCGTTGCGGTGTCGCCGAGCGCGGCGCGAGCCGGCGCGGCGGCGAAGCCCAGGCAACTGAGCGCGCAGGCGAAGGCCGCGGCGCGGGCCGCCTGGATGAGGCTGCAAGTTTTCATGACGCTCTCCGGTCCTGCTTTTTATGAATCTCTTTTTTTGAGATTTCGCTGTGAAATTAGCACCGGGTTCGTTCTCGCAAGCGTCCCGGACTGGCAGAGCGGCGCGGCGCAAGAAAGCGTCTTGACGTGGACTGGAGTTAGGGCATTGATCCAAAAGGGAATTAGTGGTGATTCAGCAGATTCGCGGTGCCGAATCGAATGTGGATGAATGTTACGAAGAGGCCGATCTGCGGCGTCGCGGATCCGCTCTGGCGGGCGTCGCTGCCGCTGAAGCTGAACCGCGATTGCGTGCCACCCCGTCGTTTTTGCACAGCGGGCCGCCGGACCGGTAAAATGTTTGGTTGATCCACGGAAACTGGCCGTGGCGTAGCCGAAGGGATTACCCGAACATGAGTGATTTTCATCAACGTCTTGCCGCACGCGCGCTTGCGCTTCTGATGGCGGGCGGGCTGGTCGCCGGCTGCAGCTCGCCGACGCCAGGCAAGATCGATTACCGTAGTGACGCCAAGGCGAAGCAGTCATCGCTCGCTGTGCCGCCGAACATGCTCGACGAAGCGTCCGACCAGCGCTCGCTCGCGCCGCAGGGCGGCGAAACCTCGCTGTCCGCGCTCAAGGAGACCCAGGCCGCGGCGCCGCCGTCCGATCAGAGCCAGGTGGTCCCGCAAGTGCCGGGCATGCATATCCAACGTGACGGCACGGAAAGCTGGCTCGTCATCGACAGCCGCACGCCCGACCAGGTCTGGGCGCAGGTGCGCCGCTTCTGGCAGGAACAGGGCTTCCTGCTCGTGGTCGACCAGCGCGACAAGGGCGTGATGGAAACGGACTGGAACGAAACCCATCCGAAGATCAGCGACGGCCTGATCCGCAACACGCTCTCGTGGGCCACGGGGAACTCGTACGTGACCGCCGAGCGCAACAAGTACCGCACGCGCCTTGAAACGTCGCCCACCGGCGGCACCTATGTGTTCATCAGCCAGAAGGGTCTGAGCGAACAGCTCTCGGGCACCAATAACGACACCAGCAAGTGGGTGCCGAAGCCCAATGACCCGGCGCTCGAAGCCGAGTACCTCAAGCGCCTCATGATGACGCTCGCGAACGCGAAGCCGGGCGTGCCCGACGCGCAGGTCGCAGCCGAAGCCGACGCCAAGGCCAACAGCAAGAGCACCGACGCGAAGTCGAAGGGTCCGGACGCCGCAGCGGCCGCCACGGCTGCGCAGAACGTCGCAGCCGTCGGCCAGCAATCGGGCAGCGGTTCGACTTCGGGCGCACAAGGCACTTCGGGTCAGTACACCTCGACCGAACTCACGCTCGGCGAGCCGTATGACCGCGCCTGGGTGCGCGTGGGCATCGCGCTCGATCGCGCCAACTTCACGGTGGACGACCGCGATCGCACGAAGGGCGTGTACTACGTGCGCTACGTCGATCCGAAGGATCTGAGTTCGGACGAACAGGGCTTCTGGAACCAGATCTTCCACGGCCGCAAGGAAAAGGTCGCGAAGCAGTACAAGCTCAACGTGCGTGCCGTGACGGACAACCAGACGCGCATTGCTATCGTTGACGACAACGGCCAGATCGACTCGTCGCGCCCCGCGCAGGAGATCATGAGCCTCGTGGTCGGCGAACTGCACTAAGCCCAGCGCCTGGGCCAGCCGCCGCTGGCTTGAGTGGCAAAAGAAAAACCCGCCTGCGCTTTGCCGCGCAGGCGGGTTTTTTCATGCAGGGCACTTCGGCTCAGTGCGGAATCATCCAGGTGAATACGTTCTGCTGCAGCCAAACAAGGATGCCGAGCAGCACCGTCAACAGGATCGAGTGCTTGAAGGTCTTCGCGAAGACATGGCCTTCCTTGCCTTTGAGGTCCGTGGTGGCGACGCCTGTCGAGATGTTTTGCGGCGAGATCATCTTGCCCATGACGCCGCCCGACGAGTTGGTCGCCGCCATCAGGATCGGATTGAGGTTGAGTTGTTTCGCGGCCACCACCTGCAGGTTGCCGAACAGCGCGTTGCCCGAGGTGTCGCTGCCTGAGAGGAACACCGCGACCCAGCCGAGGAAGGCCGAAACGAGCGGGAAGAACGCGCCGACCGAAGCCACGCCAAGACCGAGCGTATAGGTGAGCCCCGAGTAGTTCATGAGGAACGCGAGCCCGACGATGGTCGCAACCGTCAGGATGGCGATGCGCGTCTGCACCCAGGTATCGACGATAGCGATGCCGAAATCGGCGGGCTTCAGGCGCACGACGAACGCGGTGATGATCGCCGAGACGAGAATCGCCGTGCCGGTGGCGAGCGGCTGGAAGTCCCAGATCGCGCCATAGGGCGTGTTGTAGAGCGTGATGTACACGGCCTTGTCGAGGCCCGGCCACGGCACTTTCACGTCGCCGATCGTGAAGATCTTCGCGACGGTCCAGATGATCACCACGGCCGCGACGATGATCCACGGATACCAGCCCTGCGCGCCCGTCACGGTGCCGCGCGTTTCCTTCGCGCGATCGACCTTGATGGCGAAGCGCGGATCGGGTGCGGGCTTCCACACGCGCAGGAACAGGATGGTGAGGATCAGCGAGACGAGCGAGGAGAGCACGTCGGTGAGGCTGTAGTTGATGAAGTTAGAGGTGACGAACTGCGTAATGGCGAAGCTGCCGCCCGAAACGAGCAGCACCGGCCAGATGCGTAGCATGCCGCCCACGCCCGCATAGATCGCGATCACATAGAACGGCAGCAGTAACGCGAAGAACGGCAACTGGCGCCCGACCATCTGGCCGAGCAGATCGGCGGGCAGGTGCGTGACCGCGCCGAGCACGGTGATCGGCACGCCGAGCGCGCCGAACGCCACAGGCGCCGTATTGAAGATGAGCGTGAAGGTCAGGGCTTCCAGCGTGGGGAAGCCGAGCATGATAAGCAGCGAACTCGTAATGGCGACGGGCGTGCCGAAGCCGGAAATCCCTTCGAACAGCGCGCCGAACGAGAAGCCGACCACGACGAGCACGATGCGCCGGTCGTTGGGCAGATTGTCGAGCAGCCACATGCGAAACGCCGCGAAGCGGCCTGAGCGCAGCGCGATGTTGTAGAGCAGGATCGCCGTGACGACGATCCACATCACCGGCCACAGCGCGAACACCACGCCCGCGAGCACCGAGCTGATCGCGAGATTGACCGGGAATTGCCAGCCGGCGATCGCGACGATCAGACCGACCACGAGTCCTGCGAGCGAGGCTTGCCAGGCGGGGCGCCGTGCCCAACCGAGCAGGGCCAGCACGGTGATAATGGGCAGCACAGCGATGAGAAACGAAAATAGCAGCGAATTGCCGATCGGGGTCAACAGCTGGTGGAACATCACGTCTCCTTTTTGCTGGTTCGTTATCGGCGCAGCAATGCGGCAGCGTGCGCCGGGGCGCGTCGTCGGCTGTGGAGTGCCCGGCCAGGCGGCCGAGTTAAGGCGGTGCTTCAATCCCCTCTAGCCCACTTGGAGGATAGATAACGAAACGGTCGCGTCAAGGAGGGAAAGTACGGTCCGGCACCGTTTTGCGGCGCATCGCGCCTCGCATCGCGCGGCACAGTTTCGCGCGTGAGTCTCAGTGATGCCAGTGTCCGCCGCCGCCGCTCCAGTAGCCGAAGCCGAACGAGACGGCGGGCGCGCCCCAGCCGTAGCCGTACGCGGGGTACGGGTAATACGCCGGGTACGCGGCGGGATAAGCCGGATAGGCGGGCCACGCGGGCACGGCGATCGCAACAGGCTGCGTGGAATAGAGCGGACCGGGGTACTGTGCGTCAGGCACGGCGGCGGGCGCCGGGTTCGGCGCGGTTTGCGCGACTGCCGTTTCCTGCTGTGTGGCGGCTACGGGCACGGTGCCATAGTAGTAGGGCGGATAGCCGTAGGGGGCGTAGTAGTAGCAACCGGAAAGCGCGGGAAGCGTGGTCGCGGCGGCGATCACAAGCACGGACGGACGTTTCATGGCGGGCTCCGCGAGTGGCGAACGGCCGCGCAGGATTGTCGCCTTCTGGCTCGGACCGTTTGATCGTTCGAGCTTACGCCGTACATGGGTGTTTTGCGTTGCGGCTCGTTAACGGAATGTTTCAAGCGAATGTTCCACGTCGCGCCGTGCAAGCGTTGATGCCTGACCCAAGCAAACGCGGCGCAGCCCGTGAGGGTCTGCGCCGCGCATCCTTCCCTGATGCACGCCTTGAATGGCGTGTTGCCTGTCGTGTCGTTACTGTTGCGTGCCGTCGCATCGATCGTGAGGCTAGAGGCGTAGCCACATCGTCGATTCGTCCGGCCTTGGTGCTTGCCTTAGTGCTTACTTGCCAACCTGATTGCCGATCACGCCGCCGACCGCCGCGCCGCCCACGGTGGAGAGCGCATTGCCGCCAATCGCCGCGCCGGCCACGCCACCCACACCCGCGCCGATTACCGTATCGCGGTCGCGTCTCGACATGTCGTCGCACGCGGAAAGACTGCCCAGCACGGCGACGAGCGCCGTCACCGTAAGCAGAGTGCCTGCATGTTTGAGCGTTTTCATTTTTCGACTCCCTACGCATAGTGCGTTCGAGCGAGGTGCGACTTGCGCTTCGCGCGCACGACGCACCTCCAATACCCTCATCCTAGGCAGGCGACCCGTATCTGGGTGTGTGCGCTTGTCAGAGAGTTGTGGGAGTCGTTAGAAAATGTATCGGCGGGCCGGATATGGGCCCGCCTGGGACAAGGTGAACGCTTACTGGCGCTGATAAATCTCCGCGCCTTGCTTGATGAACTCCACCGCCTTCACTTCCATGCCCTTTTTCAGGGCTTCATCGTCGCTCACGCCTTGCTTCGCGGCGAAGTCGCGCACGTCCTGGGTGATCTTCATCGAGCAGAAGTGCGGGCCGCACATCGAGCAGAAGTGCGCGACCTTGGCCGAGTCCTTCGGCAGCGTTTCGTCGTGGAACTCGCGCGCCTTGTCCGGATCGAGACCGAGGTTGAACTGGTCTTCCCAGCGGAACTCGAAACGCGCCTTCGAGAGCGCGTTGTCGCGTACCTGCGCGCCCGGATGACCCTTCGCGAGGTCGGCCGCATGTGCCGCGAGCTTGTACGTGATGATGCCTTCCTTCACGTCGTCCTTGTTCGGCAAGCCCAGGTGTTCCTTCGGCGTGACGTAGCAGAGCATGGCCGTGCCGAACCAGCCGATCATCGCGGCGCCGATGCCCGAAGTGATGTGGTCGTAGCCCGGCGCGATATCGGTGGTGAGCGGCCCGAGCGTGTAGAAGGGCGCCTCGTCGCACCAGTCGAGCTGGAGATCCATGTTCTCCTTGATGAGTTGCATCGGCACGTGGCCCGGGCCTTCGATCATCACCTGCACGTCGTGCTTCCACGCGATCTGCGTGAGTTCGCCGAGCGTCTTCAGTTCGCCGAGCTGCGCTTCGTCGTTGGCGTCGTAGATCGAGCCGGGACGCAGGCCGTCGCCGAGCGAGAAGCTCACGTCGTATTCCTTCATGATTTCGCAGATCTCTTCGAAATGCTCATAAATGAAGGACTCCTTGTGATGCGCGAGGCACCACTTGGCCATGATCGACCCGCCGCGCGAGACGATGCCCGTCATGCGGTTCGCCGTGAGCGGCACGTATTGCAGACGCACGCCCGCGTGGATCGTGAAGTAGTCCACGCCTTGCTCGGCCTGTTCGATGAGCGTGTCGCGGAACATTTCCCACGTGAGGTCTTCGGCTTTGCCGTTGACCTTCTCGAGCGCCTGGTAAATCGGCACCGTGCCGATCGGCACGGGCGAATTGCGGATGATCCACTCGCGCGTTTCGTGGATGTGCTTGCCGGTCGACAGATCCATGACCGTGTCGCCGCCCCAGCGGATCGCCCACGTCATCTTGTCGACTTCCTCGCCGATCGACGACGTCACGGCCGAATTGCCGATGTTCGCGTTGATCTTCACGAGGAAGTTGCGGCCGATGACCATCGGCTCGCTTTCCGGGTGGTTGATGTTCGCGGGAATGATCGCGCGCCCGCGTGCGATTTCGTCACGCACGAACTCGGGCGTAATCGCCTGCAAGGCATTCGCGCCGAAGGCCGCTGCGCCGAACGCCTGGCCCGGATGCTGGCGACCCATCATCGCGGCGAGCTTCGCGCCGTTCGGGCCGCTGGCCTTGAGGCTCTCCAGATACTCGGCGCGGCGCTGGTTCTCGCGAATCGCGATGTACTCCATTTCCGGCGTGATGATGCCCTGACGCGCGTAGTGCATCTGCGTGACGTTCTTGCCGGCCTTCGCGCGGCGCGGCGTGCGGTGCAGGCCTGGGAAGCGCAGTTCGGCCGTCGCGGGATCGGCGGCGCGCTCGCGGCCGTATTGGGAGGAGAGGCCCGGCAGCGCTTCGGTGTCGCCGCGCTTTTCGATCCAGCTTTGACGCAGCGCGGGCAGGCCCGCGCGAATGTCGATCTTCGCTTCCGGGTCGGTGTACGGACCCGACGTGTCGTAGACGTAGATCGGCGGATTCTTCTCGCCGCCGAAGCCCGTGGGCGTATCCGCCTGCATGATCTCGCGCATCGGCACGCGGATATCGGGCTGCGAGCCGGTCACGTAGATCTTGCGGGAATTGGGCAGCGGCGCGATCGCGGCTTCGTCGACGTGCGCGTTGGCGGAAATGAACTTCGGATTCGCGTTCATGCGTCTCTCTCTCCATGAAAGTGGGAACAGCGGCTTAGCAGGAGACGAGACGGAACGTGGACGGACTTCGCTGTGATGGATGAGGCGTTGAGCGATGTGGCGAAGTCCGGACGCTTCCCTGCGCTGGCATTATCCAGATCAGGTTCAAAGGGTATTTCTCACCCGCGAAATACGCTGCACGACTTTCGTTCGATGCGGCGCATGACGCAGGACCCCCGCGTAAGCAAGGCCAAACGATACACCGCGCTGCGACGATCTGGCAAGTGCCTTTGCGCGCAAGATGTGCCACGCGCGTTGTGTCGCTTGCGCGGAACTTACAGCGTGAAATGCTTCGAAGCTTCGGGCTGAAACAGGATGCGTTCGATCTTCAGCGTTTGTACCGCGCCGCCCGGCGTCGTGAAGCGCACGGCGGTGCCGCGCTTCGCACCGAGCAGCGCCAGACCGGCTGGCGAGAACACATTCAGGCGCCCGGCGTCGACGTTCGCCTCATGCGGGTAGACGACGGTGTACGTGAGGGCTTCGCCATTGCGCTCGTCCGCGAGCGTGACTTGCGAGTTCATCGTCACGACATTGGCGGCGACGTCGCGCGGCTCCACGATCACGGCGTGCTCGAGCAGTTCGTCGAGCATGGCCTGGCGGGCGGGAGCGGCACCGGGTTCGGCGGCGCACTTCTCGAGGCGGGCGACATCGAGTTCGGTGAGGTAGCGGATTTTCTTCGACATGACGGTTCTCCTTACGATCCAGATAAAAGTCGAGCTAAGGGCGAGGGCTGGCGGGCGCAATGGCGCAATGGGGCGCGGGCCGCAGCGGGGCGCAACGGATCGGCCCGGAGCCCGACCGAACGGCTCCGATGAGTTGGGGAGGCAGGTTCAGTGCAGGCGCCGGGCGGCGCAGAGCGGGGCCGACAGGGGGGGCAGGGTGCGCGGGCGGATGGACAGAGGCCGCGCCGCCGTTCGCTCGCGGCCAGCTTGCGCGCACGCCGGCGCGCCGCGCAAACTGCGCGGCGGCAAAACGGGGATGGGGCGCGAAACAAGCGAAAGCATGGCGAACGGGTTGTCTGATATTGAAAGTTAAACGAAAGATTTGGTCATCCTAGCACGATCTCACTAACGCGGCGCGTTGCCGTCGCGGCACATCGATAGGGTGCGCGATCGGCCGTTCCGGCTCGCGGTTCGCGCTGTGACGCGAACGCAACGACACACTGCGCATAAAGCCTCCTGAAAGCATCCGCGACGACCGGCGTTGTTGCATAATGCGGTTCGCCCGTCCCGGGTGTCCTTCGTACTCCGTCCTTTTCGCGTTCTTGCGCATCTGCACCATGCCGTCGAGCTTTACCCGTCCCGCCGCCTTGCCGCCGGGGCGCCCGCGGTCCTGCCCTTCACGTGCCGCGGCAAAATGACGATGCCTCCCCGTTTGCCTTCCCGCGTGAACCCCCAATCCTTCATCGCAATCGTCCCGCAGGCCGCGGCCGCGCTATGGCGTTGCGTGCGCGGCGTGCGGCTGCCGCAATCGCGCGCCGGGCGCGTCGCGCTCTCGCTCGCGGTCGTCTACTTCGTCTGGGGCTCGACCTATCTCGGCGTGAAGGTCGCGCTCGATTCGTTCCCGCCGCTCCTGCTTTCCGGCTTGCGCAATCTGCTCGCCGGGATCGGCTTGTTCGTCTTTGCCATGCGCCGTCGGCCCGTCATGCCCACGCTCCTTGAAGTGCGCAACGCGGGCGTCGTGGGCACGCTGCTCGTGGGCCTGTCGAGCGGCATGCTCGCCTACGGCATGCGCACCGTGGGCACCGGCACGGCGGCCGTCATGGTCGCAACGGTCCCGCTCTTTGCCACCGTGATCTCCGCGGTTACCGGGCGGCGCGTGGCGAAGGCCGAGTGGGCCGCGGTCGCGCTCGGCCTCGTCGGGATTGCGATCCTGAGTCATGGCGGCGGTGCTTCGGGTTCGGCGGGCGGCAGCCTCGCGATTCTGTGCGGCGCGCTCTTCTGGGCGATCGGCGCGCATCTGGCGGGCAAGCTCAGGTTGCCTACCGATCTCTTTATCGCGACGGCGCTGCAAATCGGCCTCGGCGGCGCCATTTCGACCTCGGTCGCCTGGATTAGCGGTGAACGCATGGGCGAGTTGCACGTTCTGCCGCTCGTGGCGTTCTTCTACCTGCTTTTCATCGGCACGATGGCGGCCTATGTCGCGTACGGCTATCTGATCCGCCATACCAGCCCGCTCGTGGCGAGCAGTTGCATGTACGTCAATCCCGTTGTTGCCGTTGCGCTCGGCGCACTGCTGCTCGGCGAGCCGGTCACGAGCGGCACCGTTGTCGCGACCGTGCTGATCCTCGGCAGCGTGGGTTTGTCGTTCCTCTTCGACGACCGTCGCCGCACGTCCTGAGTCCAGCCTCTGCTCGCGACGCGCCTCAGGTTGTCGCGCCGCATTTGCGCGAGCGGCCGCCGCGCCTGTGAGGTGCGCGGCGGCCGCATCTTTATCGCTCACCGATCGTTGCCGGACACGATTACTTCGCCTTTTCCGCGGAGTTCGTGAGGGCGTGGCCGCCTGCGGAAACGTCCTCGCCGGCACCCGCCATCGTGTTGCAGGCCGAGAGCGCTGCCAGCGAAGCGGTAACGAGAAAGAGGGCAATCAGGCGTTTCATGAGGAAGTCCTCCACGGTGTCAAAGGAGACGACTGTCCAGCACGTCGCGTGCCCGGTCATTCGTGCCGCCCTGTGGCTCGATGGATGTCCGCGCGTACGCCCGCGTCAGGTCCGCTGCTTGCGCTAGTCCCGATGCAGGCGCGAGATAGCGCAGCACATCCGCCCACAAGGAGGACTACGCCATGCTTCACTACGCCATCGTGTTTTTCATCATCGCGATCATTGCCGCTGTGTTCGGTTTCACCGGCATCGCCGCGGGCGCGGCCGAGATCGCCAAGATCCTGTTCTACATCTTCCTCGTGGTCTTCGTGGTCACGCTATTGCTAGGCGTGATGCACGGATGACGCACGTAACGCAAAGCCCACTGCGCACAACCCCACTCATGCATGCCATGTTCGAAGGAGAGTCAGATGTCGAAGACACACGCTTCGTTTGAGTTCGACCTCAAACGCGTGCGAGATGAAGCGCGCCGCAATCTCGACCAGGGGTCGGTCACGCCGGACTATCCCGCGAATCGTCAGACTGTGATCAAGCTGCTCAACGATTCGCTCGCCACGGAGCTCGTGTGCGTGCTGCGCTACAAGCGGCACCACTTCATGGCGAAGGGTATCGAGTCCGAGTCGGTGGCGGCCGAGTTTCTTCAGCACGCGAACGAGGAGCAGCAGCACGCCGACATGCTCGCGGCGCGCATCGTGCAACTCGGCGGCGAGCCCGACTTTTCGCCGGGGACATTGGTCGAGCGCTCGCACTCGGAATACAAGGAAGGGGCCGACCTGAAGGACATGATCCGCGAGAATCTGATCGCGGAGCGCATCGCGATCGAAAGCTATCGCGCGATCATCAACTATCTCGGCCACGACGACACGACCACGCGGCGCATCTTCGAGCAAATCCTCGCGACAGAGGAAGAGCATGCCGACGACATGACCGACTTGCTGTACGCGCGCAAGTAGCGCTGCGGCCCAGCTCTCGAGAAGCCGCTCTCAGGAAGTAGCCTGTGCGCCCGCGTCCATACGCGGGCGCGTTGCATGGTGAATCCAGCCCGCGAGGGCCGTGAACGCGATGCCGGCCACGCACACGCCGATCCAGCCGAACGCATGCCAGGCCGTCACGCCCACGGCAGAACCGGTGGCGCCGCCGATGAAGTAGCAGACCATGAACACCGTATTCACGCGGCTGCGCGCCTCGGGGCGCAGCGCATAGATGCGCGATTGATTCGAGATCTGCGCGGCTTGCACGCCTACGTCGAGCACGATCACGCCGATCACGAGGCCAATCAGGCTCTTGCCGGAAAACGCGAAGATGACGAACGCGAGCGCCATCAGCGCGATCGACATCGTGATGACCGCGCGCGGCCCGCGTTTGTCTGCGGAGCGGCCCGCCATCGGCGCGGCCAACGCGCCCGCCGCGCCGACGATGCCGAAAAGCCCCGCCGCCTGCGGCCCCAGATGGAACGGCTCGCCCGCAAGCAGCAGCGTGAGCACGGGCCAGAAAAGGCTGAACGCGGCGAAGAGGCAGGCGCCCGTTGCCGACGCCTCGCGCAGGCCGGGCAACTCCAGCACCAGATGCCACATCGAACCGAGCAGCTTGCCGTAGCCAAGCTGCGAGGTGGGCTGGCTCTTTGGAAGCTTTTTCACGATCACGAGCGCAAGCACGAGCAGCGCGACGATCGACGCTCCGAACACCGCACGCCAGCCGAAGTACTGTCCGACGAAACCGGCCGCCGTACGCGCGAGCAGAATGCCGAGCAAGAGACCGCTCATCACGGTGCCGACCGCATGGCCACGCGCCTCGGGTGGCGCGAGTTCGGCGGAAAACGGCACGGCTTGCTGCGCAATGGTGGAGAGAATGCCGATCGCGAGGCTCGCGCCGACCAGCACGGCAAGCGATGGCGCGGTGGCCGCGACGAGCAGGGCGACGCACAAGCCGGCCGTTTGCAGCAGGATGATGCGGCGGCGGTCGTAGCGGTCGCCGAGCGGCGCGAGCAGGAGCATGCCGGCCGCGTAGCCGAGCTGGGTGCCGGCCGGTACGGCGCCGATCCACGCGGCGCCGGCCGGGAAGCTCTGGCGGAAATCGTCGAGCAGCGGCTGGTTGAAATAGATGTTCGCGACCGTGACGCCCGCGATGGTCGCGAGCAGGAGCAGCAGGCCGCGCAGCGACTGGCTTTCGCCAGCGGTTGCGGAATCGGGTGTGGACATGTGCGAAATGCGGGCGGCGCCCGGTCATACGGAAGGCAGGCTTCGAGCGTGCCGATCATACCGGAGCGCGCGCAATCGCGCTGGCGGCGCGGGACCGCGCCGCCAGTCGTGCATCCAGCCGCGGATTTAGCCGATCAGCTCGCCCGATGGCTCGTAGAACGGATACGGGCCGTCGAACGTCTCGACGTACTCGTGGTGCGTCACAATCCCGCCGTGCGGTTCGTAGCGATGCAGTGCGAAGGCGGGCGGCTCCAGGGTGAAGGTGGAGGGCGCATCGGGCGCGAGGTCGAGCGTGACCTGGTGGGCGGGCGCGGGCACGGCCGAGGCGATCGTGCCGCCGAAGCGCACGAACATGGGCCGGTGCACGTGACCGCACAGCACGCGCTCGACGTTGGGATGCCGTGCCACGAGCGCTTCGAGCGCGCGCGCGGCGCTGTCGTCGAGGCGGATCGCATCCATGTGACCGATGCCGCAGTCGAACGGCGGGTGATGGAGCGCGACGACCACGGGTTTGCCGCGCGCCGCCTCGAGCTGTTGCGCGAGCCACGCGAGGCGCGCTTCGCAGAGCGTGCCCGCGCTTTGCCCCGGCTGCATGGAGTCGAGTGCGATCACGCGCAGCGCGCCAAGATCCACCGCGTACTGGACGAATTCGCCGCCCTCGCGCAGTTCGGGCCGATCGGCAAACACTTCGCGCAGCGGCGCGCGCGCGTCGTGGTTGCCGATCAGGAGCCAATACGGAGTCTCGAGCGTATCGAGCAGCGTTTTGAGGTGCCGGTATTCTTCGACCGAACCCTGGTCGACGAGATCGCCGGTCATGAGCACCGCGTCGGGACGTGGCGTGAGCGCGTTCAACCGCGCGATGGTGCGTGCGAGGCTCGCGGCCGTATCGACGCGGCGATAGGCGAGCGTGCCCGGTGGCTTGATGTGCAGGTCGCTGATCTGGGCGAGCAGCATGGTAGTCCTCGTTTTGTAAGATTTACGCAAGCGCAATGAGCGCTTCGGGAGCGATCGAGATGCCGACTGGCGTGCCGCGTGCGAGTTCGATGCGGCCCGCCACGTCGACGAACAGGGCATCGGGCGCGGCGCCGCCAATGGTCAGGCGCGTGCGCTCGCCGAGAAACGTCGCCTGTTCGATCACGCCGCGCAATGGTGCGCCGACGGGGTCGGCGAGCGTGGCGTCTTCGGGGCGGAAATACAGTTCGGCGGCTCCGGTGGTTTGGGATGTGCTGGCCGTCACGGCGCCGCCGCTCGTGCGCAGCATGCCGCCTTGCCATTCTCCGGCGATCCGGTTGAGCGTGCCGACGAACTGTGCGACCGCACGGCTCGCAGGCTGAAAGTAGATCTCGCGCGGCGTGCCGATCTGCTCGATGCGGCCCGCGCTCATCACGACGATGCGGTCACCGAGCTCCATTGCCTCGGCCTGATCGTGCGTGACATAGACGGTCGTCACGCCCAGCTCGCGCAAGAGCGTGTTCATTTCGCTGCGTAACGTATCGCGCAGGCGCGCGTCGAGCGCGGTGAGCGGTTCGTCGAGCAGCAGCACACGCGGGCGCGGCGCGAGCGCGCGGGCGAGCGCCACGCGCTGGCGTTGGCCGCCCGAAAGCTGGTTGATGGGCTTGGCCGCGTGCGCTTCGAGACGCATCATCGCGAGTAGTTCGTCGACGCGATCGCGCGCGTCGGCGGCGGGCACGCGCTGGATCTTCAGGCCATAGCCGATGTTGCCGCGCACGTCGAGGTTTGGAAAGAGCGCGTAGTTCTGGAACACCATGCCGACCTTGCGCCGCTCGATGGGCTGAGTGGTCACATCTTCTTCGCCGAAGGCCACGCGGCCCCCGGCGTCTGGCGTTTCCAGACCCGCGATCATACGCAGCGTAGTGGTCTTTCCGCAGCCCGAAGGGCCGAGCAGCACGAGCGTCTCGCCCGCGCCGATCGCGAGATCGAGCGGTTCGAGCACGCGCGTGCCGCGAAACGTCTTCGCACAGCGCGTGAGCGTAATCGGGATCGGTTCGAGTTTCATTCGGAATCCTTGTTGTTATTTTGCTGGCCTGCGAGACGCTGCCCGCCAGTTGGCTTTCCTGAGGCGCCAGGTACGTCCACGCCGAGCCATTGCATCGCCACGAGCAGCGGCATCGTCATGAGGAAGAAGAGGATCGTGTAGGCGCTCCCCACTTCGATGCGCAGCGACGCGTAGGTGTCCGCGAGGCCCACTGGCAGCGTTTTGGTGTCGGGCGTGTGCAGCATCCACGTGAGGTTGAATTCGCCGATCGAGAGTGTGAGCACCGCGAGCGCGCCTGCCACGATGCCGGGCCGCGCATTGGGCAGCACGATGGTCGTGAAGCGCTGCCAGAAGCTCGCGCCGAGGCTCGCGGCGCCTTCTTCGAGCGTGCGCAGGTCTGCGGACGCACACACGGCCGCCACGGGCCGCACCATGAACGGCAGCGTGAACACGACGTGGCCGACCACGATGAACGCCGCGCTCATGCGAAACCCGCTGAAGCCGCCGTACACCACGAGCAGCGCGAGCGCCGAAGCGAGGCCGGGCAGGGCGACGGGCAACACGAGCAATTCCTCGATGAAACGCGACAGGCGCGTGCGGCTGCGCGCGAGCGCATAGCCCGCGGGCACACCGGTCACGAGCGTGATGGCGAGCGTGGCGGCCGCCACTTCGAGCGAGAGGAAGACGCTCGCGTGATACTGCGTCCAGACCTCGTCGAGCCAGCGCAGCGTGAGGCCGCTCGCCACGCCGCGAAAGTAGTTGACGGTGAGCCCCGCGACGATCGACATCACCACGGGCACGATCAGAAACGCGCACGTGGTGAGTGTGACGAGCCATTGCGCGCAAGCAATCCACGTGCGCGCCGAGGGCAGCGCGACGCGCCGCCGCGCGGCGGGCGGCTGGCCCGGTGCATCGTGCATGTCTCGTGCCGCCGAAGCTGCGGAATTGACGACCGAATTCATGCTGGAGTCCTCGAAAGCCACAGCGCGCTCATGCCGTGGCCGCAACGGCCGAACCCGTCACGCTGCGCGCGAGCGTGAGCACCGCCCACGTGACGAGGCCGAGCACGATGGACAGGCCCGCCGCCGTCACCATGTTGGCGTTGAGCGTGAACTCGGTATAGATGGTCATCGGCAGGACGTCGATGTCGGTGGCGAGCGTGAACGCCGTGCCGAATGCGCCCATCGCGGTCGCGAAGCAGATCGCCCCTGCGGCGACGAGGCCTGGCGCGAGCGCGGGCAGGATCACGTCGCACAGCACGCGCCACGACGACGCGCCAAGCGATCGGGCGGCCTCTTCGAGCGAGCCGTCGAGCTGGCTTGCGCAGGCCATCACCGTCACGATGACGCGCGGGATCGAGAAATACAGGTAGCCCGCGAAGAGTCCCGCCATCGAGTAGGCGAATACCCAGCGCTCGCCGGTGAGCCGCAGCGAAAGCGCGCCGATGAGCCCCTGACGGCCCGCGAGCATGATGACCATGAAGCCGACCACCACGCCCGGGAACGCCAGTGGAAACGTGAGCAGTGCGACGAGCGCACGGCGCCCCGCGAACGTGCGCCGCGCGAGCAGAAGGCCGCAGATCGTGGAGATCACGAGCGTGGCCGCCGTCACGGCGGCCGAGAGCGCGATGGTCGCACCGAGGCTCCCCATGTAGCGGCCATTCGTTAGCAGTGCAAGATAAGTTTCGACGAAGTGACCGTCGGCGCTTACCTGCACGAGCGCGATCATCGGCAGCAGCCAGAAAGCGAGGAACACCGCGAGGGCGGGCGCGATGAGCGCCACGCGCCAGCGCAACGGAAAAGTGAGGTCATGCATGGAAGTGATCGGCTGGAGTCTCAGTGCATGATCTGCAGATAGCGCTCGCCGAAGGCTTGCTGCTGCGCCGCCATCTTCGCGAAGTCCACTGGCTTTGCGCGCGCGTAGTCGCTCGCGGGCAGGAACTTCGAAGCCGCTTCCGGCGAGAGCGCACTCGCGCGCACCGGGCGCAAGTAGGCATTGGCCCAGAGCTTCTGGCCTTCGTCGGAGAGCACGAAGTCGAGCACCTTCTTGCCGTTTGCTTCGTGCGGCCCGTTTTTCACGAGGCTCATCACGTAGGGCACCGAAATCGTGCCTTCCTTCGGGATCACGAATTCGACGTTCGCGTGGTCCTTGTATTTGGCGCGGTAGGCGTCGAAGTCGTAGTCGAGCAGGATGGGGATTTCACCGGAGAGCACGCGCGCGTACGCGGTCTGCTTCGGCACGATCGGCTGGTTGGCCTTGAGCTTGCCGAACCATTCGAAAGCGGGCTGGAAGTTCTCGAGCGTGCCGCCCAACGCGAGATTCACGGCCACCGCGCCCGCATAGCCCACAAAGGCGCTCGACGGATCGAGGTAGCCGACCATGCCCTTGTATTCGGGCTTGAGGAGATCGGCCCACGAGCGCGGCACCGGCTTGCCTTCAAGCGCGTCCTTGTTGACGAAGAAGCCGAGCGTGCCCGAGTGGATGGCGAACCAGTAGCCTTGCGGGTCCTTCAGGTCGGCAGGAATGTCGTTCCAGTGCGCAGGCTTGTACGGCGTGATCACGCCCTTGTCCTTCGCCTGAAATGCCGACGACACGCCAAGGTAGACGACATCGGCGACCGGGCTCTTCTGCTCGGCCATCAGTTGTGCGATGGATTGGCCGGAGTTCTTGTTGTCGAACGGCACGCGAATGCCGGTCTCTTTCTGGATCGCCTGGATCTGGCTTGCCCAGTCGGCCCATTCGGGCGGGCAGTTGTAGCAGATCGCGGTTTCGTCGGCCTGCGCCGCGAGCGAGGCGGCAAGTCCGGCGACGAGGGCTGCGGCGCTTGCGACGAGCGGCAGGGCACGGGAGAAGCGGGTCAGGCGCCGCAACGGCGCGGCAAGCGTGCGCAGCGCGGCGCGCACGGCTACGAGCGAAAGCGGGCCGGCAAAGGCGAGTCGGCGGGTCACGGCAGGTCTCCAGGTCGGTTGCGAGAGCGTTCTGGTGGATGAGGGCCGCGTACGTGCACGGCCCGGATTGTTGAGGCTATTCGGTTTGTTCTTCAGGTCTGCTAATCGCACATAAAGCGGCTCACGAAACCGCGCCGCCGAGTTCGAGATCGCGATTCATCGCACTCCCGCGCGCGCCGAGCGGCGCGTGGGCGATCGCCGCGATGGTGCCGCCCGCGCGCAAGGTGTGCGGCAGCGTAGTGGCGAGCGGCCCGGCGTACTGGCCGCCGATGCGCGCCATCAGGCATTGCCACGCCTCGCGGCCGATGTCGCCGTTCGGCGTGCCGATGCTCGCGAGCGGCGGCGCGAGCAGCTCGCTCATTGCGAGGCCGTCGAAGCCGAGAATCGACATGTCCTGCGGCACGCGCAGGCGCGCGCGGCGCAGCCCGCGCATCACGACCATGGCCAGCAGGTCATTGCTGCAGAAGAGGGCCGTGGGGCGCGCGGGCCCGCTAGTGAGATGCGCGAGCACCGAAGGCGCGAGTTCTTGCGCGTTGAAATCGATTTCAAGGGCCGGCGCGGGCGTGAGACCAGCCTGCCGCATCGCGAGGGCGTAGCCGGCATGACGCTGACGCGCGCGGTCGGAGGCGGCCAAGGTGCCGGCCAGCATGAGGATGCGGCGGTGGCCGTGCGCGATGAGCATGCGCACGCCGTCGCATGCGGCCTGGTGGTTGTCCACCGAGACTGAAGGGCGGCGCTTCGTGTCGTTGTGCATCAGCACGTAGAGCGGGCCGTCCGCGTCGAGTTCGTCGAGCAGCGGGTGCGTGTCGGCGTCGGCGACGGTCAGGATCAGGCCCTCAACCCGTTGCGCGCGCAACGTCTCGATTGCATGGCGCTCGCGGTCGGCGTCGTACTGCGTGGTCATCAGCATGAGCCGAAAGCCTTGCGCGGAGGCAAGTTCGTCGATGCCCTGCAGGCATTCGGCGAACACCGGATTGGCGAGCGTGGGCAGCACCACGCCGATGAGCCGCGTGCGCTCGCCGCGCAACTGGCGGCCAAGCGGGTTCGGACGGAACTTCAGCGCGTCGATGGCTTCGCGCACCCGCGCAAGCGTGATGGGATTGACGGTATGAGGCGCATTGATCGCGCGCGAGACGGTGGCGATCGAGAATCCGGCGTGTGCGGCGACATCCTTGATGGTTGGCGTCATGCGAGCGGCCCCGGCGTCGTTGTAAACGTTTTCGATGGGGCCGATTATGAAAAAAGCGTATGACCGGCAGATGACGGATGCGGCAGCCGGTGGTGGCTTTGGGGCACGCGCCGCGCAATGGTAGAATCGCGTCCGCCCTGCCGGGGTGATGAAATTGGTAAACATAGCGGACTTAAAAGACGATTGAGTGCCCGACCGGAAACGGCCGGTGCAGAACCCCTCAAATTCGGCGAACCCCCTGGGCCATCAAGCGCGTTACGCGCGAGGCGCCGAGGCAACGCCGAGCCAAGCCGGCTGCTGCGTAAAGCGGCGGTCAGGAAGGTGTAGAGACTAGACGGGGGGCGCCTAAGGCGGTGCGCGGCGTGAGACACGCGGCGCTCAGCGACGGCGAAGGCATAGTCCAGCGCACGAACGCGCGTCCTAGCAGGGGCGCGGGGCGTCGAAAGACGTGGTGTGACGAAAATCCGCCGCCTAACGGCTTGCCGGTTCGAGTCCGGTCCCCGGCACCAGATGTTGTTCCAGCGGGTTCCGCTGGAATCCTGAAACCCGCGATGGCTTAAGGCTTCGCGGGTTTTTTGTTTGCACGGCCAAGTCCGTGCGAGCGCACAAAGGGGAGCGGCTAAGGCGAGGGTGAGAAACGGACGAAAGCGGGAACAAGCTCAGGACAGCCGCGCAAAATCGCGGTGCGAAGCTCGCTCGGCCACCGCGCCGTAATCAGGCGCTTGCGCACTCAACGATTGCCGATCTTCCCGGTGATGGGGTTGATCAGCCGCGCGAATCCGAACAATGCGGCAATGCCGAAGGGGCAGGCGATAAAGAATGCGGTCAACATGACTCCGCCCGGAACGTAACAAAATGTATCGTCAGTTTAGCTCGGTCATGCGCTTTGGGTATCAGGGTGAACGACAACAAACTATTGCGCTATCGCAAGGAATCGAGTCGGCAAGGCTGGGGGAGCGGGCGGTAACGCCCGCCTGGCGCTGGTAAGCGAGTTGACTGTGCGGATCGCATCAGATGCAGTCGAATATTACCTCTACTGTCTGTGACGTCACGCCGCGCAAACCCTCGCTGTGGATCTCGACCGTGTGTAACTGCTTCTTCTGCTTTTCGCAGTAGTCCTCGGCTTCGCCGAGCCCGACTGCGCGCACGTGATTCCACGAAACCAGATCCCAGCGCGCGCGGCTCGTGACGGTCAGATGTCCATCCTGTCTCGAATTGACGGCAGTGACCGATGTGCACGCCGTCAGCATGCTGATTACAAATAACAGGACGTAACCTTTCATAGATTCTCCGTGGTCCGCGAGCATTCTCTCCGCCAACCCGGGCATTGGCAACCCAAAGTCATGGGCTTCGGCGCGTCAGGGTTGCTTCACGCAGTGAAACGCTGCCGTTCTGTAAGGCACTGTCACGACGGCTTGCTCGCGCAACTCGGGCACCGAATTGATGAGTGCGCGCAGTTCGGCTTCGATGCGAGCCTGCTCTTCAGGCGGCAACGCCGCAATGAAACTCGTGGATTTCACGCGCGCGACGATGACGTCCTCCGGCGAACCGGTGTGGCCCTGGACGAAACGCTGCTCGTGCAGTGGCCCGAATCCGGCAAACGGGAAGGCGTTGCGCCATTGGCCCGTGTAGTAGCGCGGCGTGTCGCCTTCGGCGCGGTTGACGATGGCATCGAGCCGCGCGACCCACTCGACGCTCGCGTCGCGCAGGTTCCAGATCAGGCCGAGGCGGCCACCGGGTTTGAGCACGCGCAGCATTTCGGCGAGCGAGGCCGGGTTGGCGAACCAGTGAAAAGCCTGCGCGCAGACGATCGCGTCGATGCTGGCGTCGCCGAGAGGGAGCGACTCTGCGCTGCCCGCGCGGGTATCGACTTCGGGTAGCGCGGCGGCAAGCTTCGCACGCATGGCGGCGACGGGCTCGACGGCGATCACGTGCGCGCCGGTTTCCAGCAGGCGCCGCGTGAATTTGCCGGTGCCGGCGCCGAGGTCGACGACGGTCGCGCCGGGGCCGAGGCTGAGCGTGTCACGCAACCAGGCGTTGATTTCGGGCGGGTAATCGGGGCGGCCGCGCACGTAGTGGTCCGCTGCGGCGGGCGTGTAGCCCTGTTTAGCCGAGTGGTGTACGGCGTTGGGCGGGTGAGGCATGAGCGCGCTCCGGCGGTAGGTCCGCGAGCGAGCATAGCACCGTGCGCCGCGCCGTCAAAAGGCGCTCGCGCCGCGCCAGGCGCCCGGATGAGCGCCTGGCGCCAGGCGTTCAGTCGTGGGCGATCTGGTCGCCGACTTGCCCCTGGCCCGAAACGAGACAGGAAGAGAGGAAGTTTTCGCTCTGGCTGTTCGCGCCGCGTTCGCCGAATCCGCGTACGAGCGCTTCGGCCTTCACGAGCGCGGAGCCCTGGGCGCAGGTCAGCGAGCCAGCCTCGTGAGCCTGGACACGTGTCATGGCCCGGTTCGCGAGGAGGAGTGCGAGGACGATGACAACACCAACATTGAATGCTTGTCTCATGATTTCGTCTCCTTGTGCATTCAGACTATCTCAGCCGTTCGGCGTCCGAATCCAGGAGTTTCCCGGCGATGCACTGCAGCACATGTGGCGCGCAAAATGGCGCTTTCATGCGGTCTGCGTAATGCTTCGGCCTCCTTCGCTTGGCCCTTGCGCGCCGCTGCGCCTTGAGCAGTACGGCACGGCAAAAAAGCGCTCATACGCAGGGCTGGGCGCTGCGTCGCAACAATGCCGCGACGCGTCAGATTCGACGTCTGCTAACAAATGTAGCTCCGTTGCACGCGGAGCAGGACGTGGCACATCGACACGGTGCGTTTTTGCACAACGCTCAATAGCAAAATAGCCATGCGGCGCCGTTTTTCCGCGTGCCTGGACAGCAGGAAAAAGGCGGGCGCGGCGGGGGCATGATGCGACCCGGCTGCGCCCGGCGTGTCTTGAAATACGGCGGGGCTTCCTGCAAGATCGACGCCCGATCCCCTTTTTCCTGTGCGAGGTGAACCCATGCAGTTGATCGGCATGATGGACTCCCCCTATGTGCGCCGCGTGGCGATTTCGCTTCATGTGCTCGGCCTGCCGTTCGAACACCGCAGCATTTCGGTTTTTCGGCAGTACGACGAATTTGCCCAGATCAATCCCGTCGTGAAGGCCCCTACCTTCATCGACGACGACGGCACGCAGCTGATCGACTCGACGCTGATCCTCGACTACCTGGACCGCAAGGTGCCCGCCGCGCAGCGGCTCATGCCGGAGGAGACGCAGGAGCGGACTTTCGCCCTGCGCGTGAACGGTTTCGCGCTCGCGGCCATGGAAAAGACGATACAGCAGGTATATGAGCGCGAATTGCGCCCGGCCGAGCGCCAGCACGAGCCGTGGTTCGAGCGCGTGAACGCCCAGATGCACGCAGCCTGGGCCGTGCTCGACCAGCTCGTTGCGGGCCGCGACGGCTGGCTGTGCGCCGGCCGTATCACGCAAGCCGACATCACGGCGGCCGTTGCGTGGCGTTTCAATCAGTACATCCTGCCTGGCTGCGCTGATCCTGCCCGATATCCGGCGATTGCGGCGCTTTCCGCGCGTGCCGAGACGCTGCCTGAATTCGTCGCCACCCCCCTCGACTGAAGCGCGTTCGCGCCAGCCGGCGCTCGCGCGAGGCCCCGTGCGGCGGGGCTGGGCGCGCGACGCCGCCCCCGTGCCTGCGCGCAGGTTTCGATTGTTTGCGATTTTCGACAAGTGACTTCGCGGACGGCCCATTTATCAGCGCACGCTGCATTCCTAGAATGACAACCATTGAATGACCCTGCGTCAGGAGGACGCGGGGCATGCAGCGGGAGCGGTCATGAAATCCTTTATCGAACGACAGTTGTATCAGCCAGCGTTGGTTCTGCCGATGGTGGACCTGATGCAGCTGATGGTGTCGCTCGACTTCAACATGGGGCAAGTCGGGCTGATGGTGGCGACGCGCGGCGCGCGCGCCGCATTCCAGCGTTCGCGCGAACTGTGGAACGCGGGCCACGGCGAAGGCGCGCCTGCCGATTGCGTGCACTGATTGTGTACGGCGTGCGCGCGCACTGAAATTGCCCGACTTTAACGGCTGAGCCCCTGGCTAAACAATTACCGGACGTGTGACGCAAACAGGCACGACGTTCGCCGATCCCCCTGACGCGCAGCGGCTTCGCCCGTTTGCTGTTGTGACGTCACCCTGTGAGCCGCCTCGACGTGTGAGGCGGCTCTTTTTTTGCGCGTTCGCTCTCTTCGCGATGCGCGCCGATGCGTACCCGATTCGTCGAATCACGCTGCGGGCGGCGGCCATTCGTCGCGCGTAAGATGGCGCGATCTGCCGCCCGTTCACAACGTGCGGAGAATGGGTTCAAACCGCGGTTCGATGAGCGGTTCGACTAGCGGTTCGAGTCGCGCCTCAGCTCGCGTCAACGGCAAAGGAGAGCGGCATGGCACAACGTTTCGATGCGATCGTGATCGGCACGGGGCAGAGCGGGCCGCCGCTCGCGGTGCGGCTTGCGAAGAGCGGCCGCAAGACGGCGGTGATCGAGCGCGCGTCGTTTGGCGGGACCTGTGTGAACGTCGGCTGCACGCCGACCAAGGCGTATGTCGCCTGCGCGCGTGCCGCGCACGTGGCGCGTCATGCGGCGGACTTCGGCGTGCATATTGGCGATGACGCGCAGCCAGGCGACGTTCGCGTCGATCTCGCGTTCGTGAAGGCGCGCAAGGATCGCATCATCGCGGCGTCGCGCGATGGTGTCGAGAGCTGGCTGCGCCATACGCCGAACGCCACCGTATTCACGGGGCACGCGCGCTTCACGGGCGCGCATGCGGTGCGCGTCGCGGCGCACGACGGTACGCAGATCGATCTCGAAGCGCCCGAGATTTTCATCAACACGGGCACGCGCGCGCAGATTCCCGCCATTCCCGGCCTGGAAACGATCCGCTACGAAACCAATTCGACGCTGCTCGCGCTGGAGCGATTGCCCACCCATCTGGCGATCTGCGGCGGCAGCTACGTGGCGCTCGAATTCGCGCAGATGTTTCGCCGCTTCGGCAGCCGCGTGACGGTGCTCGTGCGCGGCCAACGCGTGCTCGCGCGCGAGGACGACGATTTTTCGCGCGCCGTACAGGACGTGCTCGCACGAGAGGGTGTGGAATTTCGCTTCGGCGCAGAACCGCGCAGCGTCGCGCCGCTGGAAGGCGAGACGGGCGTGCGCATCGCGCTCGACAGGGGACCGCTCGACGTTTCGCATCTGCTCTTCGCAACGGGGCGCTTGCCGAACACCGACGATCTGGGGCTCGACGCCGCGGGCATCGAGCGCGACGCTCACGGGCTCATCGCTGTCGATGGTCAATTGCGCACGCGCGTTCAGGGCATCTGGGCGCTGGGCGATGTGAACGGCCGTGGCGCGTTCACGCACACGTCATACGACGATTTTCAGATCGTTGCGGCGAATCTGCTGGACGGCAAATCGCGCAGCGCCGACACACGCATTCCCGCTTACGCCGTGTACGTCGATCCGCCGCTCGCGCGCGTGGGCATGAGCGAGCGCGAAGTGCGCGAGCGCGGCAAACCCGCGCTCATCGCCACGATGCCGATGTCGCGCGTGGGCCGCGCGCGCGAGCGCGGCGAGACGGACGGTTTCATGAAGGCGCTGGTGGACCCCCAGACGCAACGCATTCTCGGCGCGGCGATATTCGGCATCGAGGGCGACGAGGCGATTCACACGTTCATCGACACGATGACGGCCGACGCGCCCTACACGACGCTGCAGTACGCGATGCACGTGCACCCGACCGTGAGCGAACTGGTGCCCACGTTGCTCGATGGGCTGAAGCCACTCAAATGAGCGCTTTGCATGAACGAACCGGACACCGCCGCATTCGGCAATCTCTTCGCCGGCCTCTATCATGACGCCAGCGAAGAGCGCTTCGACACGCTCGTTTCGCGTGACGGGGTGTTGATCGAGCGCATCGTCTCCACGGGCCAGGCGAGCCCGTCGGGCTTTTGGTACGACGACGCGCGCGAGGAGTGGGTGACGCTGCTGGCCGGCGCGGCGACGCTGGAATTCGAGAATACGGCGCAGCCGCCGCGGCGGCTGCTGCCCGGCGACTACATGCACATTCCGGCGCACTGCCGTCATCGCGTGTCGTGGACCGATCCGACTGTGCCGAGCGTGTGGCTCGCGGTGTATATCGGCGCAGCGTGAGCGCGGCGATAATCGGCAGTATTCAACCGAAACGAAATGTCATGTCCGCGAAATACCCATTGCGCGTCGCCTTGGTTTCCGACACGCACAATCTCGTGCGTCCCGAGTTGCTCGCCTTCATCGAGGGCGCGGACGCCATCGTGCACGCGGGCGACATCTGCGATCAGCCCGTGCTCGACACGCTCGGAGCCGTCGCGCCGCTCACCGTCGTGCGCGGCAACAACGATCATGGCGCGTGGGCCGAGGCGTTGCCCGTGCAGACCATCGTTGCGTTCGGCGGAGTGCGTCTCGCGGTGGTCCACGAACTGCCCGACCTGCGGGGCGATCCCGCGGCCGGGGGCATCGCCGTGGTCGTGAGCGGACATTCGCACAAGCCCGCGCTCGAAACGCGCGAGGGCGTGCTGTACGTGAATCCCGGCAGCGCGGGGCCGCGTCGCTTCAAGCTGCCCATCTCGGCGGCGATGCTGACGATCGGGAAGGACGGCGCGCTGCACGTCGAACACGTCAATCTCGTCGAATAGCGAAGCGAGCGGGCAAAAAAAAAGGCCAGCGCGAAGCTGGCCTTTTTTGCGTTTGCGTTGTGCCGTATCAGGCGCGCACGGCGTTGGCGACGGCGTACTCTTCGTCGAGTTCGCGCGCGAGACGCACGCCGCGCAGCACCGCATGCGCTTCCGCCTTGGTGCTCACGCTCGGCGCCGAGCCCGGCAGCGGTCGGCGCGCCGTTTCATGCAGCGCCAGCACCGAGATGATGCCGATCACCGCCGCGCCCATCAGGTAGTACGCGGGCATCATGAGGTTCTGCGTGTGCTCGACGAGCCATGCCGCCACGAGCGGCGTCGTACCGCCGAACAGCGACACCGACACGTTGAAACCGATGGCGAGCGCGCCGTAACGGATCGCGGTCGGGAACAGTGCCGGCAGCGCCGAGGGCATCACGCCCGTGAAGCACGAGAGCAGCGCGCCGAGAATCAGGAGACCGAAAAACACCGGCACGAGCGCGCCCGTCTGGATCAGCGTGAGCGACGGGATCGATAGCAGGATCAGGCCCACGCAGCCCGCGAGCATCACCGGCTTGCGGCCCACGGCGTCGGAGAGACGGCCGAACGCGAGCGTCATCGGCATCATGAGCACCATCACGATCAGCACGAGGAAGAGGCCGTGCGTTTCGTTGAAGTGCAGCGTCGCGGACAGATAGCTCGGCAGATACGACAGCGCCATGTAGTCGGTCACGTTGAAGATCAGCACGAGACCCACGCACAGCAGGAAGGGGCGCAGATGCTGCGTGAGCAGCGAGTGCAGCGTGAGCTTCGGGCGCGCGTGCTCTTCGGCTTCGCGCAGTTCCGCTTCGCGCTTGAATGCGGGCGTTTCTTCGAGCTTCGTACGGATGTAGAGACCCACGAGGCCGAGCGGACCCGCGATCATGAAAGGCACGCGCCAGCCCCAGTCGAGCAGCTGCTGGTGCGAGAGCATGGCGGTCAGCACGGCCACCGTGCCCGCGCCGAACACATAGCCGATCAGCGTGCCGAATTCGAGGAAGCTCCCCATGAAGCCACGGCGCTTGTCGGTGGCGAATTCGGCGATGAAGGTCGCAGCGCCGCCGTATTCGCCGCCGGTCGAGAAGCCCTGCACGAGGCGCGCCACCAGCAGCAGCGCGGGCGCGGCAATGCCGATCGAGTGGTACGAGGGAATCAGACCGATGGCGAAGGTGCCGCAGGCCATCATGATCATCGTCATCGCGAGCACGCGCTGGCGGCCGATGCGGTCGCCGAGCGGGCCGAACACCATGCCGCCGATCGGGCGCACGAGGAACGCGGCCGCAAACGTGCCGAAGGTGGCGATGAGCTGCGCCGAGGGGCTGCTCGACGGGAAGAACACCTGGCCGAGCGTGACGGCGATGTAGCTGTACACGCCGAAGTCGAACCATTCCATGGCGTTGCCGAGCGCCATGGCGCCGACGGCGCGTTTGAGGAGGCTTTTGTCGACGATCGTGATGTCGTCGAGCGTCAGGTCGGTCTGGGCCGACGAGCCGGAAGTGGAAGCGGTCAAGGTCTGCATCTCCAATGACTGCGACGAGCCCCACGCGAGCCCGCCACGGTTGCCGGAGAGTGCCGTTTCGCGATAGCAGCGACATTTCGCGCACGGCACGTCACGTTGCGTCGGGGACGAGGGCGGGCCGATGGCGCATCGCACAAGGCGAGCGGCGCACGAAAGCATTGCTGAGGTGTCGCGAAACGACACTCGGACGAATTGTGTTTAACGTAGCGCCTGCGTGGCCGTGGAAGGGGGGCAGGGCGCATGAGGACGCTGGACCGGCATGAGGTGCCTGGTAAAGCGCCGCTGAAACGAAAAAGAAGCCCGCGTGGCGGAGCGTTCCTTTTGTCATCTGCGCATTCGGATTGATGGCGTTTTCGGGCGCCTTCCTGAATGCAATTGATGGCTAATGCCTGTTGAACGAAGCGTTATGATAGCACGATAACGGAAGATCGCGCAAACGGCTGCATCTGCGGGGATTGGGGCCCGCTCTGGAAGCCCCGCGTGGCGGGGGATTGCGCCGATTCGATGGAACCGTTTCCGCCGCCTGAGAAGCGCATGAAGCGCATAAAAAACCGCGCCGGGGGCGCGGTTCTTGCAGGGGATTGCGTGGCGCTTTTTGCCTGTCAGGGACAGATCCCGGCGCGCAACGGAAGGGCTTTAGCCTTCCGTGGGCGGCACGTAGCCCGACGCCTGGTCGGCGCCTTCGCCGAAGAAGAATTTCTCCGTCTGCTTCATCAGGTACTGACGCGCACGCGGATCGGCCATATTCAGGCGGTTTTCGTTGATCAGCATGGTCTGCTGCTTGAGCCACTGCTGCCACGCCTCCTTCGAAACGCTTTCGTAGATGCGCTTGCCGAGTTCGCCCGGCAGCGGGGGAAAGTCGAGTCCCTCGGCTTCCTTGCCGAGCTTCGCGCATTGGATCATACGGGCCATGCTGTGCTTCTCCTTAGTCGTATGTGTGGGTGGCGGCGCGCCCTGTCTGCGGACGGTGCAGACGGGAACGCTCAGAGCTGTTTCATCAGCACGAGCGATTTGCGCTGCCAGTTATAGAGGCGGCGGCGGTCTTCGGGCAGGTCGTCCACCGTGGCCTTGACGAAGCCGCGCTTCAGGAACCAGTGTTCGGTACGCGTAGTGAGCACGAAAATGCGTGTGAGGCCGCGTGCGCGCGCGCGTTGCTCGATACGGCGCAGAAGCCGTTCGCCGTCGCCGGAGCCCTGGGCTTCGGGCGAGACCGTGAGGCACGCCATCTCGCCAATGCGCTCCTGCGAATACGCGTAAAGCGCGGCGCAGCCAAAGAGCACGCCGTCGTGCTCGATCACCGAGAAGTGATCGATATCGCGCTCGATCTGGTGACGCCCACGACGCACGAGCGTGCCGTCGGTTTCAAGCGGCTCGATCAACGTAAGGATGCCGCCGACGTCGTCGGGCGTCGCTTCGCGCAGGCTTTCCAGGTTCTCGTACGAGATCATGGTGCCCACGCCGTCGTGCAGGAACAGTTCGAGCAGCAAGCCGCCGTCGAGCACGTAGGGAATGATATGCGCGCGGCCCACGCCGCCGCGGCAGGCGCGAATGGAGTGCTTCAGATAGAAGCCCGCGTCGCCGAGCACGGTGCCGCCTTCTTGCAGCTTGTAGGCGTCGTCGAGGGACATTTCGCGGATCAGCTCGCCTTCCTCGTCGATCAGGCCCTGCGTTTCCGTGAGGAAAATGATCTTGTCGGCGCGCAACGCGATGGCCGCCGCGGAGGCGACGTCTTCCATCGAGAGATTGAACGCCTCGCCCGTGGGCGAAAAGCCGAGCGGCGAGAGCAGCACGAGCTTGCGGCTCGCGAGCGAGTGGCGGATCGAATCGGCGTCGATCTTGCGCACGACGCCCGTGTGCTGGAAGTCCACGCCGTCGAGAATGCCGACCGGACGCGCCGTCACGAAGTTGCCCGACACCACGCTGATGTGCGCGTGCGCCATGGGCGTATTCGGCAGACCCTGGCTAATCGCGGCTTCGATGTCGAGACGCACTTCACCGGCCGCTTCTTTCGCCGATTCCAGCGCGCGGGCATTGGTGATGCGCATGCCGTGCGAGAACTCGGACTCGACGCCGTGCAGGCTCATCTGCTCTTCGACCTGCGGGCGCGAACCGTGCACGAGCACGATCTGGATGCCCATGGCCTGCAAGAGCGCGATGTCGGCAACGAGCGCGTTGAGCAGGTTCTGGTGCACGACCTCGCCGCCGAAACCGACGACGAATGTCTTGCCCTGGAACGCGTGGATGTAGGGTGCGACCGATCGCATCCAATCCACGAATTGCGCGTGCTGCGCCATGAGCTGCGTGTCGGAATCCGCGGCGGCGGCGGAGGCCGGCGCGCTGGCGGTGGCGGGGACGAGGTCGGTTTGGGAATTCATGCCCGGGATTATAATGCGCCCCCATGTCGAATGTACCCAAAAGACCTGCCTCGGCGCAGGGCAGCAACACCCCGGCCGGGCAGGAAACGGCGCAGGACGGCGCGAAAGCGAAAAGCGCGTCGCAGAAGTATGGCGACGGGCAAAAGCTCGCGTCGTCGGACAAGCTTGCCGCGCTCATGGGCGGCGGCGCGCTGGGCGGCGCGCGCGCGCAGGACAAGCGAGCGGCACAGCCCGCGCCGGCGCCGGCCGCCGGGGCGAAGGACGCGCCTGGCGGGCGCGGCGAAACACCCAAGCCCGAGCAAGCTCGCGAAGCGCGAAATGCTCCGCAGCCGGTGGCGGCGCAGCCGGCGCGCGGCGAGGCAAATCGCGCGCCGCAAAGCGGGCAACGCGCACAGCAGGGCGACGTGCGCGCATCGCGCAAGCCAGACGCGCAGCGTGACACGCGCGCACCTCAGTCAAAGTCCGCTCAGCACGCGCCTTCCGACGAAGCCGCGCGCGGGCGGACGCAACGCGCACCACGCGACGCTTCGGATAACGCGTCGCGGAAGCCGCCGCGCAATCCCGCCCAGCAGCAAAAACCGGTTCAGCATCAGCCACGCGCGCCACGTCCGGAAGCTGTGCGCGAACGCGATCAATCCGCGCAGCAGCAGGCCGCGCGCGCTGGCAACGAAAAAGCGCCCGAAACGAACGAGCGCAAGCCGCGCAGCGAACGTCCGCCGCGTGCGCCGCGAGCGAACGTCGAGCCGAACCGGGTCCCACCCATCACGTTCCCCGAAGCGCTGCCAGTCTCGGGCCGCCGCGAGGAAATCGCGCGTGCGATTGCGCAGAATCAGGTCGTGATCGTGAGCGGCGAAACGGGCTCGGGCAAGACCACGCAGTTGCCGAAAATCGCGCTCGCTTTGGGCCGCGGCCTCGGCGCGGGCGGCACGGGTCTGATCGGCCATACGCAGCCGCGGCGCATTGCGGCTTCGGCCACGGCGCGCCGTATCGCCGACGAACTGAATACGCCGTTTGGCGAAGTGGTCGGCTACAAGGTGCGCTTCACCGACAATCTCTCGCCGGGCGCCTCGGTCAAGCTCATGACCGACGGCATTCTGCTCGCGGAGACGCAAACCGATCCGCTCCTCAAGGCCTACGACACGATCATCATCGACGAGGCGCACGAGCGCAGTCTGAACATCGACTTCCTGCTCGGCTATCTGAAGGAGATCCTGCCGCGCCGGCCCGACCTCAAGCTGATCGTGACCTCGGCGACCATCGACGCCGATCGCTTCGCGCGCCACTTCGGCAGCGACGAGAAGCCCGCACCGGTGATCGAGGTGAGCGGGCGCCTCTATCCCGTCGAGGTGCGTTACCGGCCGGTGCAGGAGGACAGCCCGGCGGTGAAGAATGCGCAGGGCACGACAGGCCGCGAGAAGAGTGCGAAGTCGCAGCGCGACACCGATCGCGACCTCATGGAAGCGATCGTCGACGCCGTCGACGAACTCTGCCGCGAAGGCTCGGGCGACGTGCTCGTGTTCCTCCCAGGCGAGCGCGAAATTCGTGACGCCGCGGAAGCGCTGCGCAAGCACCATCCGCCGCACACGGAAATCCTGCCGCTCTTCGCGCGCCTTTCCGCGCAGGAGCAGGAGCGCGTGTTCAAGCCGTCGAACGCGCGCCGCATCGTGCTCGCGACCAACGTGGCCGAAACTTCGCTGACGGTGCCGGGCATCCGCTATGTGGTCGATACGGGTCTTGCGCGCGTGAAGCGTTATTCGTACCGCAACAAGGTCGAGCAACTGCAGATCGAGTCGATTGCCCAGGCGGCCGCGAACCAGCGCGCGGGCCGTTGCGGACGCGTTGCCGACGGCATCTGTATCCGGCTCTATGAAGAATCGGATTTCATCGCACGGCCGCGCTTCTCCGATCCGGAAATTCTGCGCTCGTCACTCGCCGCCGTGATTCTGCGCATGAAGTCGCTGCATCTCACGGCGATCGAGACGTTCCCTTTCATCGAGCCGCCGCCGGGGCGCGCGATTGCCGACGGCTATCAGTTGCTCAACGAACTGGGCGCAGTCGACGACGACAACGCGCTCACGCCGCTTGGCCGCGAACTCGCGCGCCTGCCGCTCGACCCGCGCGTGGGCCGCATGATTCTTGGCGCGCGCGACGAGCAGGCGCTGCGCGAAGTGCTGATCATCGCGAGCGCGCTTTCGGTGCAGGATCCGCGCGACCGGCCGATTGAGGCGCAGGAGCAGGCCGACCAGGCGCATCGCCGCTTTGCCGACGAGCGCTCCGAGTTCCTCCAGTGGCTCAAGATCTGGGCCTGGTTCGAAGAGGCCGTCGCGCACAAGAAGTCCAACCGGCAATTGCTGGACGCGTGCCGCGCGAATTTCCTTTCGCATTTGCGCCTGCGCGAATGGCGCGACGTGCATTCGCAATTGCTGACGGTGGTGCGCGAGCATGGCTGGCGCATCAACGAAGCCGATGCGACTTACGAGCAGATCCATCACGCGCTGCTCACGGGCCTGCTCGGCAACATCGGCCTGAAAGCCGACGACGAGCCGCATTATCTCGGTGCACGCAGCATCAAGTTCCACTTGTGGCCGGGCTCGGCGCTCGTGAAGAAGGCAGGGCGCTGGGTCGTGGCGGCGGAACTCGTCGAAACGAGCCGCCTGTACGCGCGCTGCATCGCGAAGATCGAACCCGAGTGGCTCGAGAAGGTGGGCGCGCATTTGCTGAAGAAGTCGCTCTCCGAGCCGCATTGGGAGAAGCGCGCGGCACAGGTGAGCGCGTTCGAGCGCGGGGTGCTTTATGGCCTGCCGGTGTACCAGCGCCGGCGCGTGGCGTTCGGCAAGCAGGACCCGGCGCGCGCGCGCGAACTCTTCATTCGCGGCGCGCTGGTGGAAGGCGAATTCGACACGAAACTCGCGTTCTTCGCGCACAACCGCAAGCTGCTCGCCGATATCGAACAGCTGGAACACAAGTCGCGCCGCCAGGACGTGCTGGTCGACGACGAGCTGATCTATGGCTTCTACGATCAGGCGATTCCCGAGGGCATTTACTCGGGCGCGTCGTTCGAACGCTGGTATCGCGACGAGGTGAGAAAGAGCGGCCAGCCCGAGGACAAGCTGCGTCTCTTGTACCTGTCTCGCGACGACCTGATGCGTCACGAAGCGGCCGGCGTGACGACCGACCTGTTCCCGAAGCGCATGACGATGTCGGGCGCGGCGATGGCGCTCACGTATCACTTCGAGCCGGGCTCGCCCCGCGACGGCGTGACGCTCGCGGTGCCGCTCTACGCGCTCAACCAGGTCGATGCGCGCCGCTGCGAATGGCTCGTGCCGGGCATGCTCAAGGAGAAGGCGCAACTGCTCCTGAAGTCGCTGCCGCAGAAGCTGCGCCGTCATTGCGTGCCGTTGCCCGAGTACGCGGCTGGCTTTGCCGAGCGCGTGGGCGGCGAGCGCTTCGGCGCGGGCGGACTGCTGGAGGCGTTGATTGCCGATGTGCGCGAGCAGAAGCAGGTCGCGTTGAAGTCCGCCGACTTCAAGCTGGAAACGCTGCCCGCGCACCTCTTCATGAACTTCAAGGTGATCGACGAGCACGGTCGCCAGCTCGCGATGGGCCGCAACCTCGCGCAACTGCGCGCCGAACTCGGCGCGCAGGCGCAGCAGCAATTCCAGAAGCTCGCGAGCGCGACGGCGCTGGCGGCGCTGGAAACGCACGCGCAGGGCGGTGACGTCGCGCAGAGCGCTCAAGCCGAGCGCGGGGCAAGCGGCAATGCGCCGCAGAATAGCAACGCGCCGCACACGAGCGCGCCAGGCGACGCAGCGCCCGCCACCGCACTCTACGAAAATCTCACGACGTGGAATTTCGGCAAGCTGCCCGAGCTGCTGGAAATCCGCCGCGGCGGACAGACGCTGTTCGGCTATCCAGCGCTCGTCGATCGTGGCACGCATTGCGATGTCGAAGTGTTCGATTCGCCGGAGGAGGCCGCACGGATTCATCGCGCGGGACTGCGTCGATTGTTCGCGCTGCAGTTGCGCGAGCCGATCCGCTACCTGGAGAAGAACCTGCCGGGCCTGCGCGAGATGGCGATGCAGTTCATGGCGCGCGCCACGCAGGAGGAACTGCGCGACCAGCTGGTCGAACTCGCGCTCGACCGCGCCTGCCTGCAAGACCCGCTGCCCGACGACGACGCGAGTTTCCACGCGCGCAAGGACGAAGGCCGCGGACGTCTCTCGCTGCTCGCGCAGGAAATCGCGCGGCTCGTGGGGCAGATCCTCGCCGAATATGCGTCGCTCGCGAAGAAGCTCGTGCAGGCCAAGGCGTTCGGCGCGCCCGCGGCGGACATGCAGGCGCAGGTCGATGCGCTCATCAGCAAGCGCTTCATTCTGGATACGCCCTATGCGCAGCTCGTGCATTTTCCGCGCTACCTGAAGGGCGTTGCGCTGCGCATCGACAAGCTGCGTGCCGACCCCACACGCGACGCGCGCCAGGCCGCCGAATTTCAGCCGCTCGCGCAGCAGTATCAGCGCGCGCTCTCGCAGCGCGGCGGCGTGTTCGACGCGCGTCTCTCGGAGTTCCGCTGGCTGCTCGAAGAACTGCGCATCTCACTCTTCGCCCAGGAGTTGCGCACGCCGATGCCGGTTTCCGTGAAGCGTCTGTACAAGGTTTGGGAATCGATGCAGCGATAAGCCGCATGTTCGGCCGTATCGATTGCATTGCGGGCCATAACACTAGTTCGAAAAGGGGCGCCTGGATGCGCCCCTTTCATATTTCAAGGGTCCTACGTCAACCTTGCGTGCAGCTGGACGGTCTACAATCACGCATCTGCCCGGGAACGATTCTTCATGCCGAACAACAACACATTTAGCCGCTCATTTAGCCGCTTTGCCGTCAAGGCCGCTGCCGCCGCACTCGCCTGTGCCGCGCTGGTTTCAACGGCCGCTCACGCGAACAACATCATCGTCCTCAATTCGGGCGAAGCCACGCTGAGCCTCATCGACGACAAGACGCACGAAGTCGTCGGCACCGTGCCCACGGGCAAGGAACCGCATCACCTCTTTCCCACGCCGGACAACGCTTCACTGATCGTCGCGAACTCGGTGTCGAACAACCTGCTGTTCGTCGATCCGAAGACCGGCAAACCGCAGCGCTGGGTCGAGAACGTCGAAGACCCGTATCAGCTCGGCTTCTCGCCCGACCGCAAGTGGTTCGTCACCACGGGGCTGCGTCTCGACCGTCTCGACATCTACAACTACGCGGGCGGCAGCAATATCACGCTCGCGAAGCGCCTGCCGCTCTCGGCCATGCCGAGCCACCTGGCATTCACCAACGACAGCCGCACCGTGTTCGTTTCGCTGCAGGTATCGGGTGAAATCGCAGCGGTCGATCTGCCCACGCAGAAAGTGCTCTGGAAAATGAAGGTCGGTTCCGCACCGGCCGGCCTGTGGCTCACGCCCGGCGACAAGTACCTGCTCGTCGGCATGACGGGCGCCGACTACGTGGCGGTCGTGGACTGGCGCAACCAGAAGATCGTCAAGACGATCCAGGTGGGCAAGGCCGCGCACAACTTCCGCTCGCTCGTGGACGGCCGTCACGTGCTGGTGTCGAGCCGCGTGGCGAACGTCATCAGCATCATCGACGAGGAAACGCTCGAAAAGACCGGCGAGATCAGCGGTCTGATGCCCGGTCCCGACGACATGGAACTCACCGCCGACAAGCGCTACCTGTGGGTGACGTTCCGCTTCGCGAAGCACATCGGCCTCATCGACATGCAGACGAAGAAGCTCATCAAGACCATTGCCGTGGGCCGCTCGCCGCATGGCATCTACTTCTACGATCGCGCGCCCGTTACGGCGCCGAACGGGGCTTAACGAGCGGGAGGGCGCGTGGACATGGTGGCGTCTGTGCTGGCGGTGATTGCACACGTGGGGCAGGCCGCGGTTTCGGGCGCGGACGACCTCGTGTCGTGGCTCCAGACGCTTCTCTACGTCAACGCGATTCAGCCCTTGCTCTTCCACGCCGGCATGATGGACGTGGACGAAGACACCTACGACGCGCTCTACTGGGTGATCGTGGGCGTGCTCGAAGTGGGGCTGATGTACGCGCTGCTGCGCCCGCTCGAAGCGCTCGTGCCCGCGGAGAAGTGGCGCGACCGCAAGGGCGTGGGTGTGGACGCGCTCTACACCTGGGTCACGCGCCTCGGCATTCTGAACCTGCTGTTCTTCTTCACGATGCAGCCGTTCTTCGACCGCACGCAGAGCGCGCTGCGGCTCATGGGCGTGAAGACGGTCGATCTCGACAATCTCTGGTCAGGCGTGACCACGCAGCCGCTCGTGGCGTTCGCCATCTACCTCGTGGTGCTCGACTTCTTCAGCTACTGGTACCACCGGCTTTCGCATCGCTATGGCATCTGGTGGGAGTTGCACGCCGTGCATCACAGCCAGCGCAAGATGTCGCTCTGGTGCGATGACCGCAACCACTTGCTCGACGTAATCGGTCAATCGTGCATGTTCGCCGCCGTGGCGCTCGTGATCGGCGTGCCGCCCGCGCAATTCGTGGTGCTCGTTGCGCTCACGAACTTCGTGCAGAGCGTGCAGCATGCCAACATCCGCGTGCATTTCGGTTGGCTCGGCGAGCGGCTGGTCGTGAGCCCGCGCTTTCACCGCCGCCATCACGCCATTGGCTATGGCCACGAAGGTACCCACTACGGCTGCAACTTTGGCGTGCTGTTCCCGTGGTGGGACATGATGTTCGGCAGCGCGTCGTTCAATCGCGAGATCGAGCCCACGGGTATTCGCGACCAGCTCGAAGGCGCGCGCTATGGCGAAGGCTTCTGGGCGCAGCAGGGTTATGCGTTCACCCGCATTGCCCGGCGCCTGCGTTCGGGTTCCCACTCGGCCACTGCCGCGCAGGCCAAGGCACGCGACGACGCCACCGTGACCTGAGCGCCGGCACGGCGTCTTTCCTCTTCGTCTCACCCGTCTTACCCGCCGTGCGCGCGGTGGTTTATGCTGTCGGCTTGGTCGCACCGATTTCGCCGACACCGTGTTCTCTACCCGTCCTTTTCGCCATATTCCGCTCGCATGAATGATCTGTTGCGCTCGTTCGGACGCGCGCTCGCGAGCGTGTTCCATCCCGCCATGCTGCTCCTCACTTTCGTGCCATTTCTCGTGGCGGCGGCGGTGTGGGGCGCCGTGCTCTACGTGTTCTGGCAGCCGCTGCTCGACCTTATGCGCGGCGCGCTCGCGAACTGGTCGTCCACGACCTACCTCTACCATCTCTTCGACGCGCTCGGCTTCGGCTGGCTGCGCGCGACGATCGCGCCGTTTCTCGTCATCATCCTGACGATTCCGCTCATCGTGATCACGGTGCTGCTGCTGATCGTCGCGATTTCGATGCCGCGCGTGATCCGCCATCTTTCGAATCGCCAATATTCGATGCTCGAGATGCGGCGCGGCGGCAGCTGGTACGGCAGCCTGTTCTATTCGCTCGTCACGACCCTCGTCTGCCTGATCGTGATGATCGTGACACTGCCGCTCTGGCTCATTCCGCCGTTCTTCGCGCTCATTCCGCCGCTCTTGTGGGGCTGGCTCACGTATCGTGTGATGACCTACGACGCGCTCGCGCTGCACGCAAGCGTCGAGGAGCGCCGCGCGCTGGTGCGCAGCCATCGCCTGCCGCTGCTCGTGATCGGCGTGGTGAGTGGGCTGCTCGGCTCGCTGCCCACGGCGATCTGGGCCGTTTCCGCGTGGCTGCTGCTGTTCTTTCCGGTGCTCGCGGCGGTGACCATCTGGATTTATGCGTTCATTCTGGTGTTCACGGCGCTCTGGTTCGGGCACTACTGTCTGCGCGCGCTTCAGCGCATGCGCGCGCACGAGGTGCAGCAGGCTGCCGGCGACGTGACGATCGTGCACTAACTCAAGACAATCCAGCGAGGCGACACATGGCATTTGGCGTCATCATCATCGGCGACGAGATTCTCTCGGGGCGCCGCTCCGACAAGCATTTGCCGAAGGTCATCGAATTGCTCGGCGCGCGCGGCCTTGCGCTCGAGTGGGCGCAGTACGTGGGCGACGACCCCGAGCGCATCACCGAAACGCTGCGGCGCTCGTTCGCTTCGGGCGACATCGTGTTTTCGACGGGCGGCATCGGCGCGACGCCGGACGACCACACGCGTCAGTGCGCGGCCGCGGCGCTGGGCGTGCCGCTCGCGCTGCATCCGGACGCCGAGGCGGCGATCCGCGAGCGGATTCGCGACATGCACACGGGCGCCGATCCCGTGAACTACCAGTCGTCCGAGAATCTGCATCGCTTTCAGATGGGCACGTTCCCGCAGGGCTGCGAGATCATCCCGAACGGCTACAACAAGATTCCGGGCTTTTCGATTCGCGAACACTACTTCATGCCGGGCTTCCCCGTGATGGCCTGGCCGATGATCGAGTGGGTGCTCGACACGAAGTACGCGCACTTGCATCACCAGACGCCACACGCCGAGAAGTCGCTGCTCGTGTTCGAATTGCCGGAGTCGACGCTCACGCCGCTCATGGAGCGCATCGAGCGCGACTTTTCGGGCGTGCGGGTGTTCAGCCTGCCGAGCGTGGGCGACACGGAGCGCGGCGGCATCTACGCGCGCCGGCATATCGATCTGGGCGTGAAGGGCGAGCCGGAGGCCGTGGCGGCCGCCTTCGTGAAGCTGCGCGAAGGCGTGCACGAACTGGGCGGCGATGTGGTCGAACCGGCGGCGCCGGGCGAGGGCACGCCCGATCGCGAGCGCCGCAGCGGGCCGCGCGCCGGTTTTTGAGCCGATGAGTGAAGGTGCGCCGCGTACCGTGGCAAGGCAGGCGGCGCATCATCTGCGTGTCACATGGGGCGCTCAGAGTGGCCCGTTGGGTTGAAGCCGGGCGGTTTCGGGGTTTACGCGCCGATCCACGGCAGGCCGCGGAAGCACCAGCCGGTGACGGTTTTACGGTGGCCCTGGCCGTCCTTGTCGCCTTCGAAACCTTCGAGTAGGTCGTAGGCTTTCGTGAAGCCGGCTTTTGCGGCTTCGATGGCGGCGAGCTTGGAGCGCGCGGCGCTGCGGCACAGGAACAGCACGGGCGCGTCGGCTTCTACGGCGCTTTTGAGCTGGGTGAGGAACTCGGTGTTCGGTACGCCGCCCGGATAGCGGGTCCATTCGACGTGCGAATATTGGCCGTCGCCCACAACGGGACGACCGACCCAGTCGAGTTCAGCGCGTGTGCGCACGTCGACGAGGCGCGCACGCGGGTCGAGCTGCAGAAGCTCGAATGCCTCTGCGGGCGATACCGCGCCCGCGTAGGGCAGCTGGTTCTCGACGCGGCGCTTCTCAGCCTGGGCGTACAACTGTTCGAGCGTACTCATGACAACGGATCTCCTGTTTCGCGTTGGACCAAAAAACCATTCTAGCGCGTGGGGACGGAGCGGGCAGGTCGGTCCGGGCAAGGCAAGACCGCGCGATGCTTAGGCAGCTCAAGGGCGAAATGCATCGAAATGGTGCACTCGAAGCGTTTTGCACCATAATGAAGAGAGATTCGCGCGCCAAATTCGGGATTGCACGAATATGGTGCCGATGAGTCGCCACTCTGGTGGCTCCACAAAAGCGCGGCGCACGATTTTTGATTGCAAGTGTGTGTCGCGAAAGGGATTTGCGCCACGTTGGCGCATGCATGGCACGGAAGCTGCTTTATATGTCTCGATCGATTCGCAGCCGGCCAGCCGAGGTCAGCAGGACAGACCTGGGTAGGAGGCGGCCGGCGGGGATCAACAAGATTGGGACGGCGGCAGCGTTCGCCGAAATCGTTAATCAGGAGAATAGGTTATGAGTAAATCCGTGGCCGACGTCATGCAACTCGTCAAGGACGAAGACGTCAAGTTTGTCGACTTCCGCTTCACGGACACGCGCGGCAAGGAGCAGCACGTTTCGGTTCCGCTGTCGGCATTCGACGAAGACAAGTTCGAGTCGGGTCATGCGTTTGACGGTTCGTCGATCGCCGGCTGGAAGGGCATCGAAGCCTCGGACATGCTGCTCGTGCCGGACCCGAACACGGCCTTCATCGACCCGTTCTACGAAGAATCGACGCTGGTCCTGACCTGCGACGTGGTCGAGCCGGCCGACGGCAAGGGCTACGAGCGCGACCCGCGCTCGCTGGCCAAGCGCGCTGAAGCCTATCTGAAGAGCACGGGCCTCGGCGACACCGCCTTCTTCGGTCCGGAGCCGGAATTCTTCATTTTCGATTCGGTCCAGTGGAACACGGATCAGTCGGGCTGCTTCGTGAAGATCGGCTCGGATGAAGCACCGTGGTCGTCGGGCCGCGAAATCGAAGGCGGCAACACGGGTCACCGTCCGGGCACGAAGGGCGGCTACTTCCCGGTCGCGCCGGTCGATACGTTCCAGGACATCCGCTCGGAAATGTGTCTGCTGCTCGAGCAGATCGGCATTCCGGTCGAGGTGCACCACCACGAAGTGGCGGGCCAGGGCCAGAACGAAATTGGCACGAAGTTCTCGACGCTGGTTCAGCGCGCGGACTGGACGCAGCAACTGAAGTACATCGTCCACAACGTGGCGCACACGTATGGCAAGACGGCGACGTTCATGCCGAAGCCGGTCGTTGGCGACAACGGTTCGGGCATGCACGTTCACCAGTCGATCTGGAAGGACGGCCAGAACCTGTTCGCAGGTAACGGCTACGCAGGCCTGTCGGAATTCGCACTGTTCTACATCGGCGGCATCATCAAGCACGCCCGCGCGCTGAACGCCATCACGAACCCGGGCACGAACTCGTACAAGCGTCTCGTTCCGCACTTCGAAGCACCGGTCAAGCTCGCTTACTCGGCACGCAACCGTTCGGCATCGATCCGTATTCCGCACGTGTCGAACCCGAAGGGCCGCCGTATCGAAACGCGCTTCCCGGATCCGCTCGCTAACCCGTACCTGTGCTTCTCGGCACTGATGATGGCAGGTCTGGACGGCGTGCAGAACAAGATCCACCCGGGCGAAGCCGCCGACAAGAACCTGTACGACCTGCCGCCGGAAGAGGATGCAAAGATCCCGACCGTTTGCGCCGGCCTCGACCAGGCTCTCGAAGCGCTCGACAAGGATCGCGAGTTCCTGACGCGCGGTGGTGTGTTCACCGACGGCATGATCGACGCGTACCTCGCGCTGAAGGAAAGCGAACTGCAACGCGTGCGTATGACCACGCACCCGGTCGAGTTCGAACTGTACTACTCGCTGTAATTGGCGATGGCGCTTCGCTGCATGCTACACAGCGAAGCGCCGGTTCAGTTTGTACGACTCGCAGGACGCTTAGGCGTTGGTCTCCAAGGGACGGCGGTGCCGTCCCTTTTTCGTTGGGCGCTTGATGCACACCGACCCGCTCATTGAACAGTACTAACGACCAGGACCGATACCGGTGCGCCGCGTGGCGGCCGGCCTGAAACATGGTGCTCAAGAATCTGATCAAGGCAAGAAAGGGTCACGCCGAACCGCTCTCCGGCGACGCGCCGCTCGTCGAGTCGGGCCTCTTGCCTGGCTTCGAGGCGCTGCCCACTGTCGTGCTCGTGCTCGACAAGCGCACGCTGCGTGTTGCCTTCGCGAATCCTTCGGCGGAGGCGATGCTCGATCTCTCGCGCCGTCAGCTCTCGCAGATGGCGTGGTCCGATCTGTTCTCGAACGCGGACGAGCTGCTTTCGACGATCGCTTCGATCGCCGAGCATCGCTTTCACGCGACACGGCTCGACGCTTCGCTGGAACGCATCGGCCGCGAGCCGCTGAACGTGCACGCGGTCGTGGGCTTTCTCGAAAGCGCGCCCGACTATGTGTTGCTCGAACTATTCGAGAACGAGCGGCATCTGCGCAGCGATCGCGAAGAGCGCATTCACGACCTCACGGCCGTGAACAAGCATCTGATCCGCAATCTCGCACACGAGATCAAGAACCCGCTTGGCGGTATACGCGGCGCCGCGCAACTGCTCGAATTCGAACTCGGCGCGCTGGAGCGCGACGAGTTGCGCGAGTACACGCAGGTGATCATCAAGGAGTCGGACCGCCTGCAGACGCTGGTCGACCGGCTGTTGGAGCCGCACCGTCATCCGCATATCGTGGGCGACGTGAATATTCACGAGGTGTGCGAACGCGTGCGCGCCGTGATTCTCGCGGAGTTCCCGCGCGGCCTCACGATCGAGCGCGACTACGACGTGAGCGTGCCCGACCTGCGCGGCGACAAGGAGCAGCTGATCCAGGCACTGCTCAACATCGTGCGCAATGCGGCGCAGGCGCTGCGCGAGCGCATCTCGCAGGGCGACGCGCGCATCGAATTGCGCACGCGTGTTGCACGCAAGGTGACGATTTCCAAACGCCTGTGCAAGCTGGCATTGGACTTGCATATCACTGACAACGGACCCGGCATTCCCGAGGATATTCGCGACCGCATCTTCTATCCGCTCGTTTCCGGACGCGAGGATGGCAGCGGTCTCGGCCTCACGCTCGCGCAGACGTTCGTCCAGCAGCACGACGGACTCATCGAAGTGGATAGCCGGCCGGGCCACACCGAGTTTCAGATATTGCTGCCGCTTGATAGTTGAACTAGCAACAACTCAAGCTGTTAATGGATTCACCGATACCGCACGCCACCAGGACTTCTGACCGATCCTATGAAGCCGATCTGGATAGTAGACGACGACCAATCGATACGCTGGGTGCTCGAAAAGGCCCTTGCCCGCGAGAACTTCGCGACCCGCAGCTTTTCGAACGTGCGCGAAGCCGCGAGCGCGCTCGATCACGACAGCCCGCAGGTGCTCGTCTCGGACATCCGCATGCCGGGAGGCTCGGGCCTCGAACTGCTGCAAACCGTGCGCGAGCGCGTGCCCGGGTTGCCCGTCATCATCATGACGGCGTTCTCGGACCTCGACAGCGCGGTCGCCGCTTTTCAGGGCGGCGCGTTCGAGTATCTCGCCAAGCCCTTTGACGTCGACAAGGCCGTCGAACTGATTCGCCGCGCCGTGGACGAAAGCATGCGCGGCGAGCAGCAGTGGGACGAGCGTCCCGCCGAAGCGCCCGAGATGCTCGGCCAGGCGCCGGCCATGCAGGACATGTTCCGCGCCATCGGGCGGCTTTCGCATTCTGCGGCCACCGTGCTCATCACGGGCGAGTCTGGCACCGGAAAGGAGCTTGTCGCGCGCGCCTTGCACCGCCATAGCCCACGCGCGAACGGTCCGTTCATTGCGCTGAACACCGCCGCCATTCCGAAGGATCTTCTGGAATCCGAACTGTTTGGCCACGAGCGCGGCGCGTTCACGGGCGCGCAGGCCATGCGCCAGGGCCGCTTCGAACAGGCCGAGAACGGCACGCTGTTCCTCGACGAAATCGGCGATATGCCGTTCGATCTGCAAACGCGCCTCTTGCGTGTGCTCTCGGATGGGCAGTTCTATCGCGTGGGCGGACACAACCCGCTGCGCGCGAACGTGCGCGTGATCGCCGCGACGCACCAGAATCTCGAAACGCGCGTGCGTCAGGGCCTGTTCCGCGAGGACTTGTATCACCGGCTCAACGTGATACGCCTGCGTTTGCCCGCGCTGCGCGAACGCAGCGAGGACATTCCGCTGCTCACGCGCCACTTCCTCCAGAAGAGCGCGCGCGAACTGGGCGTGGAGCCCAAGCGGGTCTCGGACGAGGCGCTTGCCTGGATGTCCGCGCTGCCGTTTCCGGGCAACGTGCGCCAACTCGAGAATTTGGCGAACTGGCTCACGGTGATGGCGCCCGCGCAGACCATCGAGATCAAGGATCTGCCGCCTGATCTCGTGCCTGCGCACGGCTCGGCGGGCGCGGCGGCGCATCTCGGCGATGGCGCGTCCGCAACCGAAGCCGGTGTGGCAGCCAATGGCGCGATCGGTGCATCGCCCGTTGCCGGTGCTTTGGCGGGCGCGGGCTTGCCCGGCGCCATGGGCGGTGTGTCGGGCGGCGTGGCGTTCGGCACACCCGCGTTCGGCGCGTCCAACGGCGCAGTTGCCGCCGTCGCGCCGCTGAGCGTGTGGGAGAGCGGGCTGCGCACGGAAGTCGCCCGTCTCTTGCGCGAAAACAGCGCCGATGTGATGGACGAACTCTCGCGGCGCTTCGAAGCCGCCGTGATCCGCGAGGCGCTGGACTTCACGCGCGGGCGCAAGGTCGAGGCCGCCGAGCGTCTCGGCATCGGCCGCAACACCATTACGCGCAAGATCCAGGAACTCAATCTGGAATGAGCGTGGATTAGCAGGTGACGTCGGGCCGGCCTCGCGCAATGCGAGCCGGCCCGACGCGAAGTGCGCCGGCGCGCACACAGGGCATAATCGACGCTGTTTTCCTGTCGACGACCGATCATGCCCGTGACTTCCCCCTGGCCCGCCGAGGCCGACCCCTTCCTTTCGCTCCAATCGCTCGACGACCCCGCCGTCATGGCCTGGGTCGAGTCGCAGAACGCACGCACGCGCGCCGCGTGGCAGGGCGGTGCGCGTTTCGAGGCGCTGGAAAAGCGCCTCGCGCAGGCCTACCTGCCTCGCGAGCGGCCCGTGATTCCGAGCCGCTGGCAGGAGTGGGCCTACGACCTCTGGGAGGACGAGGACAATCCGAAGGGCCTGTGGCGCCGCGCGCTTTGGGCCGACTGGCGCGCCCACAAGCCGCAATGGCAAACGCTCATCGACTTCGACGCGCTCGGCGCGAAGGAAGGGATGCCCTGGGTGTGCGCTGGCATCGACATCCTCTACCCGGACGGCGACCGCGCGCTGATCCAGCTTTCCGATGGCGGCTCCGACGCGGTCATCGTGCGCGAGTTCGACATCGTGAAGCGCGAATTCGTGGACGATGGCTTCGCCATTGCGAAGGAAGGCAAGCACATCATTTCGTGGATCGATCGCGATACCGTGTACCTCGGATGGGACGCGGGCGGTAAAAGCGGCAAGAAGATGCTCACGCGCTCGGGCTACCCGCGCGAGGTGCGCCGCTGGGCGCGCGGCACGGCGCTCGCGGACGCACCTGTGGTGTTCAGCGGCGACTTCGACGACATCAGCGTGGAGGGCGACTACGATCCGGTCGAAAAGCGCCACGACGTGGTGCGCAGCGTCGACTTCTTCGATTCCTATACCTACCGTCTGAATGAGCGCGGCGACTGGCAGGTGTACGACGTGCCCACACACGTCTCGGTGGGCGCGTGGCATGGCTGGCTGCTGCTCGAACCGCGGCTCGACTGGACCGTTGCAGGCATGACGTACAAGGGCGGCGCGTTGCTCGTGATTCGCGAGGATGCTTTCCTCGCGGGCGACCGCACGTTCACGGCGCTCTTCACGCCAACGCCCGTTACGTCGGCATGCGACTGGACCAATACGCTCAACGCCTTGATCGTCTCCTGGCTTGACGATGTGGAGAGCCGCACGATGCTCTGGCAGCCGCGGCAGGAGAATGGCGCGTGGCGCTGGGAGTCGCGCGTGTTTCCCACGCGCGCGAGTTCGCAGGTGGATGTCTCGCCTATCGAAGACACGCTCAACGACGAGGTTTTCGTCGACGTCGACGATTACCTGCTGCCGCCCGAATACTGGCTCGCGGATCTCGCGCAAGCCGATCTTCAGCAGTGGGAATTGCTCGACCGCTGGCCCACGCAGTTCGATTCGGGGCCGCTCACGGTCATCCGCTCGCACGCGCGCTCGGCCGACGGCACGAGCGTACCGTTCACCGTGATCGGCCCGAAGGCCGTACTGGAAGGCGATTCACGCAAAGCGTCGCCGTGCCTGCTCACGGGCTACGGGGGCTTCGCGATCGCGCTCACGCCGCAATATCTCGTGGGTTCCGGCATCGGCTGGCTGGAGCAGGGCGGTGTTGTGGCGATCGCGCACATTCGCGGCGGTGGCGAGTATGGCACCGCCTGGCACGTAGAGGCGCAGCGCGAGCATCGCCAGCGCTCGTTCGACGACTTCATCGCGGTGGCCGAGAAGTTGATCGCCGATGGCTATTCGAGCGCGGCGCAACTGGGCATCAAGGGCGGCAGTAACGGCGGGCTGCTCGTGGGCGCGTGCATGGTGCAGCGCCCCGAGTTGTTCGGCGCCGTAGTGTGCGAGGTGCCGTTGCTCGATATGCAGCGTTACCCGCTGCTGCATGCGGGCGCGTCGTGGATCGACGAATATGGCGATCCTGAGGATGCCGAAGAATCGCGCGCGCTCGCCGCTTACTCGCCTTACCACCATGTGAAGCCCGGCGTTGCGTATCCGCCGTCGCTGTTCACCACTTCGACGAGCGACGACCGCGTGCACCCCTCGCACGCGCGCAAGATGGTCGCGCGCATGGAGAAGCAGGGGCACGCGAACGTCTGGTATCTGGAGAACACCGAGGGCGGTCACGGCCCCGGCAGCGATTCGCTCGAGCGCGCGGAGTATGACGCGCTCGTCTATCGCTTTCTGTGGACCACGCTGGCGGGAAGCTGGTAAGGCGGGCGTTCAGCCGGCAACATCGAGCGTAGCGATGACCGGCGTGTGATCCGAAGGCTGTTCCCACTTGCGCGGCACCTTGTCCACTTCACATGCGGTGAGGTGCGCCGCGAGCGCGGGCGAAAGCAGGATGTGATCGATGCGCAAGCCCGCGTTGCGGCGAAACGCGAACATACGGTAGTCCCACCACGTGAAGAGCTTTTCGGGCTGCTCGAACTGGCGGAACGCATCGACGAAGCCCAGTTCGATCAGCCGGCGGAACTGCGCGCGTTCTTCGGGCGAGACGAGGTTCTGGCCTTCCCAGGCCTTCGGATCGTGCACGTCGCGATCTTCGGGCGCGATGTTGTAGTCGCCGAGCAGCGCGAGCTTCGGGTAGCGCTGCATCTCCTGCGCAAGCCAGTCGTGCATGGCGTCGAGCCATTGCAGCTTATAAGCGAACTTCTCGGTGCCCGGCGCCTGGCCGTTAGGGAAATACGCGCTCACCACACGCACGTCGCCGATGGTCGTGGCGATCACGCGCTGCTGCGGATCGTCGAAGCCAGGAATATTGCGCACGACCGTGGCTTCGTCGACGAAGAGGCCTTCGCGCACGAGAATGCCCACGCCGTTATAGGTCTTCTGGCCCGCGAACCAGCTGCGATAGCCGTGCGCCTCGAGTTCGGCGCGGGGGAATTTGTCGTCGGTGAGCTTCAGTTCCTGGAGGCAGAGCACGTCGGTCTTGCTCTCGTTGAGCCAGTCGATCACGTGCTGCAGACGGACCTTGAGGGAGTTGACGTTCCACGTTGCGATTTTCATGTGAGGCTCGATAGGGTGTGCTCGCTGACCAGCGGCGCAAGGCGGTTAAGCGCGCACCACCTGGGCGATGCGCGCGCGACGCGCCATTATCGCCTGCTTCGCGCGGCAGGCGGGCGCCGCGTCGCCAATCCGCCTGCCACAGCAGCAGATCGACGCTCTGGTCGCGAGGCCAAAGGCTTACCGGGAAAACCTAGGAAAGTGTCGATTGATGCGGATGGCGCGTGACAGTATATTGAACTACGTGTCGCAGCAATCGGGCGGTGGCGCTGTGATGTGGCGATGACGTCGACGAAACGAGCCACAAACGAAACGTGCGGCCACCGGGCGGCCGCCTTGTTCGCATGGAGGGAGACAATGGCAGATGTGAAGGTGCAGTTTCTTTTTGATTTTGGCAGTCCTAACGCTTACCTGAGCCACAAGGTGATCGGCGGCATCGAGGCGCGCCAGCAGGTGCGATTCGAATACGTGCCAGTCCTGTTAGGCGGCCTCTTCAAGCTGAGCGGCAATCGCTCGCCGGGCGAGGCATTCGCGGGCATCGAAAACAAGCAGAAGTTCATGATGCTCGAGATGCGGCGCTTCATCGAGCGGCATGGACTCACGGCTTATCGGCGCAATCCGCACTTTCCGGTGAATACACTGCAAATCATGCGCGGCGCGATTGCGGCGCAGCGCAATGGCACGTTCGAGCGCTATGTCGACCGCATGTTCGCGCACATGTGGGAAGAGGGCCGCAAGATGGACGACGCTGCCGTGATCCGCGCAGCGCTAGAGTCGGATGGCCTCGACGCCACGGCGTTTGAAACGGCGATTCAGGACGCCGATGTGAAAGCCGCGCTGCTGGCGAACACGCAGGCGGCGTTCGAGCGCGGCGCGTTCGGCTCGCCAACGTTCTTCGTCGGCGATGAAATGTACTTCGGCAAGGATCAGTTGCGCGATGTCGAAGAGGAAATCGCGCGCGTGCAGTCGCGCACCTGAGGCGCGCGCATCATAAGGAAGCGAGGCGGGCGCGGCATGATCGCTCCCGCCTCGCGTCGCGCGTCAAAGCGCGGCTTGCTCCTCGGCTTGCGGTGCGCCGACCACGCCCAGACGCACGCGCGCTGCCTCGTACTCGCGCTTCAAACGCGCGATGAGTTCGGCGGCCGGCACGACGCTCTTCACCGCGCCGATGCCCTGGCCCGAGCCCCAAATGTCCTTCCACGGCTTCACGCGCGTCGAGCCGAAATTCATCGCCGACGGATCCGACTGCGGCAGCGCCTCAGGATCGAGGCCGCTCGCGACGATGCTCTGGCGCAGATAGTTGCCGTGCACGCCCGTGAAGAGATTCGAGTAGACGATATCGCCGGCGGCGCCGTCGACGATCATCTGCTTGTAGGCGTCGACGGCATTCGCTTCATGCGTGGCGATGAACGCCGAGCCGATATAGGCGAGGTCCGCGCCTGCCGCTTGCGCCGCGAGAACCGCGTTGCCGTTGCCGATCGCGCCCGAAAGCAGCAGGGGGCCGTCGAACCATTCGCGAATCTCGTGGATCAGCGCGAACGGCGAGAGCGTGCCCGCATGGCCGCCGGCACCGGCGGCCACGGCGATCAGGCCGTCCGCGCCTTTTTCGATCGCCTTCTTCGCGAACGTGTTGTTGATGACGTCGTGCAGCACGATGCCGCCCCATGCGTGAATGGCATGGTTGACTTCTTCGCGCGCGCCGAGCGATGTAATGACGATCGGCACCTTGTATTGCGCACACACACCGAGGTCGTGCTCGAGGCGGTCATTCGACTTGTGCACGATCTGGTTCACGGCGAAGGGCGCAGCCGGCGCGTCCGGGTGCTTCGCGTTGTACTCGGCGAGTTCGGTGGTAATGCGGTCCAGCCATTCGCCGAGCACGTGCTCGGGCCGCGCGTTGAGCGCGGGGAACGAGCCGACGACGCCCGCCTTGCACTGGGCGATCACGAGATCGGGATTCGAAATGATGAAGAGCGGCGAGCCGACGACCGGAATCGACAGGCCGCGGCGCAGCACGGCGGGCAGGGACATCCATATCTCCTTGACTGGGGCGGCGGCCGGGTGAGGCTGCCGTCGCGTGATTTGTTGCGTCACTCGTTGCGCCGGCGTAGGAGCCGGCTGGCAGGCTTAAACATAGCAAAGCCGTCGAAACTATGCAACCAGTTGCATAGTGGAAGAATTCGATCCGCAACAGATTCAGTGTCAGATGAGGCGTGGTTTAGAATCGCCGCATGTCGACGCCGCACGCCATCCTCATCGCCTTGCTGGAAAAGCCCTCGTCGGGCTACGATCTCGCGCGCCGCTTCGATCGCGCGATCGGCTACTTCTGGCACGCCACGCATCAGCAGATCTATCGCGAACTGGGCCGCATGGTCGAGGCGGGGTGGGTGTCGGTCATCGAGGACGAGTCGGCCGCGGCGTCGCGCAAGAAGGTGTACTGCGTGTTGCCGGTGGGGCGCGATGAGGTGGCGCGTTGGGTGCGCGAGACAGCGCTCGACCTCGACTCTCGCAATGTGTTCCTGCTCAAGCTGCGCGCCGATGCCGTGATCGGGCCACTCGGCCTCGCCGCGGAACTCGCGAGGCTCATCGCAGAAAATCGCGCGCGGCTCGCGACTTATCAGGAGATCGAGCAACGCGATTTCAGCGCAGCCTCGCTCACGCGCGGGCAGCAGTTGCAGTATGCGATCCTCAAGGCGGGCATTCATACGCAGGAGATGTGGCTTGCCTGGGCGCAAGAGGTGCAGCCGCTGGTGGAGTCTGCGCAGGCGTAGTGAAATTTGCCTGGGAATCCGAAGTAATGCTCGTGTCGCAGATTGGCTGCTTGACGGTGCCCGAACGCGTGATGTTTCAGTCGCGTGAAAAAGATGTTTGACGAAATGATCTTGGTGCCTTATACTTCTTTTCTCTGACGGACGCGGGGTGGAGCAGTCTGGCAGCTCGTCGGGCTCATAACCCGAAGGTCGTAGGTTCAAATCCTACCCCCGCAACCAAACGTCTTAAGCAGCAAGGCCCTGTGCCAGTCAATGAACCCGCTTCTAGCGGGTTTTTTGTTTTCTGCGTCTGTCTTTTCAAGCGTGTCGGGTCGATTCAGCACCCATCCATCGTCACTGCGCATCGCATCGTGGTGGCCTTATCCAATATTCATGCACTCCTGAAGCCCCACAAACGTTGCATCGCCTCCAGCTAATCTAGTAATTAGCGGCAACGTCAAGAATTGCCAGGCGCGTCAACAACCGGAATCCATAGACGTTAGTTCGGCACGGCTGCCGTTGCCATGTCGGCACGGTCGTCGTTGCTGGCTAACGTCTTGGGATGCGAGCGCATCCCGCTATTTTCCGGAGCAAACACATGAAGCGTTTTTCCCTCATTGCCGCATCGGCAGGTCTTGCACTGTGCTGCGTCGCAACCGCATTTGCCGCGCCGTCCCAGTACCCGAATCTCGAAGCTGCGCAACAGCTGATCGATCAGAGCGGCTCGCATATCGAGGCTGCGCGCAAGGATCATCACGACCAGTTTGGCGGCCACGCAGAGCGCGCCTTGCAACTGCTGCAGCAGGCCAAGGACGAACTGCGCGAGGCGGCCGTTTACAACGAGCGCCATCGCTAAGCGTTCGTCTAGCCTTCAATCGCCCAATCCACCGCGGCCTGCGCGTGCAGTGCCGTGGTGTCGAACACCAGCAGTGCCGAATCCTTCTGCCCGATCAGCAGCGTGATTTCCGTGCAACCGAGAATGACGGCCTGGGCGCCGCGCGCGGCGAGGTCTTCGATCACGCGCTGATACACGCCGCGCGATTGAGCATCCACTTTGCCGTGGCACAACTCGTCGTAGATGATGCGGTGGACATCTGCACGATCGCCTTCGTTCGGCACGATCGCTTCGATGCCGTGCGCCTCGCGCAATCGCCCCACGTAGAAGTCCTGTTCCATCGTATAGCGGGTGCCGAGCAGACCCGCTCGCGTGAAGCCCGCGGCGCGCAGCGCCTGGCCAGTCGGGTCCGCGATATGCAGAAAGGGGATCGAGATCGTCGCCTCGATCGCCGCGCGCACGCGATGCATCGTGTTCGTCGCGAGCAGCACGATGTCGGCGCCACCGCGTTCGAGCTGCTGCGCGGCCTCGGCCATCTGTACGCCTAGTGCGTCCCAGTCACCCGCGCGCTGGAGCGCTTCGACCTGCGCAAAGTCCACCGTCACCATCAGACTGCGCGCGTTGTGATGACCGCCCAGACGCGCCTTCGCGTGCCGGTTCAGCAGCCGGTAATACTCGGCCGACGATTCCCAACTCATCCCCCCAATCACGCCGATTGTTTTCATCGATACGTTCCTCGCTCTCGTGCACGGTTCAGTCCGCACGAGTATAGGCCCGCGCAGTCAGCAGTCCAGAGACGCTATGGCCGATCCGAAGCGGTACGGCAGCAGATAAAGGGCACGGACACTTGTCTTGAAAATAGTACTGTGTTTTTGTACAGTATCGAGACCGTGAACGCGCCTTCTACTGACCTCGCGCGGCTGGCTCCGCCCGATGCGGGACCATCCGCCGCCGCACTTGCCGCCGCCGCTCGCAAGATCATCCCTTGCGATTGCGACTGCTTCTACGCGTCGGTCGAAATGCGCGACGACCCCTCGTTGCGCGGGCGTCCGCTCGCGGTCGGCGGTCGGCCGGACCAGCGCGGCGTAATCGCCACCTGCAACTACGAGGCGCGGCGCTTCGGCATTCATTCGGCGATGTCGTCGGCGCTCGCCATGCGCAAGTGTCCCGACCTGTTGATCCTGCCTGCGGCGATGGAGAAGTACCGCATCGCCTCGCGCCAGATCATGGCGATCTATCGCGACTACACGCCCGATGTCGAACCGCTCTCGCTCGACGAAGCCTATCTCGACGTGTCGCGCGCCACGCGTCACAAGGGCAGCGCCACGCTGATCGCCGAGGAAATTCGCGCGCGCGTGCGCGAAACCGTGGGCGTGACGGTATCGGCCGGTGTGGCGCCGAACAAGTTCATCGCCAAGATCGCCTCGGACTGGAACAAGCCCGATGGCCTCTTTGTCGTGCGTCCGCATGAAGTCGATGCCTTAGTCGCTGCGCTGCCTGTGCGCAAGATTCACGGCGTAGGCAAGGTCACGGCGACGAAGCTCGAAAGCCTCGGGCTCACCACCTGCGCGCAACTGCGTACGTGGTCGCTGTTCGATCTGCATCGGCATTTCGGCGTGTTCGGCAAGCGGCTCTACGAATTCGCGCGTGGCATGGACGAGCGTCGCGTGCGCGCCGATCAGGAGCGCAAGTCGGTGAGCGTCGAGACGACCTACGTGAACGATCTGCTCACGCTCGAAGCGTGTGGCGAGGAACTCAGGCGTCTTGCGGTGCAACTCGACGCGCGCATCGAGCGCGCGGGCTGCGCGCACGCAATACGCAAGCTCTTCGTGAAGATCCGCTTCGCGAACTTCCAGCGTACGACGGTCGAATGCGTGGCCGATGCCGCCGACCTGCGCACCATGCTCCTGATGCTCGAAAGGGGGCTCACGCGGCGCAAGCTGGCGGTGCGCCTGCTCGGCGTGGGTGTGCGGCTCGAAGAGGAGAACCCGGGCTCGCGCGGTCAGTTCGCGCTCTTCGACGACGATCCAGCGGAAGACGATGGCCAGATCGTGCAGGTGTGACGCCTTGGCGTGGACGCGTGCCGCGCCGCTGGCGGCGCTATTCTGGCGCCGATAGAATCGACTCAGTCCAGAACGATAGCGCCACGCCACCACGCCAGAACAAGGAGCCGCAGATGGACCTGATCATTCGCCGCGCGGTGCTCGCGCATGCGCATCCTGCCGGGTATCCCACGATGGATATCGGCATCGAGGCGGGGCGCATCACCGCTGTGGAACCGCATCTTGCGACGACGGCGCGCGAGGAGATCGATGCCGAGGGCGCGCTCGTGAGTGCGCCGTTCGTCGACGCGCATTTCCACATGGACGCCACGCTCTCGTACGGCCTGCCGCGCGTGAACGCGTCGGGCACGCTGCTGGAGGGCATTGCGCTGTGGGGCGAGCTCAAGCCGCATCTGACGCAGGAGGCGCTCGTCGAGCGCGCGCTTCAGTATTGCGACTGGGCCGTTGCGCGCGGGCTGCTTGCGATCCGCTCGCACGTCGACGTGTGCGACGCGCGGCTGCTTGCGGTCGAAGCGCTGCTCGAAGTGAAGCGCCGGGTCGCGCCGTATCTCGATCTGCATCTCGTGGCGTTTCCGCAGGATGGCGTCTTGCGCAGCCCCGGCGCATTCGACAATCTCAAGCGCGCGATCGCGATGGGTGTGGACGTGGTGGGCGGCATTCCCCACTTCGAACGCACGATGGCGGACGGTGCCGAATCGGTGCGCCTGCTCTGCGAGTTCGCTGCCGAAAAGGGCCTGCGCGTGGACATGCATTGCGACGAATCCGACGACCCGCTTTCGCGCCACATCGAAACGCTCGCGGCGCACACGCATCGCCTCGGCATGCACGGGCGTGTGGCCGGCTCGCATCTCACGTCGATGCATTCGATGGACAACTACTACGTGAGCAAGCTGATTCCGCTCATGCGCGAATCCGGCGTCGCCGCGATTGCGAATCCGCTCATCAACATCACGCTGCAAGGGCGCTCCGATACCTACCCGAAGCGCCGCGGCATGACGCGCGTGCCCGAACTCATGGCGGCGGGCGTGACGGTTGCGTTCGGCCACGATTGCGTGATGGACCCGTGGTACAGCTTCGGCTCGGGCGATATGCTCGAAGTCGCGCACATGGGACTGCACGTCGCGCAGATGACAGGCACCGACGCCTCGCGTGCCTGCTTCGACGCGGTGACCGTGAATGCCGCGGCGATCCTCGGCCTCGAAGGTTATGGTGTGGCGCCCGGTTGCGCGGCGAACCTCGTGGTGCTCGACGCGTGCGATCCCATCGAGGCGATCCGGCTGCGCGCGGCGCGGCTCGCGGTTGTGAGCCGGGGCAGGGTGGTGAGCCGGCAACCCGCGCAACGTGCGGCGCTCTCGCTCGAAGGGCGGCCGGAGAGCGTCGATTTCAAGTTGCATCGATAAAACGCGAGGCAATAAAAAACCGCGCATGGGCAGCACACCCACGCGCGGTTTGAATTCGGATCGCTTACGAGCGAGTCATGGGGTCATGACTGTGCCGGCGGCTGCTCCATGCCGTTGTGACGCAGCAGTGCGTCGATGTTCGGCTCGCGGCCGCGGAAGGCCTTGAACGACTCCATCGCCGGGCGGCTGCCGCCCACTTCGAGAATTTCCTTGCGGTAGCGCGTGCCGGTCGCTTCGTCGAGCACGCTCGACTTCGCGGCTTGCGCGGCTTCCTCGAAGGCCGCGTAGGCGTCGGCGGAAAGCACCTCGGCCCACTTGTAGCTGTAGTAGCCGGCTGCGTAGCCGCCCGCGAAGATGTGGCTGAACGTGTTCGGCCAACGCGAGAATGAAGCCTGGGGAATCACGTGATAGCGCTCGTTGATCTCGCGCGCCAGGTCGTTCGCGCTCTTGCCCTTCGAAGCGTCGAAGTCGACGTGCAGCGCCATGTCGAACATCGAGAACACGATCTGGCGCAGCGTGCCGAGACCGCTCTGGAAGTTCTTCGCGGCGAGCATCTTGTCGAAGAGTTCGCGCGGCAGCGGCTTGGCGGTTTCGACGTGCGAACTCATCTCGCGCACCACGTCCCATTCCCAGCAGAAGTTCTCCATGAACTGCGAGGGCAGTTCAACGGCGTCCCATTCCACGCCGTTGATGCCCGAGACGCCCAGTTCGTCCACACGCGTGAGCATGTGGTGCAGGCCGTGGCCGAACTCGTGGAAGAGCGTGATGACTTCGTCGTGCGTGAAGCACGCGGGGCGGCCGCCCACCGGGGCCGAGAAGTTGCACGTGAGATACGCGACGGGCGTTTGCACGCCGTTGCCTTCGAGCTTGCGGCGCGAGCGCGCGTCGTCCATCCATGCGCCGCCACGCTTGCGTTCACGCGCGTAGAGGTCGAGATAGAACTGCGCGACGAGCGTGCCGTCCGCGTTTTCCACGCGGAAGAAGCGTACATCGTCGTTCCACACGGGCGCGCTGTCGTCGCGGATGCGCACGCCGAACAGCGTTTCCGTGACCTTGAACAGGCCTTGCAGCACGAAGTCTTCCGGGAAGTACTGCTTCACCTCGTTCTCCGAGAACGAGTAGCGCTTCTGGCGCAGGCGCTCGGCGGCGAACGCCATGTCCCACGGTTCGATCTGCGCGAGGCCCAGTTCGCTCGCGGCAAATTCGCGCAGTTCTTCCCAGTCTTTTTCGGCGTGCGGGCGTGCGCGCGTGGCGAGGTCTTCGAGGAAGCTCATCACCTGAGCCGGCGTTTCCGCCATCTTCGGTGTGAGCGAGACTTCGGCGAAGTTGTTGTAGCCGAGCATCTTCGCCTCTTCGGCGCGTACCTTCAGTTGCTCTTCGATGATCGCCGTGTTGTCCCATTCGGCCTTGCCGCCGCCGTAGACAGGGCCGAGTTCCGATGCGCGCGTGACGTAGGCGCGGTACATCGTCTCTCGCATCGCGCGGTTTTCCGAGTATTGCAGCACCGGGAAATACGAGGGGAAGTGCAGCGTGAACTTCCAGCCTTCCTTGTTCTCGCGCTCGGCGGCTTCGCGCGCGGCGGCGATCACGTCCTCGGGCAGGCCAACGAGTTCAGCTTCGCTCGTTGCGTAGAACGCGTAGCCATTGGTCGCGTCGAGCACGTGGTCGGAGAACGCTTTGGCGAGCGCGGCCTGGCGCTCCTGCAGTTCGGCGAAACGCGGCTTCTGGTCTTCGGGCAGCTCCGCGCCCGAGAGGCGGAAGTCGCGCAGCGAGTTGTCGAGGATCTTCTTGCGCTCGCCCGAGAGCAGCTCGAACGAGTTGTGATTCGTGATGGCCTTGTACTTCTTGAAGAGTTCGAGATTCTGGCCGACGCTCGACCAGAATTCGGTCACGCGCGGCAGATTCTCGCCGTGGGCGGCACGCAGCTCGGGTGTGTCGGCGACGGCATTCAGGTGACCGACCACGCCCCATGCGCGCGAAAGCGGCTCGCTGACGCGCTCGACCGGCTCGACCACGTCGCTCCATTGCGAGGGCGTCATGGGTTGCGCGGCGCGCTCGACTGCGGCCTTTGCGTTCGCGAGCAGGACGTCCAGCGCGGGCGTCACGTGTTCGGGGCGGATTTCGCCAAAGCGCGGCAGGCCGGTGAAATCGAGGAGCGGATTGTCGGAGGGGGTAGTAGCCATGATGCTTCCTGTTCCTGTCTGTCGCGGGTTAGGGGACCGGGGCGCGGCATGCGCGCGCGTGCCCGATACTTTGGTTATTGGGGCGCCAAGTGCGCTTTCCAACCGGGTTATCCGAGCAAATTAACAGATGTGGCGCAACGGCGGCGAAATCCCTGCCCGCGTGGTGCGCGCGGTCGGCGCCGCAAAAAGAAAGCGGCCCTTGTCGGGCCGCTTCGGGGAGGTCATGCCGTGACGCGTGCTCGCGCGGTGCTTACGCTGCTGCCGCGCGCTCCGCCGCTTCGATCGTATTCACGAGCAGCATGGTGATCGTCATCGGGCCGACGCCGCCCGGCACCGGCGTGATGAAGCCGGCCACGTCCTTCAGGCCCGCGAAATCGACGTCGCCGCAGAGCTTGCCGTTGTCGTCGCGGTTCATGCCCACGTCGATCACCGTCGCGCCGGGCTTGATCATGTCGGCGGTCAGCACGTTGCGCTTGCCGACCGCGGCGACCACGATATCGGCGTCGCGCGTGTGCTTCGCGAGGTCGCGCGTCTTGCTGTGGCAGATCGTGACCGTCGCGCCCTTTTCGAGCAGCAGCAGCGCCATCGGCTTGCCGACGATGTTCGAGCGGCCGATCACCACGGCGTTCGCGCCTTCGAGCGGGATCTTGTATTCCTCGAACATCTTCATTACGCCATAGGGCGTGCACGGGCGAAAGAGCGGCTGGCCGGTCATGAGCGCGCCCGCGTTGGCGACGTGAAAGCCGTCCACGTCCTTCTCGGGTGCGATCGCCTCGATGACCTTGTGGCTGTCGATGTGCTTCGGCAGCGGCAACTGCACGAGAATGCCGTTGATCTTCGGGTCGCGGTTCAGTTCGTCGATGCGCTTGAGCAGGTCGGCTTCGGAAAGCGACTCGGGATAGCGGTCGTACGACGAGTAGAGGCCGTTGTCTTCGCAGGCCTTGATCTTGTTGCGCACATAGACTTCGCTCGCCGGGTTGTCGCCGACCAGCACGACGGCGAGTCCTGGCTGATGGCCGCGGGCGGTGAGGGCGGCGGCGCGCGTGGCGACGTCGGCGCGCAGTTTCTTTGAGAGGGCGTTGCCGTCGATGAGGGTGGCAGTCATGGTCGGTCGGGGTCGAGAGTGGGCAATGCGGGCTCGTGTGGGCGCGAGCGCTGGCGCGCGTGGGGCGGGCGCCATTCAAAGGCCGACATTATACCCGCGCGACCGGCAGGCTCCGGCCGGAACGGACGATGGGCGAGGGAAGCGGGTCGCGGCGAGACACCGCGGGCTGCATGCACGCACCGTGGCGCGCGCGCATGCAGCCCGGGAAAGACGCGCTTACTGCTGCGCCTGTTGCGGCTTGTTGGAGAGCGCGAGACGCAGCAGGTCGGCGACCGTGTTGACGTTGAGCTTCTCCATGATGTTGGCGCGGTGCGCCTCCACCGTCTTGATGCTGATGCCGAGGTCGTCGGCGATCTGCTTGTTCAGGCGCCCCGCGATGATGCGCTCGAGCACCTGGTGCTCGCGCGCCGTGAGCTTGCCGAGGCGCTCGGCGGCCGCGCGCTGTTGCTGCACATTCGTGCTTTCGTTGCGCGCCTTGTCGAGCATGCGCTCCACGAGCTTGCGCAGTTCGGCTTCGTCGAAGGGTTTCTCGATGAAGTCCATCGCGCCCTTCTTCATGGTCGAGACGGCCATCGGCACGTCGCCGTGGCCGGTCACGAAGATGGTCGGCAGCGCGGCGTTTTCTGCGATCAGACGTTCCTGCAGTTCGAGGCCGCTCATGCCCGACATACGCACGTCGAGAATCAGGCAGGCGATCTGGCCGGCCTGTTGCGCCGGCTGGTAGGCCTCGAGGAACTCCTCCGCGCTATTGAAACACTGAACGCGGTAGCCGTTCGCTTCGAGGAGCCATCGCAGGGAGTCTCGTACGGCCTCGTCGTCATCGACAACAAAGACGGTTTCCTGGGTGGTGACTGGGCTGTTCATGGCTCTCCCGTAACGGTTTGTGGAGTCGGTTCGTCGGTGTTCCGCGAGGGGGTGTCCGATTCGCCGATGGGCAGACTGCAATGGAACGTTGCGCCGCTGATGTGGCCGTCGGATTCGACGTTGTTGACCACCCAGAGACGCCCGCGGTGCGATTCAATGATGGAACGGCAGATGTTCAGGCCCATGCCCATGCCGTCCGACTTGGTGCTGTAAAAGGGTTCGAAAAGGCGCTCGGCCGTGGCTTCGTCCACGCCCGGGCCCTGATCGACGACGCTGATGCACACGTTGCCGCCTTCGCGCTTCACGATCACGCGGATCACCGGGTCGATCGCATTCGGGCGCGCTTCAGCCATGGCTTCTGCTGCGTTCTTCAGCAGATTGACGAGCACCTGTTCGATCAGCACCGGATCGACGTAGATCACGGGCATGCGCGAACGCATGTCGGTCACGATGCGGATGCGGCGCTTGCGCGCCTCGATTTCGGCGAGACCCACCGCGTCGGCGACGATGTCGGCTACGCGCGCGGCCTGGCGCTTCGGTTCGGAGCGCTTCACGAATTCGCGGATGCGCTTGATGATCATGCCGGCGCGCACGGCCTGCTGCGCCGTTTTCTCGAGCGCGGGCAACAGGTTCTCGGGCGCGCCGCGGCCCGACTTCACGAGCGCCACCGTGCCCGAAGCATAGTTGTTGATCGCGGCGAGCGGCTGGTTCAGTTCGTGCGCGAGCGACGAGGCCATTTCGCCCATCGTCATCAGGCGGCTCGTGAACTGGAGCTTTTCGTCCTGCTGGCGGGCGAGTTCCTGCGCCTGCTTGCGCGTGGTGATGTCGGTCGCGATCTGCATCTGCGCGAGATGGCCGTCCACCCACTGGATGTACTGGCGGCGCACTTCGAACCACTTCTGGATGCTCTCGACGTACACCTCCTGAGCGTCCGCGGTGCTCTCGGTGAGCGCGGTGGCGGGCAGGCCGGCGAAGGCGTCGACCATGTCGATCGAGTCCGAGGAGGCGCTGGCCGAATCGAAGCCGCCGCCGCCCGCGAGTTCCAGGTGGCCGTCCGGACGGATGCCGAACAAGTGGCGGTAGTAGCGGTTCGCAAACAACAGTTCGGCTTCGTCGGCGGCGAGCACCGAGACGGCGGCGTCGAGGCTTTCCAGCACCGTGGTGAAGCGCTCGTGCGCGGCGGCGAGTTCTTCGCGCGCGCGCTTGGGCTCGGTGATGTCGGTCATCGACGACATCCAGCCGGTCTGGCGGCCCGAGCTGTCGATGAGCGGCGAGACATAAAGGCGCGCGTGGAATTGCGAGCCGTCCTTGCGGCGCACGCGCAATTCGAAGCCCGAGGAGGGCGCCTTGCCGCGCAGCGTCATGTCGAGCTGGCGCTGCATTTCGGGGTAGGCGTCGCGTGGCCAGTAGGGGAACGGTGCGTTCTTGCCCACGAGGTCGCTCTCGTCCCAGCCGGTCATGCGGCAGAACGCCGGGTTCACGTGCGTGATGCGCCCATGCATGTCGAGCACACGCATGCCGATCAGCACCGAATTTTCCATGGCGCGGCGGAAGAATGCTTCCGCGTAGAGCGCCTGCTGCGCCTCGAAGCGCTGGCGCGTGTGCTTCCAGAGACTCCAGAGACTCCACAGCACGAAACACGACAGACCGGCGACCAGCCACACGAGCGTGTTGTTCGTGAAGTTGGTCATCTGCGGGTACGAGTACACGCGTACCGAAACGCCCTGGCCCGGCGGATCGAGCGGCAGGTCGTAGTACACGTCGCGCGGCAGGCGCGGACGCGTCGAGGTGGTGGCGAGCTCGCGGTTGTTCGCGTCGAGAATCGAGATCTTGTACTTGGCCGACAGCTCGGGCGGGATGTCGTGCTTCAGGATGCCTTCGACCGAGAACACGGCCGCGATCGAACCAAGAAATTCCCGATCGCGGTATACCGGCGTTTGCAGCGTGATGTAGCCGTTACCGACGTCGTCGTAAATAAGCGGCGAATACACCTGGCGGCGCGTGGCGCGCGCCTCGGCGAACGCGGCCTTCACGGCCTCGTCCATTTGCGCGTCGTTCGGCTTCGCGAGGCGCTGGCCGAATACCGGCATCGCCGTGTTGGGCCAGCGCGGCTCCTCCTGACTCGTGTACCAGTTGAGATAGAGGATCTCGGGATGGCCCTGCATGATGTCCGTGGTGGACGTCTGGAAATACTGCGGATCGCTATGGCCCGCGGCCAGGTCGCGAGCCAGCGCCTGCAGCTGCTCCTGCGCGCCAGTCATGGAAAGCCGGATCTGCTGCTGGGCCCACGCCACGTTGCGGTAGAGCGTGTCTTCCTGCTGCTGTTGCTCGCGGCGGTTCAGGCTCCACAAGATCAGGCTCATGACGATCAAAAACACGAGGATCGACAGGAGCGGCGTCAGCAAATAGGAATTCGACCACCAGGGTCCGTGGTGCCAGCGAGATGGCGACGACTCGCCGGGCGTTCCGGGCGGCCGCGCCGAGCGTGCGAAAAGCCGTTCGGTCAACATGGCAAGGATTGTAGCTCAGCGTAAGACACGGAAATGCCGCGAAAAAAGCCGTAAATCGCCGATAAACGGGTGCAAACTGGCCGTTATCGGCACAGGGGCACGAACGATTAAGCGTGCGCTGCAGCAATTTTTCACATTATAAAATTGCATCTCGCAATTCGAAAATTTTGTTGCGCGATGGCCAGGGGGGTCATTACAATCGCCCCGAAGCTGCTGCGGTTGGCCCGGTCACGTCTTAAGCGTCGCCGCCCGCATGGTCCGATCAACAGCGTTCCCCTACATCCAGGAGACGAGCATGTCCGCTGTACCCGACGAAGTCCTCAAGTACGTTGCCGCCGACAAGGACGAGGATCCCCAGGAAACCGCCGAATGGCTCGAAGCGCTGGATGGCGTCATTTCGACTGTCGGTCCTGATCGCGCCCACTACCTGATCGAAAAGCAGATTGAATTCGCCCGCGTGCACGGCGAGCATCTGCCGTTCTCGGCGAACACGCCGTACATCAACACGATCCCCGTCGCCAACCAGGTGCAGAACCCGGGCGACCAGGACATCGAACACCGCATTCGCTCGTATACGCGCTGGAACGCCATGGCCATGGTGTTGCGTGCGGGCAAGCACACGAACGTGGGCGGCCACATCGCTTCGTTCGCATCGGCGGCCACGCTCTATGACGTCGGCTACAACCACTTCTGGCACGCGCCCTCTGCCGAGCATGGCGGCGACCTCGTGTTCGTGCAGGGCCACTCGTCGCCGGGCGTCTACTCGCGCGCGTTCCTGCTGGGCCGCCTGAGCGAGAACCAGCTCGACAACTTCCGCCAGGAAGTGGGCGGTCAGGGCATCTCGTCGTACCCGCACCCGTGGCTGATGCCGGACTTCTGGCAGTTCCCGACCGTCTCGATGGGCCTCGGCCCGATCATGGCGATCTACCAGGCGCGCTTCATGAAGTACCTGCAGGCGCGCGGCATTGCCAAGACCGATGGCCGCAAGGTCTGGGCCTTCCTCGGCGACGGCGAAACGGACGAACCGGAATCGCTCGGCGCGATCGGCATGGCCGGCCGCGAGCACCTGGATAACCTCGTGTTCGTCATCAACTGCAACCTGCAGCGTCTGGACGGCCCGGTGCGCGGCAACGGCAAGATCATCCAGGAGCTCGAAAGCGAGTTCCGCGGTGCCGGCTGGAACGTCATCAAGGTCATCTGGGGCAGCCGTTGGGATGCCCTCTTCGCACGCGACAAGTCGGGCGCGCTCATGCGCCGCATGATGGAAGTCGTCGACGGCGAATACCAGACGTACAAGTCGGAGTCGGGCGCGTATGTGCGCGAACACTTCTTCAACACGCCTGAACTGAAGGCGCTCGTCGCCGACTGGTCCGACGACGACATCTGGAACCTGAACCGCGGCGGCCACGACCCGCACAAGATCTACGCGGCGTTCCATCAAGCGCAGCACGCGAAGGGTCAGCCGACCCTCATCCTCGCGAAGACGATCAAGGGCTATGGCATGGGCGAAGCCGGCCAGGCCATGAACATCACCCACCAGCAGAAGAAGATGCAGGTGGATCAGCTCAAGAAGTTCCGCGACCAGTTCCGCCTGCCGATCACGGACGAGCAGATCGTCGACGTGCCGTACCTCACGTTCGAGGAAGGTTCGAAGGAACTCGAATACATGCGCCAGAAGCGCATGGATCTCGGCGGTTACCTGCCGGCTCGCCGCCAGAAGGCCGAGTCGCTGCCGGTGCCGGCGCTCGACGCGTTCGAGCCGCTGCTCAAGGGCACGGGCGAAGGCCGCGAGATCTCCACGACGATGGCGTTCGTGCGGATCCTGAACATCCTCTTGAAGGACAAGGCGCTCGGCAAGCGCGTCGTGCCGATCGTGCCGGACGAGTCGCGTACCTTCGGTATGGAAGGTCTGTTCCGCCAGATCGGTATCTGGAATCAGCAGGGCCAGAAGTACGTGCCGGAAGATTCCGACCAGCTGATGTTCTACCGGGAATCGGAAACCGGTCAGATCCTGCAGGAAGGCATCAACGAAGCCGGCGGCATGTGTGACTGGATCGCGGCCGCGACGTCGTACTCGACGCACGGCGAGATCATGATCCCGTTCTACATCTTCTACTCGATGTTCGGCCTCCAGCGTATCGGCGACCTGGTGTGGGCCGCGGGCGACATGCGTTCGCGCGGCTTCCTGCTGGGCGGCACGGCCGGCCGCACGACGCTCAACGGCGAAGGCCTGCAGCACGAAGACGGCCACTCGCTCCTGTGGGCCGCTTCGGTGCCGAACTGCGTGAACTACGACCCGACGTTCGGCTATGAACTCGCGGTCATCATGCAGGACGGCCTGCGCCGCATGGTGCAGAACCAGGAAGACGTGTTCTATTACATCACCGTGATGAACGAGAACTACGAGCACCCGGCAATTCCGCAGGGTGAACACGTGGCGGCCGACATCATCAAGGGCATGTATTCGTTCCGCAAGGCCGACGCGAACGCCAAGGCGCCGCGCGTGCAGCTCATGGGCGCGGGCACGATCTTCAACGAAGTGATCGCCGCGGCCGACCTGCTGAAGAACGACTGGGGCGTCGAAGCCGACCTCTGGAGCGTGCCGAGCTTCACCGAACTCGCCCGCGAAGGTCACGAAGTCGAGCGCTGGAACCTGCTGCACCCGAGCGAGCCGCGCCGCGAATCGCACGTCGAGAAGCTGCTCAAGGACACGCAAGGTCCGATCATCGCTTCGACCGACTACGTGCGTGCGCTGGTCGACCAGATCCGCGGTCTCGTGCCGCGCAAGTTTGTGGTGCTCGGCACCGACGGCTTCGGCCGCTCGGACACGCGCGAAAAGCTGCGTCACTTCTTCGAAGTCGATCGTTACTGGACGACGGTTGCGGCGCTCAACGCGCTGGCTGACGAAGGCAAGATCGAGCGCAAGGTGGTTGGCGAGGCGATCGCCAAGTACAACCTCGATCCGTCCAAACCCAACCCGATGACCGTCTAACCCATCACCCCTGTGCATGGCATGTGCGCCTCCCCGAAGCGGGGAGGCGTGTTGTATGCGGCCCCGGAGACACTAACAATGAGTCAAGCGATCGAAGTCAAGGTGCCGGACATCGGCGATTACAAGGACATTCCTGTAATCGAGGTGCTGGTGAAGGCGGGCGATACCGTCGAAAAAGAGCAGTCCCTCGTCACGCTCGAGTCGGACAAGGCGACCATGGATGTGCCGAGCCCGGCGTCGGGCACGGTCAAGGAAGTGAAGGTCAAGGTCGGCGACAACGTGTCGGAAGGCTCGCTCGTGCTGGTCCTCGACGGCGCGGGCGCCGCCGCGGCTCCCGCTGCCGCGCCTGCCCAGGCACCGGCACCGGCTGCTGCTGCTGCACCGGCGCCCGCCGCTGCCCCGGCTCCGGCCGCTGCACCCGCTGCTGCCGCGAGCGGTGGTGCGCAAAGCGTCAAGGTCCCCGATATCGGCGACTACAAGGACGTGCCCGTCATCGAGATCGGCGTGAAGGTTGGCGATCGCGTCGAGAAGGAGCAGTCGCTCGTTACGCTCGAGTCGGACAAGGCCACGATGGACGTGCCGAGCCCGGTGGCCGGCGTCGTCAAGGAAATCAAGGTCAAGGTCGGCGATAACGTGTCGGAAGGCACCGAGATCGTCATCGTGGAAGCGGAAGGCGCCGCGGCTCCTGCCGCCGCACCCGCGCAGAAGGCGCCGGTCGAACAGCCGTCCGACTCGCCGCAAGCCGCTCCGGCCAAGGCCGCGCCCGCCGCGCCTTCGGCACTCGCGCAGGCGCCGATCATTCCGGCAGGCGAAGGCGGCGCGCGCCGTCCGAGCCACGCTTCGCCTTCCGTGCGCAAGTTCGCGCGCGACCTGGGCGTGGACGTTGGCCGTGTCAGCGGCACGGGTCCCAAGGGCCGCATCACGCAGGACGACGTCACCGCGTTCGTGAAGGGCGTGATGACGGGCGCGCTGGCGGCGCCGGCGGCGGCTGCCGCTCCGGCGGGCGGCGGCGCGGGCCTGAACCTGCTGCCGTGGCCGAAGGTCGACTTCACGAAGTTCGGCCCGATCGACACGCAACCGCTCTCGCGCATCAAGAAGATCTCGGGCGCGAACCTGCACCGCAACTGGGTCATGATCCCGCACGTCACGAACAACGACGAAGCGGACATCACCGACCTCGAAGCGCTGCGCGTGCAACTGAACAAGGAAAACGAGAAGGCGGGCGTGAAGTTCACGATGCTCGCGTTCGTCATCAAGGCCTGCGTCGCCGCGCTCAAGAAGTTCCCGGCGTTCAACGCGAGCCTCGACGGCGACAACCTCGTCTTCAAGCAGTACTACCACATCGGTTTTGCCGCCGACACGCCCAACGGCCTCGTCGTTCCGGTGATCCGCGACGCGGACAAGAAGGGTCTCGTCGACATCGCGAAGGAAATGGCTGAGCTCTCGAAGCTCGCGCGCGAAGGCAAGCTCAAGCCGGACCAGATGCAAGGCGGCTGCTTCTCGATCTCGTCGCTCGGCGGCATCGGCGGCACGCATTTCACGCCGATCATCAACGCACCGGAAGTGGCGATCCTCGGCCTGTCGAAGAGCGCGATGAAGCCGGTGTGGGACGGCAAGCAGTTCGTGCCGCGTCTCACGCTGCCGCTGTCGCTTTCGTACGATCACCGCGTGATCGACGGTGCGGCTGCCGCGCGCTTCAACGCGTACCTCGCTTCGATCCTCGGCGATTTCCGCCGCGTGATTCTGTAAAACCGATCTGACCGGCTCGCGCCGCCGCGCCGCACGTTCATAACGTGTGCGTGGCGGTTGGCGCGGCCGGTCATCCTTTAGGGGTAGGGGACACCATGAGTCTCGTCGAAGTGAAAGTGCCGGATATCGGCGACTTCAAGGACATCGACGTCATCGAAGTCAACATCAAGGCGGGCGACGTCATCGAGAAGGAGCAGACGCTGCTCTCGCTCGAGTCGGACAAGGCCACGATGGAAGTGCCCAGCGACGTTGCGGGCACCGTCAAGGAAGTGAAGCTCAAGGCCGGCGACAAGGCTTCGCAAGGCACGGTGATCGCGCTGGTCGAAGCCGTTGAAAGCGCGGCCGCGCCTGCACCGAAGGCCGAAGCGCCGAAGGCAGCCGAAGCGCCGAAGGCGGCGGCGCCCGCGCCCGCGCCGCAAGCCGGTAGCTTCAGCGGCAGCGCCGATGTCGAATGCGACATGCTCGTGCTCGGTGCCGGTCCCGGCGGCTATTCGGCGGCGTTCCGCTCCGCCGACCTCGGCATGAAGACCGTGCTGGTCGAGCGTTATTCGACGCTTGGCGGCGTTTGCCTGAACGTGGGCTGCATTCCGTCGAAGGCGCTGCTGCACACCGCGCTCGTGATCGACGAAGCCGAAGCGCTCGGTTCGCACGGCATCACCTTCGGCAAGCCGCAGATCGATCTGGACAAGCTGCGCGACTTCAAGTCGGGCGTCGTCAAGAAGCTCACGGGCGGTCTCGCCGGCATGGCGAAGGCGCGCAAGGTCGAAGTCGTGACCGGCGCGGGCGCATTCCTCGATCCGAACCACATGGAAGTGGCGGGCGAGAACGGCAAGAAGATCGTCAAGTTCAAGCAGGCGATCATCGCTGCGGGCTCGCAAGCCGTGAAGCTGCCGTTCATGCCGGAAGATCCGCGTGTGGTCGACTCGACCGGCGCGCTGGAGCTGCGTCAGATTCCGCAGAAGATGCTCGTGATCGGCGGCGGCATCATCGGTCTGGAAATGGCCACCGTCTACGCGACGCTTGGCGCGCAGATCGACGTCGTGGAAATGCTCGACGGCCTGATGGCCGGCGCGGACCGCGATCTCGTGAAGGTCTGGGAGAAGTACAACGCGAAGCGCTTCGCGAACGTCATGCTCAAGACCAAGACCACGAAGGCCGAGGCGAAGGACGATGGTATCTACGTCTCGTTCGAGGGCGAGAAAGCGCCGGCCGAACCGCAGCGCTACGACCTCGTGCTGGTCGCCGTGGGCCGCTCGCCCAACGGCAGGAAGATCGGCGCGGACAAGGCAGGCGTGGCGGTGACGGATCGCGGCTTCATCGAAGTCGACAAGCAGATGCGTACCAACGTGCCGCACATTTTCGCGATCGGCGACGTGGTCGGCCAGCCGATGCTTGCACACAAGGCCGTGCATGAAGGTCACGTGGCGGCGGAAGCGGCGCACGGCGAGAAGGCGTACTTCGACGCGCTGCAGATTCCGTCGGTGGCCTACACGGATCCGGAAGTGGCTTGGGCCGGCAAGACCGAAGACCAGTGCAAGGCCGAAGGCATCAAGTACGGTAAGGCAGTGTTCCCGTGGGCCGCTTCGGGCCGCGCGATCGCCAATGGCCGCGACGAGGGCTTTACCAAGCTGATCTTCGACGAAGAGACGCATCGCGTGATCGGCGGCGGTATCGTCGGCCTGAACGCTGGCGACCTCATCAGCGAAGTGTGCCTTGCCGTGGAAATGGGCGCGGATGCGACCGACATCGGCAAGACGATCCACCCGCACCCGACGCTGGGCGAGTCGATCGGCATGGCAGCCGAGTTGTACGAAGGCGTTTGTACCGACCTGCCTCCGCAGAAGAAGAAGTAAGTGCGTGCCGCGCCGCTCGTCGCGGCGCGCATGAAGAAACGGCACTCCGTGAGGAGTGCGCCGTTTGCATTTTGGGGTCACGCTCGGTGCTGCGGGGGTGCTACGAGAGGCGCCGGAGCGTAAAAAAGATTCCCGGTCGGCGACCGGGCAAGTGACATGCCGGGCGGCATGCCGGAGCGTTCAGGTCCGGCGCCCGGTGCGCCGCGGCTTCTGCGCGCGCACCGGTTCGATCTACAACGTTCAGACCGGCTTCTTGGCCGAAGCGGCGGCCGAGCGCGAGGCCTGGGCAGCAGCCTTGCTGGCAGCAGCAGTGGCGGCGTTGAAGTTGCTTTCCGCCATTTCCACGGCTTGCTTCGTCGCCTTGTGAACCGTTTCGTAGGTCGTGTTCGCGGCGTTGATGGCCGACTTGATCACGGCGACGGCGGTTTCCGAGCCAGCCGGTGCGTTCTTCGCGACGTTGTCGACGAGCGATTGAACCTTGCGGTTCTGCTCTTCGTAGTGGGCTTCGGCGACCTTCGCAAACTCAGCCTGGGTGGCCGAGGCGATTTCATACACATGACGGCCATACGACAGCAGCTTTTCGGTCAGCGGCTGGGCATAGCTCGTTTGCAGGGCCAGGAATTCCTGCGCGTCCTTCACCGACAGTGCGCGCTGGGCGTGTTCCTGCGATTCCGCCAGATTCGAGCGGACGGCCTGAAGGTTCAATTCGACGAGCTTTTCCACGCCTTCGAATGCCTTGCCGGTGAGGCCGAACAGGGTTTCGAGGTTGGCTTTCTGGGCAGCGGCGAATTGCTCAGGGGTCAGCAGACTCATGTTTACGCTCCTGTATGTCGGCGGCCTTCGTGGGTCGCCTGAAGTAAGTGGCACGGCGCTGGTGCTCTGTCGCTCGCTTTGTGCGTCGCAACATTGACTCGATTTTAGGACGCTCCGGAAGAAAGTCAAGGCTTTTTGGTGCGTCGCACAATGTCGATAATTTATTATTAAACAGTCACTTATGCCTCGCGCATGGTGCCACTGCGACAATCGCGCCGACGCCCCAGCATGCGGGGCTCGCGCCGAGTTGGCTGGGGCGGCGCGCAGGGTGCGGCAAGCGCAGAAGCGCGGCTTCTGGCAAGATGCGGCATGGATCATAGGAACGCGCCTATGGGATTTGTCCTGGGTGCGTACACCAAATTCCTACATGGAACGTTAATGATCCATTGCGGTCGAACGCGCGTCGCGCGGCACGGCGGCACTGGCGGTCAGACAATCTCACCCGTATTTTCCTCAGTTCAAGTTCCGTACGACGAACGCCGTTAACGCAGCAAGCGCACTGTGCGTGCGCCGCAAACGTTGACAGCATGCGGCGTCGTGGCGAGAGGAGCGGCTTGGCAATTGTCTGACTCCATCGAATGCGGGAAGTACATTGGCCAGCTCAATCGGAGGTCATACTTCGGTTTAATGAGCGCCTATAAGTGCTTCAATTTGCGAATTTTTCGTGGTTTTACTACACTTGGCGAACGATCCCGCCGCTCCATCAAGAACACCAATGAAATCCGACAAGCTCCTGTCGTTCTCACTGATGCCGTCGTCGGTTCTCAGCACCGCGTTGTCGGTTGCTGTTTCCGTTGCGATCAGTGCGACGCTCGTGGCGCCTGAGGGCGCCTTTGCTGCGTCGCAAGACGCTGCACCGGCCAAAACGGCCAAGGCGAAAAAGGCCACCAAGAAGGTTGCGAAGGCTGAGCCGGAATCGGCAAAGGCTACTAAAAAGGCGGGCGCAACCCGTACCGTCGCCGCGAAAGACGACGATGCGCGTCCGGTGGTGAAAAAGCGCCGCGTCACCTATACGATGAACGGCCGCCATCATTCGGCGGTGCGTCGCGTCGCGTTCGAACCGCGCCAGCCGACCGTCGGTCAGGCGTTCGGTCTGCACGAAACACCCGACTCGCTGATGCTGCGCTCGGGCGTCGCGTACGTGGTCGACCAGAACTCGCTCGAGCCGCTATTCGACAAGAACTCGCACGCCGTCGTGCCGATCGCGTCGATCTCGAAGCTCATGACGGCAATGGTCGTGCTCGATTCGAAGGAGTCGCTCTCGGAGCAAATCGAAGTCACGGACGAAGATCGTGACTACGAGAAGAACACGGGCTCGCGTCTTTCGGTGGGCTCGGTGCTCTCGCGCGAAGACATGCTGCACATCGCGTTGATGGCGTCGGAAAACCGCGCGGCGGCGGCGCTTTCGCGCTATTACCCGGGCGGCCGTCCGGCGTTCATCGCGGCGATGAACGCGAAGGCGAAGCAACTCGGCATGACCGATACGCACTTCGAGAATTCCACGGGGCTCACGAGCCACAACGTTTCGACCGCGCGTGACCTCGTGAAGATGGTGAACGCGGCCTACCAGTACCCGATGATTCGCCAGTTCTCGACCGACCGCAGCTACGACGTGTTCACGGGCAAGCGCAATCTCGCCTACAACAGCACGAATGCGTTGGTGCGCAATGCGTCGTGGGACATCGGCTTGCAGAAGACGGGTTTCATCAACGAAGCGGGTGAGTGCCTCGTCATGCAAACGACGATTCACAATCGTCCGGTGATCATGGTCCTGCTCGATTCGAGCGGCAAGTACTCGCGCTTCGCGGATGCAACGCGCGTGCGCACGTGGCTCGACAATGGCGGCGCCGACCAGCAGCCGCGCATTACGAGCGCCGACGCAGGCGGCCCTGGCACCTGAATCCCACCGTTTCCGGTTTATCCGACAAACGCCCCGCAATTGCGGGGCGTTTTGCTTTCCGGCGCGCTGTTCGTCCTATGACGATCGGCAGACTGTCTCGTCGTTTGTTTCGTCGGCACCATTGCCTGGTGAATACCTGCGCCCAATCCCGCCTGACCTCGGCGCGCGGTGATACTGGGGCTGATGGTTGTCAATTGACAACCAATCTGTCGATGCGTACACTGAGTTTGTCGATGAGACGATCGCACCCAAAGAAAGAGATCGAAGCCGTGCTTGCTTACGCTGAGAAACAAGGCTGGTTAGTTCAGCCAGGTAAAGGCCATGGGCACGCATGGGGTCGCATGTACTGCCCATACAACGACGCCGCTTGCCGTTGCGGGGAATCCTGCATCACGAGCATCTGGAGTACGCCGCGTAACGCGGGCAATCACGCCTATGTGCTCAAACGCGTGGTCGAGAACTGCACGACCCATCGTATCAACGCGGCAGCTGCGTGTGCGGCGGCCGTTGCGCCGGAGTAACGCATGGATTATCTGTTCACTCTCAAGTACCAACTGGCAGCCGAAGACAGCGATCATGAAGCGCTCGTGGAGCGCCTGGCGGCTGCAGGCTGCGACGACGCGACGATCGGTGTGGGCTTGCCGGGCCGAATCGCGCTGACATTCACGCGCGACAGCGCAAATGCATGGTCGGCAATCTATTCGGCGCTGCAGGACGTGAAGGAGGCGGTGCCTGGCGCGCGCCTCGTGGAAGCCGCGCCAGATTTCGTCGGCCTGACCGATGCCGCCGACTTGACCGGCATGTCGCGCCAGAACATGCGTAAGCTGATGCTCGGACACGCGCAGGAATTTCCCCAGCCCGTGCACGAGGGCAATCCGTCGCTATGGCATCTTGGCGACATCCTCGCATGGCTGATGGAGCGCGACGGATACAGCATCGACTCGGCGCTGCTGGAAACGGCGCGAACGGCAAAGCAGGTGAATCTGGCAAAAGAAGCGCGCCACCTCGACACCAAGCTGAACCGGAAGCTCGACGAACTGGTGGCGTGAGGCAGGCGGCGAGCCCCAAAAAAAGCGGAGGGCACGCCTCGGCTCTTCCAGGTTCAGCTTCTCGCTAAATTCACGCGGGCTGCACGTTGCCTTCAGCGGGCTCCGGGTGGTAGCCCAGCGATTCCGAAATCGTGAGCGCCGTCTTGCTCAACTGGCCTAGCCACGAATCTTGCAGCCGGTCCGCAGGCGCGGAAAGCGAAAGACCCGCAACGAGCTTACCGGTGTCGTCGTAGATGCCGGCAGCAATGCAGCGTACGCCCAGTTCGAGCTCCTCGTTGTCACGTGCACAGAATTGCTGGCGTACGTGGGCGAGTTCGCGCTCGAGCCGTCCGAGGTCGGTAATGCTGTTGCGCGTGTGGCCCGAAAGGCCGGTGCGCGTGGCGTAGGCGCGCACGCGGTTCGCTTCGTCGGCGGCGAGAAAGAGCTTGCCGACCGAAGTGAGGTGCAGCGGGGCCCGGCCGCCAATGGCGCGCACCACCTGCATGCCCGAGCGTTCCGAATAGGCGCGTTCGATATAGACGATTTCGTCGCCCTGGCGCACGGAGAGGTTGACGGTCTGGCCCGTGAGGCGGTGCAGTTCGCGCATCGGCGTGAGCGCCGCGTCGCGCACGGAAAGCCGCGCTTTCACGAGGTTACCGAGTTCGAGCAGCCGCATGCCAAGCCGGTAGGTGCCCGGATCGGAGCGGTCGACGAGACGGCAGCTCACCATATCGTTCAGGATGCGGTGCGCAGTCGAAGGATGCAGTTCGGTGCGCTGCGCAAGTTCCTTCAGGCTGACAGGGTCGCTGTGCGCGGCCAGCGCGTCCAGCAGGCGCATCATGCGCTCGATCACCTGAATCGAGGTCTTCGGATCTGGATGGGTGTCGCTCATGAGTTCAGATTCGTTTGACACTTGAGGCGGAAAATGCATTGTATCTCGTATTGTGAAAAAAGTAAGCCGCAGGGCGGAGTTTTGCGCTGCGCTGCGGCATCTCGCATGGCGGCCGAGGGTGATGCAGACCCGCGTTGGTCGTGGCGACGAAACAGCGGATAATCGGGGACGGTTTTAACGAGGAGTCCCCATGCGAGTCGGGTTGTTCGTCACGTGCCTTATCGACACGATGCGTCCGGAAATTGGTTTTTCGACGCTGAAATTGCTCGAAGAGGCAGGCTATGAAGTCGTCGTGCCGCCTGCGCAAACCTGCTGCGGCCAGCCTGCCTACAACTCAGGCGAGCGCGCGCTCGCGCGCGATCTCGCGGAAAAGACCCTGCGCGAATTCGAGCAGTTCGACTATCTCGTCGTCCCATCGGGGTCTTGTGGCGGCATGATCGGTGTGCACTACGGCGACCTGTTCCGCGACGATCCGGAATTGATGGCGCGCTACGGCAAGCTGCGCGAGCGTGTCTACGAACTTACGGATTTCCTCGTCAACGTCGCGAAGGTCACGCTGCCGCAAGGGGAGTTCAGCGGACCGGTGACTTACCACGACTCGTGCTCGGGCCTGCGCGAACTGGGCGTGAAGGCGCAGCCGCGCGCATTGCTCGCCCAGCGCGGCGTCGAAGTCCATGAGATGAAGGATTGCGAGCACTGCTGTGGCTTCGGTGGCACCTTTGCCGTGAAGTACGGTGACATCTCGACGGCCATCGCCGACGAAAAATGCGCCAATGTACAGGCAAGCGGGACCGGTGCCGTGGTGCTCGGCGACCTCGGCTGCATGCTGAATATCGAAGGCCGCTTGCGCCGCACCGGGGACACCACCACGCGCGTGCTGCACATCGCCCAGGTGCTGGCGGGGGACGTGTGATACGCCGCTGGTTGCCGTCGCTCCGTTTGCGCGCAATTCACGAATAGCCCCAGACCTCGCCGAACATCGCACAACATCGTCCACACGCCATGCAAGTCCAATCGATGCAGTTCAAGGCGCGCGCCGGTCAGAAGCTGGCCGACCAGCGTCTGCAGCACAACCTCAAGAAACTCTCGACCAAGTTCGTTTCGGCGCGCGCCGAGGCGATTACCGCGATCGATTTCCCCGCCACGCGCGCTGCGCTGAAGGCAAGGCGCAACCGTGCGCTCGAGAATCTCGATGTCTGGCTCGAACAGTTCGAAACGGAGGCTACGCGGCGCGCGGTGACCGTGCTCTACGCGCAAACGGCGCAAGACGCGGCAAAGCTGGTTGCGGACATCGCGCGGCGCCACGACGTGCACAAGGTCATCAAGACCAAATCGATGGTTTCGGAGGAAATGCGGCTCAATACGGTGCTCGCGGAAATGGGCGTGCAGTCCATCGAGACCGATCTGGGCGAGTACATCCTGCAGATCAACGACAACGAACCGCCGAGCCACATCATTGCGCCCGTCGTCCACAAGGACAAGGACGAGATTGCCGACCTCTTCGCGAAGACGCACGACAAGCCACGCCTGACCGAAATCCCCGATATGACGCGTGAGGCGCGCGAAATCCTGCGTCCGCATTTTCTCTCGGCGGATATGGGCGTGACGGGCGGCAACTTTCTCGTGGCGGAAACGGGGTCGGTCGTGCTCGTGACCAACGAGGGCAATGAGGGCATGTGTACGGTGATGCCGCGGGTCCATGTGGCGGTGACGGGCATCGAGAAGGTGCTGCCTACGCTCGAGGACCTCGCGACCGCCATGCGTCTGTTGCCGCGCTCGGCAACGGGGCAGGCCACGTCGAACTACTTCTCGGTTCTGACGGGCCCGCGCGGACCCGAGGACCAGGACGGGCCGGAGCACATGTACGTCGTACTCGTCGACGGCGGCCGCACGGGCCTCATTGGCGGGGAATTCCAGGAGATGCTGCGCTGCATTCGCTGCGGGGCGTGCATGAATCACTGCCCCGTCTATCAGAAGGTGGGCGGCCATGCGTATGGCTGGGTGTACCCGGGTCCGATGGGCTCCGTGCTCACGCCAAGCTACGTCGGCATCGAAAAGACGCTCGACCTTCCTCAGGCCGCGACACTCTGCGGCGAGTGCAACAGCGTCTGCCCTGTGGGCATTCCGCTTTCGGACTTGCTGCGCAAACTGCGCGAGAAGCAGACGGAGCGCCATTTACGCCCGTGGCGCGAACGCGCGGCGCTCGCCGCGTGGGGTTGGCTCGCGCTGCATCCAACGGCCTATGCGCTGCTCACCAAACTCGGCGTGCGGATCCTCGAGCGCATGGGCGGGCAGGCCAGGCTCATTCGCAAGCTGCCATTTGCACGCGGCTGGACCAACGGGCGCGACATGCCTGCGCCGGTCGGGCGTACTTTCCGCGAGTTGTACGCGGCGCGGCACACGCATCTGGACGCGACAAAGCGCACCGAACAGGCCTGACGCGCTCCCCCGCAGTCAAGTCCAGGTTGCCGACTATTTAAGCTGGCGCAACAGTGTGTTCGTCCGGACCGGGTTTTTCCTGATTGCGACTCTCTATATCATCTCGACTGGCGATAGTGCGTCCGCACCTGTCGCTTCACAGTCGATAGAGAGTCGCATCATGAGAAAGAAAATAACGGTGTACTGGCCGCTGGCGCTGATCGTGCCGCTCGCGGTGATCGCATGGATCCATGCATGGAAAACCGCCGAGCAGCAAATGCCGCTCGCAGCCGATCAGGTCACGGCAGAACTCGCGCGCGCCGTCTCGTATGGTCTCGTGGGCAGCGAAGGCAAGACGCCGGTGAAGGCGATGAACGCGATTGCGCCGCTGCCGCGCGCGAACGCGATCTGATGATCGTTCCGGCGCCAACGCGCCGCGCAGCGCGCGGTTCGTACGCTTTGTATAATTCGAAATTCGCCGCCGCGCGCTGAAGGCCAACCGCCGACCGTCTCACCAGCCCCCACGAATGAAAAAGGTTTCCGTCTGCTTCGTTTGTCTTGGCAATATCTGCCGCTCGCCTACGGCCGAGGCCGTGATGCTGCGTCTCGTGGATGAAGCGGGCTTGGCGGGATGTGTCGAGGTCGATTCGGCGGGAACAGGCGACTGGCACATCGGCGAGGCGCCCGACGCGCGGGCCCAGCGGGCCGGCGGCCAGCGCGGCTACGATCTCGCGCCGTTGCGCGCCCGGCAGATCGCGGCCGAGGATTTCCGCCGTTTCGACCTGATCGTGGCAATGGACGACGCCAACGTCACCGCTCTTCAAGATGTTTGCCCGGCGAGCGAGCGCGACAAGATCCGCCTGCTGATGGAGTTTGCACCCCAGGCTGACGAACGCGTCGTAGTCGATCCCTATTTCGGCGGCGACGCTGGCTTCGAAATGGTGCTCGATCAGTGTGAGACTGCTTGCGCGGGTCTACTTGTCGCATTGCGTGGGCAATTGGCCGACTGAGATGGGTGGCGCGGATCTGCCGAATGCGGAAGGCGCGCCATTTTTGCGATTCGCAGCGCACCTAATAACCCAGATCGCGACATTGATACTTGACTAAACTAGTCATGTATTTATACTTGACGAAAATTGTCGAGAATTGCGGTTCCCATACATCATGAGACTCACCACCAAAGGCCGTTTCGCCGTTACGGCGATGATTGACCTGGCCCTGCGCCAGGAGCAGGGCCCGGTGACGCTTGCGGGTATCAGCCAGCGGCAGCATATCTCGCTGTCGTACCTCGAACAGCTGTTCGGCAAGCTGCGCCGTCACGAAATCGTCGAATCGGTCCGCGGGCCGGGCGGCGGGTACAACCTCGCGCGTCGCGCTGAGGATGTCACGGTCGCGGACATCATCATCGCCGTAGACGAGCCGCTCGATGCCACCCAGTGCGGCGGCAAGGGCGCCTGCGAAGGCACCAAGCAGCATGACGGCCACTGCATGACGCACGAACTCTGGTCGACGCTGAACCAGAAAATGGTCGAGTACCTCGATTCGGTGTCGCTCAAGGACCTGGTGGACAAGCAGCGCGCCCGCGAAGGCGCCGCGCCCGCCGTCCTGCGCGACCGCCGCGCCGAGGCGCCGGCGGTGGAGCCGGTCAGGGCGGTGCCGCTAGGTCCGAACTCGATCTTCAACATGGCGGGTTCGTAGTCCCTTCGAGCGCCGCCAGAACGCAACACAGTACAGCGCAGCACATAAGATTCCCCGGAGCGATAGATGAATAACGACATTCCCCACCTGCCCATTTACATGGACTACAGTGCGACGACCCCCGTCGACCCGCGCGTGGTGGACAAGATGATTCCGTATCTGCGCGAGCAGTTCGGCAATCCGGCGTCGCGCAGCCACGCCTATGGCTGGGATGCGGAACATGCCGTCGAGGAAGCGCGCGAGCAGGTCGCCGCGCTCGTCAACGCCGACCCGCGTGAAATCATCTGGACCTCCGGCGCGACCGAATCGGACAACCTCGCGATCAAGGGCGCCGCGCACTTCTACAAGAGCAAGGGTAAGCACATCATCACGGTGAAGACCGAGCACAAGGCCGTGCTCGACACCTGCCGCGAGCTCGAGCGCGAAGGCTACGAAGTCACCTATCTGGACGTCAAGGACGACGGCCTGATCGACCTCGAAGCGTTCAAGGCCGCGTTGCGTCCCGACACGATCCTTGTTTCCGTCATGCACGTGAACAACGAGATCGGCGTGATCCAGGACATCGAGACGATCGGCGAGATCTGCCGCGAGAAGGGCATCATTTTCCACGTCGACGCCGCGCAATCCACTGGCAAGGCGCCCATCGACCTGCAAAAGCTCAAGGTCGACCTGATGTCGTTCTCGGCGCACAAGACCTATGGCCCGAAGGGCATCGGCGCGCTGTACGTGCGCCGCAAGCCGCGCGTGCGCATCGAAGCGCAGATGCACGGCGGCGGTCACGAGCGCGGCATGCGCTCGGGCACGCTGGCTACGCACCAGATCGTCGGCATGGGCGAAGCATTCCGCATCGCGCGTGAAGAGATGGCCACGGAAAACGAGCGCGTGCGCATGCTGCGCGACAAGCTCCTGCGCGGCCTGAAGGAAATCGAAGAAACCTACGTGAACGGCGACATGGAACAGCGTGTCCCGCACAACCTGAACATCAGCTTCAACTTCGTCGAAGGCGAGTCGCTGATCATGGCGGTCAAGGACGTGGCGGTGTCGTCGGGTTCGGCTTGCACGTCCGCATCGCTCGAGCCGTCGTATGTGCTGCGCGCGCTCGGTCGCAACGACGAATTGGCGCACAGCTCGATCCGCTTCACAGTGGGCCGCTTCACGACGGAACAGGATGTCGATTACGTCATCAACCTGCTGAAGACGAAGATCGCCAAGCTGCGCGAGCTGTCGCCGCTGTGGGAAATGCACCAGGACGGCATCGATCTGTCGACCATTCAGTGGGCGGCGCACTAAGGCCGCACTAAGGCTTTAGCCGCGCAGTCAGCAGCGAACTTTGACCCGGCCGCAGCGCAACGGATTGCAGCGCGGCCAACGAATTGAAGGAGTGTGATCATGGCATATAGCGACAAGGTTCTGGACCACTACGAAAACCCGCGCAACGTCGGTTCGTTCTCGAAGGACGACGACGCGGTCGGCACCGGCATGGTCGGTGCGCCGGCGTGCGGCGACGTGATGAAGCTGCAGATCCGCGTGGGCGCGGACGGCGTGATCGAAGACGCGAAGTTCAAGACCTACGGCTGCGGCTCGGCGATCGCTTCGAGCTCGCTCGTGACCGAGTGGGTGAAGGGCAAGACGCTCGACCAGGCCCTCGACATCAAGAACACGCAGATCGCCGAAGAACTGGCGCTGCCGCCGGTGAAGATCCACTGCTCGATTCTCGCGGAAGACGCGATCAAGGCAGCGGTTGCCGACTATCGCCAGCGTCACACGACCGAAGCGAAGGCCGACGCGGCGTAAAGCGGCGTAAGGCGCGCAGCAGCGAATGCAGGACGGCGCCGGACCTCGGGTGCGGCGCTCTGGGACTAACGATTTTGGATGCAGCAGGGTTGCGTCGCGACGCAAGGGAAGGCGAAAGCCGAACCGGGCGGCGCGAGGCGCGGCGAAGATGCTATGGCAATTACGTTGACTGAAAAAGCGGCACAGCACGTGCAAAAGTACCTGACCCGTCGCGGCAAGGGCGTGGGCCTGCGTCTTGGCGTGCGCACGACGGGCTGCTCGGGCCTCGCGTACAAGCTCGAGTACGTCGACGAACTCGCGCCCGAGGACAACGTCTTCGAGAGCCACGGCGTGAAGGTCATCGTCGACCCGAAGAGCCTCGCCTATATCGACGGCACGCAGCTCGACTTCGTGCGCGAAGGCCTGAACGAAGGCTTCCGGTTCAACAACCCGAATGTGAAGGACGAGTGCGGCTGCGGCGAGTCCTTCCGCGTTTGAGCCCGCGTCGAGCGGTGAAAAGGCGGCCTGTGCCGCCTTTTTGATTTTGATGGCCCTGATAGCCCCACAAGAACGTTCCAGCCGATGAGCACGCCTTCCACGCCCGCCCGGTCGCTCTCCGATAGCCACTTCGTGCTGTTCGGCCTGCCCGAGCAGTTCGAAATCGATGCGAACGCGCTCGACCATGCCTACCGCACGGTGCAGGCGCAGGTGCACCCCGACCGTTTCGCCGCGGCCGGCGA